>NZ_QTUQ01000005.1:72310-295733 GCF_003435745.1 Alistipes sp. AM16-43
GTTCCGGCGCAAACCGGGGCGGTCTGGTGTCCCTGTCCCGGCTACTCACCCGCGGCCGGTTGCTGGGCTTTTCCCGGAAGGCTGCATCCCAGAGCGAGCAATAAGCCCCAGAGGATTGGTTTCACAGGCGTGGGGCGCTTTATTTCGTTTCGTGGCCGAACAGGGCGTTCACGAACTCCCTGCGGTCGAAGATGCGGAGCTGGTCGATGCCTTCCCCGATCCCGATGTAGCGCACCGGGATGTGGAACTGGTCGCTGATGCCGATCACCACGCCGCCTTTGGCCGTGCCGTCGAGCTTGGTGATGGTGAGCGAAGTGACCTGTGTCGCTTGCGTGAACTGCCGTGCCTGTTCGAAGGCGTTTTGTCCCGTGGAGCCGTCGAGCACCAGCATTACCTCGTGCGGGGCTCCAGGGATGACCTTGCCCATGACATTGCGGATTTTGGTCAGTTCGTTCATCAGGTTGACTTTGTTGTGCAGGCGGCCTGCCGTGTCGATCAGCACCACGTCGGCGCCGTTGGCCTTGGCCGACGTCAGCGTGTCGAACGCCACCGATGCCGGGTCGGATCCCATCTCCTGGCGGATCATCGTCGCCCCGGCGCGGTCGGCCCAGACCTTGAGCTGGTCGATGGCGGCGGCGCGGAACGTATCGGCGGCGCCGATCCAGACTTTCAGCCCGGCCTTGGTCAGCTGTGCCGCGAGCTTGCCGATGGTGGTGGTCTTGCCCGCGCCGTTGACGCCGACGACCATCACCACGTAGGGTTCGCCCTGCCTGGCGTCGAGCCCGAAATGCTTCTCCGAGCCGTGCGACTCCTCCATCAGCGACATGACCTCCTCGCGCAGGATGGACTGGAGCTCGGACGTATTCATGTATTTGTCGCGCGCCACACGCTCTTCGATGCGCCGGATAATCTTCACCGTGGTTTCCACGCCCACGTCCGACGTAATCAGCACCTCCTCCACGTCGTCCAGAAGGTCGGCATCGACCGTCGAGCGGCCTGCTACGGCACGGGCGAGTTTCGAGAAGATTCCGGTCTTGGTCTTTTCGAGCCCCGCGTTAAGCTCTTCCTGCTGCTGTTGCCGGCTCTCCGGAATGTCCGCTGCGGCGCTATCCTGTTTCTTTTTGAAAATATCGAAAAATCCCATACTTATATTTATATATCCTGACAAAGATAATAAGAAAGTTTGGAAAAAAACGTTATATTTGCGCTATATACATTTCCTGCAATGATGAAAAAAACGATCCTGCTGCTGTTGGCAGCGTTTTGCGGCGTACTGACTGTCGCAGCCCAAGACCTGATAATCAAGGCTGACGCCTCGAAGGTCGAAGCGAAAGTGACGGAGATAACCCCCGAGTCCGTTCGTTACAAGCGTTTCTCCAATCCCGACGGCCCGACTTACGTCCTGCCCGTGTCGGAAATCAGCTATATCCAATATGCAAACGGCGAGAAGGAGTATTTCAAGGCTGCCGCGAGCATTCCTGCAACACCGTTGACTCCGGCCATCCCGGCCGAGGAGCCCGCTAAGGTTTCCGCCGCTCCCGCCGCTCCCGCCGCTCCCGCTGCGGCCGAGGCGCCTGCCGCCAGCCCTGCCGATGGGGTGAAGTATGTGGTCAAGGAGTACGAGATCGGCGAATTCTATAACCAGGACGGGATCAAGGGCGTCGTGTGTATGCTCTCCGACGACCGCCAGCACGGGCTGGTAATCTCGCTCGATGAGATTTACCTGCACTGGAGCGAGTTCCGCAAGCCCGACCTGCGCGTCATCGGTACGGACAACCGTTCCGACGGCAGTGTGAACATGGAGAAAGTTGCGGCCTACATCGCCGAGAACAACCTTTCGTGGGACGATTTCCCGGCATTCAAGTGGTGCCGCGAGAAGGGTGAGGGCTGGTACCTTCCGTCGATCGACGAACTGCTGAACATCGGCCATAATTACAGCGGCGGGACGCGTGTGCAGTCCAGCCGCCAGGCCCGTAACCGGTTCAACAACGCCCTCAAGAATAACGGCGGCAAGCGTATGGATCGGCTGGTCTACTATTTCTCCTCGACCGAGAAGGACGAGAAGTCGGCCTTTACGTCGCATATGGGTATCGAACCTCCCTATGTCGTCGAAATTCCCAAGTATAACAATTTTCTGGTGCGCGCGGTACACAAGTTCTGATTCGCTGAGAGAGAGCCGGAGAAACACAAAGGGCATCCGATCGGATGCCCTTTGTATTTAAGATTAGCTCTTAAAATACTTATTTCTTCTCTTCGAAGAATTCCTTGACCTGGTCGTTGGGAATGATGCCTTCCTTGAACATGTAAGCACCGGTCTTGTCCGACTTGACCATCTTGATGCACTTCGTAAAGTTCTTACCCGTGCCGGTTTTCAGTGTTGCGACTACTTTCTTTGCCATAGAGCTTCAAAACTATTTAATTTCACGGTGAACGGTGACCTTCTTCAAGAACGGATTGTACTTTTTACGCTCCAGACGGTCGGGGGTGTTCTTTTTGTTTTTCGTCGTGATGTAACGGGACATTCCCGGAACTCCGCTCTGTTTCTGTTCGGTGCATTCGAGAATGACCTGAACCCTGTTGCCTTTCTTTGCCATTTGTTACTTCGGTGTTTTAGTAAACGGACTTGGGTGCGGCAGCCTCGCGCAGTGCTACTGCAAGACCCTTCTTGTTGATTGTTTTCATTCCGGCTGCCGACACCTTCAGGGTGATCCAGCGGCCTTCCTGCTCGGACCAGAAACGCTTGGTTTTCAGATTGGGGCTGAATTTGCGTTTGGTCTTGTGGTGCGAGTGCGAGACGTTGTTGCCCACGATCGCTACCTTGCCTGTGATTTCGCAAACTTTCATTGTTGTTTTCGCTAAATTTGTTCGTTATTCCCGTAAGGGAGTGCAAATATAAGGAAAAAATGAGAATTAAAGATTAATAATCCACATTAATTTTCCGGTGCGTGGTCTATTGTATTGGTTTTTAGTGTTTAACGTAACGGTATCGAAAGTGCGAAACGTGCCCCTCCGCTGTAATTTGTGTCGAGTTTTATCGTGCCGCCCAGGGCCGAGGCGATCAGCCGGCACACGGTCAGCCCGAGCCCGAGCCCTTGCGAGAAGGTGTCGAGCTTGACGAAGCGTCCGAAAATATGCTCGGCCTCGCAAGCCGGGATGCCGGGCCCCGAGTCGGTTACCGTGAATGTGATGCGGCGGTTGCCGCCGTCCAGCGTATATGCGAGCGTGATTTCTCCGTCGGCCGCGAAATGTACGGCATTGCGCAGCATTTCGGTGATGGCTTTGGATATCAGCATGCACGAAGTGTGCAGGTGGAATTTCTCGCGTGCCGGGACAAAACGGATACTCACCGCCCGGGAACTGGACTGTGAGACCTTCTGAATACACTCCTGGCAGCATTCGTTGATGTCGGTCGGGCTCATGGCCGGCGGGGTTTCCGACGATTCGAGTCCGGCGATGTAGAGCACGTCGTCCACGAGTTTTTGGAGATAGCCGCTGTTTTCCTGGATGATGCTTATATAGGATTGTCGTTCGGCGGCGTCGGCATCGTCCGAGGCTGCGGCCAGCTCCGCAAATCCGACGATGGAGTTGAGCGGCGTATTGATCTCGTGCGTGATGTTGCGGATGAAGATGCCTTTCATCCGGTTGCTCTCTTCGGCGGCTCTCTTCGCGCGGGCGAGGTGGCGGTTCATGCGGAGCATTACCGCGATGAAGACAGCGGCCAGCAAGAGAATGCACGCCAAGCCGATCGTGCCCAGTTGGGTGCGGTGCAGGCGCTCTTCCTGCGCCTGTTGGCGCAGTTCTGCTTTTTCCATGTTCAACCGGTTGACATCGAGCAGCGTGGCGAATTCTCCGAGTGTCTTCTCGTTGTCGTCGTTGACTTGTTTGTGGTAGAGTTCGGTGTAATGCTGTATGTCCCGGTAGGCGGCTTCGAAATTGCCGAGGGCGGCGTAGGCGGCTGCACGGTTTTCATAGAGGTAGTAGAAATAGGATTCCTTGTATCCTTCTCTTTCGAACGACCTGATCAATTTGTCGATTGCGGCGATCATCTTGCCGTATTCGTGCGAATGGTTGTAGATGGCGACCTCGATTTCAGCGAGTTTGATCTCCGAGAGGTTGCCGTTCTGCCCGTCCTTGATCTCGTTGAAAAGTGCTTTGGCTTTGTCGGTCTGGCCTGTCTGGGCGAGCAGGTGCGTTTCCTTGGCCTTCAGACCCCAGATGTAGTCCGGTAGCGGAATGCATGCCTTGCCTTTTTCGACGGCTTCTGCGGCTTCGGGATAGCGTTGCAGATCCATCAGCATGGTCGCGAGTTCCGAATAGAGGTTCGAGAGATGGAATGTGTTGAGCCCGTTCTGGATGATGAAATCGATTGCCTTCCGGTAGTATTCCACAGCGGGTTTTTTCAATCCGCGGGTGCGGTAGATGTGTCCGAGCTGTTTGTATGCCTCGGCGGTTGCGGGTTTGTAATTGTCCTTTTCGGCCTGCGACATATACTGCTCCAGTTCGTATTGGGCGAGCGTGTATTGCGCCTGTTTGGTATAATAGAGAATCAGCCGCGACCAGGTGAAGTAGTAATACTTGATCTGGTCATTCTTGCGGGCGAAATCCTGCACGCGGGGAATCCATGCCTTGAGCGAGTCGAGGTTGTTGTTGAAATAGTAATGGTCGGCTTTCAAGCTCAGGGCGACGGCCTGCATCCGGATGTCGTGCTTCTCGCCCGAGAGCCGGAACAGCGTGTCCGCCTTGCTGAGGACGGCCGTGTCGCGTATGTTGTTGTTGCACCAGCGGTAATAGGCGTAAAGTGTACTGTCTACTTGTTGGTGGCTTTCGTTTTCAGCATGGGCCGTGGTGAGGAGCATACCGAACAACACCGACAGGAATAAGGTTCTTTTCATTTTGCGCTGGGCTGAATTGCTGCAAAAATAAGCTAAATTGTTTGCAAAAACAAACGGATCAGCCGTAATTTGAAACTATTTGCCCGGTTGGGCGGCGAGCAACTCTTCTTCGAGCAGTTCGATGGCGGCCGTTCCCGCTTCGCGGATGATCTGCGTGCGGTCGCCTTTGGCATGGATCAGCCGGGCCGTGGTGCGCAGGGGCGAACTGACGGCGATCCATACCGAACCGACCGGGTATTCGGGGGTGCCGCCCGTGGGGCCTGCGATCCCTGTCGTGGCGATAGCGTAGTGTGCATTTGCCAGATGGCGGACGCCTTCGGCCATCTGGCGTACGACCTGTTCGCTGACGGCGCCGTAGCGGGCTATCGTATCGCAGCAGATGTTTACGAAGTTCTGCTTGGCATCGAGGCTGTAAGTCACTACGCCGCATTTGAAATAGGCCGAGGCACCCGGCATGGCTGTGAAGCGTGCCGCGATGGTACCGCCCGTGCAGCTTTCCGCCGTGGCAAGGGTCTGGATGCGGTCGGTCAGGAGTTTATGCACCCGCTCCTCGGGCTGCTGACGCATGCAGGATGTGAGGGCGAGGAGTGCACCGATGGTTGAGGCAAGTATTCTATGCATGGGACGAATGTATTATTTACCGTTGAGTTCGTCGCGCAGCAGGCTGATGGCGAAGGCGCTGGCCCGGTCGATGATCTGCCCGCGGTCGGAACCGCACTGTTTGAGGATGGCGGTCGTCCGGTGTGGGGTCGCCACGGCGATCCATACCGTGCCGACCGGCTTTTCGGCGGAGCCGCCCGCGGGGCCTGCGATACCGGTGGTCGCTATGGCGTAGTCGGCACCCGAGATCCGTCGTGCCCCTTCGGCCATTCGCCGTGCGACCTCTTCGCTGACGGCGCCGTGGCGGGCAATGACCTCCGGGTCTACGCCCAGGATATCGTGTTTCGAGGCGTTGCTGTACGAAACTACGCCGCAGAGGAAATAGGCCGAAGCACCCGGCATGGCCGTGAAACGTGCCGCGATGTTGCCTCCGGTGCAGCTTTCCGCCGTGGCGAGGGTCAGCCCGCGCTCGGTGAGCAGCTTGTGTACCAGTTCCTGCATGGTGGCCGTTTCGTACCCGATGATGTTGTGGGGGATGATTTTCCGCAGTGCCTCGAATTGCCGTTCGATCTCCTTCGAGACGCTTTCGCCCTCGACCTCATAGGCCGACAGGCGCAGCCGTACGGCGCCCGGATTGGGCAGGTAAGCCAGTTTCAGGTAGGATGGCAGGGCGTTTTCCCATGCTTCGATCTTTGCGGCGAGCATCGACTCGGGCAGCCCGGCCGTGATCATCGTGCGGTGTATGATCTGGCGTAGTTCGAAATGCGCTTTCAGGCGCGGCATCACTTCGTCCTGCATCAGGTGTTCCATCTCGTAGGGGACACCGGGCAGCGAGACTACCACCTTGCCGTCGCGTTCGAACCACATGCCCGGAGCCGTGCCGTGGGCGTTGAACAGCACCGTGCAGCAGGCCGGAACCATCGCCTGCCCGCGGTTGAGTTCGTTGAACTCGATGCCGCGCCCTTCGAGCATGCGTTTCACATGGTCGGCGACCCGTTGGTCGGGCACCAGTTCGCAGCCGAACATTCCGGCCAGGGTCTTTTTGGTGATGTCGTCCTTGGTGGGGCCGAGCCCCCCGGTGATGACGACGACGTTGGAATCTCCCAGGGCGCGTTCCACGCTCCGGACGATCTGTGTGCTGTCGTCGCCGATCGAAACCTTTTCGTGTACGACGATGCCGGCGGCGTTGAGGTGCTTGGCGATGGATACGGAGTTCGTATCCACGATCTGGCCGATGAGGATTTCATCGCCGATGGTGATGATCGTTGCTTTCATGGCAATATTTGAGGCTCAGGATGCGGGCTGTTTCTTGCGGGTGTCCGGTTCGTTATCCGCAGGTCGTGCCGGGCTGTTCTGTGTTTCCGGTGACGGGTTCGGCACCGATTCTGCAGGTGCGGCGGCCTGCGTTTGGGCTGTCGCGGCGGTTTCCGTTCCGGGTGCGGCCTTTTCGGTTTCCGGTGCCTGTATGCCGGTTTGCGTCGCAGCGGCGGTTTTTGCCGCTTCTTCGGACTCTGCGGCCGCCCGGATTTCTTCTCGGGCTTTCGCCTCCGCGGCTGCCTTGGCTGCTGCGGCCGCTTCGGCATCGGCGATCAGCGAACGGCAGATTTCGCCGACCAGCCCCGGCCCTTCGTAGATGTAACCGGTGTAGAGTTGCAGGAGGTCTGCGCCTGCGTCGAGCATCGCCTTGGCATCGGCGGGGCTCATGATGCCGCCCACGCCGATGATCGGAAAGTTGCCGCCCGAGCGGGTGTGGATGCGCCGCACGACCTCTACGGCCCGTTGGGTGAGCGGTGCGCCGCTCAGGCGGCCGCTGCCGATCTTGTCGAGCGCCATGTGGCTCGTATGCAGCCCTTCGCGGCGGTGGGTGCCGTTGGTGGCCACGATGCCGTCGAGCGGTGTTTCGAGCAGGATGTCGCTGATTTCGTCGATGACTTCGTCCGACATGTCGGGCGACACCTTGAGCATGATCGGCCGGTACTGGTTCTGCCCGCGGCGGAAGTCGAACAGCGGATCAAGTATCTGGAGTATGTGCGTGCGTGTGTAGGTGGTGCCTTCGCGGCAGGAGTTGTCGCAACTGATATTCACCGTGAAATAGTCCGCATACTGGTAGAGGTTGCGGAAGAGCCGGAGGTAATCTGCCGCCGCATTTTCGGGGGGCGTCACGGTGTTCTTGCCGATGTTGCAGCCCACGATGAGTCCTTCGTGCGGGCGGCGCAGGTGGCAGATCGTCTTGTCCAGCCCGCGGTTGGAGAGCCCGATGCGGTTGATGATAGCCCGGTCTTTGGGCAGCCGGAACACGCGCGGGCGCGGGTTGCCCGCCTGCGGGCGCGGGGTGACGGTACCTATTTCGATGAACCCGAAGCCGAGTGCCGCCAGTTCGCGGTAGGCTTCGCCGTTGTGGTCGAAACCTGCGGCCAGGCCGACGGGATTGGCGAATTTTACGCCGAAGACCTCGCGTTCGAGCGCCGGGTGCCGTACGGTGTAACATTTGCGCAGGAACCAGCGCCCGCCGGGTATGAGCCCGATGATGCGCAACAACAGAAGCGCCACATGGTGTGCCCGCTCGATGGTAAGCGAGAAAAGGATGGGCTTTATGATTCTCCGGTACATTTTCTTAAGGGCATTGTCCGTGGCCGCAAAGGTACTAAAAAAGAATTGATTTCGCTAAAAGTATTCCCTGCGGTAGCGGTAGTGGTCGCGCATAGCCTCGAAATCGGCGGGCCGCGCCTTGAGGCGGCAGCTTTCGGCTTCGATGTCATAGGCGTCGCCGATGGTCGTGCAAAGCTCCTGCCACGGGATCGGCCGCGGGACGGAGGGGGCGGCTTCGGAGGGGTACCAGCCCCGGAGCGGGAGGCCGAAGAAGCCGGCCAGCGTGGCCACGGACATGGCCGTGGCCGTGGCTTTGCCCTGCTCGGAGTAGCCGGCGACGTGGGGCGTGGCGAGCAGCGTGCGGTCGAGCAACTGCGGGTCGAGGCGCGGTTCGTGTTCCCAGACGTCGAGCACGCAGGGATGGCCGCTCCGCAACAACGCGTCGCCGTCGACCACTTCGCCGCGCGAGGAGTTCATCACCACGGCGCCCGGTTTAAGCCGGGCGAGCAGTTCCTCGCCGGCCATGTGCCGCGTCGTGGTGTCGAGCGGCGTGTGGAAGGTGAGCAGGTCGGCTTCGCGTGCGACCTCTTCCAGCGGCAGGAACCCGCAATGCTCGCGCTCTTCGCGCGGCGGGTCGCAGCAGACGACGCGGAAGCCCCACAGGCCGGCGTATTCCCGGATGAGGGATCCCACGTGCCCGACGCCCACGATGCCCAGCGTCCGTTGTGCGGGCTTCCACCCCTGTGTACGGGCGAGATGGGCCAGTACGGCACCCGCCCATTGCAGTACGCCGCGGGCGTTGCAGCCTGCTGCCGTGGCGACTCGTATGCCGTGCGCTGCGCACCATGCCGTGTCGATGTGGTCGAACCCGATGGTGGCCGTGGCGATCAGACGGACGCGCGAACCGGCGAGCAGGCGCCCGTCGCAACGGGTGCGGGTGCGGATGATGAGGGCGTCGGCATCGCGCACGTCCTCCGCGGCGATCCGGCTGCCGGGTAGGTAGCGTACCTCGGCCCACGGCTCGAGGACTCCCTGCAAAAAGGGGATGGCACTGTCTGCGACGATTTTCATGGATAGTTGCTTTTTCCTGATTTCTTTTCTTTCCGGAAACAAATATAGGGAAAAATTAAAATTTTTGTACCTTTGTCATTTAAAATGAACATTTTCATTAAGCGGGGGCAGAGGTTGCAAGCATACTATCTGTGCCGGGCGCGGAAAATGGAGAATGAAATTCAACCGTATGGAACTAAACGCCTTCGATCCCGACGGGGTCGGTGTGGATAACGGAACCTATTTCGGGCTTCCTTTCGAGCCGGGAACGGCAGAACTGGTGCTGGTTTCGGCTCCGTGGGACGTGACGGTGTCGTACGGCGCCGGGACGGCCAATGCGCCCGATGCCGTGATAGAAGCCTCGACGCAGCTCGACTTCCATGAGCCGCTGGCTCCCGGCGTGTGGCGCCGCGGTATCGCCACGGCCGATGTGGACTATGCGTTGCTGGAGGAGTCGCAACGCTTGCGCAGCGATGCGGAGAAGGTGATTGCCCATCTCGAAGGCGGGGGAAGTCCCGAGGACGACTATGCGGTACGCAAGGTGCGCCGCATCAACGAAGGCTGCCGCGCCATGAACGCCAACATCGGGGCGCAGGCGGCGCGGTGGCTCGACGCAGGGAAGATCGTGGGACTGGTCGGGGGCGACCATTCGACGCCCTACGGACTGATCCGTGCCCTGGGTGACCGCCACGGGGAGTTCGGCATCCTGCATATCGACGCCCACTGCGACCTGCGCGATGCTTACGAAGGCTTCGAGTTCTCGCATGCTTCGATCATGTTCAACGTCCTGCGCGACGTGCCTTCGGTGAAAAAAATCGCCCAGGTCGCAGTGCGCGATTTCAGCGGGACGGAAGCCGCCCTGGCCGCTTCTTCCGCCCGTGTTGCCACCTTCGACGACCTGTCGCTCGCCGCCGCGATGTTCCGCGGCGAGACCTGGGACGCGCTGTGCCGGCGAATCGTGGATGCGCTGCCGCAGGAGGTTTACGTGAGCTTCGACATCGACGGCCTCACTTTTGAGAACTGTCCCCATACGGGTACGCCCGTCTGCGGGGGGCTTACGTTCAATCAGGCCGTGTGGCTGCTCGATACGCTCGTGCGTTCGGGGCGCCGCATCATCGGGTTCGACGTCGTGGAGGTCGCTCCGGCGCCCGAAGCGAAAGTGGATGCCATCACCGGGGCGCGCATGCTCTGGAAATTGTGTAATTTGACATTAAAATCAAACGGACGGTAAATGCGACTATTTTCAATGTACCGCTGGGTACGTGAGCGTCATATGATCGGTATACGCGGCCGCAATTTTCTGGAAGCCCCCTGGGCGGGAGGCGTCGTACTGCTCGGTTGTGTGATCGTAGCCATGCTGCTGGCCAACCTGCCCGGGACTTCGCTCTATTACCGCCATCTGCTCGAAACGGATCTTTCGCTGATGGTGTACAGCCCCGACGGGCTGATCGACTGGGTTTTCCCGCGCGGAATGACCGTCGAGAAGCTGATCAACGACGGCCTGATGGTGATTTTCTTTTTCGCCGTCGGACTCGAAATAAAGCGGGAGATCGTTTGCGGGCAGCTTTCGTCGGCACGCCAGGCCATCCTGCCTGTATTGGCGGCCGCAGGCGGCATGCTCGCCCCCGCGATCATTTTC
This sequence comes from Alistipes sp. AM16-43, assembly GCF_003435745.1. Taxonomy (NCBI): domain Bacteria; kingdom Pseudomonadati; phylum Bacteroidota; class Bacteroidia; order Bacteroidales; family Rikenellaceae; genus Alistipes; species Alistipes sp. AM16-43. The sequence goes on from NZ_QTUQ01000005.1 coordinate 83,081, forward strand.
CTGTTCTTCAACCACGGCACCATAGCGGCCAACGGATGGGGTATACCCACGGCCACCGACATCGCCTTTGCCATCGGCATCCTTTCGATGCTGGGCGACCGCGTGCCGGTTTCGCTCAAAATATTCCTCACGGCACTGGCCATCGCCGACGACCTGGGGGCCATCCTGGTCATCGCGCTCTTCTACGGGGGGCAGGTGCAGATAAGCTGCCTGCTGGCGGCGTTGGTCATCATGCTCGCGGTCTACTTCATGAAGGAGATGGGCGAAAAACGCATGTTCTTCTACCTCGTGCCCGCCGTGGTGATCTGGGGGTTGTTCTACTATTCGGGCGTGCATTCGGCCATTTCGGGCGTGGCGATGGCCATGCTGATCCCGATGACGCCCCGTTACAGCAAGGAGTATTTCGCCCATAAGATGCGCCACCTGAAGGAGTTGATGTTGGCTGCGAGAACGTCGGGCGATGATTTTCCCAACGAGCACCACCGGTTCTACATGCGCCGCATGCGTTTGCTGGCGGCCGACTCGGTGGGTATGAGCTACCGCCTGGAGCATTCGCTGGCGCCCTATGTCACGTTCCTGGTGATGCCGATTTTCGCACTGGCGAACGCCGGTGTCGAGATCACCTCGCCCGAGTACCTGAATATTTTTCACTATTCGTCCGAGATCGGGTCGATCGGGATGGGTATTTTCTTCGGGCTCGTGGTCGGTAAGCCTTTGGGCATATTTCTTGCGAGCTGGGGTGCCGTGAAATCCGGCCTTGCCGTGATGCCCGAGGGGGCTAAATGGCGCCTGTTGCTGGCCGTGGCCTGCCTGGGCGGCATAGGTTTCACGATGTCGTTGTTCGTCGATGCGCTGGCCTACACCGAACCCGACCTTGTCGACCGGGGCAAGATAGCGATTCTGATGGGTTCGATGGCCGCGGCCGTCCTGGGATGTCTGCTGATTTTGGTTTTTTCGAAGAAACGGAAATAAATAATATGCGTAAAACATTTTTTGCCCTGACAGCCATGGCGTTGCTGGCCGGAGCCTGCTCCAGGAAGTCGGGCGGGGGCGTGAAACTCAAGGCCGACACCGATTCGGTAGCTTATATCATCGGTATGAACGTGGGCACGAACCTGCTCAAAATGGATTCGACGCTCAACGTCAATGCCGTATGCGAGGGTATCCGCGACGTGTTCCGTGCCGGGGCGAAACTCTCGGCGGACGATGCCGAGGTCTATTACCTGCGTTACATGAACTATGTGCTGCCCGAAAAGGCGCGTGCCTACGAGGAGCAGTTCCTCGCGGACTTCGCCAAATCGAACCGCAGCTATGCCCGCACGCCGTCGGGCGTGACCTACGCCGTGGAGGTGCTGGGCGATCAGGAGCAGATTCCGGTTTCCGACCGGGACAGCGTTGCTCTGCGCTACATCATCCGCACGGCCGACGGGGCCGACGTCTACTCCTCCTACGAGCGCCGCGACACGCTGCGCACGTCGCTCGGCAGCCTGAACAAAGGGATGAAGGAGAGCGTGAAGCTGATCGGCAAGGGCGGGAAGATCAATGCATGGATGCCTTCTGCGGTTGCCTATGGCTCTGCGGGGGACAAAGAGCTCGGGATCCGGCCCAATGCCACGCTTTATTACGAAATCGAGCTTGTCGATCTCGACAAATATACGAATTGGTCGCGGCGCAATAATTTACGCCGGTAATTTGGGGCGATATCGTAATTATTTTATAACTTTGCGCGGGTGAACCCCGAACAGGCTCAAACGATTAGACTAAACATATTCAAAAAACGATGAAAAAGATTCTTTTTACCGCGGCGCTTGCGGGTGCCGCAATCCTGACCGCCTGCGGAGACAAGGGCGGCGGTGTCCGTATGGGCAGCCTTTCCGAATTCGACTCGCTGTCGTATGTGCTGGGTGCGAACATTGGTAACGGTATAAATTTTGAAATGAGGGACATCCCCTTCGATTTCAAGGCCATCGACAAGGGTATCAAGGAAAGTGCGATGGGTAAGGCTACGCAGGAGCACGACAAATCGCTCGAAATGCTGCGCGAGTACTTCATGACCAAGCGCGGCGAGCGCGCCCAGGCAATCGCCGCCAAACGTGCCGAGCAGGACAGCATCCGTCTGGCCGGAGGCGACAGCACGAAGGTCGAATATCCCACGGCCGACCCTGCCATGTTCGAGAACGAGGAGGAGCGCGCCGAGATTTCGTATGCTTTCGGTAACGACATCGGTTACAACATCAGCCAGAGCGGTATGCCCATACAGCTGGTTTGGATCGGTCAGGCCATGCAGGACGTACGTGACGGCAAGGCCAAGATGACCGAGGACGAGGTAAACCAGTACCTGCAATATTATTTCATGGTGAAGCGCCCTGCCGAGAATGCCGCCGCATCGAAGGCATGGCTGGAGAAGACCGAGAAGAAGTCGGGCGTCAAGAAGACCGAGTCGGGCCTGCTCTACAAGGTTACCAAGAAGGGCGACGCTGCCAAGATGGCGAAGGATCCCCGCGATGTGGTTCGGGTACACTATACCGGATATACGCGTGAAGGCAAGGTGTTCGACACCTCGATTTTCAAGAATCGCTCGAAAGAGCAGCAGGAGATGATGCGCAAGCAGAGCCCCGATTCGTTCGATGAAAAGGGTGCTCCCAAGGAGGCTGACGAACCCGCCAAGTTCCCGCTGAACCGTGTCATCAAGGGTTGGACGGAAGGTCTCCAGCTCGTGGGCGAGGGCGGTAAGATCACGCTCTGGATTCCGAGCGACCTGGCTTACGGTACGCGTGGTGCAGGCCGTGACATCGGCCCCAACGAGGCGCTCCAGTTCGATGTGGAAGTGATCGAAGTAATCCCTTACGAGGAGCCCGCACCGGCCGATTCGACCGCGACGGCTCCTGCACCGGCACCTGCAAAATAAGCGGGATGCATTTCCGGAAGATATTTGGAAGCGGGCTCCGCTCGGAGCCCGCTTCTTTTTTATATAAATAGGTATTCCATCGGTGTGAACCGGATGCCGTCGACGGTGCGTTCGTCGCCGGTCGCGCGGAATCCCAGCCTGCGGTAGGCTCCGACGGCATAGGGCGAGGAGTTTACCGTGATCCGGGGCGTGTCCGGTGCCGTGCGGCAGTGGTCGCGCAGTGTTGAGAACAGGGCCCGGGCGATGCCCTGCCGATGGCAGGCTTTCTCCACGAAAAGCAGGCACAGGTGGCTGCGTCGCGTCAGGGCGATGATCCCGACGAGCCTTCCCCGCCGGAAAGCGCCCCACGATTGCATCGACCCGTTGCGGTGCTGTGCCGCGAGGGCTTCCGGTGCGACAAAGCGGAGGAATGCGCCGATGCCCTCGGGGCTGTATTCCGGGGCTTCGAACTCGGCGAAGACGCGCCCAGCGAGGGCGGATGCTGCCGGCAGTTCCGTTTCGTGCAGGGGGCGTATGGCGGTGTCGGTAGGTTTTTCCATGTTTATGCGTATAAAGCAACGGCGGCCGGAAATCGCTCCGGCCGCCGCTGTGTATGGTGTCTGCCCGTTTTAGAACGGCAGGTCGTCCACTTCTGCCGGGGAAGAGGCGTATGAGGGCTCTTCGGGAATGGGCGGCATGTCGGGCATCGGGGCGGCGGATTCGGCCTGCTTGGGTTGGATGCGCCATGCGCGGATGTCGGTGTACCAGCGGCCGTTGTATTCGCGCGACTCGATGTTGACCGAGACGGTGTAGGCGGCACCCTCTTTCAGCCGGGCGACGTCTTCGGGCTTGTTGAAGAACGTCACGCAGATTTTGCGTGCGAACGAGCCTTCGTTCATCTCGAACACTACGTCCTGGCGCTGCCAGTCGCCGCGTGCGGAGGTGCCTTTCGTCACGGGCATTATTTTGTAAACGGTTCCTTCGAATTCCATGGTATCGATGTAAAATGTGTTGATAGATTTGTTTGTGACAAAGGTAGGAAAAAAATCGGGACATTCGGAGCGGGAGCGGTTGAAAAAGCCGTAAGAATTTTTTGCCGGGCGGGGCGTAACGGCCGAATCTCCCCCGATTCGCAGTCCAAAAACCTCAATTTGATGCCGCAACACCCGCATCCTGCATATTTTCATTGTTTTTTGCACGGCCAACGCCGGACTCCCTATGTTCGGTTGCCTGTCCGGTCGGCCAGTACAGCCGGGTAAGATGATTTTGTGCGATTTCCGGCCTGCCCGAAGGGCGGGTTTTTCATTTTTGCACGCTGCATGCCCGGCTGTCCGGTAGCTTGGGTATTGTGCGCTGCCTGCCTGATATTCGGTTGTTTGCCGGGCTTTGGCGGCAGGTAGGCAGCCTGTGCGGGGATAGTACCTTTGCCGGAAAAGTTCGAAATATGATTTTTTATATTCGAAAAATGACTTTTTGGATTCGTATTTTTTGCAAGAGCGTGTAAAAGTAAAATAAAAACATTATTTTTGGCTTCAAAGGAAATTAAAAACAACCTGAAACGAAACCAAATCTTAATGATTATGAAAAAACTATTACTATTGTTCCCATTGCTGCTAAGCTGCCTGTGGGGCATTGCCGCAGATGAGTTTCGTGTGGCGGAACTGAGGTGTGAATACCGGGACAACCCGTTGGCGATCAATACGCTGACGCCGCAATTCAGTTGGCAGACGCTTTCCGTCGGCCGCGGATTCCTGCAGGCCGGGTATCAGATTCAGGTGGCGTCCGACCCCGCCGACCTGGCCAGGGGCCGGAAGCTGTTGTGGGACGAACAACGCAAATCCGATGTTTCACTGCATGTGCGCTATGCCGGGCGGACGCTGAAGCCGGGGCAGCGCTATTACTGGCGCGTGCGGGTGAGCGATGCTGCGGGGAATTATTCGCCGTGGAGCGAAATCCGGTCGTTCGCGGTCGGCCTGCTCGGCGGCAGCGATTGGGACGGAGCCCGGTGGATCGCCTTCGAGGAGCTGCCCGACAGCCTGCGCGTGGTGCCCGGACAGGAGTTCAACAAAATAAAGATCGGCGACAGGAAAACGGCGCTCAACCGGCTGCCGCAGTTCCGCCGTGAAGTGAAGGTTACCAAGCCCGTCGAGCGGGCGACGGTCTATGTCTGCGGCCTGGGACAGTTCGAGCTGTTTCTGAACGGGGCGAAGGTGGGCGACAATTTCCTCGACCCGGCGTGGAGCGACTACGACAGGCAGGTGTGCTACCAGACGTTCGACATCAGCGAAGAATTGCAGCCGGGAGGCAACGTGTTCGGGGTGATGCTCGGCAACGGCCTCTACAATGTGCCGCGCGAACGCTATTTCAAGGCGCTCATCAGCTTCGGTTATCCCAAGATGATCTTCAAGGCCGAGATCGAGTATGCCGACGGGACGCACGAAACGATTGTCAGCGACCGCGCCTGGCGTGTAACCGAAAGCCCCGTGACGTACAGCAGCATCTTCGGCGGCGAGGATTACGATGCGACGCGCGAGCGGACAGGATGGATGCTGCCCGGCTACGACGCTTCGGCCTGGGCCGAGCCGCTGGTGACGACCCAGCGCGGGAAGTTGGTTTCCCCCGTCGCCGAACCCGTGCGGGTGATGGAAGAGTTCCCCGTGGTCTCGATCCGCAAGACCCGCCACGGCAAATGGCTCTACGACATGGGCCAGAACTTCTCGGGGACGGTGCAGCTGGAAGTCCGCGGCAAACGCGGGCAGAGCGTGCAGCTCAACACCACCGAGCTGTTCAATTTCGAGTGCGACTCGATTACCGAATGCGGCGGCTACCGCGGTGAATACAGGTTGACCTACACCCTGCGCGGCGACGAGGTGGAGACGTGGCGCCCCCAGTTCACCTATTTCGGACAGCGTTACGTGTTGGTGAGCAATGCCGTCCCGGCCGGAGAGGAGAATCCCGAGGGGCTTCCCGAGATCGTTACCCTCCGCGGCCTGCATACGCGCAACGCCACCCGGATGGCCGGGACGTTCCACTGTTCGAACAACCTGCTCAACAAGACCGAGGAGCTTATCGCGTGGGGTATCAAGGGCAATATGGTGAGCTATTTCACCGACTGCCCCCACCGCGAGAAGCTGCCGTGGATCGAGCAGCTGCACCTGATGTTCGGGTCGCTGCAATCGAAGTTCGACGTGTATACCCTCTACGACAAGATGCTGACCGACATGGAGCTCGCGCAGACTCCCGAGGGGCTTATTCCCGATATCTGCCCCGAATATGTCACTTTCCTCGACGGATTCCGCGATTCGCCCGAGTGGGGCAGTGCGTTCGTGCTGGCGCCGTGGCTGGTCTACGAGTACTACGGTGATTTCCGGTTGGTCGAACGGCATTACGAGGCGATGAAGCGCTATGTGGATTACCTCGGCACGAAGGCCGACGGGCATATCCTTTCCCACGGGCTCGGCGACTGGTGCGACCTGGGGCCCAAATACCCCGGCCGAGCGCAGCTCACCTCCCTGGCCGGAACGGCGACACCGATCTATTATATGGACGCCGAGACGATCCGCAAGGCGGCCGAGAAGATGGGGCGCAAGGAGGATGCCGCGAAATACGGGAAGCTGGCACAGGATATCCGCAAGGCCTACAACGAAAAATACTATCATCCCCAGACCGGGAGTTATGACAAGAACAGCCAGGCCGGCAATGCGCTGGCGCTCTACTCAGGCATTTGCGAGCCGCAGAACCGCGATGCCGTGCTGGCGAACCTGGTGCAGGACATCCGCAGCCGCGGCAATGCGCTGACGGCGGGCGACGTGGGATACAACTACGTGCTGCGGGCGCTGGAGCAGAGCGGGAATTCGCAGGTGATCTTCGACATGAACTCGCGATACGACGTATACGGCTACGGTTATATGCTCGCCCAAGGCGCCACGGCGCTGCCCGAATCATGGCAGGCACTGCCCCGCAAGTCGCATAACCATCTGATGCTGGGACACCTGCTCGAATGGTTTTATACCTATGTGGGCGGCATCCGCCGCGACGATTCGGTGCAGGCCTATAAGAAATTCATCGTCAGGCCCGAGATCGTGGGAGACCTGCGCAGCGCCGAGGCCTCGTTCCGCTCGCCCTATGGACTGATCCGCAGCGAGTGGACGACCGAACAGGGCGGTTTCGACCTGTTGGTCGAGGTGCCGGCCAACACAACGGCGCGGATATACGTCCCCGCCCCTGCCGGCAGCCGGGTTTGCGAAAGCGGGCTCGAAGTCGCGCAGTGCAAGGATGTCGAAAGCCTCGGTACGGAGGACGGGTACCGCGTATTCGGCGTTGGGTCGGGTATCTACCGCTTCAGCGTGCGATAGGCGATCCGGTTTGGAAAAGGGGGCCGTACTGTGCAGGTACGGCCTTCCTTTTGTTTTGCCGCTGCGATGCCGTCAGGGCGCTCCGCAGAGTCCCCGCAAGGTTCCTGCATTATTCCCGCAGACTTCCCGCAAGATGCCCGCATTCCCCGTAAGCCGTTGTGCCGCCGGTGTTTCCCGTGCCGCCGGTGCCGTTGGTGCTTCTGGTGCTGCCGTGCCTGCGCTATATCACCGCCGCCTGCGGATTTCGCCGGGACGGGGCGTTTTTCCGGCGGACAATGAAAGAAAAGGGGGATGGTTGTAGTTTTTAATAATATTTACTATCTTTACGCCCAGGTTGTTAGGTGATAATTTCCGGCATGGGAAGCTGGCTGTGGGGCGATTCGATTACGGATCGTAACTTTACGCGGTGGAATTTCGCAAATGCCGAACCTATCCGATAATTTAAATTATAGAATGATGTGTGATCCGATTAAATCGATCGCAACCCGTTTGCGCGGATTGCGCGAGGTGCTCGAACTTTCGGAGCAGGAAGTGGCGGACAGTTGCCGTCTGTCGGTCGACGAGTACAGGGATATGGAGAGCGGCGATGCCGATATTTCGGTCAATGTGCTGCAAACCATAGCCCGCCGCTACGGGATCAGCCTGGATGTGCTGATGTTCGGCGAGGAGCCCAAGATGAACTCCTATTTCATCACCCGTGCCGGCACGGGTGTATCGGTCGAACGGCGTACGGCCTATAAGTACGAGGCGCTGGCCTCGGGTTTCCGCGACCGCAGGGCCGACCCCTTCATCGTGACGGTGGAGCCTTCGGCCGCCGATGCCCCGATGCACCTGAACTGCCACACGGGGCAGGAGATGAACTACGTGCTGGAAGGGCGCCTGCTGATCTCGGTCAGCGGCAAGGAGCTGGTGCTCGGCGTGGGCGACAGCTTTTATTTCGATTCCGGCCTGCCGCACGGCATGAAGGCGCTCGACGGCAAGCCGGTACGTTTCCTGGCGATAATAATGTAGGCGTATGGTGGAGAAATTTTTATCCCGGACGGTATTTACTTCCCAGGAAGACTACATAAGGAATTTCCGCATCCGCGTCCCCGCGGATTTCAATTTTGCCTATGACGTGGTGGATGCCTATGCGGCGGAGGAACCCGACAAGAAGGCGCTGCTGTGGACGGATGACCGGGGCGGCGAGATCCAGTTCACCTTTGCCGACATGAAGCGTGAAACCGACCGCACGGCCTCCTATTTCCAGAGCCTCGGCATCGGCCGGGGGGACATGGTGATGCTGATCCTCAAGCGCCGCTATGAATTTTGGTTTTCGATCCTTGCCTTGCACAAACTGGGAGCCGTGGCCATCCCGGCGACCCACCTGCTGACCAGGAAGGATGTCGTTTACAGGTGCAACATGGCGGGTGTCAAGGCGATCGTCGCCGCGGGCGAGCCGGTGATAACCGGCCATATCGCCGCGGCCATGCCGGAAAGCCCTACCACGAAGCTGCTGATAAGCGTCGGCCCCGAGGTTCCCGAAGGGTTCCTCGATTTCCACGAGGGCATCCGCCATGCAGCGCCTTTCGTGCGGCCGCAGCATGTGAACACCAACGACGACATCATGCTGATGTATTTCACCTCCGGCACGACGGGCGAACCGAAGATGGTCGCCCACGATTTCACCTATCCGCTGGGGCATATCAGCACGGGGTGCTTCTGGCACAACCTCCACGAGGGTAGCCTGCACCTCACCATTGCCGACACCGGGTGGGCGAAGGCCGCCTGGGGCAAGTTGTACGGGCAGTGGCTGGCCGGGGCCAACATTTTCGTTTACGACCACGAGAAATTTACGCCTGCCGATATCCTGCACAAGATCGGGCAGTACCGGATCACCTCCCTGTGCGCGCCGCCCACGATCTACCGCTTCCTGATCCGCGAAGACCTTTCGAAATACGACCTTTCGTCGCTCGAGTATTGTACGACCGCGGGCGAGGCGCTCAACGGAGCCGTTTACGACACATTCAAGCGCCTGACCGGCGTCCGCCTGATGGAGGGTTTCGGGCAGACCGAAACGACGCTGACCCTCGCCACCTTTCCGTGGATGGAGCCCAAGCCCGGCAGTATGGGCGTGCCCAACCCTCAGTACGATATCGACCTGCTGACGCCCGACGGCCGTTCGGCCGAGGACGGCGAACAGGGGCAGATCGTGATCCGTACCGACCGGGGGAAGCCGCTGGGGCTTTTCAAGGAGTATTACCTGAACGACGGGATGACGCACGAGGTCTGGCACGACGGCGTGTACTATACGGGCGACGTGGCATGGCGCGACGAGGACGGATATTTCTGGTTTGTGGGGCGTGCCGACGACGTAATCAAGAGTTCGGGCTACCGGATCGGCCCCTTCGAGGTGGAGAGCGCCCTGATGACCCATCCGGCCGTCGTCGAATGTGCCATCACTGGGGTTCCCGACGAGATCCGGGGGCAGGTGGTCAAGGCGACGATCATTCTGGGGGAGAAATACAGGCCGCGGGCCGGGGAGGAATTGATCCGGGAGTTGCAGGATCATGTGAAGCGGATCACCGCGCCTTACAAGTATCCGCGCATCATCGAATTCGTGGACGAACTGCCGAAGACCATCAGCGGTAAGATCCGCCGCAAGGCGATCCGTGCCGACGACGAGAACCGGTAGCCTGCGCCGCCCGGGCGGTAGCTATGTCCCTGCTCCGCATACCGCCCTGTGCGGGAGTTTTTGCCGGGGAGGGACGATACGGCGCCGGCAGAGGGCGATGCGGCCGGATGACTAAATGAAGGCGGGAGGTTGCGAAACATCGCAACCTCCCGCCTTCGTCGTGGACCCAGAGGGGCATGATCCCACGACCTTCGGATTATGAGTCCGCTGCTCTAACCGACTGAGCTATGGGTCCCGCACGGCGCATGAGCGCTTTTTGCGTTGCAAAGATAAAAAAACAATTCAGATTGCGCAACCATTCGGGGCGCTGTGTGCGAAAAAAATGGTGTGCCCTGTGTCCGATTCCGGCCGGGCGGCGGTGTCCGGGCGGTCGATCCCCGTAAAAAAATATGGACGGGATGTTGTTTGTTGGAAATAAATTAGTACCTTTGTCCCGCTTAAGCATCAATTAAAAAACAAAAACAGCGAAATGAAAAAGGGTATTCATCCGGAGAATTATCGTTTAGTGGCGTTCAAGGACATGTCCAACGACCACGTGTTTTTGTGTCGGTCCGCCGTTTCGACAAAAGAAACCATCGAAGTGAACGGCGAAACCTATCCCGTGTATAAGATGGAAATTTCCAACACCTCGCACCCGTTCTACACTGGTAAGATGAAGTTGGTTGACACCGCTGGTCGCGTCGATAAGTTTATGAGCCGTTACGCAAAACGCTACGATAAGAAGGGCGTGAAGTAAGACTTCCCTCCCTGCATGAAAAGGCCGTACCGGAAGGTGCGGCCTTTGTTTTTGCCGTCTTCGAGCCCTTCATGCCGGAGTGTCACGTTGCCGATAATGCAGATTTCCCGCGTGTCGTGAAGATTTTTGAACAGGGTATTGTTTTTATATTTATATTTGCCTCCCGAGAAGCAAACAATAACTTAAATCTTAGAAAGTTATGAAGTACGTTACAGCCATGGCGCTGGGCGCGGCGTTCGCCCTCGCATCCTGCGTGAGCAAAGGGACGGTCGTCAGGGTGGAAGACCAGCGGGATTCGCTCGTTTCGGTCGTCAGTGCCAAGGATTCGCTTATAAATGCCGTTTTCGAGGACATCAACGCCATCTCCGAAAACTTGGTGCTGATAAAGACCCGTGAAAACCTGATTTCGGTGGCGGGTGGTAGCGAGGGCGGCCGCCGTCCCGTCGAGGAGATCAACAACGATATCGCGGCGATCGACCGCCTGTTGCAGGAGAACAAGGACAAGATCGCCTCGTTGCAGCGTGCTGCAGTCCAGCTGCGCAAGGCGAACCTGCGTATCGACGGGCTGGAGAAGATGATCGCAGACCTGAATAAACAGCTTGCCGGGAAGAAGGACGAAATCGCCCGCCTGCGGGAGAGCCTGGACAAGATGGGTGTCGAGGTGGAGATCCTGACAGAACAAGTCGCCGAGCAGAATGCCCGGGCGGAAAACCTGAGTAGCGAAAAGGTCGAACTGGAGAACCAGCTCCACACGGTCTACTATATCGTCGGTGCGGAAAAAGAACTCCGCGACGCGCAGATCATCGACAAGCAGGGCTTTATCGGGCGTACGCTGACGGTGAACAACACCAATAACCTGGAGAGTTTTACGAAGGCCGATTCCCGGCTGCTGTCCGAGATCCCCGTCGGCCGGAAAAAGGTGACCGTCGTCACGGCGCAGCCCGAGGATTCCTATCAACTGGTGACGGGGGACGAGAAGGATAAAATAGTTACGAAATTGCTTATTACTGATCCCGTGCGTTTTTGGGAGTCGTCGAAGATTTTGATTATCAGTTATAAATAATATCATCGCTGCCGGCATTCGTTTGCTGTGCAGTACCTGTGGGGTGCCGCAATTATCGCGGCACCCCGTTTTTTATACGTCCGGCTGTGTTGCGGATCGTTTCCCGTCCGGGTGTGCGGGTGCTTTTCGTGGGATGGACTGTTTTGTGTGGAAAGGCAGTATTTGGCCGTTTGAGGCTACTGTGACATGGGACTGGGATTTCGGGCCGATATGCCTTGCCGGCAAGGTTTACGCACTTTTTTTGCATGTTGGAAATTTTGCGGCCTTCTGTGTAGAAGCGGAAATTTACGGCAGCGAGGTGCTTTTGTATGCAAAAAGGGTGGACGAAAGTGTTTGTTTTTTGTCGGTTATGATTTTTTTGTGTAACTTTGAACAATTAAACAATCAATCGAATATATGGATCAGACCAAACCGCAGTTTGTGGAGCTGGCATTAAAGGAGAATTGTCCTGCGGATTGTAGTAGTTGTCCTACGTTTCCTGCGCCGTTCCGCCGCATCGGCGATTCGAATTATTGCCGTTTTGCACAGATGACCCTCACACCCGGCGAGGGCGTGACTTTTCCTGCCGACCGTATGGTGCGTATCCTTTTCGTCATGTCGGGGTCGCTTATGATAGAGCATGGCGAGACGATGCGCCTGGTGACTTCGAGGCAGTATGTGTGCCTGGCACGCGGCGAAAGATTCGTTGCGACGGCCCAGGACGAGGCCAATATTGTCGTGCTGTCGCTGATCCACAGGATCGAATTCTGCGAACAGGACATTTTCGACAAGGTGATGCCCTATGATACGGTCATTCCCAATGAGGACGTGCCCAAGCTGGCGATGCATCCGTCGATCGAGCGGTTGCTCGAAGGGCTATTCATGATCCCGGAGATGAGCGGTTGTTCCCGCTACCACAAGATGAAGGCTACGGAGCTTTTCATGATGATCAAGGTGCTTTATACGCCGACCGAGCATGCCTATTTCTTCCAGTCGATGATTCAGCCGCAGGACAATTTCCGTGTCTTCGTGTGCAACAACTACGACAAGGCACAGGGCGTAGCCGAGCTGGCTGCCCTTGCGGGCATGAGCCTTTCGGTGTTCAAGCGTCGTTTTGCCGAGCATTTCAACGACAGCGTTTACCATTGGATGATGCGCCAGAAGGCACTCAAGATTTTCTCGGACATACGCGACGGCGAAGACAGCACGAAGGCGCTGATGAACAAGTATGGGTTCCGCCACTATACGCAGTTCAGCCGTTTCTGCAAGAATTACCTGCAGGCGACGCCTGCCCAGCTGATCGCTTCGATCAAGGAAGGGTAGTCCCTGTATGTCGCCCCCGGCCTGGACTGGGACGAGGCTGTGCCGGCAGCGCGGGGGTGTTGTCGGAAGTTGGAACCGGGAGGAACCGCCTTCCCGGTTTTTTTTTGTTTCAGGGGCGCGGCAGCCGGTATACGTTGAGGTCGGTGAACTCCCCGTCGGCGAGCTGCTCGCCGCGTACTTCGATGCGGTCGAGCCTGAAGCCGAGGCGCAGCGGGATCCGGTTGCTCCGCAGGTTGCCTGCGGCGCATTTGATTTCGACATTCTCCATGCCCATTTGCCCGAAGGCCGTGCGGCAGAGCGCTTCCACGGCTGCGGTCATAAGTCCCCTTCCCTGATATTCGGAGCGGAGCCAGTAGCCGATCTCGATGGTGCGGGTGGTGCTGTCCGCCGATTTGAACCCGATAAGCCCCGCGAAGGCATCCCCGACGCGCAGCGTGAAGACCGGGTTGGCCGGGTCGGCCAGCATGGCGGCGACCACTTCGCGGGTCTGTTCCACGCGGTGCGTCGCGGCCACGAACGGGAGCCAGCGCCCGAGGTGTTCGCGCTGCGTGTCTATGGCCGTAAAGATGTCCGGGGCGTCGTCCGCACGGAGCGGGCGTAACCCGAAGTCCTCGGGCAGGGGGATCGCGTTCATGGCGTATTGTGTTTGTCCGGCCAAAGATAACGAATTTCCCGTGATTTATATTATTGTTAATATATAAATAGGTGCGGCGGCTTTTTGCCCGGGCTTGCGGTGCGGTGCGGAGCCGTTCCGGGCGGGAAGGTGGTAACCTTCGGCCGCCGGGGTGATATTTTTCGGATAAGCTGTTGTAAAATATAAAACTTTTCCTATCTTTGCACCCGATTTCATCCCTGAAATAACGGCGGCTGAATGACGTTCTTTGAGAAGAGTAAAAAAGTAGAAAATTTATCGGGATTTATTTGGCTGGTAAATTTTTTATGCCTACTTTTGCAATCCAAAACGGTTGATTTTGCCGATGTAGCTCAGTTGGCCAGAGCAGCTGATTTGTAATCAGCTGGTCGGGGGTTCGAATCCCTCCATCGGCTCGGAAAGCCGACGCGAGGAAGGGGAGAGATCTCCGCACAGCCCGGGCAGCGGCAGGACGAAAGCCTCAGAGGGGATTCGGTGCAATGCGGAATCCGTCCGTTCGGGGCAGACAATTTGGGAAGTTACCAGAGTGGCCAAATGGGGCAGACTGTAAATCTGCTGGCGTACGCCTTCGGTGGTTCGAATCCATCACTTCCCACTAAAAAAGTGCCGGTTGGAGTTGCAAGATTTCCAGTGGTGCCCGCCTGCGGGCATCGCGGATGGAGAGGGCTGACTCTGATACGGTATATTTTTGCGGAAGTAGCTCAGTTGATAGAGCATCAGCCTTCCAAGCTGAGGGTCGCGAGTTTGAGCCTCGTCTTCCGCTCCAGACGCAGACGCGTGTGATACGGATGACCCCAGCCGGCGTGGCGGGGGCGTTTGTGTCGCCCGCTTGTTCTGCGAAATGAATTTTAAAACTTTAAAGCAATTTTTAACAATACTTTAAATACTTAATACTATGGCAAAAGAAAAATTCGACCGTTCGAAACCGCATGTGAACATCGGTACCATCGGACACGTTGACCACGGTAAGACCACCCTTACCGCCGCAATCACGACCGTTCTGGCAAAGAAAGGTCTGTCGGAGCTCCGCTCGTTCGACTCCATCGACAACGCTCCCGAGGAGAAAGAGCGTGGTATCACGATCAACACCTCGCACGTCGAGTACCAGACGGCTAACCGTCACTATGCGCACGTGGACTGCCCGGGTCACGCCGACTATGTGAAGAACATGGTTACGGGTGCCGCCCAGATGGACGGTGCCATCCTGGTAGTCGCTGCAACGGACGGCCCGATGCCCCAGACCAACGAGCACGTGCTGCTCGCCCGTCAGGTGAACGTGCCGCGTATTGTAGTTTTCCTGAACAAGTGCGACATGGTCGACGATCCCGAAATGCTCGACCTGGTCGAGATGGAGGTTCGCGACCTGCTTTCGAAATACGAGTACGACGGTGACAACGCGCCCGTTATCCGTGGTTCCGCACTCGGCGGCCTGAACGGCGAGCCGCAGTGGGAGGACAAGATCATGGAGCTCATGGATGCTGTCGACACCTATATTCCGATCCCGCAGCGTGAGAACGAGAAGCCGTTCCTGATGCCTGTCGAGGACGTATTCTCGATCACCGGCCGTGGTACCGTCGTAACGGGCCGTATCGAGACCGGTATCATCCACGTAGGTGATCCCGTTGAGATCGTAGGTCTCGAGGAGAAGACCCTGACTTCGACCTGCACCGGTGTCGAGATGTTCCGCAAGCTGCTCGACGAGGGTGAGGCCGGCGACAACGTAGGTCTGCTGCTCCGCGGTATCGACAAGAAGGAGGTTAAGCGCGGTATGGTCGTTGCCAAACCGGGTTCGATCACTCCGCACACCGAGTTTGAGGCTGAGGTCTACATCCTGAAGAAAGAGGAAGGTGGCCGCCACACGCCGTTCCACAACAACTATCGTCCCCAGTTCTATCTGCGTACGATGGACGTAACGGGTGAGGTTCATCTGCCCGCAGGCGTTGACATGGTTATGCCGGGTGACCACGTAACCATCACCGTGAAACTGATCTACCCCGTAGCTATCAACGAAGGTCTGCGTTTCGCAATCCGCGAGGGTGGCCGTACGGTAGGTGCCGGTCAGATCCTGAAGATCGTGAAATAATTTTCACAACCATAGGGAAGCGGTGTTCCGCACCGCTTCCCGCTTTTAGGAGCATAGTTCAAGGGTAGAATAGCGGTCTCCAAAACCGTTGATGGGAGTTCGAATCTCTCTGCTCCTGCCAAAAGTAAAAGAAGAAGATATGTTCAATTACGTTAAAGAATCCTACAACGAGCTTGTAAACAAGGTGACGTGGCCTACGTTCCCGCAGCTCCAGAACTCTACGATCGTCGTGATGGTGGCTTCGGTCATCTTCGCTGTCGTCGTATTGGCGATGGACTTGTCGTTCGAGAACCTGATGGCTGTGATTTACAAGGTACTGGGTGGTTTTGGCCGTTAATTGTTGCTGAAACGATGAGCGAGATTAAAAAACAGTGGTATGTCGTCCGTGCCATCGGCGGTAAGGAGAACAAGGTCAAAGAGTACATCGAAGCCGAGATTCGCCACAACCACCTGGAGGATTACATATCTCAGGTACTGATTCCCACCGAAAAGGTCTATACCATCCGCAACGGAAAGAAAGTCTCCAAGGAGAAGGTTTCATATCCGGGCTATGTGTTGGTGGAAGCCGCGTTCGTAGGTCAGATTCCGATTATAATTCGTAATACTCCCAATGTGCTGGGTTTCCTCGGCGATACCAAGGAGGACAGCCGCAAGATGAATGCCACGCCCCTGCGTCCGCAGGAGGTGGCGCGAATCCTCGGCCGCGTCGACGAGATGAATGCCATGGAGGAGGAAAACGAAGTTCCATTCTTTGTCGGCGAGACCGTCAAGGTCACCGATGGCCCTTTCTCAAGCTTCCAGGGTACCATCGAGGCCGTCGACAACGAGCGCAAGAAACTCACGGTATCGGTGAAGATATTCGGGCGCAAAACTCCTATGGAGTTGGGTTTCACACAAGTAGAAAAAGAATAATTAACCAAGGAAAACTATGGCAAAAGAGGTTGCTGCATTTATTAAATTGCAGATCAAAGGTGGTGCCGCCAATCCTTCGCCCCCGGTTGGTCCCGCATTGGGTTCTAAGGGAGTCAACATCATGGACTTCTGCAAGCAGTTCAATGCGCGTACCCAGGACAAGGCAGGAAAAGTTCTTCCGGTCATCATCACGGTTTACAGCGACAAGTCGTTTGATTTCGTTGTAAAACAGCCGCCTGTAGCTATTCAGCTCAAGGAAGCAGCCAAGGTGCAGAAGGGTTCCGCACAGCCTAACCGCGACAAGGTCGGTCAGGTGACGTGGGATCAGGTGCGCGAGATTGCTCAGGACAAAATGCCTGACATGAACTGCTTTACCCTGGAAGCTGCTATGCGTATGATTGCTGGTACCGCTCGTAGCATGGGTATCAACGTCGTCGGTGAATTTCCTAATATGTAATCGAAGATGAGTAAGTTGACAAAAAATCAAAAGATCGCCTACGCTAAGGTGGAAGCCGCTAAGGCTTACAAGCTCTCGGAGGCCGCCGCTCTTCTGAAGGAAATTACGTTCACGAAATTCGACGCGTCCGTTGATATCGACGTCCGCCTGGGCGTTGACCCCCGCAAGGCCAACCAGATGGTGCGTGGCGTCGTGACGCTGCCCCACGGTACGGGTAAGCAGGTGCGTGTGCTCGTGCTGTGTACTCCCGAAAAGGAGGCCGAAGCACAGGCTGCCGGCGCTGATTACGTAGGCCTGGACGAGTATGTCGACAAGATCAAGTCCGGCTGGACTGACGTCGACGTCATCATCTGTACGCCGAACGTAATGGGTAAGGTCGGTGCACTGGGTCGTATCCTGGGCCCCCGCGGCCTGATGCCGAACCCCAAGACCGGTACGGTTACGATGGAAGTCGGCAAGGCCGTCCAGGAGGTGAAATCGGGTAAGATCGACTTCAAGGTCGACAAATTCGGTATCATCCACACTTCGGTAGGTAAGGTTTCATTCTCGGAAGACCAGATCGTGGAGAACGCGAAAGAGGTGCTGGGCATGATTCTCAAACTGAAACCGGCTGCTGCTAAAGGTTCTTATGTGAAGAGTATTTATCTCTCGACCACGATGAGTCCCGGCTTGCAGATTGATTCCAAATCAGTAGAAACCAAATAGAAGGAGGAGAGAAGAGATGACAAAGGAAGAAAAACTGGTCGTTATTAACGCCATCGCCGAGCAGCTCCAGGCTTATCCTCACTTCTACATCGCCGACATCGAGGCACTGAACGCCGAGCAGACCGCTGCCCTGCGCCGCAAGTGCTACGAGAGCGACATCAAACTGGTCGTAGTGAAGAACACACTGCTGGCCAAGGCGCTCGAGAAGGTTGAGAAGGCTGACGCTGATCTGGTAAAAGTATTGGAGGGTCCCACCTCGATTATGTTCGCGAACGTAGCAAAGGCTCCTGCGGTTCTGATCAAGGAATTCCGCAAGAAGTCCGAGAAACCCGTCCTGAAGGCAGCTTTCGCCGAAGGGTGCGTTTACGTGGGCGACAATCAGTTGGACGCTCTGTGCAACATCAAGTCGAAGGAAGAGCTTATCGGCGATATCATTGCCCTGCTCCAGTCCCCGGCGAAGAATGTTATTTCTGCATTGCAGGCTAATGCAGGCCAAAAGATCGCGGGCATCGTGAAGACGCTCGAATCGAGAAACAACTAATCACAATCAAGAATTAAAAACGAAATTTAATAAGCTTACAACTATGGCAGACGTAAAGAAACTTGCTGAAGAACTGGTAAACCTCAAGGTTACCGAGGTAAACGAATTGGCTACCATCCTCAAAGAGGAATATGGCATTGAACCGGCTGCTGCCGCTGTTGCCGTTGCAGCTCCCGCTGCTGGCGCAGGCGAGGCTGCTGTTGCCGAGAAGTCGACTTTCGACGTGATCCTGAAGACCGCCGGCCAGGCCAAGCTCCAGGTTATCAAGGTCGTTAAGGATATCGCCGGCCTGTCGCTGGGTGATGCGAAGGCTCTCGTCGACGGTGCTCCCAAGGCCGTCAAGGAGGGTGTCTCCAAGGAAGAGGCCGAGTCGATCAAGGCTCAGCTCGAGGAGGCTGGTGCTGAAGTTGAGCTTAAGTAGCATTGCTGCTTAAGTCTGCTCAGACGAATCAGGTATAGGGCTTACCGGCGTGTAAGCTCTATGCCTTTTCTTGGTCTAAAGACTGGAAGTGCCGAACAGGAGCTGTGTCCACTCTTTGGAAATGGATGCTCCCGAGGCGAATTGCGCCTGTAAACGGGGGCATTGGCGGGATAATCGGATGCCCAGCAACTCGGGGAGCGTAACCCACCAGAATTACACTTCAACATAATTTGGATTTTACGATGTCCACAGCAAAAACACAACAAAGAATTAGCTTTTCGACAGTCAAGAACCGGGTGCCCTATCCGGATCTGCTGGAGGTACAGCTTAAATCATTCCGGGACTTTTTCCAAATGGACACCACGGCCGAAAACCGCAAGAGCGAGGGGCTGTACAAGGTGTTTCAGGAGAATTTCCCCATTACGGATACCCGGAACAATTTCGTTCTGGAGTTCATCGACTACTATATCGACCCGCCGCGTTATTCGATCGAGGAGTGCCTCGAGCGCGGCCTTACGTACAGCGTCCCTCTGAAGGCGAAGCTCAAGCTTTACTGCACGGACGACGAGCACGAAGATTTCGGCGTCGTCGTTCAGGACGTGTACTTCGGTACGATTCCCTATATGACAGAACGCGGTACGTTCGTCATCAATGGTGCGGAGCGTGTCATCGTATCCCAGTTGCATCGTTCGCCGGGTGTGTTCTTCGGCCAGAGCATGCACACCAACGGCACGAAACTCTATTCGGCGCGTATCATCCCCTTCAAGGGGTCGTGGATAGAGTTCGCTACGGACATCAACAACGTGATGTATGCCTACATCGACCGTAAAAAGAAGTTGCCCGTCACTACGCTGCTGCGTGCCATCGGTTATGAGGCCGACCAGCAGATCCTCGAGATTTTCGACCTGGCAGACGAAGTGAAGGTCACGAAGGCCAACCTCAAGAAGGCCGTCGGCCGCAAACTCGCCGCACGCGTCCTTTCGACCTGGGTCGAGGACTTTGTGGATGAGGATACGGGCGAGGTGGTTTCCATCGAGCGTAACAACGTGATCGTAGACCGCGAGACCGTTCTCCAGGAAGAGCATGTGGAGCAGATCCTCGAAAGCGGTGCCAAGACGATCCTCCTGCATAAGGAAAACCTCTCGGGCATCGATTTTTCGATCATATACAATACCCTGCAGAAAGACCCCTGCAACTCCGAGAAGGAGGCTGTCGTATATATTTACAGGCAGCTGCGCGCTTCGGAGCCGCCCGATGAGGCTACGGCACGCGACGTCATCGAGAAGCTGTTCTTCTCGGACAAGCGTTACGACCTGGGCGACGTGGGCCGTTACCGTATCAACAAGAAGCTGGATCTGGATATCGACCCCGCTATCCGCACGCTGACGCGAGAGGACATCATCGCCATCATCAAATACCTGATCCAGCTGATCAACTCGAAGGCCGACGTCGACGATATCGACCACCTGTCGAACCGCCGTGTCCGCACCGTGGGCGAACAGTTGTCAAACCAGTTCTCGGTGGGCTTCGTGCGCATGGCGCGTACGATCCGCGAGCGCATGAACGTACGTGACAACGAGGTGTTCACTCCGGTCGATCTGATCAATGCCAAGACGCTGTCGTCGGTGATCAACTCGTTCTTCGGGACGTCGCAGCTCTCGCAGTTCATGGATCAGATCAACCCGCTGGCCGAAATTACGCACAAACGCCGTCTGTCGGCCCTCGGCCCCGGCGGCCTTTCGCGCGACCGTGCCGGTTTCGAGGTGCGAGACGTACACTACACGCACTACGGCCGCCTCTGCCCGATCGAATCGCCGGAAGGCCCCAACATCGGTCTGATCTCGTCGCTGTGCGTTTATGCGAAGATTTCACCGATGGGATTCATCGAGACGCCTTACCGCACGGTGGAGAACGGCCGGATCGACCTGGACAACTCGCACATCCACTACTACTCGGCCGAGGAGGAAGAGGGCAAGATCGTGGCGCAGTCGAACATGCCGATCGACGACGAGGGCAATTTCCTGCAACCCGAGCGTATCAAGGCGCGTCAGGGAGCCGATTTCCCCGTGGTTACGGCGGACGAGGTGAACCTGATGGACGTGGCTCCGAACCAGATCGCTTCGATTGCGGCCAGCCTCATCCCGTTCCTCGAGCACGACGACGCCAACCGTGCGTTGATGGGCTCGAACATGATGCGCCAGGCCGTGCCCCTGGTAACATCGGAAGCCCCGATCGTCGGCACGGGTATCGAGAAGGATATGATCTCCGACAGCCGCATCCAGATTGTGGCCGAGGGCGACGGCGAGGTCGTTTTCGCCGACGCTACCAAGATACAGATCAAATACGAGCGTACGGAAGACGAGGTATTGGCCTCGTTCGAACCGGAAGTCACGACCTACGAACTTCCGCGTTACCGCCGTACGAACCAGAATACCTCCATCACGCTCAAGCCCGCCGTACTGACGGGCGACAAGGTCGTGAAGGGGCAGATCCTGACCGAGGGTTACTCGACGCAACACGGCGAGCTGGCCCTGGGCCGCAACCTGAAAGTGGCGTTCATGCCCTGGAAGGGTTACAACTTCGAGGATGCCATCGTGATCTCGGAGCGTATCCAGCGTGAGGATATCTTCACGTCGGTGCACGTCGACGAGTATATCATGGAGGTGCGCGACACCAAGCGCGGTGTCGAGGAACTGACCTCGGATATTCCGAACGTAAGCGAGGACGCCACCAAAGACCTCGATGCGAACGGTATCATCCGCATCGGTGCCAACGTACATCCGGGCGACATCCTGATTGGTAAAATCACCCCCAAGGGCG
This sequence comes from Alistipes sp. AM16-43, assembly GCF_003435745.1. NCBI lineage: Bacteria > Pseudomonadati > Bacteroidota > Bacteroidia > Bacteroidales > Rikenellaceae > Alistipes > Alistipes sp. AM16-43. Next base: position 104,689 of record NZ_QTUQ01000005.1, read on the forward strand.
AGAGCGACCCCTCGCCCGAGGAGAAACTGCTGCGCGCCATCTTCGGCGACAAGGCAGGCGACGTGAAGGACGCTTCGCTCAAGGCGCAGCCGTCGCTGCACGGCGTGGTCATCGACACGAGGCTTTACAGCCGTGCGAACAAGGAGGGTAAGAAGGGCAAGAGCGCTGAGAAGGCGCAGCTCGAGAAGCTCGACGAGAAGTTCGCAGCCGAGATTTCGGAGCTGACGAAGCGCCTGGTCGCCAAACTGTGGACGCTGCTCCAGGGCAAGGCCACGACGGGTATCACCGACTACTTCGGCGTGGAACTCTATCCCGCAGGCACGAAGTTCTCGCAGAAACTGCTCGAGGAGATCGCCCGCAAGTCGACCGACGAGAAGACGGGTGTGGTGATGGGTTACCTGAACCTCGGTTCGTGCAAGTGGACGGGCGATGCCCATACCGATGCGTTGATCGAGGCTACCATTAATAATTATACCATCGAGTGGAAGAAGGCCGATGCCGTCATCAAACGCGAGAAGTACAACATCACCAACGGTGACGAACTCCCGCAGACCGGCGTTATCCAGATGGCCAAGGTCTACATCGCCAAGAAGCGTAAGCTGAAGGTGGGTGACAAGATGGCCGGCCGCCACGGTAACAAGGGTATCGTCGCCCGTATCGTGCGCGACGAGGACATGCCGTTCCTCGAGGACGGTACGATCGTCGACATCTGCCTGAACCCGCTGGGTGTGCCTTCGCGAATGAACCTGGGACAGATCTACGAGACCGTGCTCGGATGGGCCGGCCGCGAGTTGGGCCTGAAGTTCGCAACGCCGATCTTCGACGGTGCCTCGCTCGACCAGATCAACGAGTACACCGCCAAGGCGAGTATCCCGCACAGCGGCCGTACGTACCTCTACGACGGCGGCACCGGCGAGAAGTTCGACCAGCCGGCTACGGTGGGCGTGATCTACATGCTCAAACTGGGCCATATGATCGACGACAAGATGCACGCCCGTTCGATCGGCCCCTACTCGCTCATCACGCAGCAGCCGCTCGGCGGTAAGGCCCAGTTCGGTGGACAGCGTTTCGGTGAGATGGAGGTTTGGGCGCTCGAAGGCTTCGGCGCCGCGAATATCCTGCAGGAGATTCTGACCATCAAGTCCGACGACGTGATGGGACGTGCCAAGGCTTACGAGGCGATCGTCAAGGGCGAGAACCTGCCCAAACCGGGTATTCCCGAGGCCATGAACGTGCTGCTGCACGAGTTGCGCGGCCTGGCCCTGTCGGTCAAACTCGAGTAAGGTGTATTTAGGATAAGAAAAACGAAGAACAAATATGTCAATTTCCAAAGACAATAAGACGAATAATGGTTACAGCCAGATTTCGATAGGCCTGGCCTCCCCCGAGGAGATCCTGGCACAGTCGAGCGGCGAGGTGCTCAAGCCCGAAACCATTAACTACCGTACCTACAAGCCCGAGCGCGACGGTCTGTTCTGCGAGCGTATCTTCGGCCCTGTCAAGGACTACGAATGCCATTGCGGCAAATACAAGCGCATCCGCTACAAGGGGATCGTCTGCGACCGCTGCGGTGTGGAGGTGACCGAGAAGAAGGTGCGCCGCGAACGCATGGGCCACATTTCGCTGGTCGTACCGGTGGTTCATATCTGGTATTTCCGTTCGCTGCCGTCGAAGATCGGCTACCTGCTGGGTATCCCGTCGAAGAAACTGGAGGCTATCATCTACTACGAGCGTTACGTCGTGATCAACGCCGGTGCCGCTGCCGAGCAGGGCATCGAACGTCTGGCAACGCTTTCGGAGAAGGAGTACCTCGACGTGCTGGCCGCCCTGCCGAAGGGCAACCAGGCGCTCGACGACAGCGACCCCAACAAGTTCGTCGCACAGATGGGCGCCGAGGCGGTCTATACGCTCCTGAAGCAGGTCGACCTCGACACGATGTCCTATGCACTGCGCCACAAGGCTTCGACCGAAACGTCGCAGCAGCGTAAGAGCGAAGCGCTCAAGTGCCTGAACGTCATCGAGTCGTTCCGTGCGTCGGAGGGCAAGAACAAGCCCGAATGGATGGTGCTGAACGTCATCCCGGTGATCCCGCCCGAGTTGCGCCCGCTGGTGCCGCTGGACGGCGGACGTTTCGCCACGTCCGACCTGAACGACCTCTACCGTCGTGTCATCATCCGTAACAACCGTCTGAAGCGCCTGATCGAGATCAAGGCGCCGGAGGTGATCCTGCGCAACGAGAAGCGTATGTTGCAGGAAGCCGTGGATTCGCTGTTCGACAACTCGCGCAAGAGCAATGCCGTGAAGAACGAGTCGAACCGTCCGCTCAAGTCGCTCTCCGACTCGCTGAAAGGCAAGCAGGGACGTTTCCGCCAGAACCTTTTGGGTAAGCGTGTCGACTACTCGGCGCGTTCGGTCATCGTCGTCGGCCCCGAGTTGAAGATGCACGAGATGGGTATTCCGAAGGACATGGCGGCCGAACTTTACAAGCCGTTCGTGATCCGCAAGCTCATCGAGCGCGGAATCGTGAAGACGGTGAAATCCGCAAAGAAGATCATCGACCGGAAAGACCCCGTGATCTGGGGCATTCTGGAGAATGTCATAAAGGGACACCCCGTGCTGATGAACCGTGCCCCGACGCTGCACCGCCTCGGTATCCAGGCCTTCCAGCCCAAGCTGATCGAGGGCAAGGCAATGCAGCTCCACCCGCTGGCATGTACGGCGTTCAACGCCGACTTCGATGGCGACCAGATGGCCGTGCACCTGCCCCTGGGCAATGCCGCCATCCTGGAGGCACAGCTGCTGATGCTCGGTTCGCACAACGTCCTTAACCCCGCCAACGGCGCACCCATCACCGTGCCGTCGCAGGACATGGTACTCGGCCTCTACTACATCACCAAACCCCGCAAGGGTGTCAAGGGCGAGGGCCGCGCATTCTATGGCCCCGAGGAGGCGATCATCGCCTACAACGAAGGCCAGGCCGACCTGCACGCCATTGTGAAGTGTATGGTAGACGACATCGACGCGGACGGCAACCCGGTACGCGAGCTGAAGGAGACGACCATCGGCCGAATCCTCTTCAACCAGGTGGTACCCAAGGAGGTGGGTTACATCAACGAGATCCTCACGAAGCGTTCGCTGCGCGACATCATCGCGGTGGTGATGAAGAAGGCCGGTGCCGACAAGGTGGCCGCGTTCCTCGACGACATCAAGGACATGGGTTACCGCATGGCATTCCGCGGCGGCCTGTCGTTCAACCTCGACGCCGTGATTATCCCCGACGCCAAGGAGAAACTCGTACAGGAAGGTTACGAGCGTTCGGACGCCATCATGGAGGACTACAACATGGGTCTTATCACCAACAACGAGCGTTACAACCAGATCATCGACGTCTGGACGAACATCAATACCAAGCTGACGAAGGTCGTGATCGATACGCTGATCAAGGACGACGACGGTTTCAACCCGGTATACATGATGCTTGACTCGGGCGCCCGCGGTTCGAAGGAGCAGATCCGTCAGCTGAGCGGTATGCGTGGCCTTATGGCCAAGCCGCAGAAGTCAGGTGTCGAGGGTGGCCAGCAGGTCATCGAGAACCCGATCCTCTCGAACTTCAAGGAGGGGCTTTCGGTGCTCGAGTATTTCATCTCGACGCACGGTGCCCGTAAGGGTCTTGCCGATACCGCACTGAAGACGGCCGACGCCGGTTATCTGACGCGCCGTCTGGTTGACGTCGCACAGGACGTGATCATCAACGAGGAGGACTGCGGTACGCTCCGCGGCCTGACTGCTACGGCCATCAAACGCAACGACGACGTCGTGCAGACCCTCTACGACCGTATTCTGGGCCGTGTCGCCCTGAACGACGTAATCCATCCGCTGACGGGCGAGGTCATCTGCAAGGCGGGCGAGGAGATCACCGAGGCGATTGCCGAGGCGATCGAGAAATCGCCGCTCGAATCGGTGGAGATCCGCTCGGTGCTGACCTGCGAGGCACGCCGGGGCGTATGCGCGAAGTGCTACGGCCGCAACCTTGCCACCGCACGCATGGTGCAGAAGGGCGAGGTCGTGGGTGTCATCGCGGCGCAGTCGATCGGCGAGCCGGGTACGCAGCTTACCCTCCGTACGTTCCACGTCGGTGGTGTGGCCGGAGGCTCGGCGGTCGAGACCAATGTCGTTTCGAAATACGAAGGCCGTCTGGAGATCGACGAGCTGCGCACCGTGAAGGGCAAGAATGCCTCCGGCGAGGCGATCAACATCGTCATTTCGCGCCAGTCGGAATTCCGCATCGTTGACCCGAAGACCGAGATCGTACTCTATACGCACAACCTGCCCTACGGCGCGACGCTTTTCATGGCGGACGGTGCCGAGGTCAAGAAGGGCGACCTGATCTGCGAATGGGATCCGTACAATGCCGTTATCATCTCCGAATACGAAGGTAAGGCCGTTTACGACAGCGTCGTCGAGGGTATTACCTACCGTGAGGAGCGTGACGAACAGACCGGCCTTTCGGAGAAGGTGGTCATCGAGTCGAAGGACAAGACCAAGAACCCCGTCATCAAGATCGTAAACAAGGAGGGCGAGGAGGTCAAGCAATACAACCTGCCCGTTTCGGCGCACGTCGTCGTGAAGGACAACGCCAAGATCAAGGCCGGCGATATCCTGATCAAGATTCCGCGTGCCGTCGGCAAGTCGGGCGGTGACATCACCGGTGGTCTGCCGCGTGTGACCGAGCTGTTCGAAGCCCGTAATCCGTCGAACCCGGCGATCGTGTCGGAAATCGACGGCGAGGTATCGTTCGGCAAGATCAAGCGCGGTAACCGCGAGATTATCATCACCTCGAAGCAGGGTGACGTGAAGCGTTACCTCGTGCCCCTGTCGCGTCAGATCATCGTGCAGGAGAACGACTACGTGAAGGCCGGCAGCCCGCTGTCCGACGGTGCGATCACCCCGAGCGACATCCTCAATATCCTCGGCCCGACGAAGGTGCAGGAGTACATCGTCAACGAGGTGCAGGAGGTATACCGCATGCAGGGTGTGAAGATCAACGACAAGCACTTCGAGGTCATCGTCCGCCAGATGATGAACAAGGTGAAGATCGAGGATCCGGGCGATACCCGGTTCTTCGAAGACCAGGTCGTAGACAAGTGGGAGTTCATGGATGTGAACGACGAACTCTACGACAAGGTGGTCGTCACCGATGCGGGCGATTCGACGTCGCTCCAGCCCGGGCAGATCGTTTCGCTGCGTAAGTTGCGCGACGAGAATTCGAGCCTCAAGCGCCGTGACCAGAAACCCGTGCAGGTGCGCGACATTGTGCCCGCTACTTCGACGCAGGTGTTGCAGGGTATTACCCGCGCCGCGTTGCAGACCTCAAGCTTCATTTCGGCGGCTTCGTTCCAGGAGACCACCAAGGTGCTCAACGAGGCTGCGATCCAGGCCAAGGTCGATCCGCTGGAAAACCTCAAGGAAAATGTTATCTGCGGTCACCTGATTCCCGGCGGTACGGGCCTGCGCGATTACGACAACCTTGTGGTCGGATCGAAGGCCGAACTGGAATCGCTCCAGCAGGCGCAGTAAATCCGAGGCTGCATATACGATTCGAAAGAAGCCGTTCCCTGGGAACGGCTTCTTTTTATTTTATCCGGATTCCTGATTATCTTCGACCTGCACTGTCCCGATGGTTAGCCGGAGTCGAAATATTTCGCACTCCCGCGGCATTGCCGGCCGTACTTTTATCGGGCGGATATGGTGTTTCTGTATGGAGGGGGTGCGCAGGCAGGGAGGCCGGCATCGCTGACTTATGGTGCCGCAGGCCGGATCATTGTGCAGAAACTCGAATATAAGGGTGATGCAGTGGGCGACGGGGAGCGGTCTGCCGAATTTTCATACGATGGCGCCGAGCGGCTGACGCGATCCTATACGGTTTTATGGGAAACTGGTGTGGAGACCGTCTATACTTATAATGCCGCGGGACAACTTGAGACCCGCCGCGAGACAGTTCATAATTACGATGGAGAGACGGAGCGGATCTATACCTATGAATGCGTGAAGTTCGACGCACGCGGCAACTGGGCGGAACGCAGGGTGACTGTGCAAAAGACTGCCGTGCGGCCGGTCAAGGGGGCCGAACACGAACAGTCGGAGATCATTCGCTATCCGGATGCTTATCAGTTGGAGCGTCGGAAGATTACCTATTACGGGTAGCGAAAAAACCGGATCGCAAAAAGGCATTTTCCTGCCGTGGAGGGCCAGTCCGTATTATTTCTTGCCGTTATAGCGCTTGGCGAGGCCTCCTTCGGAGGTTTCCCGGTAGAGGCTCGGGAGGTTATGCCCGGTTTCGTTCATCACCTCCACGACCCGGTCGAAGCTCACCATGTGCGAGCCGTCGGAGAGCGTGGCGTAGGCGTTGGCATCGAAAGCCCGGGCTGCCGCGATCGCATTGCGTTCGATGCAGGGCACCTGCACCAATCCGCATACGGGGTCGCAGGTGAGTCCCAGGTGGTGTTCGAGCCCCATCTCCGCGGCGTATTCGATCTGCGAAGGGGTGCCGCCGAAAAGCTGGCATGCCGCGGCGGCGGCCATGGCACATGCCACGCCGACCTCGCCCTGGCAGCCGACCTCGGCGCCGGAGATCGAAGCGTTGGTTTTGGCCACGTTGCCGAACAGTCCCGCCGTAGCCAGGGCGCGCAGGATGCGGATGCGCAGGAAGTTGCGCGAATTGGCCAGGTGGTAGAGCACTGCCGGAACCACGCCGCAAGACCCGCATGTCGGGGCGGTTACGACGATGCCGCCGGAGGCATTCTCTTCGGAGGTCGCCAGGGCGTAGGCGTAGATCTGGGCGCGGGATTTCAGCGAGTCGGTGTAGCTCTTCGACTTGACCCAGTAGGTGCTCGCCTTGCGGGCGACCTTGAGCCCTCCCGGCAGTACGCCGTCGTTGTTCAGGCCGCGCTGGATCGTTTCGCACATCACCGTCCATATCCGGTCGAGGTAATCCCATATTTCGGGGCCTTCGCAGTCGTTGACATATTCCCAATAGGTTTTTCCTTCGCGGTAGCACCAGTCCTTGATCTCCGAGATCGTCGTCAGCGGATAGATGCTGGCGGGTATTTCCAGGCGCGAACTCTCGTTCGCCAGGGCACCCCCGCCGATGCTGTATATCGTCCAACTGTCGACGACCTTGCCGGCTTTCAGCCCCTCGAACAACATGCCGTTGGGATGGAAGGGCAGCACGACCTTCGGCTCCCAGACGATCTGGGTCGGGGCGATGGGCTCCAGCACCGAAAGGATCGCCACGTCGGTGAGGTGTCCCTTGCCCGTGGCGGCAAGCGATCCGTAGAGTGTCACACGGTATGAATCGACGTCGCGACTACGTTCGGCAAAACGTTCGGCAGCCTTTTTTGGCCCCATCGTGTGGCTGCTCGACGGGCCGTTGCCGATCTTATATAATTCTTTGAGTGACTCCATAAACTGGCTTTATATGTGCGGCAAAGATAATGTAAATTGTCGGATGTTCCCTTTTCCGGCAGGAGATTTAAACCGCTCCCGCCCGGGCGGAACGAAAAAAGGAAAAGGCCGGAACCTTTCCCTTTTCGTAGCCTCACCGCGACTCGAACGCGAATTTAGGGTTTAGGAAACCCTCGTTCTATCCCTTGAACTATGAGGCCGGATAAAAATTGCGGTGCACCTTTTTGCAAAGCGCACCGCAAATATAGTAATTTTTCCCGGTTTTAGAAACTGAACCCTACACCGATCGAGAATGTGTGGGCACGGGCGGTGTAATTACCCGAAAAATCGGTGACCGGATTGGTGAGCTGGCTTTCGGGAACGCCTGCTGCCGCCAGTTTTTCGTTCACGATGCCCAGCACCGAATTGGTGTAGGGATAGGAGCCCGTACGTTCGGGATCGGCCGAATTGACGTAGCCGTATGCGATGTCGATATTCATCCACTTGATCGGGCGGAAGGTAACGCCGGCCGTATAGGCGAGCTTGGTCATCGACGGGGTCTCGGGATTGAGGTAATCGCTGCGCACAGGGCTTTCATCCACGTACATACCCATACGGGCGGTCAGCCAGTCGAGTGCGTGGTACTGGCCGCCGAAACGGAACGCCAGCGTGTTGGAGTATTTTTTATCGCTGACCGGGATGTTCAGTACGGGGGTGTTGCTGCCGGGTTCGAGAATCTTGACGTCGAGCTTGTCGTAGGCACTCCAGAGCACATATTGCAGGTCGACGGCGAACTCCCACTTCGGGACGGGACGGAAGCTGACACCCCACGTCAGCGATGCCGGCAGGGGCAGTTCGGTCTTCACGACGGCCGATGTGAGCTTGGCGGGGTCGAGACCCAGCTGGGGCAGGAGTTGTCCGATGACCTGGGCGATTTGCGTGTTGTCGATCATACGCAGGTCGATCGAACCCGAATCCACCTTCATTTTGAGTTTCGAACGGTAGGTAAAGCCCAGTGACCACTGTTCGTTGATGTCCCACATCACACCGAGGTTTACTCCGACGGCCATTTTGGCTTTGCCTTCGAGCCCCAGCGATATCAGGTTTTTGTCCCCGGCCATTTCGAAGAGGTCGGGCATTTGCGGGTTGAGCATTTGCAATGCGCCCATGAGCGCTTTGTTCTGCGGATTGTCGGCGCCGATAGGCAGCAGCGAGCGCGAAAGGTCGAACTTGCCCCAGGTCATCATCAGACCGCCGCCGATGGAGAGGTGCTCGCAGAGTTTGAACGAGACGGTCGGCTGGAGATTGTAGGCCTGGAGGTTGATCGACTGGACGAGTTGCGCCCCCGGCCAGTTGTCGCCCCAGTCCATCGAGGAGCCGAACGGCGTATTGAAAGCCAGGCCGACCGACATCCAGTCGAGGGGTTTGTAGTTGAAATAGGCGTAGAGCGGGGTCGCTATGCTGTTGTCCGAGGTGTAGTGCAGCGGTTTGGCTTTGCCCGTATAGTCGGGGAGCGACGTATAGGTGGCTTTCGAAGCGATGCCGGTGATGCCGACCGAGATGTCGAACCGGGAGTTCTGAAACGAGGCGGCGGCGGGGTTGAACCAGATCGACTCGGAGTTGAGCTTCATGGCCGTACCCACGTGTCCCATACCGTTTTGCTTCGAAGAGAGGTTGTTCACTTGATATCCTTCGGCGTATGCTCCCGAGGTGACGGCAGCGGTGGCCAGAAGAAGGAAAAGTTTTTTCATAACGTATTGGTTTGGTTTATACTATACGCCCGTTGCGGCGTGTAAAAATCGAGGGCAAAAGTATGAAAACTATCTCTGCCGCCCAAACTTTTTGGCCTAAAATTCCTGAAAATTGACCTATATGGTATAGGATTGGCCGAAACGCCGGGTGGGGCCGGACACACCGGCTTCCAAGAAAAAGTGCGGCACAGATAGTGCCGCACTGCGTGTCCGAGATTGCCGGTCGGGCTATTTCCGGTTGTTATATGCTTCGAGCGCCTTGCCCAGTACGACCAACGCCCGTTCGAGGTCTTCCTTCTTGAGTACGTAGGCGATGCGGACTTCGTTGCGGCCGCACGCCGGATCGGAGTAGAAGCCCGATGCGGGGGCGAGCATTACGGTTTCGCCTTCGTAGTCGAAGTCGGAGAGACACCATGCGCAGAAATCGTCGCTGTCCTCTACCGGCAGCCGCGCCACGGTATAGAAGGCGCCCATCGGGATCGGCGAGTATACGCCTGGTAGGCGGTTCAGCCCGTCGATCAGGCATTTGCGTCGTTCGATATACTCCTCATAGACTTCGGTGCTGTAAGATCGCGGCGCGTCGATCGAAGCCTCGGCGACGATCTGTCCGATCAGCGGGGGCGAGAGGCGCGCCTGGCAGAATTTCATTACGGCGTTACGCAGCGTCCGGTTCTTGGTGATGAGCGCCCCGATACGGATTCCGCATTCCGAGTAGCGTTTCGACACCGAGTCGATCAGCACCACGTTTTGCTCGATGCCTTCGAGATGGCAGGCCGATATGTAGGGCGACCCGGTGTAGATGAATTCGCGGTAGACCTCGTCGGAGAAGAGGAACAGGTCGTATTTTTTGACCAGGTCGCGGATGCGGTTCATCTCCTTGCGTGTGTACAGGTACCCCGTGGGGTTGTTGGGATTGCAGATCAGGATGCCGCGCGTGCGGTCGTTGATGAGCTTTTCGAATTCCGCGACGTCGGGCAGTGCGAATCCCTGCTCGATCGACGATACCACGGGGCGTATCACGGCCCCCGCGGAGATGGCGAAGGCCATGTAATTGGCGTAGGCCGGCTCGGGGACGATGATCTCGTCGCCGGGGTTAAGGCACGACATGAAGGCGAACAACACGGCCTCGGAACCGCCCGTCGTGACGATGATGTCGTCGGGCGAGAGCTTGATCTGGAACTGTTCGTAGTAACCTACCAGTTTCTCGCGCAGCGAGCGGTACCCGTCGCTGGGGCTGTATTCGAGCACCGTACGGTCGATCTTTTTCAGGGCGTCGAGCCCGGTCTGCGGCGACGGCAGGTCGGGCTGGCCGATGTTCAGGTGGTAGATCTTGGTGCCGCGTGCCCGGGCGGCTTCGGCCAGCGGGACGAGTTTGCGTATGGGTGAAGCCGGCATCAGCTCGGCGCGTTGTGAGATTTCTGGCATGTGTGAAAAAAGTTAAAAAACGCAGTGGAAATTACTCGATCTCGGCCGTGGGGCGGAACTTGATGGCCTTGCGCGGCGGGATCTTCACCGGGGCGCCCGTGCGCGGATTGCGGCCCATACGTGCGGATTTCTGCTGCACGCTGAATGTCCCGAGCCCGGTGAGGGTAAGGCGCTCACCCTGCCGGAGACTGTGTACGGTCACGCGGATGATGGCATCGACCGCTTTGCGCGCGTCGACTTTCGAGATGTTAGCGTCGAGGGCTACCGCCTCGACCAGCTGCGCTTTGTTCATGTTCTATAATGTGTGAAAAGTTGCGACCTTACCTAACTTGTTGACAAAGATATGGAATTTTCCTAAAAGTCAAAAATAATGTCCTTGATTTGAAGTCCCGCTCCGGCCGCCCCGGAAATAATCGGGGTAAAGATTTGGCAGAATGGAAAAACCGTGCTACTTTTGTCCCCGGAAAGATGGCAGAGTGGTCGATTGCGGCGGTCTTGAAAACCGTTGAGCTGCAAGGCTCCGGGGGTTCGAATCCCTCTCTTTCCGCCGAATGTATGAAGAATCGACAGCAAGAGGGGCTATCACAGCCCCTCTTGTCTTATTCAGGTGTCGGGGTGGCCTATTGCGTGCCCAGTTCTTTATAGAGTTCCAGCCGCAGTCCGCAGTAGTTTTCGATTATTTCGGCAGCCTTTTGAACACGCCCCATGTGCATTTCCAATTCCTGCGGAGCCATGTAGAATTCGGCGCTATACGGCGTTTTCATCAAAATTTGTTTCAGCCATGGCAGCGTGAAAATGTTTTCGATATGGTTGTCGTCGAATACCAGCATCAGCTTTGTCGAAAGCGTCCGCATCCGGTCGTGCATCACGACCGGATCATGGATGTCGAATTCCATACCGTGATAGACATAGTAGAGCGTGTGGTAGAAATAGACGATCGCCTGCGCCGAGAACTGTGCCGCCAGCCGCACGTTGCGGCCCCCGGCAAACGCATCCTGCGCCTGTTCGAGCAGGTCGTTGCCGAGCGTGCGGAACGTGTCGAAATGGAATTTGGCGTCGGCATGGGCTTTGGCAAAATCGATCGGGTGCTTCGGGCGGCGAAACCGATAGTGGTCGCTGCAATGCAATAGTTCACCCTCGGCATGGGCAAAGTAGAGGAACGGCGTCCGATGCGATTCGACATAGTTCAACGGCAGGATATAGGGATTGATGTAGGAGACCTTCCGGTAGCGGTACGGCATCCTGTACCGCAGGATGCGTTTTGCCCGAATCCAGTCGTATTCCGGCGTTTCGCGCACGACCATCAGCAGGTCGTAGGCCACGGCATCGCTGTGGGGCGTGCCGCCGGCCAGCTTTCCGAAAAGCAGGACGTATTCCGGGTCGAAATAGCCGTCCGTCAGGTGGCGGATCATCTGCGCCGCTTCGTTGGGGTCGTAGAGCAGTTCGTCGGGGCGCCCGGGTTGCGGTTGCGGTTGCGGTGCGGGTTGCGCGGCAGATTGCGCGGCGGGCTGTGCCGGTTCCATGGCGGGAGCGACGATCTGTTCGATGTCCGGCTGTTGCGCGGCCCGCGTGGTTTGGGGGACTATGGGTTGCACAGGCTGTTCCTGCGCGGGGTTTTGATTCGTTTCCATTTTGTTTGATTTTAAGATTGCAGACGAAGCCTGCGGGGTTTGAAAACATGCGCAGCGTGTTTGCAGACCTCCGCCGGGGGAGGCTTCGGCCTGCCGCTGCCTGTGGCAGCGGATACGATGGGCATAAAAAGGGCTGTCCTTATCGTGCAACGGGGCACAACAAAGAGAATAAAGGTTTGGTTAGCAGTCGTTTGCTAATCGGGCGGGTGGAAATGGAGACGGATCGGGAGGTTGCACGGCGGAAACCGCCTGCGGGACTGGGCCTGTTGGCCTGCACTGCCGGAGCGAGTGACTTGTGTAGTGTTTGTCATAAAACAAAAAATGATAGTGCAGGTGACAAACACTACACAGTTTCCCGCATACTATTTACCGTTCGCGGGTCGCTAAACTCCAACGGCGCTGCACTATCAAGCTCTAATATTTAGTGGCTTGTACGCGGGAATGAAAATATTATAGTGTTTGTCAAAGGCAAAGATAAGAAATTATTCTGACAATATCTAAACAAAGGAAATCCTAAATACAAATTATTTGACTATATTTACAACATACTAACCCCTAATACATAGGGTACTAATACTTCCAATAAAGACCATGGACACTATAATGCTTGACAGGGAAGATCTAATTCGTAGATCAGGAGTAAGAAACGTTTTTATCCCCAATAAACCTATTGATTCGATTGAATTGTTTAGCGGCAGACAGGAAGAAGTCAATAAGATTATCGAGTGTTTAGGGACAAGTGGATTACATGTTCTACTATATGGAGATAGAGGTGTTGGCAAAACATCGCTATCAAGTATTACTTGTAGTATCTTAACAATGGAACGTATTATTCCAAATTTTTATATCAAGCGTTGTGATAGTGGGGATACGTTCTCTTCTATAATTATGCATCTATTCGAAGAATTAAATATCGAATGTATTCTTAAGAAGAATAAATCGTGGGGATTATCCATTTTATGGAACCTACTTAGTTTCAGTAAAGGACATAATATAGAAGTTGTTACATACGACAATATAAATTCGCCCAGTTGGGTTGCAAAAAAAGTTGCTCATGAAAAAAGTGTTTTCTTAATAGATGAAATAGATGTCCTACTAAATCCAAATGATAAAAAAAAGATAGCTGAATTGATTAAGCAACTAAGTGACAATAATTCAAAGTTCACTATTTTCATTGTTGGTATATCTAAAACTGCATCTGAACTAACAGGAGGACACCCATCTATTCAACGTTGCCTCAAAGAAGTCCGATTAGATAGAATGTCAGATAATGAACTACGAGATATTCTAATAAAAGGAGAGGAACGTCTCAATATTAAATTCTCAAATGAAGTAAAAAGAGTTATTATTAAATCAAGTGCCGGATTTCCCTATTTCACGCAGCTACTTGCCCTAAAATCAGCAGAGGAAGCTATTGCAAAAGATTCATCAGAAGTTACAATGTCAGAATTTAAGATTGCCGTAAAAAGAGCTGTTGACGATATTGAGGGTGAATTAAGAGAAAAGTATCAATTGGCGGTTTATGGCCAAAAGACAGAAAGAAATAAAAATATACTACTTGCGGCTGCTATATGCGGTGAAGATATTTTTGAAGCCGCACAGTTGAAAAATAATTATAGTAAAGTTACTGGCGAAACTATCTCTCAACAAGAATTGAATAATTTTTTGTCTAATACGATTATATCTGACGGTTATTCTACAATATTAAGAAGAGTGGGTAAAGGTATCTATATTTTCAATGATCCGAGAATGCCTAGTCTAATAAAGTTGATAAATAACTATGTTGAGTAATCACCATAGTGATTGTGAAATCTATAAAAAAGATTGTAATAAATAATTTGCCACATTGAGGGTAAATCACTTTCTTTGTCCTAACCAAGTGCAGCACAGGATAAAACGATGCAAATCGTCTGTGGCTTATTCGGTGTACTTAAATTGAGTTCAAAGTATAAAAGACTGACATACGGTGGATTCCGGGAAAGGTTCTGTTCCCTCTCTTTCCGCCAAACGAAACGCGGTTGCAGATATTCTGCAACCGCGTTTCGTGGTATATGGGCGGACGGAAGAAAAGATACCGCCCGGTGTCCTTTCCGGAACCGTTATTTCCGTTTCTTGCCTTTGGCGGCGACCCGCTGGGCGGCTGTGACCGTCTTTTTCGGGGTCTTGCGGACGCTTTTGGTCGCTTTGCCCTTGCCTTTGCCATTCTCGTCGCGTCCCCATGCCGTGCCTTCGTCGAATTTCATAAATGCCGACCAGTCGAAACCTTCGTTCGGCATCTTGCTGAAATCGGGGATGTCCGGGTGGGGCTGGGTCTTGGTTTTCAGCTTCCGGCGCGGCGATGACGTTGGGTCATATGCCGTTTCGTCGTGTGAGGGTTCTGCGTGTACCGTTTCGTCGTGGGCGGGCGCCGGGGCGTACGCCGTCGGGGTTGCCGGGACGGGCGTTGCCGGCTTCACGTTCCGCGCCGGCTTTTTCGGTGCCGGGGCGTATGTCTGCCCGGCGGCCTGGTAATCCTCGGTTTTTGTGCGGCGGGGCCTGCGAACCGGGGCTTCCTGCGCCCCGTTTTCCCCGTCGCGGGCGATCTCGGCCATCGGCCGGCGGCCGCGGTTCAGCCGGTTGAGTTTGCGGACGACCTCCTCGGCATCGCGGAACGGGACGCTCACGAACGAGAAGTTGTCCGAAATCTGGACGTCGTTGATATATTTGTCGCGCAGGCCGCATTTGAATTTGAGCATGTCGACCAGCTTCCGTGCCGTGTAGCCGTCGCGTTTGCCCACGGCCAGGAACAGCCGTGCCGTCCCCTTGCGGTCGACCGAGAAGGAGCGTATTTCGGGGTAGTTGTTCTGGTCGAGCTCGCTGCGGAACGCCAGGCGCAGCAGCGCACCCAGGGCTATGTCGGGGGTATGTTCGGCGAGCAGCTCTTCGGCGAATTCCTTGTAACCGTCGTAGCTTTCGTTTTCGACGATCTCCTGCATCTCCTCCTTGATCTTCAGCCGTTTCATCTCTACGATGTCCTGCGGCGAAGGGAGGGTTTCGCGTTTGATCTCGACCTTGATGTCGCGCATCAGGTTATTCAGGCCGCGGAACTCCGAGGGCGAGACGAACGTGATGGCCGTTCCCTGCTTGCCGGCGCGGCCCGTGCGGCCGATGCGGTGCACGTAGCTCTCCGAGTCCTGCGGCAGCGAGTAGTTGATAACGTGGGTCAGGTTGCCCACGTCGATGCCCCGGGCGGCCACGTCGGTAGCCACCAGGATATTGATCGTGCGGTCGCGGAATTTGCGGAGTATCTTCTCGCGCTGTGCCTGCGACACGTCGCCGTGCAGCACCTCGGCTGCGTAGCCGCGCGCCGTCAGGCGCGAGGCGGTTTCGTCGGCGCCGATCTTGGTGCGGGCGAAGATGATGCCGTAGAATTCGGGTTCGACGTCGATGATGCGGGTCAGGGCGTCGAACTTGTCGGCCTCGCGTACCTCGAAATAGATTTGTTCCGTGAGGTCGGCCGTGATTTGCTTGTGTTCCACGCGCACGATCTCCGTGTCGCGCATGTAGGTTTTCGAAAGCCGGATGATGCGCTCGGGCATCGTCGCCGAGAAGAGCAGCACGCGCCGCTCGTCGCTGGTGTGGCTCATGATCTCTTCGACGTCCTCCACGAAGCCCATGTTGAGCATCTCGTCGGCTTCGTCGAGCACGAGGTAACGGACGTTTTCCAGTTTCATCGTGCCGCGGCGGATGTGGTCGAGCACGCGCCCCGGTGTCCCGACGACGATGTCGATGCCTTTGGCAAGGCGCCGCAGCTGTTCGCTCATCGCCGCACCGCCGTAAATGGCCGTGATCGAGAGCCGCTTTTCGCGGTTGTAGGAGAGCAGTTCTTCGGCCGCCTGGAGTGCGAGTTCGCGTGTCGGTACGAGGATGATGGCCTGTATCGGCCCGCGGGCGGGTTCGAGGGTCTGGAGTATCGGCAGTCCGTAGGCTGCGGTTTTGCCCGTGCCGGTCTGCGATTGCGCGATGATGTCGTTGGGTTTTGTGAGCAGGTGGGGGATGGTGAGCTTCTGGATTGCGGTGGGCGTCTCGAATCCCTTGGCGCGGACTGCGGCGAGCATTTGCTCGGAAAGCCCCAGGGCGCTGAAATCGTCTGTAATGGTCATGTGCATGTTTTATTCGGCACAAAGGTACGATAAAAAGCCGAAAAATGTGTAAAACGTGAAAAAACCGTGATTTACAACCCGCGTTTTGGTTCGGGGACATGCCGTTTGCCGCGGTTTGCAGGGACAGCGGTTCGCCCGTTTCAAATATTTTTGTTATATTTGCCCGAATTTTTAATCTAAATAGGATGGCATACAATTTATTGAAAGGCAAGAAGGGCCTTATTTTCGGAGCACTCAACGAGCAGTCGATCGCATGGAAAGTGGCGGAACGCGCCGTTGAAGAAGGGGCCGAAATCGTCCTTACGAATACTGCCGTATCTATTCGCATGGGTACAATCGGCCGGCTGGCTGAAAAATGCAATACGATCGTCGTCCCGGCCGACGCTACGAGCGTCGAAGACCTGGAAAACCTAATCGACAAGACGATGGAACATTTCGGGGGCAAGTTCGACTTCATGCTCCACTCGATCGGCATGTCGCCCAACGTCCGCAAGGGGCGCACATACGACGACCTGGATTACGATTACCTCTCCAAGACGCTCGACATTTCGGCGATCTCGTTCCACAAGGCGATCCAGGTGGCCCGCAAGAAGGACGCCATCAACGACTGGGGGTCGATCGTGGCGCTCTCGTATATCGCGGCACAGCGTACGCTCTACGGTTATAACGACATGGCCGATGCCAAGGCGTTGCTGGAGTCGATCGCCCGCAGTTTCGGGTATATCTACGGCCGTGAGAAGCACGTGCGCATCAACACCGTGTCGCAGTCGCCGACGCCGACCACGGCCGGAAGCGGCGTGCTGGGGATGGGCGACCTGATGAATTTCGCCGAGAACATGTCGCCGCTGGGCAATGCCTCGGCTACCGACTGCGCGGACTATGTGTTGACGCTTTTCTCGGATCTTACGCGCAAAGTGACGATGCAGAACCTCTACCATGACGGCGGTTTCGCGTCGATGGGTATGAGCCGCCGCGCCATGAAGACCTACGAAAAGGGGATGCGTTTCGAGGACGTGCACCAGAACCAGTACCCGTTCGGCGAGAACGCGGAATAGCTGGCGGAGATGCTTGAATAAAAGGGAAAGCCTTTTCAGGCTTTCCCTTTTATCAATATGTGGGAAATCATTGTTCGTGCCGGTTTAAAATATATCTCCCGTGCTGTTGGCGTACTGGATGATCTCGAAATTGTGTACGGCTTGCGCCGGAGCCGCGAAATAGTCGCTTTCGCCCGAAAGCCGGTAGACGCCCCTTTGGATGTCGACGGCCTCGATATGCAGCGAGTCGTACTTGTAGGAGTGCAGCGAATCGGCCCTGTGGTAGTGGAGCAATATGCCGCCCTGGGGAAGCATTGTTGCCGTCCTGATTTTCCGGGGATAGGGCCCGTCCATATAGAGATCTGTTTTGACGCTGTCAGCAATGTGGAACGAAATGTGCCATGACCAGTCGTCATCGAGGTAATAATCACCCTTGTATTCCTTCAGATTGACCCAATAGCCGTTGAAATTCCGGATTTCCGGGGCGATGTATTCAGATTTTACAGAGTCGGGCAGCATCTGGTCATAAAAATCGCGATAGCTTGGGTCGTTTAAATAAGACATGTAGACCGAATCGAGGTAACGGCTCTCGAAGAACCTGTGGGCGGGACTGTTCCGGTTGTGGGTGATAAACCGGTATTCGCGGTAGAGTTCCTTTCCTTCCGCCTTGCGGTAATGAGTTTCGATAACGGTTATCGAGTCGGCCGGGTTGAAGTTGGAAAATTCGGAGAAGAACAGTTTGCCGCCGAGCTGGCGGCGAACCGTATCTTCTACCGAGACGGGGCAGGTCTGCCGGCCTGCGTCTTTTGCCGTGGCGGGGCGGTCTGTCGGTTGCGGACTTTGGGCTGCCGGGGGCGTGGCCTGCAGTTCTGCAGTTGCTTTTCCCGGACGGGAACCGCAACTGCAGAATACAAGCGGGAGTAATATTATACTATATTTCATACGGTCGGAGGCAGTCGGTATTAGTATTGGTGGTCGTCCCCGCGGATCTCTTCGCGGGTGATCGGCTTGCGGTTCATCGCCCGCCATGCGTACCAGATGTAGGCTGCGACGAAGGGGATCAGCAGCGAGACGATCGACATCACCTTGAGCGTGAAGAGGCTCGACGAGGAGTTGTAAATCGTCAGCGACGACTGCATGTCGGCCAGCGACGGGTAATAGGCCGTGTCGTTCCATCCGGCGCAGAGCAGCAGCGCCAGTACCGTCAGTACCGTACCCGCACCGCCGAACCAGATGGCGTTGCGCCGGCCGCGCCAGCCCAGTCCGATGCTCCATAGTACCGCCACCACGCCGAGGAGCAGCACCACGGCGAGGTAAGGCATCTCGATGAAGTTATGCAGGTACTTGTACGGCTCGATGGAGATCCGGCCTGCGGCATCGACCGCCCGGCCGTCGGCGAAGAGCAGCATGCCGAGCCACGCTACGAAGAAGAGCACGAAACAGACTGCTGCGGGGATCATCCGCTGGCGGGCACGTTCGAGGATGGTCTTGTCGTCGATGTTATTCATGAAATACTGGCAGGCCAGCGTTGCGGCGAGGAATGTCACGGCAATGCCCAGAAAGACGTTCGAGACATCCGTAAGCGCTTCCAGTCCGTGCCACGGGGTTGTCCACTGCGAGATCACCGTTGCGCTGCCGCTTCCGGCGCCGTTGGCCAGGTTGAGGCGGTCGACCGTAAAGTTCGCGCCCGTGAAAAGTGTTCCGACGGCCGTGCCCAGCAGCAGCGGGCCGGCGATGCCGTTGATCATCAGAAATACGTTGAATGTCTTTTCGCCGAAGACGTTGCCCGGTTTGCGGCGGTATTCGTAGGCCACGGCCTGGATGACGAAGACCAGCAGGATCGCCATCCATACATAGAACGCGCCGCCGAACGACGTGGAGTAGAACAACGGGAACGAGGCGAAGAATGCGCCGCCGAAGGTTACGAGCGTCGTGAAGGTGAATTCCCATTTGCGGCCCAGCGAGTTGACCAGCATGTTACGTTCCTCTTCGGTCTTGCCGATGTCGTAGAGCAGCCCCTGCCCGCCCTGTACGAAGAGCAGGAATACAAGCAGTGCCCCCAGCAGGGAGATAATCAGCCACCAATAGTGTTGCAAAAGTACCAGGGTATCCATAGTCGTTTACTGTTTTTCGTTTTCGGGCCCGATTTTGATCTGGCGGAACATGATGCTCAGCTCGGCGATCAGCAGCGCCGTGAAGAGCGCGAGGAAGATGAAGAAGGTGGCCGATACCGACCCGGGGCCGAT
This sequence comes from Alistipes sp. AM16-43, assembly GCF_003435745.1. NCBI lineage: Bacteria > Pseudomonadati > Bacteroidota > Bacteroidia > Bacteroidales > Rikenellaceae > Alistipes > Alistipes sp. AM16-43. Next base: position 124,361 of record NZ_QTUQ01000005.1, read on the forward strand.
CTTCGAGGCCGCGATGCCCACGGGCATCAGATCCTGGATGGCCCACGGCTGGCGTCCGACCTCGGCCAGCACCCAGCCGGCCTGCGAAGCGAGGTAGGCCAGCGGGATCGACCATACGGCGACCCGCAGCAACCATCGCTTGTCCGCCAGTTTGTCCTTGCGGTTGAGCCACCAGATGACGCCCAGCAGCAGGATGAAGAAGCACCCGGCACCGACCATCACGCGGAACGAGTAGAAGAGCAGCGGTACGTTGGGGACTACCTGCTGCGGAGTGTCGAGGTAGCCGTACCCGAAATAGGCGAAATATTCGCGCAGGAACTCCTCGCCTTCGGGCTTCGAGGGGTCGAACTTGGCGGTGATTTGGTCGATCGCCGCCTGGTCGCCGGCCTCGAGCGCCGCCCGGTAACGGGCCAGTTCACCCACGGCGACGCGGCCCCGCTCCATCTTCTCCGCGGCCGACATCACGCCGTATTTCTCGTTGCCGTTCACCAGGTCGTTGATGCCCGCCACATAGGCGTCTGCGTCGCGGAAGCTCATGATCGAGAGCAGTTTCGGGATGTCGATCTTGAAATAGAATGCGTCCTCGTTCGAAGTGCGTTCCGCCTCGGGCCTCACGATGCCGATGGCCGTCAGGGGCGCACCCTGCTGCCCGTCGTAGAGCGCCTCCATGGCTGCGAGTTTCATCGGCTGCACGCGGGCGATGACGGCGCCCGACTTGTCGCCCGTCATCGCCGTGACGAGCGCGAATACGAAGCCGAAGGCCGAGGCAATGGCGATGCTCTTGCGGGCCATTTTCTGTTCGCGGTGCCGGAGCAGATACCAGGCGCTGACGCCCACGACGAACAGTGCCGCCAGCACGAACGACGAGGTGATGGTGTGGAAGAACTTGTTCATCGCCACGGGCGAGAAGAGTACCTCCCAGAACGAGGTCATTTCGTTGCGTACGGTTTCGAGGTTGAACGTACATCCCACGGGGTGCTGCATCCAGGCGTTGGCGACCAGGATCCACAGTGCCGAGAGGTTCGCGCCGATGGCCGTGAGCCATGTCGCCGTGAGGTGGAAGCCTTTCGAGACCTTGTTCCAGCCGAAGAACATGATGGCGATGAAGGTGCTCTCCATGAAGAAGGCCATGATGCCTTCGACGGCCAGCGGGGCACCGAAGATGTCGCCCACGAAATGCGAGTAGTTCGACCAGTTGGTGCCGAACTCGAATTCGAGGATGATGCCCGTTGCCACGCCGATGGCGAAGTTGATGCCGAACAGGCGCATCCAGAATTTGGTCGTGCGCTTCCAGAACTCATCACCCGTGCGGACGTAAAGGGTCTCCATGATGGCGATGATGAACCCCAGCCCCAGCGTGAGCGGGACGAAAAGCCAGTGGTAAATGGCCGTCATGGCGAATTGCGCACGCGACCAGTCGACTGTTTGTAGATAATCAGATAACATAAGCGATGGTTATTTGTCGGGGGTTAGTTCTTTCATGACCGAACGGCTGCGCTCTTCGGGGCTCTGCCCGGCCAGGAAATCGGGAAAAAAGAATACCTTGAGGATTGCGAACAGGATGAACAGCTTGACCAGGATGATGGCCCACAGGGTTTTGCCTACTGTCATGCTCCGGAACCCGTCGAGGTAGAACCGGAAGATCTTTTTGATTGTTTGTGCCGCCATATCCGTCGCTATCTTTTACCAAAAATAGATAAAATTTCGGAAATAAAAAACAATGCGCCCGGAAAAGTTGCACGCGCATATCTTCCGGTCGGAAATGGTTATCCCCGGTGCCGGGCGTGCGGATATGTGGTAAGTTTTTCGTATTTTTGCCGTCCGTATGGTTAATGGGAATCCGGAAATGAAAGAATATGCGGCCAAACAGCCTTCGCCGTGGGTGTCGGTGTTGCCGCTGGCGGTGCTGACGCTGCTGCTTTACGTGGTCATCCGCTGTTTCGGCGGGGACGCGATCAACGGCGGCAGCCAGATCGCACTGTTGTCGGCCACGTCGGTCTGCGTCATGCTGGCCATCGGCATTTACCGCTGCAAGTGGGCGGTCTTGGAAGAGGCGATCATCGACAACATCCGGGCTTCGGCTTCGGCAATCATCATCCTGCTGCTGATCGGCGCCATAGCCGGGTCGTGGATGGTGAGCGGCGTGGTGCCGACGATGATCTATTACGGGCTGAAGATCCTGCACCCCTCGTTCTTCCTGGTTGCCTCGTGCGTCATCTGCGCGGGCGTTTCACTGATGACCGGCAGTTCGTGGACGACGATCGCCACGATCGGCGTGGCGCTGATGGGCATCGGGCAGGCCATGGGTTTCCCCGAAGGGTGGATCGCGGGCGCGATCATCTCCGGCGCTTATTTCGGCGACAAGCTCTCGCTCCTGTCCGATACCACGGTGCTTGCCTCGTCGACCGTCGGGGTGCCGATTTTCACGCACATCCGTTACATGTTGTATACGACCGTCCCGTCGTTCGTCATCGCGCTGGCGGTTTTCGTCATCGCGGGGCTGACGCTCGACCATACGGGCGGCACGCATGCCGGGATGTATGCCGAGTCATTGCGCGGGACGTTCCGCATCACGCCCTGGTTGCTGGCGGTGCCCGTGGCGACGGGCGTGCTGATCGTGCGCAAACTCCCGGCCATCGTGACGCTCTTCTGCGCCGCGGTTTTCGCCTGCATAGCCATGCTGCTGGCGCAGCCCGAACTGGTGGCGAAGGTGGCCGGAGTCGGAGGGCTGGATTTCATGTCGGGGTTCAAGGGCGTGCTGATGAGCTGCTTCGGCCCGACGGCGATCCCTACCGGAAGCCCGCAGCTGGACGAGCTGGTTGCTACGCGCGGCATGGCGGGTATGCTCAATACCGTATGGCTCATCATCTGCGCCATGTGCTTTGGCGGCGTGATGACCGGCAGCGGGATGCTGGGGTCGCTGACGTCGGTTTTCCTGCGTTTCGTGCGCCGTGCCTTCTCGGCCGTGGCTTCGACCGTCGGCGCGGGCATCTTCTTCAACCTCTGCACCGCCGACCAGTATATCTCGATCATCCTTTCGGGGCGCCTTTTCCGGGAACTTTATGCGGAGCGGGGACTCGAACCGCGGCTGTTGAGCCGCTCGGTCGAGGATTCGGCCACGGTCTGCTCCGTGCTGGTGCCGTGGAACTCGTGCGGCATGACGCAGGCCACCGTGCTGGGTGTTTCCACATTCGTCTACATGCCTTACTGTATTTTCAATATTGTCAGTCCCCTGATGTCGCTGGCGGTGGCGGCCATCGGGTGGAAGATCAAAAGAGCCGCAGGTACTGCGGCGCATCCGCATTAATATGGAATATAAGATGGATACCGGACTTGTGATATTCGACCTCGACGGCACGCTGCTCAATACGATCGGCGACCTGGCTGTCGCATGCAATGCCGTGCTGGCCATGCGCGGCCTGCCGCAGCATACCTATGACGAATACTGCCATTTCGTGGGCAACGGCATCATGCGGCTCGTGGAGCGGGCATTGCCCGAAGAGCTCCGCACGCCTTATACGGTCGCGGCCGTGCGCGCGGATTTCGTGAAATATTATACCGAGCATATCGACGTTTATACGAAACCCTACGAAAAAATTCCGGAACTGGTTGCGGAGATCGTGAGACGAGGTGTCCGTATCGCCGTGGCATCCAACAAGTTCCAGACCGGAACGGAAAAACTGATCCGGTTGTTTTTCCCCGGTGTCGAATTCGCCGCTGTCTTCGGCCAGCGCGAGGGCGTGCCGCTCAAGCCCGACCCCGCGGTGGTGGGGGAGATACTTGTGCTTACGGGCGTGGCGAAGGAGCGGGTGCTCTATGTCGGCGACTCGGGCGTGGACATGCAGACAGCCGCGGCCGCCGGTGTTCGCTCGGTCGGGGTGACGTGGGGGTTTCGTGAGCGCACCGAGCTCGAGGAGGCCGGGGCGCGGTACATCGTCGACAATCCGGCCAAGATATTGGAGTTGTTATAGTCCGGGTGCCGCGGTTGTCCGGCAGTCCGGATCCTTTTGCGGATTCTTCTCAATTTATGCCGAATATGTGAATATTCCCGGAAAGTTGCATGATTCCGGGAAAAAAGACATATATTTGTTCCCGAATAGTAACATATGGCAAAGAACAACAATACCGAGCGTGACCGGGATGCTACCGAACAGCGTATGCTGAAAGCGGTGGGCGAGATGATCCGCAGGGATGGTTTCGAGAAACTCGGGGTCAATGCCGTCGCGGCGCATTGCGGAGTCTCGAAAATACTTATCTACCGCTATTTCGGTTCGCTGGACGGACTGCTGGCCGCCTATATCCGGCAGCACGATTTCTGGATCAATTTTCCGCTCGACATTCCCGGCCGCGCGCATTTGCCCGAATTTCTGAAAAAGACGTTCCGCACGATGATCGGGCGTTTGCACGGCGACCCTACGCTTAGGCGCCTGTACCGCTGGGAGTTGTCCTCGAAGAACGAACTCGTGGCGGCGCTCCGCAGGCAGCGCGAGCAGGCCGGGCTGGAGTTGATCGCCCGGGTGTCGCGGAAAACCGGGCTGCCCGAGTCGGAGGTGGCCGTGCTGGCTACTTTCCTGACGGCTTCGGTGACCTACCTTGTGCTGTTGGAGGAATATTGCCCGGTTTACAACGGGATTCCGATCGGAGAGGCTGCCGGCTGGGAGCAGATCGTCCTCGGGATAGACCTGCTGATCGACAAGACTTTTAAGGAATGACCGGCCCGCGGCCCGGGAAAGAGTGTGTATTTTTTTTACAACAAATGTTACCAATAGGTAACAAAATGAAAACCAAAAACAATGAGAAAGATGGCAATGGCATGGATTTTACCGTTCGTATTGCTTGGTTCCTGCGATAAGGAGTTGGTCGAATACGAAAAGGGAAGCGTGGAAATTGTCGTGGAACGGGGCGACGCATGGCTGCATGATTTTCCCCTGTTCCTGGGGATTAAAAGGAAGAACCCGCCCCAGATCGCGGTCTGGATCGAAGATGCGCAGGGGCGCTACCTCTCCACGGTTTACGCGAGTTCCAAAATCGCCACCCAGTCCTGGCTGGCGGCGGGCGGAAACCGCCGCAGGGAGGCGCTGCCTCACTGGTGCCATAGCCGGGGTGTGCAATATGCCGACGGGCTTTACCTGCCGACGAAAAGCGAACCGCTGGCGGACGGCATATCGGGTGCCACGGGAGCGGCCAGCCGGCCGTGGTCTATGCCGCCGACGTCGACCTGTCGTCGGGCAGCGAGGAGTTCGAAGCCGTGCTGGTCGGCCACAGCAGTCCCGACGGAAGTTCGGGCGGGATAGACCCCGATATTTCGGGGCTCACTTCAGCGCTCCGGATCGTGGAACGCATTACGATCCGTGTCCGATGACGGGGCGATCCCGAGTATTGGCCGCGGCGCTGTGCGTGCTGCCTTTCCTTGCCGCCGAGGTGCCGGCGCAGGAGTTGCCCCGCTTTTCCTGTTCGGCGTCCGTAGGGACGGGTTTCGGCCTGACCCGTCCGTCGTCGGTGCCCGTCGTCTGGCGCGTGACGGGTCATTACAATGTGAGTCGCCGGTTTTCGGTCGGTGCCGGAACGGGGGTTTCCTGCTATGAAAAAACGCTCGTGCCGCTCTTTGCCGATGCGAAGTTCCTGCTTATGCGCCGCCGCAGCTTTACGCCCTATGCCGGGTGCGCCGCCGGATATGCTTTCGCACCGCGCAGGGATGCCAACGGGGGACTGCTGCTCAATCCCGAACTGGGGTGCAGTATGCATTGCGCTGCGGGGTACACCTGTTCTTCGCGGCGGGCTATGAGTTGCAGCGGCTGGAGCGGCTCCGGAAATACGAAGGCTGCTGGTTCTCCGCCGAATTTGCCGAGCAGCTCAGCCACGGCACCCTCCTGCTGAAGGTCGGGGTGCTGTTCTGAGCCTCGGTCAGCAGTAGGCCTTGACGTCGGCGGGGGTGATGCGCTCCTCGCTGAGTATGATGAGCCGCTCGATGACGTTGCGCAGTTCGCGGATATTGCCGCTCCAGGGCATCGTTTGCAGCTCGGCAAGCGCTTCGTCCTCGATGCGTTTTGCCGGGATGTGGTATTCGGCACAAATTGTGCGTATGAAATGGTCGACCAGCAGCGGGATGTCCTGCGCATGTTCGCGCAGCGCCGGGACGCGCACGACGACCACTCCGATGCGGTGGTAAAGGTCTTCGCGGAAATTGCCCTTCCGGATCTCCTCGCGCAGGTTCTTGTTCGTGGCGGCGATGACGCGTACGTTGACCTCGATGTCCTTGTCGCTGCCTACGCGGCTGATCCTGTTTTCCTGAAGCGCCCGCAACACCTTGGCCTGCGCCGCCAGCGACATGTCGCCGATCTCGTCCATGAACAGCGTGCCGCCGTCGGCCTGTTCGAACTTGCCCCTTCGCTGCTTGATGGCCGAGGTGAAGGCGCCGCGTTCGTGGCCGAAGAGTTCGCTTTCGATCAGTTCCGAGGGGATCGCCGCGCAGTTGACCTCGACGAACGGAGCCGCGGCGCGGTTGCTTTTGGCGTGCAGCCAGCGTGCGACCAGCTCTTTGCCGGTGCCGTTTTCGCCCGTGATCAGCACGCGCGCTTCGCACGGCGCGACCTTGTCGATCAACAGGCGGACATGTTCGATCTGGGGCGAGGTGCCGATGATATGCTCCGTCTGCGCATTGTGCCCGCGGCGGGTGCGGCGTGCCGGGGCCGCCGCGGGGGCGGGCGCGGGGGCCGGGTCGTCGATCGTGCGGTGGATGGACTGCAGCAGGCGGTTCATGTCGATGGGTTTGGTCAGATAGTCCTGGGCGCCGTTGCGTACGGCCTCCACGGCCGAGTCGATTGACGCCTCGGACGACAGCACGATGAACGGGACGCCCTTGTCGGGGATTTTGCACCCGGTGTCCGACAGGATGACGTCGAACGGGATTTTCTCGCACATGTTCGAGGCCGCCTCTTCGTCTTCGGCGGCCTCTGTCGAGAAACCTTCGTATTCGAGCCGCTCGCGCAGCGTGTTTCGCATACTTTTTGATTGGTCTAAAATTAAAACCTTTGCCATAGCTTGTTTTTCCTGAAATTTTACCTACTTTTGTCCCAAAGTTATGACTTTCTGCGGTGTAAAACCAATCTTGTAGGGTCTTGCCGGATGGGGTGGAAAGTCGGAAAAAACGTCTTGAATCGGTTTACCGCAACGGGCTTGCCGGACGCTCCGGCGGACGGATTGAAACAGTGCGGAGAACCGCAAATACAATATGAAAAAGAATTATAATTACACACGACGCAAGTTGTACCTGCCCGAGTATGGGCGTCATATCCAGGAGATGATCGACTCGTTGCAATTGATCGAAGACCGTCGCGAGCGCAACCGCCAGGCGCGTGCCGTGATCGCCGTGATGGGCAACCTGAACCCCCTGTTGCGCGATACGGCCGACTTCACCCACAAGCTGTGGGATCACCTTTTCATAATGTCTGATTTCCAGCTCGATGTGGATTCTCCATACCCGCAGCCTTCGCGTCAGGAGCTGACCATTACGCCGCGCCGCATGGCTTACACGCAGGGGCGTATCTCCTATAAGCATTACGGCAAGTATGTCGAGCGGATGATCGCCGGGCTTTCCGAGGAAAAAGACCGGCGTACCATGGCGCGCACGGTGGACAACCTGGCCCGCTACATGCGCACGAAGAGCTACGAGTACAACCAGGAGCATCCCAACAACGAAGTGATCGTAAAAGACATCAAACGCATGTCCGGCGGAGCGATCGAAATCGATGAAGTGGCATTAAATAATCTCCGAAGTGACTATAAACAGCACTTTACGGCACGTCCCCAGAAGGGGCCGCAGCAGCGTCAGCAGCAGCGCCCGCAGAAAAACCGCAACCAGCAGCACGGGCGCAATTTCTCGAAAAACAACGGCGCACACCGCAATTCGTCGAAATAAAAAGTGCGCATATCCGGAATTTTGCTATATTTGTAAGCATTTAACTGCGATAACAAGGATAAATGAATAAACAAACGCTTTTCGTGTCCCTGACCACGGCCGTCATGCTGTGCGCATGCCAGTCGTCGAAGGTGAAGATTTCGGGTCGCTTCGTAGGTAACGATGCCAAGGATGTTTATCTGGAGCAGGTATTGCCCCTGACGCAGTCGGTGATCGACTCCGCGGTGCTCGACAAGGACGGGAACTACCGTTTCGAGTTGAAGGGCGTGACGAAGACCCCGTCGCTTTATAATATAATATATAACGGCGAACGCATTCCGCTGTTCCTCGCCGGCGGCGAGAAACTTTCCCTGAATTCGGTGGGGAGCGTCGTACGCAACTATACGGTCGAAGGTTCGAAGGAGTCGGAACTGCTGCGGCAGTTCTACCAGGCTTTCGTTTCGGGCGCGCAGCGGCTGGATAACATCGCCTCGCAGTTTGCCAAGGCAACGCTGTCCGAGGAAGACCGCCAGGCACTGGTAAAGGAGTACACGGCCGAATATTACCGTATCCGCCGCGAACAGTTGCGCTTCATCATCGAGAATAAAGCGTCGCTGGCGGCGGTCTATGCCCTTTACCAGCGGTTGCCCGGGGATACATACCTGTTCAACGGCGACAGCGACGTGGTTTATTACCGCACGGTGGCCGAGGCCATCGAACAGACTTATCCCGAATCGCCCTACCTGCAATCGCTCATGGGGGAGATCGCCCGCATGGACGCCCGCATCAGCCTGTCGTCCCAGATTACCGAGGCGGGGTATCCCGACCTCGAGCTGTCGGACATCTACGGCAAGAAGGTACGCCTCTCGTCGCTCGCGGGGAAAGTCGTGCTGCTCGATTTCTGGTCGGCCGAGCTGGGCAACAGCAATACGCTCAATGCCGAACTGAAGGAGGTCTATAAGAAATATGCCGACGCCCCGGTCGCATTCGAGGTCTACCAGGTTGCCATCGACACGTCGAAGCCCCTGTGGATTTCGGCCGTGCAGGAGCAGCAGCTTCCCTGGGTTTCGGTGAGCGACCTGCGCGGGCGCGCATCGTCGTCGCTGGGACTTTACAACGTGCAGAAACTTCCGGCCAATTTCCTGATCGACAAGGAGGGGAATATCGTCGGGAAGGATATTTACGGCAAGAGCCTCGAACAAAAACTCGATGAACTGACCCGTTGATGTACTATTTCGCATCGGATATCCACCTGGGCGCAGGCGGCGAGGCGTTTGCGCAGCAGACCGAACGGCGCTTCGTGCGCTGGCTCGACGATGCGGCGCAGGATGCGGAGGCGATTTTCCTGGTGGGCGACGTCTTTGACTTCTGGTTCGAATACCGGGGCGTGGTGCCCAAGGGCTTCGTGCGGACGCTCGGCAAGCTGGCCGAACTGACCGACCGGGGTATCCGGGTGGTATTCTTTACGGGAAACCACGACATGTGGGTCGGCGATTACCTCGCCCGCGAATGCGGCGTCGAGATCTATACCTCGCCGCAGCAATTCCGCCTGAACGATAAAAACGTCTTCATCGCCCACGGCGACAACATGAACATCGACGGACAGCCGGTGCTCAAATTCCTCAATACGGTATTCCGCTCGCGGACGTTGCGCTGGCTCTTTTCGTGGCTGCTGCATCCCGACCTGGCGATGCGCTTCGGGCACTGGTGGAGCGGCAAGTCGCGCAAATCGCACGGTGCCGAGGAACTCGACGTCTCGCTTACCGAGCCGCTGATCGAATATGCCCGCCGGTATGCCGCCGAGCACGACGTCGACCACTTCGTCTTCGGGCACATGCATTTCCCGCGCGACTACCGCGAGCAGGGCCTGCATGTGATAAACCTGGGGTGCTGGGAGAAATACCCTTCGTGCGCCGTGCTGGACGCATCGGGCGGAATGATTTTAAAAATGCTGGAGAGATGAAACAATACCTCGACCTGCTGTGGCGGATCAAAGCCGAGGGCGTCGTCCGCGGCGATCGTACCGGCACCGGCACCAAAGGCGTCTTCGGACACCAGATGCGTTTCGACCTCTCCGAAGGCTTCCCGCTGCTGACGACCAAAAAAGTATTCCTGAAAGGCGTGATCCACGAATTGCTGTGGTTCCTGGCGGGCGATACCAATATCAAGTACCTCGTGGACAACGGCGTCCATATCTGGGACAACGACGCTTTCCGCTACTACAACGAACTCTGCGTGCGCCACGGCGTGCTGCCCGTCGACCGGGATACGTTCCTGCGTGCGGCACAGGACGGTGTCGAATCGCCCGTCGAAGGGTATCGGTTCGGCGACCTGAACCATGTGTACGGCTATCAGTGGCGCAGCTGGCCCAAGCCCGACGGCCGCTTCATCGACCAGATCGCGCAGGCGGTCGAACTGATACGGCACAATCCCGAGTCGCGGCGCATCATCGTCTCGGCCTGGAATGTCGCCGAGATCGGGGACATGGCATTGCCGCCGTGCCACGTGTTGTTCCAGTTCTACGTGGCCGGGGGGAGGCTCTCGTGCCAGTTGTACCAGCGCAGCGCCGACACGTTCCTGGGCGTGCCGTTCAATATCGCGTCGTATGCCCTGCTGACGCTGATGACGGCGCAGGTATGCGGCCTCGAACCCGGCGAGTTCGTCCATACGCTCGGCGACGCGCACCTCTACCTGAACCACATGGAACAGGCCGACGAGCAGTTGTCGCGCGAACCGCGGCCGCTGCCCGTGATGCGGCTGAACCCCGATGTGAAATCGCTCTTCGATTTCCGCTACGGGGATTTCACGCTCGAAGGCTACGATCCCTGGCCGGCGATCAAGGCGCCGATGTCGTTCTGAGCGCGCAATCCGTGCCCGCCGTATCTGCATCGTTATACCCGGCCGCGATGCCGCCGGACGTTAAAATTTGAAATTTATGGTTAGCATTATCGTTGCCGTGGCCGAAAACGGCGTGATCGGAGATAAGAATACGTTGCTCTGGCATATTTCGGAAGACCTGAAACATTTCAAGGCCGTCACGACGGGACACCCCGTGATCATGGGCCGCAAAACCTACGAATCGCTCGGGCGCCCGCTTCCGAACCGTACCAATGTGGTCATTACGCGCCAGCAGGTCGAAATCCCCGGCTGCAGGGTGGTTCATTCGCTCGGGGAGGCCGTCGCGCTGTTTCCCGGGGACGACGAGGTTTTCGTCATCGGCGGCGCGCAGATTTATGCGCAGGCCCTGCCTCTGGCTGACCGTTTCTACCTGACGCGCGTGTTCCGCGCTTACGAGGGCGACACGCATTTCCCCGAGTGGGACGAAGCGCAGTGGCGGCTCCTGTCGTCCGAGTCCTTCGCATCGGGTGCGAACTACCCTTATCCTTTCGCCTTCGAGACCTACGAGCGCCGGCGAAATTAGGTATTTATACCACTGCACGGCTCGCCCGTATTCCCTACCTTTGCACTGCAAAGGTTTTTTTGTTGCATCCGGGGCGGTTTCGTGCCCGGTGAAAGGTGAGATTATGGGAAAATATTTCGATATGCTGATGGAGGACGTGCGGATGAAGGAGGGCCTTCAGTCGTGCATGAACTGCGGTGTTTGCACGGGCGTATGTCCCGCGGCCGAGTTCTACAACTATGACCCACGTCAGATCGTCAATACCGTGCAGACGCGCGACGACGATGCCATCGAGGAGTTGCTGAAAAGCGATACGATCTGGTATTGCGGCGAGTGCATGTCGTGCCGCCCGCGCTGTCCGCGCGGCAATACGCCGGGGTATGTGATTCAGGCGCTGCGCACATTGTCGCAGAAGCTGGGTTTCTTCGTCGAGAGCGAGAAGGGGCGCCAGCAGCTGGCACTCAAGCGCATCATCGGCGAAAATATCCTCCGCACGGGCTACTGCATCGTACCGCGCTTGGTGAAGCCCGAGCTGCACCCCGAGCAGGGAACCGTGTGGCAGTGGATCTACGATAACGACAAGGAGGTCTACGGACAATTCACGCCCGTATACATGCGCCACGGCGCGGGGGCCCTGCGCCGTCTGGACGAGCAGTCGCTCGAGGAGATCAACAAAATCTTCGAAGTCAGCGGCGGCAAGGAGATGTTCGACTCCATCGAGGAGCATTCCGACCGCAAGGCCCGGGAACTGGGCTACGATCAGGGCGCCGATCAGCAATATATGATGGATGTCTTCCTTCATAACAACAACGAACACTATTGATCATGATGAAGCGGGCAAGCTGGAAAGAATACCAGAAACAGATCGCCGAAGATAACTATTATTACGGCCGCAGCTGTATCCGGCAGAATTTTTTCCCGGGCAGCGAAAAATTGTTCATAGACATGCTGCACAACGACCTGGGCAAGGATCTGCTGGACGATCCCATGCATTCGTCGTGTACGGGTATCGGCTACCATTCGGATATCGTGCCGTTGGAAACCATCATGACGGTCGTGGCGCGGCAGTTCGCGCTGATGACCGAGGCGGGCTATGAGAATTTCGTGACCTCGTGCATCACTTCGTTCGGTGTCTATTCGGAGATACTGGCCACGTGGCACGAGTTCCCCGAGACCGAAGAAAAAGCCCGGGAAAACCTGTTTAAAGCCACGGGGCGCGAGTTCCGCAAGCCTGCGAGCCTGGCGCATACCTCGGACATCGTTTTCCATTTCCGCGAGCAGATCGCCGCCCGGGCAAGGCATAAACTGGTAAACGTCCAGACCGGAGAGCCGCTGCGCGTGGTGGAGCATATCGGTTGTCACTACGCCAAGATATTCCCCAAGTCGGGCATCGGCGGTTCGGAATTCCCCTATGTGCTGGCCGGCATGGTCGAGTCGTGGGGCGGCGAATGCGTGGACTACCCCGAGCGGCGGCATTGCTGCGGGTTCGGGTTCCGCAACTACCTGGTGCAGGCCAACCGCGGTTATTCGATCGCCAATTCGCATAAGAAACTCGAAAGCATGGCGCCTTACAAACCCGATTTCATCGTGGCCAACTGCCCGGGGTGCGCGATGTTCCTCGACAAGTGGCAGTATGCGATCGCCGAAATGGAGGGTACGACCTACGGCGAGAACGGCCACGGCATTCCGGTGTTGACCTACGAGGAGATGGCCGGGCTGGTGCTGGGCTACGACCCGTGGGTGCTCGGAATGCAGATGCACCAGGTCGACGTCGAACCCTTGCTCGACAAGATGGGCGTCGAATACGACCCCGCGGCCAAATACCTCGGCCGCAACGGAAAATATATCGGTAAACCCGCGTCGGCCGTGGTCAATTGCTGCCCGACGGACACAATATACGACATCAGAGAATAATGAAGCGAGTTGCAGTCATAGGCGGCGGCGTAGCGGGCATGCAGACGGCCCTGCGCCTCGCAGAACAGGGCGTCGAGCCCGTAATCATCGAAAAGGAGGCCGAATTGGGCGGCAAGCTCCGGGGATGGCATGTGCTGTTTCCGTCGTTCACCCCGGCGTCGGAGATACTCACCGAACTGCGCCGCCGCATTGCCGAGCGCGGGATCGAGGTGATGACCCGTACCGAAGCCAGGGGGTTCAGCCGCGAAGGGGTGCAGCTCCCGGACGGGCGTATGCTGGCATGCGATTCGGTCGTAGTCTGCTCGGGCTTCACGTTGTTCGATGCCTCGATCAAGGAGGAATACGGCTACGGCATCTACGACAACGTCTTTACGACGGTCGACATCGAGCGGATGCTCAACGAGGGCCGCGTGGCCAGGGCCGACGGCTCGCGCCCCAAGCGCATCGCCTTCCTGCATTGCGTGGGCTCGCGCGACGAGAAGGTTTGCCAGCAGCATTGCTCGAAGGTATGCTGCATCACGGGGGTGAAGCAGGCCATGGAGATGCGGCAGATGTTTCCCGAGGCCGACGTGTTCAATTTTTACATGGATATCCGCATGTTCGGCCCCGGTTACGAGGAGATGTACCGCGAGGCACAGCAGAAATACAACATTCATTTCATCCGCGGGCGTATTTCGGAGGCGAGCCCGATGATCGACGGACGCGTACAGATCAAGGCCGAGGATACCCTCACGGGACGTCCGCTGCGCATGAGCGTCGACATGCTGATCCTGATCGTGGGCATGCGTGCCAACGACGACAACGCCGCTTTTGCCGAGGGGGCCGGGCTGAACCGTGCGCCGAGCGGCTTCATGGCGCCGCGCGACATGTTCCTCGGCAACGTGAAGAGCAATGTTGAGGGTATTTTCTATGCCGGGACGGTCACGGCGCCGAAGAATATCGGAGAGAGCCTGAACGAAGGGACGGCCGCCGCCGATGCTGCGGCCCGGTATGTAGGGGTTTAGCATATGGCAGCGATCAATTTCGGATATACCATCTCCAAGCCGCGGGCGATCGACATCGACCGCAACAACCTGCGCAAGAGCGACGAGATATTGCGCGAGATGCCCGAGTTGCAGGCCTGCATCGGCTGCGGCGCCTGCACGGCGGTCTGCACGGCGGGCAACCTTACGGAATTCAACTTCCGCAAGGTACATACGCTGGTGCGGCGCGGCGAATACCAGGGGGCTTACGAGGAGATGAACAAGTGCATGCTGTGCGGCAAATGCCGTCTGGTATGTCCGCGCGGGATCAATACGCGCGGTGTGGTGATGCTTATCAAACGTAAACTGGGGGACTTCTGACGATGACTTTTTTCGCACCATTCTGCATACCTTTCATGATCGGCGCCGCGGTGATGTTCATCGTGTTGCTGTGGAAGTGGGGCCTGTGGCTCTACCGCCTGCCGCTCGCCGACAAGAAACGGATTCTGTTCGGGCTGCCTACACGCCGTACCTTCTCGGCGATCGGGGAGGTCGTCGGCGAATCGCTGCTCCACCGCAGGATCTTCAGGGTCAACCCGCTGTTGGGCTACATGCACATGAGCCTGGCCTTCGGCTGGTTCCTGCTGATCGCCGTGGGGTGGATCGAGACCGTCGCCTACCTCGGGTTCCGCTATGTGCCGTTGCAGGGGCATGTCTTCTTCAAGTACTTTTCGACGGGGCTCCAGCATAAGCCGGTCTTCGATTTTCTGATGGATCTGTTGCTGCTGTTCGTCCTGTCGGGCGTTGCGCTGGCCTGGGGCAAGCGCTTTTTCTCGAAGAGAATGGGCATGCGCCGCACGACCAAGCATGTGCCGGGCGACCGCATTGCGCTTTCGGCCCTGTGGTTCGTATTCCCGGCGCGCCTGATCGCCGAAAGCACGACTTGCGCCCTTTATGGCGGCGGGGGATTCCTCACCGGTTCGCTGGGCGGATGGATGGCTGCGCACATGAGCACCTTCGTGCTGATAAACCTCGAAAGCGTGGCGTGGTGGTTCTACTCCTCGTGTCTCGGTGTTTTCTTCGTGGCGCTGCCGTTCTCCCGTTACATGCACATCTTCACGGAGATACCCTTGATCTTCCTGCGCCACTACAAGCTCCGCTCGACCGAAAAGGAGGGGTCGTTCGACAACTTCCAGGTCGAGGCCTGTTCGCGCTGCGGCATTTGTATCGACCCCTGCCAGTTGCAGAGCGTGCTGGGCATCGACAACGTGCAGTCGGTCTATTTTCTGCGCGACCGGCGATATAAGATGCTGCGCCTGCAGGTGGCCGACAATTGCCTGATGTGCGGACGATGCGCCGAGAAATGCCCGGTGGATATCGACCTCAATACGTTGCGCCTCAATTCCCGCGATACGATGCGCAATGTTCCCGACGAAAAGCGCTACGGTTATTTCAAAGGGTTAGACCGCTCGTCCGGCGAGGGGAAGGTGGGCTATTTCGCCGGGTGCATGACCCTCCTGACGCCCCGTACGATGTCGGCGATGGAAAAAGTATTCCAGGCCGCCGGCGAAGAGGTCTGGTGGGCCGACCGCGAAGGGGGCGTCTGCTGCGGACGCCCGTTGAAACTGGCCGGTGAGACGGATTCGGCGCGCAAGATGATGCGCTACAATACGGAGTTGTTCCGCAAGCACGGCATCACGACGCTCGTGACCTCGTGTCCGATCTGCCTCAAGGTTTTCCGTGAGGATTATGCGCTCGAAGGGGTCGAGGTGCTGCACCATTCGGAATATATCCTGCGTCTGATGAAGGCAGGCCGTCTCCATGTCGGGCACGGCTCGACGCGTTATACCTACCACGACCCCTGCGAATTGGGACGTGGCAGCGGGATTTACGACGATCCGCGTGCCGTGATCGAAGCAGTCGGGGAATTGCTCGAACCCGCGGAAACCCGCGAAAACGCTCCCTGCTGCGGCTCTTCGGTCGCCAATACGGCGATCTCCGACGGTCAGCAGGTGCAGATCGCAAAATCCGTGGCCGGGCAGTTGGAAGCTACCGGTGCCGAGGTGATCGTCACGGCCTGCCCGCTTTGCAAAAAAGCCATCGGGCGCGGTACGAAAGGGGAAGTCCGCGACCTGGCGGAGATTGTCGCAGCCAATATCCGCTGATTGGGAATGACGGTGTGTGTGGCGAATGGGATCTGCAGACGGTGTGTGCGTTTTCATCCGGCCCTGTTCCGGGTGGTAGGAAATCTGTGGAAAAATCAGCGTGGGGCTAACCTTCGAAAAATAATAAAATATTTTTTGCGGCTGATAGATAGTACGATAAGCGGTGTGCGGAGGGAACATGCGCAGAATTATTTGTAAAGTCCGAATATTTGTCTTATCTTTGCACACGCAAAAGCGATAGTACATCACTGAAGATATATCGCGGGATGGAGCAGTTGGCAGCTCGTCGGGCTCATAACCCGAAGGTCGGAGGTTCGAGTCCTCCTCCCGCTACCAAAGGGGTCGGATTGAAAAATCCGACCCCTGTTTTTATGTTTGGAATTAGGTGTAGTTGATTGATAACCAATGACTGTCCGGATTTACTATGGGCTTGTACTAAAATCTTTTGTTTATGAATACGCTTGAAGATGCAAGGGCATGGGGATTTGTGGGTTTTAAAACGGTTGCGGCCCTTAAAAAGGAGGTGGACTGTATTCCGCAGACGAAAGGAGTATATCTGGTTCTCAGAAAAGAAATAAGTTTCCCTGAATTTGCCGAGGTAGGCCGCGGCGGTTTTTTCAAGGGAAAGGATCCCAATGTGGATATTACCGTGTTGAAAAACAATTGGGTAACGGGAACAAATATTCTTTATATAGGAATGACCGGAAGTTCATTGCGCCGACGGATAAAACAGTATATGCAATTTGGTGAAGGAAAGCCCGTAGGACACCGGGGTGGTTGCTATATCTGGCAGATGGAAGACTGTGACCGCCTGATAATTTGCTGGAAAGAATTGGCAGAAGAACTCCCCGGTGAATATGAAACGATGTTGATACGCTCGTTCAAGGATTCCCACGACGGGCGGCGCCCCTTTGCCAACCGTAATAAATAACAGGGATCATGAAAGATCGGGATACACGGTATATTTCCGGCGCCCGGTCTGTAAATTACTTGCCCCGGGATTTCCTCCGATGCTTAATAACCCCCGTATTCGATCGTATACAGCACATCGAATAGCGTATTTGTGAACTCCCCGCGACCTTCGTAAACCCGGCCGTCCCTGACGGAGTAGGCTATGTCGAGGATGAACGAACTGTCCCCTATGTAAAACTGTCCGTCCCTTACCGTAAACAACACGTCGAACCACGAAGCAAATGTGGCGTTGCCCCGGTATATCCGCTCGCCTTCGATGGAGTATGCGGCATCGTAGGGCCAGGTGTTGTTGCCCTCGAAAATTCTTCCGTCTCTGATCGTATACAGGGCGTCGAGCGACAGGGTGAACCTGCCGTCGCCTTTGTAGATTCTGCCGTTTTTGAACGTATATGCCGCATCCAGCGGGTTGGTGCCGTATCCGCGGTAGATCGTCCCGTTCCCGTCGCCGATATATGTGGCGGCGATCAGCAGCGCATCCGTATCGTCGCCTGCGTTATTTCCGAGGACGGCCGGCGACAGGAATAGCAGTATTCCGAGTAATAGGACATTCGGTTTCATGGCAAGCGGTGTTTTCGGGCGACGCGGGAATAACCCCGTGTCAGAATCCGCGTTCGCGCATCATCTGTTTGAAGAGGTTTTTCACGACGAGGACGTGGAACGGACGGATGAGGTTGAAATAGACCACTCCCAGTTTGTTGTGGTATCTCACGACCGTGCTCGCGAAGACTTGGCCGCCTTCGATGTAGATGGACATGTAGGCCACCAGGTGTTTGTCGTCCAGGGCGACGATCGTTTCGTCGGCCGTCCTTTCGGCGACGGACATGAAACCGCAGCTTTCGCCGTTGTTCAGGGCTTCTTCCAGTTTTTCTCGGCGGGCTCCCTCCCCGGTTTTCAGCCCGAAGGGCCTGACCAGCAGGTCGCGTAGCCGGAAGAGAAACTTCAGCCATGCCGGGCAGGTTGTCCAAAATGCCGCCATCACCTGGTTCGGGGATACTTTTCCCGGATTTTGCAGGCGGCAGCGGAAGCAGTCGCGGTAATTGGCGTCGGGGTAGCGGATGATCCGCGAATTTTCAGGGAGAGGCGATTTGTATACTTTCATGATTGTGCGGACGACGTCGGTTAGCGACGGCTCCCATGTCGTAAAGCTAACGAAAATTTGCGGGAATACCGCATTCCCGGAACGGTTTTAAACACCGGCGGCCCGCCCCGATCCCGAGGCAGGCCGCCGGCTTGTGAAACCGTTGCGCCGTTATTTGAATTTCAGCGAGATCTTTCCGTCTGAAGGATACAGGACGAATATGCTTCCCGCGGAGGTGCCGTCGGTCGCAATGGTGCCCTTCGTACAATCGAATGCGTAGGCGAACCCTTTTTGGACTGCGGCGATCCGCCTTGCCCCGAACGCCGTGAACGGCAACGCTGCACCGGGTGCTGCGGTCAGCTCCAGCATCCAGTCGGGGCCTTTGCCGGGGACGGCGATCTCCATCCCTTCTTCCGAAAGCAGTATCGTGAGCTTCCGTCCGTCGTCCATCGGCCACTCCACGAGTAATTTGCCCTTGCCCTTTTCCGTTACGGCGGGGGTGCCGCCCTGCGCTTGGGCCAGACTTCCGTCGGCAGTGCGCCGCATGACCCGCAGCCCGGCCAGCTTCTCCCGTGTGCTCCACATGCAGCCGTCCACGACAGGCAGCGTCGTGTAGACGCACTGGTTGGTGGTGCCGGCTTTGCGGTAGTAGTCCGACTCCATCCGCTGATCGAACATGTGGATGTCGCGGATGCACAATGCGCCGCCCTCCCATAGCAGGTTGGTGCGGTAGTAACGGCTGTTGTACCATACGGTTTTACGATCCTTTTCACGGTAGTCGGTCAGTGCCGTAACGGCCGTCGGGGGCGTTACCGGGAAATTCTCCCGGAACCATTCGCCCGACCGGGTGAGCGTCTCCACACGGATTTCGCCCTTGCGGAAACGGTTTGCCAGCAGCGGGATCTGGATGTTGAGCCCCTTCTCCATGCTGCCCCAGGTGAAGGAGTTTTCCTGCCCGGCCTGCGTGTAGGCGAATGCGAGGCAGGGTTCTTCGAACATCGACCGGAAGAACCACTCGACCCACTGGCGGCTGCCGCCGCTGTCGCCGTAGACGGGTTCCAGCGAGATCACCCCCTGCAAGGCTCCGCCCACGCAGTTGTCGTACTGGTAGATCGGGTCGCTGCCCAGCATGCGGAATACGGGGACGGGGATCTGTCCCTCGCGGGTCTGAGCAGGCATGTAGGCATTGACCCGGCTGGGATAATAAGCCTGGTTCCAGTAGCCGCCCCACAGCGTGTAGCCGTCGGTACCTATCTGGTCTTTGCAGTTGCACGAAGCGACGATGCCGTATTTGTCGTACATGTACCCGAGCGTATAGGCGTCGATGAACCATGACCCGATGGCCGTCGGGTATTTGCCGAATACCTCTTTGAATTTTTCCATGTAGACGTCCACCAGTTTGCGGCGTTCTTCGGGTGTGTACCCCGTTGCGAAGCCCACGTCGGCATGCCAGTCCCACGGGTAGCGGCCGCGCCACTTGAGCCCTGCGGCTTCCACGTGGGGCTGCGTGATCTCCCACCAGCCGCCCACCTCGGTGCCGGGATAGACATCCTGTGTCAGCAGTTTCCGGTAGCGGGGATTGATCAGCGCGTCGTATTGCAGCAGGAACGTGGCCGGGAGACCGTATTCGGCGAGCTGTGCCGCCTGCCGTGCGACGGTTTCGTAGAGTACCGTTTCGGTGATCTCTTCGCTGCGCGGTTCGATATTGCGGATGAAGTTGACGATGTTGACGATGCGGGGTGCCTCAGAGCCGGCCTTGCCGGCTGCGGATGCGGAGATGCATCCGCAGCAAAGTGCGAGCAGGAGTAGTTTGCAGGTTTTCATGATTATTTTGTTTCAGGTATACAAATATAATCGGCAGATCCGAACCGAGGCAATTCCGGTGTGCATTTTGCAGGGAAACGTACGTAATATGCCAAAATTCGTACCTATGGAAAACAAAGAAACGACCTGCACGCCCTGCGAGCAGAATTTCGAACGTAAAGTGAATGAGCTGGTCAAGGAGGGCGAAGCCCCCGATGCCGAGCAGCGCGCAAAGAAGGAGGCCGAGGTCAAGGCCGCTTTCGACGAACACGGGAAGCCGGAAAAATAACCGTTCCGGATGAGGATTGGGGTGCCTGCACATTCGTTGTGCGGGCACCCCTGCGTTTGATGGCGGCCGGCTTTCGGGCGGAATCGGACGGGCGGATTGCCGCTATTTCGGGGAAATGATTATCTTTACGCGGTTAATTAGGTCGATTTATGGTAAAAAAGAATATTTTGGGTACTATCGGGGGAACCCCGATGGTGCGGATCAACCGGCTTTGCCCCAACCCGAACGTCAATATCTATGCGAAACTCGAAGGTTTCAACCCCACGGGCAGCATCAAAGACCGCATTGCGCTCCGGATGATCGAGGAGGCCGAACAGGACGGGCGCCTCACGCCCGGCAAGACGATCATCGAACCGACGTCGGGCAATACGGGCATCGGCCTGGCCATCGTCGGCATCGTCAAGGGATATCCCGTGGAGATCGTGATGAGCAGCGCCGTGTCGGTCGAGCGACGTAAAATAATCCGTTCCTATGGTGCGAAGGTGATCCTTACGCCCGCCGAGGAGGGAACCGACGGGGCGATCCGCCTGGCCCGCAGCAAGGTGGCCGGCGACCCCGACAAATATTTCATGCCCGACCAGTTTGCCAATGCGGGCAATTACCTGGCGCATTACCAGTCTACGGCACTGGAAATCTGGCAGCAGACAGGCGGCAGGATCGACTACCTGGTCTGTGCCATCGGCACGTCGGGGACGCTGATGGGGCTTTCGCGGTTCCTGAAGGTGATGAAGCCCGACATCAGGGTCGTCTGCGCGCAACCGATCCGGGGCCACTATATCCAGGGATTGAAGAATATGGAGGAGGCTATCGTTCCGGACATTTACGATCCTTCGCAGATCGACATGCAGGAGATGGTCGAGAGCGAAGAGGCGATCGCCATGGCGCGGGAGATCATTGCCAGGGAGGCGATCTTCGCCGGCATGAGCAGCGGCGCCGCGATGCTGGCGGCCGTGCGCACCGCGCAGCGCATCGAACGGGGCAATATCGTGGTGGTTTTCCCCGACCGTGCCGAGAAATACCTGAGTACGACGATGTTCGACGAGTTCGCGGACTGATGTGCGGACGGTGGATGTGAAAAAGCCTGCGACCGGAAAGTCGCAGGCTTTTTTGCCGTCGCAGTGCTTGTTTTTTTGTCGTCGCAGCCCTTATTTTTGGGCGTTGTAGGCTTCGACGCCGCTCTTGAGGAATCCCACGAAATTGTCGACGTTGAGGTCGTACCCGCGCGGCGGCACGAGTTGTTTCCCGTCCCGTCCCTGGAGCACGTAGTAAGGCTGGGCATTTACCCCGTAGGTTTTCAGGGCGTAATACGAGTTTATCTTGCCGAGGCTTTTGAGCACCTTTCCCGTGTCGGTGGTTACCCATTCGTCCTCGGGAAGCACTTTCTTGTCGTCGGAATAGAGCGCCACGATCACGTAGTCGTTGCGCAGGATGTCGAGCACCTGCGGGTCGGCCCATACGCGGGCTTCCATTTCGCGGCAGTTGACGCACCCGTGACCCGTGAAGTCGATGAAGAGCGGTTTGCCGACCTTTGCGGCATAGGCCTCGGCTTCTTTCAGGTCGAAGAACCCTTCGAGGCCGTGGGGCAGGTGCAGGAAATCGCTGTGCTTGGGCTTCTGTCCCTCGACGGTCAGCAGCATGCGCGTTTCTCCGCCCGAAGCGGTCGGCGCTTCCTTCCCGATCACGAAATCCTGCGTATGCAGCGGCGGCAGGTAGCCCGAGAGGCCTTTGAGCGGGGCGCCCCACATGCCGGGGATCAGGTATACGACGAACGAGAAGGTGACGATGGCCAGTGCCAGGCGGCCTACGCCCAGATAGGGCGTATCGCTGTCATGCGCGAATTTGATTTTTCCCAGCAGATAGAGCCCCAGGAGCGAGAAGGTCACGATCCATACGGCGAGGTATATCTCGCGGTCGAGCAGCCCCCAGTGGTAGGTCTGGTCGGCGACCGAGAGGAACTTCATGCCGAGCGCCACCTCGATGAATCCCAGCACGACCTTCACCGAGTTGAGCCATCCGCCGCTTTTGGGCAGCTTTTTGAGCATCGACGGGAAGAAGGCGAAGACGGTGAAGGGAAGCGCGAAGGCGACGGAAAACGCCAGCATGGTGACGATCGGGCTCCAGAATTCGCCCGACGTCGATTTGATAAGCACCGAACCTACGATCGGGCCCGTGCAGGAGAAGGATACCAGCACGAGGGTCAGGGCCATGAAGAAGATGCCGGCCAGGCCTTTCGAGTCGGCTTTGCTGTCGGTTTTGTTGACCATCCACGAAGGCATGGTGATCTCGAACGCTCCGAAGAACGATGCGGCGAATACCATGAATACGAGGAAGAAAAGGATATTGGGCAGCCAGTGTGTCGCCAGCCAGTTGAAGATGTCGGCCGTCACGGCATCGCCCCCGACGATGCGTGTGATGACGATGATTGCGGCTATCGGCAGCGTGTAGAGCGCGACGATGAAGAACCCGTACATGCCGGCGCGGAAACGTCCCATCGCGGGGCTGCCGGAGCTTTTCATGAAGAACGATACGGTCATCGGCACCATGGGGAATACGCAGGGGGTCAGCAAAGCTGCAAAACCCCACAGGATCGCCTCGATGATCAACGCCCACAGCGAGCCTCCGCCTGCGGCGTCTTTCTGCGCAGGTTCCGCTGCGGCCTGTGCCGAGCCTCCGTCGGCATTGTCCGGGGCTTTCGCAAGGGCGGCCTTGTCCGCAGTTCCCGCTGGGGCCGTATCCTGCGGCGTGGCGGCCGATGCCGTCGCTGCGCCGGCCTGTGCCGTCAGGTCGATCGTCATTTCCGTATCCTCGGGCGGCATGCAGCTCGTGTCGTCGCAGATCATCCACTCCAGCTGGGCCGTGACGGCGGCCTTTTCGGCCGCGAGCTTCACCCGCTGGGCGAATAGCGCCTTGCCGGCAAAGGTGCCGATCTCCATCTCGAAGGTCTTGTCGTAGTGGCGCTCGGGAGTGGAGAGTTGCTCTACGCCCCCCACGAGCGTAGCCCCGGCACCCGCGGTGAAGGTGATCGTTGTGGCATTGGGCCCGCCTTCATAGGGCCCCATGTCATACATATGGTAGGGTGCGGGGATCGAGGCTTCGAGTACGATCCGGTACATGTCGCCGTCGAGGTGCTCCACGGTGCTTTTCCAGCTTACGTTTTGCGCCGAGACCGCCGTCACGGCAAACATGGCCGCTATGGGCAGCAAAAGGGTACGAAACAGATTGTGCATAGTCGTATCGCTTATAATTTGTGCAAATATAACGGTTTTTTACGGATAAATTGCTACATTCGCACGATGATCCGCCTCTCGCTCATAATCCCAACGCATAATCGTGCCAGACAGCTTCTCGCGGCGCTCGAATCCGTCGTGCGGCAGGACATGCCCGCCGGGGAGTGGGAATGCGTGGTGGTGAACAACAATTCGACGGACGATACGCCTGCCCGGTTCGCAGCCTTCGCGGCACGGTATCCGGCGCTCAACCTGCGCATGGTGACCGAAACGGGCCCGGGGGTTTCTTATGCCCGCAACCGGGGGATAGCGGAAACTTCGGCACCCTATGTGGCCTTCATCGACGACGACGAACGTATCAATGCGGGGTTTATCCGGGCGTATGCCGAATTCTTCGACGCACATCCCGATGCCGTCGTGGCCGGGGGGCGCATCATTGCCGAGTATGTCTCGGGACGTCCGGCGTGGATGTCGAAATATACCGAACTGCCTGTCGCCAACCCGATGGATTTCGGCCATGCCGTACGGCCTTTTCCTGCCGGCCGTGTTCCCGGGGGAGGCAACATGGCTTTCCGACGCTCCGCAACCGCCCGATACGGCGGGTTCGACCCCTCGCTGGGGCGTGTGGGAGGGATGCTGATCGGTGGCGAGGAAAACGATTTCTTCGAACGCATGATGCGCGGCGGCGAGACATGCTGGTATGTCCCCGATGCCGTCATGTGGCATATTATCCCGCCCGGAAAACTTACCGAGGACTATTTCCGCCGC
Organism: Alistipes sp. AM16-43; assembly: GCF_003435745.1. Taxonomy (NCBI): domain Bacteria; kingdom Pseudomonadati; phylum Bacteroidota; class Bacteroidia; order Bacteroidales; family Rikenellaceae; genus Alistipes; species Alistipes sp. AM16-43. The sequence goes on from NZ_QTUQ01000005.1 coordinate 148,836, forward strand.
CTTTGCTACAACGTCGGCGTGAGCCAGCGCCTGCGGGCGTGCATCTACCGCCGTTATCCGAAAGCCGTTGTGCTGGAATGTATGAAATGGGCGGCTACGCTGTTGCTTTCGCTGACGATGTCCCCCCGTAAATCATTGTGGCTGATTCGTATGCGTTACGAGATCAGCCGGGGGCTTTTCTCCCGTGCCGGCCATTGAGCTGTTTTTAATTGCGCACGGGGATTTCCTTGCCGAAATAGCGGCAAAGCATGATGTAGCACATGTAGAGCGCCAATGAGGGGTGCTCTTCTTCGCATCCGGGCGAGAGGTTGAGCGCCATGTCCGAAAACCGCCCGAAATCTTTTCCGTCCAATTCTCCCGTTTCACCCAGTATCTGGTAGGTTTCGAAATCGTCCCGCTGTTCCTCGCAGTTCGGTTCCAGTTCCGCTATTTCGAACGATCTGGCGTTTAGCCGGGTCAGGCAGCAGAACTCGGGTTTCCCGCCGCGCCCCAGGTCGCGGTAAAAGCCGATGACCTCCGTGTGTCCGATCCAGCCTGCCGGAAGGTTGGTTTCTTCGCGCAGCTCCCTCTCTGCGGCGGCTTTCAACGTCTCCCTGAAATCGGAGTCGGGACGCAAATCGCTGAAGTCGATCGATCCCGATCCCGAAGGAGTCAGGCGGTCTGTCGAAGTGAGGGCTTTGTCGTTCTGGTGGAGGATAATGACATATCCGTCGGTTGTGACGGCCAGTGTCGAAATGCCGATGTGGTCGCTCATGACCGATTTTTCGAGCCGGCGTACCGGGTAGTTGGCAATGTTTGCGGGAGGGGTCATGCCCCAACCGCTTTGGTGGGAGAGTTTTTTCGTATAGATTACGTTCGTCAGGTAGGAGTTGTAGTAACAGCCTTTGCATACCCGGACGTACCATTCTCCGCCGCTTTCCCCGAATTCGGATGCCATGCACAGTTTGCGCTCGTTGTAAAAACTGCCGTTCCTGTTCTTCATTTCGTGCCACTTGCCGTTGAGGAACGGCAGCAGGATGTCCCGGTAATTCTTTATGTATTTCAACACCCGCTTTTCCTTGTCGGTGCATAGTATCGCATGGATGGGGCGGTCTGCTTGCAATAAGCGGTCTATGTTGTCGCTGTGCCGCAATACGGTGCCCGGAAAGGCGATCGGGGCGGCGGTATAAATCTCGTCCAACTCGTCGGCTGCCTCCGGTGTTTTGTGCCGGTAGATGTCGTGGAGGTTGTAGTACTCCGTCTTACGCGTGTAGGCGTAGAAATCCTTTACGAAACAGATCGTCTGCCAGATAAGGGTCGTAAAGACCAGGAACAGGAAAAGGAACAGGTTGCCGGTTCGCATCAGCGTTTGGTAGTCGATGGCCGAATAGAGCAGAATGGCGAGGTCTATGACGATCGCGACGATATTGATGTAGCCGATTCGCTGGCCGTAACGGATAAAGTCCAGCCGGTTCCTGATTTTGACTTTGGCCGAAGTCCATATTTTGTCCATGCCGCCGGTGTTTTGTGTCGTAAAAATAACAATAAATTCCGATTTTATGGGCGTTGCAGGTTCGGTTCCTGCCTTTGGAATAAAGAAAGCGGCCCGTAAGGCCGCTTTCTTTATTCCGGTTTTACGGATCAGAACAGGTATTTCTCGTTCCTGACCTTGTTCACCAGGCGCGAGATGTCCTCCCATGCCTCTTCGCCGAAGGTAGTCCCGACGACCTCGATGACTTTGCCCGCCGTGATGGCGCCGATCGTGCCGCACTGGCGCAGCGAGAGGTTCTCGCAAAGCCCTGCGAGGAACCCCGCGGCGTAGAAATCCCCGGCACCCGTCGTGTCGACACGTTTTGCCGCAGCCAGGATGCCGACATGCACCACTTCGTCGCCGTGCTTGATCATGGCGCCCTTGATGCCGATCTTCACCACGGCCAGTTCGCACATCTCCGAGATGCATTGCAGGGCGTTCAGCGGCTCCGCCTCGCAGGCGAAGGTCTTGGCTTCGTCCTCGTTGGCGAAAACGATGTCGACATAGTCCCTGACGAGGTTACGCAGGAATTCGAGGTTTTCGGCCACGATGTTGAAACTGGCCAGGTCGATGGCGACCTTCAGTCCGCACTCCTTGGCCGTGCGGGCAGCCTTGCGGATCAGGTCGTGGTCTTGGACGATGTAACCTTCGATATAGAGGCAGTCGTACCCGTCGAAGATCGCCGGGTCGATCTCCGCGGCGGTCAGTTCGAGTGCCGCGCCGAGGTAGGTGACCATCGTCCGCTCGCCGTCGGGCGAGATGAGCGACACGCACTTGCCCGAACGTTTCGAGCCACGGAAGATTACGGGTTCCACGCCCAGGTTTTCGAGTGCCTGGACGAAGAAGTCGCCCGTCGTATCCTGTCCGACCTTGCCGATGAACCCGACCTGGCAGCCCAGTTTGGCCATGGCGCGGATGGTGTTGCCGGCCGAACCGCCGAGCGAGAGCGAGTAGGGCAGTCCTGCCACGGATTTCGAGATTTCGGTCTGCAGTTTGGTATCCACGAGGCTCATCGAGCCTTTGGCGAGTTTGAAGCGACCCAGCACGGAGTCTGATTCCAGGTTGACCAGCATGTCCGTCAGGGCATTGCCGATTCCGATAACACGTTTCATTCGGTAAGTTCGGGGTTGTCTGTTGTGAAATTATATGGAGAGTATCTTTACCAGATCGAGCGAATTGCGGTCGATGCCCTTGTTGTGCATGGTCGCCTTGGCGAAGGGGACGTAGGCGATCTTGCCGTTCTGGATGCCGATCATCACGTTGCGCTGTTCGTCGAGGAACGCCTCGATGGCTGCTTCGCCCATCCTCGAGGCGAGGATGCGGTCTACGGCCGTCGGTGACCCGCCGCGCTGGATATGCCCCAGGATCGTGACGCGGGCGTCGTACTGCGGGAACTCCTTCTTGACACGTTCGGCCAGTGCCGTGGCGCCGCCCGTCTTGGGGTTCTCTGCCACGATGACGATCGCCGAGTTCTTGCTCTTGCGGAAGCCGTGGTTGATGAGTTCGGCCAGCTGGTCGACCTCGGTGTCCATTTCGGGGATGATAGCCGCTTCGGAACCCGTGGCGATGGCGCTGTTCAGCGCCAGGTAACCCGCCGTATGTCCCATGACCTCGACGAAGAAGAGTCGCTCGTGGCTCGATGCCGTATCGCGCAGTTTGTCGACCGCCTCCACGATCGTGTTCAGCGCCGTGTCGTAGCCGATCGTCGAGTCCGTACCCCCGAGGTCGTTGTCGATCGTCCCGGGAAGCCCGACGATGGGCACGTTGTACTCCTGCGCGAAAATCCCTGCGCCTGTCAGCGAGCCGTCGCCGCCGATGACCACCAGCGCGTTGATGCCGGCTGCGACCATGTTGTCGTAAGCCGCCTTACGTCCTTCGGCCGTGGTGAACTCCTGGCTGCGCGCCGTTTTGAGGATCGTGCCGCCCAGTTGGATGATGTTGCTCACGCTCTGGGACTTGAACTCTACGATCTCGTTGTATACAAGACCTTTGTATCCGCGCATGATACCCTTTACCGTAAAGCCGTTATAGATTGCGCTGCGGGTTACCGCACGTATTGCCGCATTCATGCCGGGGGCGTCGCCTCCCGATGTGAGAATGCCTATGCATTTGCTGCCAGCCATAGTTTTTCGTTTAAACACAAAATCCCTCAAAGGTAGTAATTATTTTAAATTTTTCAAAAAAACGAGGGCGCTACCCGTGGGTGCGCCCTGCGTTCCGAAAAAACTTTTTATTTTACCTAACGCCTGTGGCCTTATTCGGTCTGCTGCTCCTGCGCAGCAGTGTCTGCGTCCGCCTCTGCGGCTGCCTGCGTGCTCTGTCCGGCCTCTTCTGCCGAAGCCTTGCGGCTTTTCCCGACCTTCACCCGTTTGCCGTCGGCCTTTACTTCCAGCCCGGCCTTGTCTTTATCGATCGTAATGTCGATCGATTTGTTCGGGATGCTGATGTGCAGCGTCTTGTGGCCGTCTTCGATGACGTTCTGGCTTTCGTACTCCTTGAGCAGCTTTTGTACCGTCGTCGTGTCGTTGTCGATCACCACTTCGGTGTTGAGCACCTGTTCGATCACGTTACGCTTGGCGCGGAACCGGTCGCCCACATCCTCGCGGATGGCAATGCAGGCGCATGCGATGAAGCTCGCGAGCCACAGCAGGAAGATGATCAGCACGGCCGTGCCTCCGGGCTTGCGCGAAGCGATGAGGCACATCAGTACATAAATGAGCAGTATGACGGGAATCAGTACAATAAATATGCCGAGAATAGGTACCCACAGCGTCATGCCCAGCGGGAAGAAAGGCGAGAGGATGCCTCCGCCGCCTATGACCAGGGCGAACAGCCCGATAATCAGGGCGCAGGCCCCCATGATAAGCCCGAATACGAGCAGCCCCGCGAAAAGCTTGAGCAGGATCAGCACCACTTTGCCGAAGACCGAGACGGCCTCCGCCACGATCGGCTTGGCCCTGACGTCGGGATCGCAGCCCGCGGTGGCTTCGGTGGTCTCGCGGATCGACTGTGCGGTGATTTTTTCGCCGTTCATTTCGAGCTTCTGGCGTGCCGTGCGTGCCGCCGGTACGGCGAACCACATGATAACGTAGCAGATGACGAAGATGCCGAACAGGTTGCCCATCATCGATCCCGTCCAGTCCATGAACGGAATCCAGTGCAGGAAGCTCAGCAGGATCGGCAGGAACATGCCCAGCCGGATCCATACGGGATCGACGTCGAAGTACTTGCCGATGCCGGCGCATACGCCGCCCAGTTTGGCGTTCTCCGTGTCGCGGTAAAGGCGGCGCGGGATACGCGGCTCTTCGGGGGCTTTTTTGTCCGAACTCTCCTCGGAGATGTCCTCGACCGAGCCCATCTGGTGGATGATATTCAGGATCAGGGGTTTCTCGACCACGCGGGTGTTGTCCTGCGTTGTGAGGATCAGCTCGGCTATGCGGGCTTCGATGTCGGCGACGATCTCGGCTCCGTCGGGCGTATCCTTGTAGGTCTTTTTCAGACTGTCGAGATAGTTCTCCAGCTCCTGGTAGGCATCGGCGTCCATCGTGAACGCTACGCCCGATATGCTGCATTTTTTAACCTCTTTCATAGTTGTGCCGTTGGGGGATTATTTCCTGCTTACGCTGCCGCCGCTCGATTTGCTGATGCTGGTCTGGCAGTCGCCCGTGTAACGGATCGAACTGCCGCTCGAAGCCTCGGCGCGGAGTTTGTCCGTGCAGTTGACCGTAGCTTTGGCAGCGCTCGAGGTGTCGACGCTGCAGTCGGCGACCGTGAATTCGGCGGCCGAAAGTTTTGCGGCCGAGCTCATGTCGATGCTGCATTTGTCGGCGGAGCCCTTCAGGGTGATCTTCGAGGCGCTCGATGCCCCTACCGTGCAGGAGCCGGTTTCGATGGCGGCGTCGATGTTCGAGGCGCTCGATGCGGCCACTGTGCAGGAGGTCGATTTCACGGCCGCGTCGATCCTGGCGGCACTCGATGCGTCGATCGAGAATTTGTCGGCCGTCAGCGTGACCTCGCTCGTGATCCGTGCGGCGCTCGATGCGTCGAGTGCGCGGATGCGCCCGTTGGCCGGGACGGTGACGGTCACGTCGGCGTTCGATACGTTGTTGACCGACTTGTCGATGGTCGCCGTCAGGCGTCCGCCCTTGGCCTCCACCACTACGTATTCCATAATGTTGTCGTCGGCTTCGATCGTGATTTTGCCGGTCGCCTTGTCGGTGATGACGACCTTCACGGCGCGTGCCGCGTCCACACGGTCGAAATCCGGGGCGTCGATGGTGCGCGTGACGATGTTGCCGCTGCCTTTGATGCCCTTGCCGAAGAGTACCGACGGGGCTGCGATGCAGACGAAATATGTGGTGGCGGTGATCATGGTGCCCAGCAGGACTGCGATCAAAAGTATTCTTTTCATGGTTGTAATTATTTAAGGGTTGATTTTTTATTTTCCGTGGCGAATGACCTGTATCTGGCCTACGAGTTCGTCCCAGGCTTCGTCGAGCGTTTTAAGATATTCACGCCCCTTGTCGGTCAGCGTGTAGTATTTGCGGGGCGGCCCCTGCGGGGATTCTTCCCAACGGTAAGTCAGGAGCCCTGAATTTTTCTGCCGCGTGAGGATCGGGTACAGCGTACCCTCGACCACGATCATCTCGGCCTCTTTGAGTTCGGCGATGATCTTCGGAGCATACGAATCTTCGCGGGAAAGGATGGCGAGGATGCAATACTCCAGGATTCCCTTGCGCATCTGCGCTTTTACGTTGTCTTCAGCCATAATGCTTTATTCGGTTAATCGCTTCGGAGCCTTCGGTACAATCAGCCAGAGGATGATGTATACCCAGAGCGAAAGCCCGCCGAAGAGTATGAGGATGAGAGTTGCGATGCGTATGAGCGACGGGTCGAGCCCGAAGAAGTCGGCCAGTCCGCCGCAGACGCCAGCGATGATGCCGTCGCGTACCCGGTACAGTTTTTTTGTTTTGTCCGTTGCCATGGTTTTATCGGTTTTTACGGTTAATATTGAATTTCGGGGCGGGTTGTTCGGGGATGATGATCCAGAGGATGATGTAGGCCCAGATCGAAAGCCCGCCGAAGATTATCAGAAACAGCATGAGGAGCCGCATGACCGTCGCATCTACATGGAAGAAGTCGGCCAGTCCGCCGCAGATGCCGGCGATCGAGCGGTCGGTGCGCGAGCGGTAGAGCCTGCGGGTTTCCGGCTCGGCTTCCTCGTCCTCCTGCCGGGCGGTGTTGCCGCGGCGCTCGCCGAAGTCCGAGGGTGCCCCCATTCGATGCATCGCCGTGCGCACCGTGTCGAGGGTGATGACGCGCATCGGAGAGGAGACGATCTCGCGGAATATCTCGGCAATGCGTACCTCGATGTCGCCCATGGTTTCGGTGTCGTATTCGGGCAGGCGGCTGCGTATGTCGTCAAGATAACTCCTGAGTACACGGTAAGCATCTTCGTCGAGGGTGAAAGCCTGCGAGCCGATATTTACGTTTACTGTCTCTTTCATAGTCGTAGAGGTATTTTAGGGTTAATATTTCCGGTTTACTACTACTTTGGTATTGCAAATATAATACATATTTTAGTATTATGCAATACAAAGTACTAAATTTCTTCAAAAAATCTGCATTTTTTTGCAATACCTATATTATATATTATAGGAGCTCCGGCATGGGATCGGAAAGGCTTCTATTGAGGAAAAAATTACGATATTTACCGATCCGGTGTTGCGTTTTGCCCGGCTGCTTCGTCTTACAAATACAATGAAGGAATTCGAATTCACCCGTTACGTTGTGCCGCTCCGCGACCGTATGTTCCGTTATGCACAAAGCCTGCTGCTTTGCGCCGACGAGGCCGAGGACGTGACGCACGACCTGCTGGAGCGGTTGTGGACGGAGCGGGGGCGGCTCGACGGTTGCCGTGACATCGCTTCCTTCGTGATGGCAGCCGTGCGCAACCGTTGTTACGATTGCCTGCGCCGGCGGCGGGCGGACGGGCGCCGCAACAATGCTGTGGCAGGATGGGCGGATCGTGCGACGACGGGGGATGCCGAAGGGTGGGAAGCGCGTGACCTGGTGCGCCGTGCGATGGCGGAGTTGCCCGGGCGGCAGCGCGAGGTGTTGTACCTGAAGGACATCGAGGGTTATCCGACCCGTGAGATTGCCGGCATGGTGGCTTGCGACGAAGCCCAGGTGCGCGTGATCCTCTCCCGCGCCCGCAATGCACTGAGGGGAATACTGAAAAAAATGATGGACGATGAAAGAGCGGAAAGAACGGATTGAGAAGTTGTTGGAGCGCTATTTCGAGGCGCGGACGACCGATGCCGAAGAGCAGGAACTGAAGGCTTATTTCCGGGAGGGGGAAACGGATCCCGGTTTGCGCTATGCCCGGGCGATGTTCTGCGGCATGGACGGACTTGCCGGGGAATGCCTGCCCGAGCGGGTGCAGGCCTTCGGGCATAGACCCGGCAGGAAGCGGAGGTTCCTGCGCCTGTGCGGGATCGCGGCAGCGGCCGTCGTGGCGCTCGGCCTTTTTCTGTGCGTGGAGTACATGCGCCGCCCCTATTGTTACATCGACGGGCAAGCGGTCTACGACAAGGACGTCGCCATGCGGACGACGGTCTATTTGCAGGGTTTTTCCGAGTTCGCCGACCCTGAGCATCTGGTCGAAGAATTGATTGTGAACGATTAAAATGATATGTCATGAAGAAACTGTTTGTTTTTGCGGGGGTATTGCTCCTGGCCTTTTCACCCGTTGCGGCGCAGAACGCCGACTCGGTTCGTTTCCGCCGTGCCGACGGGAAACCCGTGACCATCGAAACCGTCGACCGCGACTCGCTGGGTATCGACACGCTGCGGCGTATCGACACGGTCGACAACGGCCTGGTGACCCTGCGTGACGGGGGACGCGACGGCAGCATGGTGCTCGAAGTCGCCGGCTTCGGCCTCCGGCTGGGGCATACCCCGATGCAGAAGATGGAGGTGAAATCGCCCCGGGTTTGGCTCAACCTGCTCAGCGATATGGAGTTCGGTTTTACGCAGCTGACCGGGGTCGATTATTCCGGCTATGCCCCCGGTGAGGCGGGGTTCCTCGACCAGCGACTCGGCCCGTCGTTCCATTTCAGTTTCTCGGTCATGCAGATATGCCTGTCGCTGAACCGGAGCCGGACGCTCAGCCTCGGCCTCGGCCTGCAATACACGCTCGACAACATTCGCCTTGCCGATTCGGGAATCACCCTTGGCAACATCGGCGGACGCCTAGTGCCGGTAGCTCTGGACGAACCGGCCGACAAGTCGAAGGCGGTCACCTCCTCGCTCGGTATTCCCGTGCGGTTGATCTACGAGCCTGTGAAACGCCTCCGGATCACGGCCGTCGCCTATTCCGATTTCATGCTGGGGGCGGATGCCATCTATAAAAAACCGAAGGAGAAGCACAGTTTGTCCGGATTCCGGGCATACCAGTTCGGCCTGGGTGCGTCGGTCGCATACCGCGGGTTCGGCCTTTATGCCCGTTACGGTATCACGCCGCTGTTCAAGCACGATGCCGGCCCCGACTGCCATACGGTCTCGTTCGGGTTTGCCTATTCGCTCTCGCTGTAAAACCTGAAACGGAATGGCTATGAAAAGATTATTATTGGCACTTATTCTGCTTTTGCCTTGGCTGGTATCGGCGCAGACCGAAGGTGAACTCCGTGTGCAGCGGGGAGGAACCTGCGAACGGCCCGTTATGGCGATGAACCGCGATTCACTGGGGCTCGATACGTTGCGGAGGATCGATACGGTGGGCAACGACCTGATGGCACTGCGCGGAGCAGACCGCGAGGGCAATGTCATACTCGAGGTGGCCGGGTTCGGGATTATACTGGGGCGTGCCCCGGAACCGGAGTACGCCGATGTGGTGACCCGGTCGGGGCGTGTGAAACTCTATCTGTTCAACTGTGGTGAATTCGGGTTCTCGCAACTGGTTGGGGTCGATTACGACGGTTATGCCCCCGAAGAGAAGGGTTTTCTCGACCAGAAGCTGGGGAGTTCGATCCATGTCGCAGCCTCGGTTTTACAGGTGCAGGTTGCTCTGAACCGCAACCGTACACTCTATTTTGCCACAGATTTGAATTTTGCCGTGGATAATTACCGGCTTTCCGATGCGCAAATCCGCCTTGGGTACGAACATGGACGCCTCCTGCCCGTGGCGCTGGACGAACCGGCCGACAAATCGAAGTTCGTCACTTCGTCGCTCGGTATTCCTCTGAGGCTTATTTACAAGCCTTTCAGGAATTTTCAGGTGTCGGCCATCGCGTATTCCGACTTCGGGATCGAGCTGACTTCACTGCATAAAAAGCCGAAGGTGCAGTACGAGCTTTCGGGATTGCGGACATATCAGTTCGGTGTGGGCGGTTCGGTTTCCTATAGCGGTGTCGGTGTTTTCGTCCGTTACGGTGTGACGCCCCTTTTCAAGAAGGGGGGCGGCCCCGAGTGCCATACGCTGAGTTTCGGCATTTCGCTGCTCATGTAATTATAATCACGGAATCCATGAAACGATTGTTATTGATATTTGCCCTTTGCCTCTTCCTGCCGCGGTCTGTATCGGCGCAGAGCAGCTCCGTGGACAATTTCTTCCGGCGGTACGATGCCTCCGAAGGATTTACCAGCGTGCTGCTGGAGCAGAAGATGATGCAGATGATGAGCCGTCAGGCCGCGCAAAGGGGGGATAAAGGACTTGCCGTATTACTGAAGGACATTGAGTATATCCGTATCATTGCTCTCAAAGGCGGGGACAGCGGGATGCTGGTGCGCGATGCCGAGGCCGCCGTCGCCGCCGACCGGAAATTCCAGCCCGTCACCTCCGGTACGGAGGACGGGCAGACCACGAAGTTCTATATCCGGGAAACGGCCCTGTCGGTCAAGTCAGAGCTGGTGATGATTACCTACGGTGCGAAGGAAACCGTCGTGGTGAACATCTACGGCGAGTTCGACCTCAAGCAGGTGGCGCGGCTTTCGTCGATCCGCCCGCAATAAAGGCTGGGGCTTCGCCGGCTCCGTTTTACTCCCCGCCCGGATCGTTCCGGTATCCTTCTTCGTCATAGATCGGCCTGTCGCCCTCTTCGGTCTCCCGGACGGCACCCGGGATCCTGTCCGCCAGCGGGATCTCGGTTTCCACGAGATTTTCGTCGATCAGGGTTTCGTCGCGTTCGTCGCCTGCGAACCCGTTGTTTTCGGTGGAGATGACGGTGCGATCGGTCGGAAATTCTACAATTCTTTCCATGGCATTGCGGTTTTGTATTTCATCCGTCGCCGCAAAAATGGTACCGTCTGCCTTCCCGCGTCCGGCATTGGCGCGAGACGACGGCCGGGTATGGCCGGGGCGCATATTGAGAACCGGAAGCGGAGTTTGCATAACGATACAATAAAAAAGGGGAGGGACAATGCAGTCCCTCCCCTTTGTCTGCCCGGCATTTCCGCAAAGCGGGGAAAGCCGGTCGCATATGTCCGTTTAGTCTTCGAATTTTGCCGAGAGGAATTCGCGGTTCAGGCGTGCGATGTGCGCGATGGAGATCGACTTGGGGCACTCGGCTTGGCAGGCACCCGTGTTGGTGCAGTTGCCGAAGCCCAGTTCGTCCATCTTGGCGACCATCGCCTTGGCGCGGCGTGCACCCTCCACGCGGCCCTGCGGCAGCTTGGCGAGCGACGATACGCGGGCAGCGACGAAAAGCATGGCCGAACCGTTCTTGCAGGTCGCGGCGCAGGCTCCGCAGCCTACGCATGCGGCGGCGTCCATCGACTCGTCGGCATCGGCCTTCGGAATCGGAATGGCGTTGCCGTCGGGCACCGAGTTGGTGCGTACCGAGATGAAACCTCCCGCCTGCAGGATCTGGTCGTACGACGAACGGTTCACCACGAGGTCTTTGATGACGGGGAACGCTGCCGAGCGCCAGGGCTCGATGGTGATGGTCGCACCGTCCTTGAACTTGCGCATGTAGATCTGGCAGGTCGTGACCGCCTGGCTGGGGCCGTGGGCATGGCCGTCGATGTGCAGTGAGCACATGCCGCAGATACCTTCGCGGCAGTCGTGGTCGAATGCCACGGGCTCCTTGCCCTCGTGGATGAGGTTATTGTTGAGGATGTCGAGCATCTCGAGGAACGAGGTGTCGGCCGAGATGTTTTCGACTTTGTAAGTTTCGAAACCACCCTTTGCTTTAGCGTCCTTTTGACGCCATATCTTTAATGTAAAATTCATAATTTCAATTTGTTATTAAAGTGTTACAACGTCAAACGGTTAGTCTTTGTAGTTGCGCTGTGCGGGGTGTACGAACTCGAAGTTCAGCGGTTCTTTCGTCAGTTCGGGGGCTGCGTCCTCGCCCTTGTACTCCCATACGGCGGCATATACGAAGTGCTCGTCGTCGCGCTTGGCCTCGCCTTCCTCGGTCTGGTGCTCCGTGCGGAAGTGGCCGCCGCATGACTCCTCGCGGTTGAGTGCGTCGCGGGCCATCAGCTCGCCCAGTTCCAGGAAATCGGCCAGGCGGAGCGCCTTTTCCAACTCGACGTTGAAGTCGTTTTCCTTGCCTACGACCTTCACGTCCTTCCAGAACTCCTTGCGGAGTGCCTGGATCTCGGTGATCGCCTTTTCGAGCGACTCCTTGGTGCGGGCCATGCCGACGTTCTCCCACATGATGTGGCCGAGTTTCTTGTGAATATCGTCTACCGATTGCTTGCCGCCTATCGAGAGCAGTTTGGCGATCTTCTCCTTGACTTCCTTCTCAGCCTGGTCGAAGGCCTTGGTGTCGGTCTTCACCTTCGGAGCCTGGATCTTGTGCGAGAGGTAGTCGCCGATGGTGTAAGGCAGTACGAAATAACCGTCGGCCAGACCCTGCATCAGCGCCGAGGCGCCGAGGCGGTTGGCACCGTGGTCGGAGAAGTTGGCCTCGCCGATGGCATACAGGCCGGGGATGGTGGTCATCAGGTTGTAGTCGACCCAGATGCCGCCCATGGTATAGTGCACGGCGGGGAAGATCTGCATCGGCTGCTCGTAGGGGCTCACGTCGGTGATCTCCTCGTACATGTCGAACAGGTTGCCGTAGCGCTGCTTGATGATATCCTTGCCCAGACGCTCGATGGCGGTCTTGAAGTCGAGGAATACGGCCAGCCCCGTTTCGTTCACGCCGAAGCCTGCGTCGCAGCGCTCCTTGGCGGCACGCGAAGCCACGTCGCGCGGCACGAGGTTACCGAAGGCCGGGTAACGGCGCTCCAGGTAGTAGTCGCGGTCTTCCTCGGCGATGTCCGACGGTTTCTTGGCACCCGAGCGGATGGCCTTCACGTCTTCGAGTTTCTTGGGAACCCAGATACGGCCGTCGTTGCGCAGCGACTCCGACATGAGCGTCAGCTTCGACTGCTGATCGCCGTGTACGGGGATGCAGGTCGGGTGGATTTGCGTGAAGCAGGGGTTGGCGAAGCCGGCGCCCTTGCGGTAGCACTGGAATGCAGCCGAACCGTTCGATGCCATGGCGTTGGTCGAAAGGAAGAATACGTTGCCGTATCCGCCCGTGGCGATCACCACGGCGTGTGCGCCGTGGCGCTCGATCTCACCGGTGACGAGGTTGCGGGCGATGATACCCTTTGCCTCGCCGTCCTCGATGACGATGTCGAGCATTTCATGGCGCGGATAGCTTTTCACCGTGCCGGCTGCGATTTCCTTGTTGAGTACCGAATAAGCGCCCAGCAGGAGCTGCTGGCCCGTCTGGCCGCGGGCGTAGAACGTACGTGATACCTGTGCGCCGCCGAACGAGCGGTTGGCCAGCAGGCCGCCGTATTCGCGTGCGAAAGGTACGCCCTGGGCCACGCACTGGTCGATGATGAGGTTGGAAACCTCGGCCAGGCGGTATACGTTGGCTTCGCGTGCGCGGTAGTCGCCGCCCTTGATCGTATCGTAGAACAGGCGGTATACCGAGTCGTTGTCGTTCTGGTAGTTCTTCGCAGCGTTGATACCGCCCTGTGCGGCGATCGAGTGCGCGCGGCGGGGCGAATCCTGGATGCAGAATATTTTTACGTTATATCCGAGTTCACCGAGCGAAGCGGCTGCGGAAGCACCGCCCAGGCCGGTTCCGACGATGATGATGTCGAGCTTGCGCTTGTTCGCGGGGCTTACGACCTTGATAGCTGCCTTGTGGTTGCTCCATTTTTCTGCGAGAGCGCCGGCAGGGATTTTAGCATCTAATTTAAAAGCCATATCTGTTGTGTGTTTATTGTTCTGGATAATCGGTTAGCAGGCGCCTGCGCAGCAGGGGCAGATGCTCTTGATGAAGTAAACCACCACGACGGCGGCAAAGCCGAGGAAGATGATCGTCGCTACGATATTGGCGATGCATTTCAGGCGGGGATACCACGTGTCGTTGGCCCAGCCTACCGTCTGGAACATCGACCATACGCCGTGCGTGAGGTGGAACCAGAGGGCGAAGAACCACACGAGGTAGATCACCACGTAATACCACTGCGAGAAGGTGTAGGCGATCAGCGAAGCGCCGTCGGCAGCGCCGAAGCCCAGCGAATTCTCATGGCCGCCCATGATTTCGACGAGCTGCATTTTAGCCCAGAAATTGAACAGGTGAAGTGCCAAACCGCCCAGGATGATGAAGCCCAGTACGAGCATGTTTTTCGAAGCCCATTTGACGCCCGGTTCCACGACCGTTACGGCGTAGCGCTGCGAACCGCGTGCCTTGCGGTTTTCGAGCGTCAGGATGACGGCGTAGATGAAGTGGATGACCACGCCTGCCGCCAGTACGAGCGTACCGGCCAGCGCGTACCAGTTGGCCCCCAGCAGTGCGCAGATCATGTTGTAAGCCTCGGGCGAGATGATCGCCACAATGTTCATGGACATGTGGAAAAGGATAAAGAGCACGAGGAAGCACCCCGTTACGCTCATCACCAACTTCTTGCCGAGCGAGGAATTAGATAAAAAACAGCTCATAATGATTTAAATTTGTTTATATTTGTTAAAGTTTTGTGTTCCCGGACGCAAAGATAGCCATTGTTTGCAGAATAACAATAGAAACGGCCGGGAATTTTATGCCGAAAAGGAGGGTTTTATGACTAAAAAAGAGCTGCGTGCAGCGATGAAAAAACAGAACCTGTCCCTCTCCCCCGAAGAACGTGCGGCGGCATCCGGGCGGATCTTCCGCCGGGTAGCGGAATCGGGGCCTTTCGGGACAGCGCGGTGCGTGGCGTTTTTCTGTGCCCTGCCCGACGAACCCGCGACGGAGGAGGCGCTTGCCCGGTGGGGCTCCGCCAGGCGGATCGTCGTCCCCCGGGTCGGGGGCGACGCGATGCGGTTCTTCGATTACGTACCCGGGGCACTCCGTGCGGGGGCCTTCGGGATCGCCGAACCGGACGGGGACGCAATGCCGTGCGAACCGTCCGAAATAGATTTGATCGTCGTTCCTGGAACGGCATTTACGCAAGCCGGTGCCCGCATGGGCCGCGGCCGCGGGTTTTATGACAAATACCTCTCGCAGCCCGGGTTCCGGGGCGTGAAGGTCGGGGTCTGCTACGCCCACCAGCTGGTCGGGGCACTGCCCGTCGAACCGCACGACGTATTTATGGATTATGTAATTACAAACGGATGAATGCCATGCAGACAGGAGAATTTGTCGCCGCTTTCCGCGAGGCTTTCGGCCCGGTGCCGGAGCTGCCCCTGCTGTTTCGCTATACGGACGAACCGCTGCGCCCCGCCGCAAAGGCGGGCGGGTGTTTTTTCAAGGCGTTGGCCGAGGCGCGTGACGGGCGGCCCGTGGGGCTCAACGCCTCGAATATCGGTTGCGGGGGCGGCAAGTTCTATACGGGTTTCAGCCCCATGCCGGAATTCGTCCCGCAGTTCGTCTCGCTCAAGGAGCGTTATAAGCAGACGCCCGAAATGGTGCTGGACTTCATCGCTGCGCTCGACCTGCGGCCGGGGCCGAAGGCGTGGCTCGAGTTCGTGCGTGTGGATGCGGCGGGGACGTTCGACGGGGCGGAAGGCGTGCTATTCTTCGCTACGCCAGACGTCTTGGCGGGGCTCGTGACATGGGCCGGGTTCGACAACGACGCCCCGGATGCCGTTGCGGCGCCGTTCGGCTCGGGATGCAGTACCGTGGTGTCGCAGGCCGTGCGGGAAAACCGTAACGGCGGCCGCAGGTGTTTCCTGGGGCTGTTCGATCCTTCGGTGCGCCCGTGGGTCGGTGCGGACGAATTGTGTTTCGTTATTCCGATGTCGCGTTTTGCCGGGATATGCGGCACGATGCGTGCAAGCTGTCTGTTCGGAACCCATGCGTGGGATAAAGTCCGGGAGCGGATAAACAAGATGAATTTATGAAAAAAAGAAGGGCTGCGCTGGTGCTTGCGGGCGGCGGCGCGCGTGGTGTTGCCCATATCGGGGCGATCGAGGAGTTGGAGAGTCAGGGATTCGAGGTGCATGCTGTGGCCGGCACTTCGATGGGGGCGTTGGTCGGGGGCATGTATGCCTCGGGGCATCTCGAACCCTTCAAGGAGTGGATGTATACGCTCGACAAGTATAAGGTTTTCGGGCTGGTCGATTTTGCGCTGAGCACCGAGGGACTCGTCAAGGGCGACCGCGTGATGCGGGCCATGAAGGAGCTGGTGCCCGACGTGAAGATCGAGAAGATGCCGCTGCCGTTCGCCGCGGTTGCCGCCGACCTGCTGACGGGGCGCGAAGTCGTGCTCGACAGGGGAGGCTTGTACGATGCCATCCGGGCGTCTATCTCCATCCCGTCGGTATTCCGTCCCGTACGCCGGGGGAACCAGGTGCTGGTCGACGGCGGTACGGTCAATCCGCTGCCGTTGAACCGGGTGCGCCGTGAACCGGGCGACGTCCTGGTCGCCGTGGATGTGAGCGCCCCGTTCTCGGAGGAGATGGCCGTCCGCAACAAGGCTTCGCTGAACTATTATAAGGTGATTACCGCATCGTCGGAGATCATGCAGCAGCATATCGCACGCCTGATGTGCAAGCTTTACAAGCCCGACCTGCTGATAGAGATGCCTGCCGACCGTTTCGGGATTTTTGAATTCTACCGCGCCCGGGAAATTGTCGAGGCCGGCCGCATGGCGACGCGTGCCGCACTGGAGCGTAGCCTCGTCGAAGCGGGATAGACTGGGGGCGAGGAAAATCGGATGGGCTATGGCATGATTTTTGTTTAAGGGGATAAAAAGATTGCGACGGCCCGTGATTTTGAAGAATTCAAAAGTAGTGACGCAACTTCACACAGATTTGAGGGGCCGTCGCAATATTTAAACGCAAAATCATCCGGGGCAGGAAAATGGGATCGTCCCCTGAGAAATGCTTTCGTAATCTCTACATTGCAAAGATAAATAAAGTTTCCGATAAACCAATGCCATTGCCCGATTATGGTATGGGTGCGCCTAAAATATGGAAAGGGAGGGTGCGTTTGTTGCCGCAGGCTGTCTTTTTTGCGTACTCCAAGTGTCTTTATGCCCGGTTCGGCAGAATTTTCGGGCGTCCTGATAAGAAAAACCCGGCCTGAAAAGGCCGGGTTTCCCGTTCGTTCGTTTACCGCCGATCCTTGTCGTACACATAGGCCGCGATACGGTGGCTGCGTCTGCCGATCGGTACTCCGATGCCCAGCGTGACGTTCATCACGCTCTGCTTGATAGGGATGAACTGGGGCGTATGCTTGGCCGTGACGATGTCCGTGGCAAGGTAGAAATTGATCCAGCTGGGGTTCAGGTTCAGCGCCAGCCCCACGGCGCCGCCGCGGTTGTCGATCACCGAATAACTGCCCGTGACGGTAAACCAGCGGATCGGGTGGAAATTGACCGACCCGGTGATGTTGTGCAGGGTCTTGTATTCCCACACGCGGGCCGTATACAACAGGCCGATGCCGATCTTATGGCGCCATACCTCGTATTCGAGGCCGGCGTTGATCGAGGCACGCAGCATGCGCGATACGCTCTTGGCCGCGCCCTTGTGGAACTCCAGTACGTCGATGTCGAAGTCGGGCGACTCGGTGCCGTCCTCGGTGACCGTCACACCCGTGAAGGAGAGCTCCTTCGCCGAATAACCCGTTACGTTCTTGTTCTTGCTCCAGCCGATGAAGCCCAGGTCGTTCACCGCCAGCGATGCCTGCAGGTTGGGCAGGATGTCGTACGTGGCTCCGAAGTCGACCGCGAAGCCGTAGCCGGCGGGCGAGGTAGGCTTGAGGCTGATGTCGTCCATCTTGTAGACCTCTTCGCCGTGGTCGTTGAGTTCGGTCTTGACGTCGAGCCCTGCGGCCGTGATGTCCAGTCCGCCCGCGGCGTTGATCAGCCAGCGTTCCTCGTTGTGCGATACGTTGAATTGCGTGAAGTACATCCGCGCACGTGCCATGCCCATCAGGAATTTTGCCCGCACACCGATGTATAACTTGTCGTCGAGCAGCGGAAAAGAGTAGTTGAAACCCGCTTCGAGATAGCTGTCGGCCGTGATGCCGATGTCGCTGATGTCGCCGCTATTGCCGCGTTTCAGGAAGTCGAAGAGCGAGTAGGGCAGGGTGGCGTCGGTCGTGACGCGGGCGTTGAGGTCGAACGACCAGAAATTCTTGTGGTTGCGGGTGAAGGCGCCGAACCCGATGAGGTTTACGCGCGTGTCGAGACCCAGGAGGTTGTCGGCTTTGAGTCCCGAAAGGGCGTCGGCCGTCGATACGGAGCTGTCGAGCAGCGTGACGAGTTTTCCGTTGCGCGGATAGAGTATTTTGTCGATCGAGAGGTTGCCGCTCACGTTGATGTCCAGTCCGCCCAGCCCGGGGATGTTGACATAGCCGCGTAAGGGGGCGAAAGCCGGGTTGAACTGGCTGCGGAGGGTCGACCCCTCCATGAAATAGGCCGTCGGGTTCTGTGCCGCGGCGCCGGATGCCAGCAGCAGCGTGAATAGGAATGCGTATATTTTTTTCATGTTCTGTGCCGGATTAGAGGTTGAGCTTCAGGCCGCCGCGCTTGATCAGGCGCAGGGTGATGATGATTTGCTGATCGGACGTGAAATCGTAGCCCGGATAGTATTTCTCCAGCAAGACGGGGAGGATGATTTCGGCACCCTCGATGATCTGCCGCAGGTCGCTTTCGAAAAGTTGCGTCTCCCTGATCTCGTTCGTTATGCCGGGTTCGACCGTTACGTCGAACCGGACGTTCGTAGGCGAGAAATAGGGCACGAGCCGCAGGCTCACGGGCAGGGCGCTCGTGATGCTGCCGTAGAGGTGCAGCGTGTTTTTGGGGTTGGGGGTGCCTTCACTGTCGAGATTCTCGCAGAGCATGTCCACCACGTCGCCGCCGATGTCGATCTTACCGATGTCGTAGGTTACATCCTGGACTTTGAGCTCTGTCAGGTAGCTGCCGGCCAGGGATTTGACCTCGCCCGAAAGCCGGTCGTGCAGCATCGGCATATTGCGGAACGCTTCGATGAAGACCGGTTTGAAATCTGCCGGATCCGTATTCGGGGGGAGCAGGGGCAGGAAGGTCGAGAGGTATTTTTCCGCCAGCAGGTCGGCGACGGCGGTGATCTTGGCATCGTCGTCCATCATCTGGTCGATCAGTGCATCGAGCAGCGGCGTGATTGTCTCCGGGGTGTTCTGGAGTTCCCGCAGGTCGACGTATGCGGCGTTTCCGGGCAGGGGCGAGGGAAGCCAGATGTCCGCTTCGTCGAAGAGCGTTTTGATGTCCGCACCTCCTTCGTTCAGTTCACTCATACTTACGTATACCGTGGCCAGCGGCAGCCGGTATTCCGAGTCCTCGTCGCCGATGGTGACATCGTCCGTGTTCACGTTCGACAGGTCGTAAGCGTTGTCGATACAGGACGATGCGAGTGCTGCGGCGAAGAGAAAAGGTAAAAATTTTCTCATAGGGTTTGGGTTTGTTTTCAATGTGCCGCAAATATATGCCGTTCCGACGAATAAAACAAAAAATCAGACGTTTTAGTTTATGCGTGTGTCAAATGCGGCCATCTCTGCGTGCGCCGGAGGCATGCCGCAGGGGATGGCGCGTTTTGTGAAATAATTGCTACATTTGCATTGCGATTAACGCTATGGCGGGAACCGAAAAAAACAACCTCAGGGAGCAGGTGGCGATGCTGCCGCTGTCACCGGGCGTCTACCAGTTCGTAGACCGCTCGGGGACGATCATCTACGTCGGTAAGGCCAAGAGCCTGCGCAAGCGGGTTTCGTCCTATTTCGTGCAGAGCAAGGAGCACAGCCCCAAGGTTCGCGTGCTGGTGAAGCAGATCGCCGAGATCCGCCATATCGTCGTGGACAGCGAAACCGACGCCCTGTTGCTGGAAAACTCGCTCATCAAGACCCTCCAGCCGCGGTACAATATCCTGCTCAAAGACGATAAGACCTATCCGTGGATCGTGGTGCGCCGCGAGCATTTTCCGCGCGTGCAGTCGACGCGGCAACTGAACCGCGACGGGTCGCAGTACTTCGGCCCCTACGGATCGGTGATGATGCAGCACAGCGTGCTGGATTTCATCCGCGAGGTGGTTCCCTTGCGTACCTGCAAACTCAATCTCGCTCCCGAGCAGATCGCCAAGGGAAAATATACGGTCTGCCTGCAATACCACCTGGGCAACTGCAAAGGCCCCTGCATCGGGGCGCAGGGCGAAGGGGAATACGGCCGGCTCGTCGACATGGTCGTCGCGGTGCTCAAGGGCGACCTGCGCCCCGTGCGTAACTACCTCGAACAGGAGATGCAACGTGCTGCCGGGGGATTGAAATTCGAATTGGCGCAGCGCTACAAGCAGCGCCTCGATGCGCTGGACAACTATGCGGGCAAGTCGGTGATCGTCAGTGCGAAGATCGTCGACGTGGATGTTTTTTCGCTGCTTCCGGACGACGATGTGGCCTATTGCAATTTCGTGCGTATCCGCCACGGGTCGGTCGTGGGCGTTTATACCGTGAAACTCAAGACGGGTGTCGGGGGCGACGAACGCGACATGCTGACGCTGGCCATCCAGCATGTCGTCGAGCATATTGCCGGGACGCTGGCCCGTGAGGTCATCGTACCGTTCCTGCCTTCGACGACGCTGCTGTTCGACGGTGTGACCTTCACGGTGCCCAAGCGCGGCGAAAAGCTCGAACTGCTCGAATTCTCGCAGAAGAGCGCCCGTATCTACCGCGCCGAGCAGCTCAAGAACCTCGAAATCAAAAATCCCGAACGATATACCGAGCGGTTGATGAATGCCCTGCAGAAGGAACTGCGCCTCGATCGCCAGCCGCGGCACATCGAATGCTTCGACAACTCCAATCTGCAGGGGGCCCATCCGGTAGCCTCGTGCGTGGTGTTCCGCGACGGAAAACCCGCACGCAAGGAGTATCGTCATTTCAACATCAAGACCGTGGAGGGCCCCGACGATTACGCTTCGATGCGCGAGGTCGTCTTCCGGCGTTACAGCCGCCTGCAGGAGGAGGGGGCCGAGCTGCCCGATCTCATTATTGCTGACGGCGGGAAGGGGCAGATGGGCGTCATTCACGAGGTGCTGGAGTATCTCGGGCTGGACATACCTGTCGCCGGGCTGGCTAAGAACGACCGCCACCGCACCTCCGAGTTGCTCTGCGGATTCCCGCCTGTCCTGGTCGGCATCCGTCCCACTTCGCCCCTTTTCCACTTTCTGGCGCACATCCAGGAAGAGGTGCACCGTTTCGCCGTCTCATTCCATCGTCAGAAACGCAGTAAGGCCTTTATCCATAGCGAACTGGAACAGATCGAAGGCATCGGTGACAAGACCGTCCGTACGCTGCTGCAACATTTCCGCACCGTGGCCAAGGTCAAGGCGGCACCGTTCGAGGAGTTGACAGCGCTGGTCGGCCCCGCCAAGGCGAAAAAAATCAAGGCTTTCTTTGAAAAATAACCGGATTTTTTGAAAATTGCGAAGAATCGACTATCTTTGCCCTCCCGATTCTACGGAAGAGGCTTGCCCGGATGGCGGAATCGGTAGACGCGTTGGTCTCAAACACCAATGACAGCAATGTCGTGCCGGTTCGACCCCGGCTCCGGGTACTTTTTTAATACGCCCATGATTTAATAATCAAATCATGGGCGTTTTTTATTTGCCATGAATTGGGCATTGACCCTTTCTCTGTTTGCTGTAAAGATTTTCTATTTTTTCAAAATACAAAATCAGCAAAATCTGTCTGCGGAAACCGGAGTATTGCGTTGTTATGGCAGACAACGTGCTACTAATCTCTATTATTCCGGTTCCCGCGAACAGATTGTAAACGAACGGCGGCGGGATTCAAATGCAGAAATGTTTGCAATGGTTCACCGCGACCAAAAGGCCCGCCGCCGCAGAGTTATCTTTTTTTACCCCACTTGGGGCGTATGTCGAGGAAAATCTCGAAATTCAAGCGTGGCATGGGACGAGCCAGCACCGAAAGATACTCCTCGTTAAACAGGTTTTTGACCGCGATCTTCACGGAAAAATCAGCCCAGGGTACGGCGAAAAGTTTTTCGACCGACATGTCGCTCATAAGATACGGAGGTACATATCCCGAGATCGTGTAGTCGTTGCTCGACATGGTGAAGCGTTCGCTATACCAACACCATTTGTAGAGCAGCCGCCAGCTTTTCCATGCCAGCCGCGCCGTTACCGACGCCGAGAACTCCGGTACATAGACCAGTTGTTTGCCGATGGACTCGTCGCCCTTGCTCATCGGCTCGCTCTCGTTGATCGAGGGCGTCCACGAAAAATTGCCGTCGGCACCGACTTGCCAGTCACGGTTCCAGGTTCGGTCGAAGCCCGCCTTCAATTCCACTCCGTAGGCATGTACTTTTTTGAGGTTCTTCGGCGTCCAGAAATCCTGCTTGCCTCCCAGCGGTATCCACAGAATCCAGTCGTCGATGTAGGAATCGAACCACGTCGCCTCGCCGTGAACCGCGTACCGACCCTCTTTGGCGAAGGCAAACGATACGCCGCCGTCGTAGGTGAAGCCGTGTTCGGGCTGCAGGTCGGGATTGCCGCCCGGCTGGAAGTAAAGGTCATTGAGCGTGGGGAAACGGTAGTTGCGCGAAATGGATGCCTTGGCCCGGACGTTTCCGGCTTTCGAGAGCATGTAATCGGCATAGAATGCCGGAATGAGCGGCGTCCAATCCTTGCCGTACATATCCTCTCGCAACGCCAGCGAGAGGCCCAGCCGTTCGGTAGGCGTCCACTTGGCAGTCATATAAGCAGATAGTTCCGTGCGGGCTTTGTCGTAACCGACCACCGCCTTGTCGCCCTGCTGGGTGATGATGTTGCGATCCTGATTTTTCGCGAAATGCTGGTGCAGGGCAATGTCGGCCGAGAAAAGCCATTTTTTGCCGACGTAAAATTCGCTGTTGCCCGATGCGAAAAGCGTGTTTACCTTGCTGCGCGAAGTAATCATGTAGGCCCATTCGCCGTTACCTTTGTCACGGGCGTAATCGTAGCCGAGCCATGTGTGGATGTAACCGGCTTTTGCTCCGACCTTGTATGTAGGACGCAGATGATCCCACGAGAGTACGCTGCGCAGGGTGCGTTCGCGCTGCTGGTGCAGAATATCCTTCGGATCGCCGTAATCGACGGTCGTTTGTGAAAGGCCGCGCTTGGAGGTGAGAAACCAGGCGTTCAGCCCGAAACGGTCGCCCTTGCCGGTATTGTAATAGACCTCCTGCAAGGCGTGAAAGTCATGAAAATCGCCGTCACGGTGGGTTTCGATGGGGTGGTAGGTGTCGATAATATTTTTATCGTCGTCGTAGACATTTTCGTTCTTGTCGCGGTTGCGGTACTTGAATTCGTTGGGCGACGAGGAGTAGACCACGCGCGTCGAGGTCTGCCAATGGTCGTCGCCGTAGGTCAGCCGCAGAAATTCGTCCGTCGTCCAGAACGAGCCGATTCCCTGTGTATACTGCATTTTGAATCCGTGTGTATCGGCGGGTTTGGTCGCCAGTGTGATCGCCCCGCCCAGACCGCCGCCCACGACGTTGAGCGACGAGGTGCCGTGCAGCAGCGTCGCGTCGTCCACGAAATAGGACGGGATCATCGAAAAATCGGTCATGCCCAGCATCGGGGAGTTGATACGCATGCCGTTCCACATCACCTGCGTGTGCGATGCCGCCGTACCGCGAAATGCCACGGTAGAAAGCGTGGCCCGGCCGTACTGTTTGATGAAGATTGCCGTATTGAACGTCAGCACGTCGGCCATCGACAGGGCGATGTTCTCGTGCAGGACGAGGGTGTCCAGTTGTGTTTTTTGTACGCCGATCTCTTTCATCGGACGAATTCCTGTAACACCGACCTCACGAATGGGCATCACCAGCGAGGGGTTGTTGTTCCACCAGCCGTTGCCGGCCGGTTTTTCTTGTGCAGTGATTGTTGCGGCGAGGCACAAACCGATAAACAGAAGTATTGGTTTCTTCATATTGCGTATCGGTTTAATACCAACAAAAAGCCCCCGGAATAATTCCCACCCGGAATTCGTCGAGCAACTCTCCTTCGGGCGAATAGCGGTAGACGATCCCCTTCTGTTGGTAGTCGATGGCGTCGGCCACGTATACTTCCGACGTGTTGGGGTCGATGGACAGGCCGTAGAATTTCGTCTGCTTGTATTTGAGGAACGGCCGCACGGGGACGTGATCGGCCACCACCGGCATCCGCCAGATATCGTTGTTGATGAAGTAGAGCGTGTCGCGTCCGCCGTTGAGCTGCACCTCCGAGGGCCAGTCGCCGAATTTGAATTTGAACTGTTTTTCGATCCTGAAAGTTGCGGCGTCGATACGGTAGAGCGAGGGGGCCTCGTGCCCGTAGGGACTGCCCTCATAACCGCCGTCGGTGATCGTCCACATCTTGTCGTACTTATCCATCACCAGCGACGTGGGCTGGATGCCGACGACCAGCTCGTCGACCACCTTGTCCGTTTCGGTGTCGATCTTCAGCAGCCGGTTCTGATAAGACCAGCAGTTCACGTAGACGTATTTGCCGTATTGCACCATCTGTTCGGTCGAACCGGTTTCCATCGTCATACCCGGGCAGTCGATGTATCCCGTAATCTCGAACCGTTTGGGATTGACGATGAAAATGCGGTTGTCCCAGATTTGTGTGACATAGGCTTTTTCGTCCGACAAAAAATGGATATAGCGCGGGGAGGTGAGGTTCGTGATGCGCCCGACTTCTTTGAAGGTCACGGGGTCGATGGCAAAGATCACATGCGAATTATTCACGACGATCCAGCCCAAGCCGCCGTACATCGTCATCGACTGTGCCACGTCGCCCAGCTTCTGATCGTTGGCGCGGAAGAACACCTCGTTGTCGATCTTACGGGTTTGCGTGTCGTAGAACGAGAGCGTGGCATTGCCGTATTGGAAATTCCCCTCGTTGGTGATGAACAGCCCGTGTCCCACCTCGGGGCGGACTGCGATCTCCCGACCGAGATCGTAGTCCCACTTCATACAGCCGGTGAGAACCGAACAACAGCCTGCGACGATGAATATAAAGCGGTTCATCCTACGGCTTGACATACTCCCCTGCGGTTATTTGCTCCCAGGTCGGATTATAACCGTTGCCCGAGACATTCCACTTGTCGGCCGAAAGTGACGGCAGCGCATTTTTCAGCCCGGAGAAATCGGTCATCTTGCCCCAGTATTTGATATCTACCGAACCGATTTCAGTGACGCCCGCGAAATCGGCCATGCCTGTCAGCTTCATTTGGCTGGCCGCACCGGAGTAGGTTCCGCCCCAGAATTTGAATACCCCGATCTTGCGCAGCAAGGGTAATTCGAGATCGCCTTCATCCACATACTGCATATAGCTCGTGTCCCACTTGTCCGTCACCTCGGTAAGTTTCGGGGCGCTGAGTTTTTTGAGGTACGAACAACTGCTCATCTGGAAAGTTCCGACTTGCTCCAGATCGGGAAATGAAACAGTTGTCTGGCCGCTGGCTTTGCCGCCCGACTGCGAATAGGTACCGATGGATTTAATGCCGGGGAAGGTAATCAGGTCGTTCTGCGTATAATTGGAAACGCTGAGTTTTCCCGAGATGGTTTCAGCGCCTTCGAGTGCGGTGAAGTCGCACGCTCTCGAACCGCCGTTCAGCGACAGATCGCCCAGCGCATTTTTCCGAACCCTGACCTTCGCCAGTTTGTAACAGGCGATCAGTTCGACCTTCGGGAGCGACTCCACGCCCGACAGGTCGAGCGACGGCAGCAGGTTCAACTGGTAAAAATAGATGTTTTCGCAGGCCGTGAGCCGGGGGATGGAGAGTGTTTCGATCAGAGAAAGGTGGCGCAGGTAGAACTGTCCTCCGATGGTTTCGAGCGCGGGCAGTTCGAGCCTGTCGCTTGAAAATTTCGTGTCGATCTTAAAATCCGCACGTACCTTTTCGAGCGACGAGAGGTCGATGCTGGAAAGCATGGCTGCAGAGCTACTGTCCGAGAGCGAGAACGAGGCCAGCGAAGGAACTTTCGGCATTGCGAATGTGGTCGCTGCCGTCAGGTAGTTCCAGGTAAATGCACCGCCCAGATGCACCAGTTCCGGCATATTGAGTACTTTGAGCTGTGTCAGGTAAGTCAGCGTGCAGTTGCCGCCGATGGAGGCGATCTTCGGGAGTTCCAATAACTGCAATTCGCTGAGATACTGGAGCGACAGCGAACCCGTTACTTTTTCGAGCGACGAGAGTCCGAGTGCGGCCAGGGCCTTGTTGCCGGTCGAGGCATTTGTGCCGGAGAGGATCGTCAGATCGCCCGTACACTCCTTCAGCGCCGGAACATTGAAAACGGAGAGTTTGGCTGCATTGATATAGACCGTCCCCGTCGATACGAGTTTCGGCAGGTCGAGTTTGGCGACCGTATTGCCGTTTACCGAGAGCTGTCCGAGCGATTCGAGGGCGGGCAGTACCACGTCGAAATCCTGGGCGGTCGTAAGCGGCGTGGTGGCCGTTCCCAACACCAGACCGCCTGCCGAACGCAGGTTTTCGAGCCCGGAGAGTTTTTCCCCGGCGAATGAGTTGCCTACGACGATGTTGTAGCGCACGTCGGTCAGTCCGGCTAACGGCGCAAGGTCGGTCACGGGATCGTCGCAGGCCGAAAAATCGCCGATCGTGAGGTTTCCCTCGATCACCGTCGCACCCGTTGCGGCGAACGCTTCGACATCGGCCTGTGTCGGCAGTGCGACGCTGCCGGTCGTAACGTCGTTACGCTTGACCGAGTAGGCGTAGTCGCGCAGGGTCTGGTTATAGGCCATGACGCGGAAACGGTGTTCGTTGTCCCAGTCGGTGATCCTCGCCGGATCGGGGTACAGGATCGCCTGCTCGCAAAGTTCGTAGTCAGCAGTAGCACCTTCGAGCGACACATTGCGGGGAATGGAAACCACGATTTCGTCGCCGACGAGTGCGGCGCGGTATACCGTTCCGTCCTTGGCGGTGAGCGCGAACGAAGTGATGTGGTTGTCGATGCCGGCAAAGGGCTGGTTCTCCTCTTTGTCGTTGCAGCCGCAGAACGCGAAAACCGCTGCGGCCAGAATCAGTATTTTTCTCATCGTATTATTTCTTTTTGGTCATGTTGTAATCGAATACGCCGAACACTTCGGTCGAAATTTCGCCCAGCCAGCCGCTTTTTGCCTGAATGCCGGTCTGCACCTTGACAAAGTCGATGTATTTGAGGCCAGCGGGCTTGCCGTCGAAAGTGACGGCGTCGGAAATCCGGAAATGGTTGGCGTTGACGCCCGCTCCGGAGTTCGGATCGTCGGTCAGACGGTCGATCGGGCTGAAGTTGTCCGCGTAGCCCCAGTCGTAAGCCGGATTGACCCAGTAGGAACCGTTGCCCGACTGGTCGTAATTGTTGGCCTTGAGGCAAGTGCCGCGCAGCGTGTAGCTGTCAGCCTCGACCCATGCCGGATAATAGTAGTCCTGCGTATGGAATTGCGAAAGGTAATCGACGGAACCGCTCGCACCCTTGTTGTCCGTCCACTGCACCTCCATGCCGGCAGCGCGTGGACGGTAATAGGTCACGGCATAATCCTGTGTCGTTTCAGGCTTACCGTATTCGGAGCCTTTCAGTTCGTACCATGTGTCGTTCGGCAGTCCGTCGCCGTTTTCGTCCTGCATGACCCATACGATGCCCGGTTCGGATGAACCGTCGAACGAGTTGCCCGAAACGCCGATGTTGTAGCCGCCGTCATTTTCAATGCTGTGGTCGAAGCCGACTACCAGATAGCCGCCGAAAGCTCCCAGCGACACATAGGTGTTGAGTTTCATCTGGGACTCGGCATAGGCGCACGCTGCGTCCATCGTCGTCACGTCATAACGTTCGTTGACGAATTGTCCGGGAGCGGCAAGGAACTCGTAGACCTTGTTCCAATCCTTGCTGCTTGCCGGAGATCCGGCACGGTAGTATCGGCCTTCTGCGGGGCAGACATTGACGGTCAATTCCTGAGGAACCGTCAGATATGAGTTTTTCATTTCGACTTTGACCGTGTACGTTCCTTCGGCCGATTCGGAGAAAATATATACCGGATCGGAGGACTGTTGCACCTGTTTGCCGTTTACCGACCAGGTATAACTGGCATCGAACGCATTGGTAATGTCGAAAGGCATCAGACGGATGCGGCGGCCGGCGGATAGGTTGAAGACCGTCTGATCGAATGTCCAGCCGAACGGCATTTCGTCGATCGTGCAGACTTTTACCCCGAATTCCTTGCTGTCCTCGCCGTCCTCATTGCGGGTGGCGAATTCGAGCGTATAATCTCCGGCTTCGGACGCGTCGAATGTAAATTCCTTTTCGGAGGAAACCTCTTTGCCGTTCACGCTCCATGTGCAGGTCGTGGGGATCGAGGTGTCGATTACGGAGGGTTTCAGCGTCAGAGGACTGCCGACCAGAATCGTATACCCTTTTTCGGGAACCGGCAGGCTGATCGTCGGAATTTCCAGTTCTACCACATCCACACGCAGCTCCTCGGAGGCCGTGCCGTAGCGATTCGACACTTGGAGGAGCACGAACAACTCGCCTACGGTTTGTTCGCACACCGTAAGGGCGGGTTGCGTGCCGACGACTTTTCCGTCGATTTTCCACACATAGAGTGCCTTGTCCGCGTTTTCATAAGTGGGGCTGATCGTCAGTTCCCGGCCTGATTTGATGGTGTAAACCGCATTCTCGCTGTCGAGCGTGATACGGGGGGCCGTCTGCGAATCGACCTCGATCACATCGTCTTTGTTGCAGGACGACAACACGAACAACGCAGCAAATAAACAGGATAACAGTTTTTTCATCTCTTTATGCTTTATTTGTTAATATACGCTTCGGAGAAACGGTAGACGAAATCGATCCCGGCCGGGCTGGCACCTTTCTGCGTGGGATAGGAAAAATGGTTGATTTCCGAGGCGGAAGTTCCGCTCACGTCATAGGTGTAGATATTCGAATCGACGTAGCTCGACTTGCCGACCCACAACACATTGGTTGTCGGATGCTGCCCCATAATGCCGTAAATCGTTTCATTTCCAGATAGATATTTGTAATCGACGGTCTGCGTCTGGTAATTGTACCGCGTTGCGCTCGTGGCGTTGAAAGCATCGGTATCCACAAAATAGAGATAAGGATCGGTGAAACTGGCGCACATGCCGATAGCCGGAGACCATGTTGCGATCGGGAATCGAACACCTCCGGAAAGTTCTTTTTCCGAAACGACCGTGCCAGAGTGATCGATGCCAACGATCATCGGATCGGAGGTCAGGGTTCCCATATTCGGGCTCGTGCCGGAATAGGTTCCGGCAAGGGCGAAATAGATATTGCCGTCGGCACCTTTGACGATGCCTTTTACTTGCCGGCCCTCATAGGTCAGCCGCTTTTCCACCGTTCCGCTTTCGGCATTGATGATAACGACGCTGTGTCCGCATCCCGCATAAATCTTACCCCGTGAATAGACCATGCGGGTTTTGATCGCGCCCACCGAAGTAAAGGCTCCGAACGTGCCTTCGAGGGTCGCGCCGATTTGCACCGAATTTTCACCGAGGGTCAGGGCGACTATGCCCGAAGTGCTTTCCATACTTGAATCGGAATATTGAACATAGGCTTTCGTTGCACTTACAACGACCAGATGCTGAGGCCATGTGTCTTTGTCTTCGGGGGTTTTAAATACCAGCGGGTCGGCGAATTCCATGCGCATCGTCCGGGCATCGCACACAACGAAACGGCCTGCGCCGCCCATGCGGTCGCCGTTCTGGGTTAACAGGTAGATTTTTCCGTTGGCCATGAACATATCCTGTACGACGTTGCCGATCTCCAATCCGCCGTTGGCCTGCTCGAATACCTCCCGGTACTCCTTGCCGGCCTTGTCGTAGTAGACCAGCATACCGTTTACTGAAGTCATATTGCCTTCGCAGACCACGAACGTACCGTCCTTGTCCGTGTAGTCCACCGAAGCGCACACGTCGGCCGAGGCAAAGACCGTATTCCCTTTTTTATCGATCCCGATCAGCGTGATGATGCCACCTGAGTAAGCTGCATCCGAAGCCGCCGGAGCCTGCACGGTTACGCTATTTTTCGCAAGGTTCAGCGACGCCTTCCACCCTTCGGGAATATTCATGAAGTCGGCGGTTTCCACATCCGTCGTATTCAGCGTCAGCGTCTTTTTCTTGCCGAAGTCGAATACGAAGTACGAACGGCCGTCGTCGGGCTGTACAAAACAGAATGAGGACACCGAAGTTTTTGGAATGACGATTTCCGTGCCGTCGGTCAGAGTGAACGTTACGGCATCGTCGCCGTCGCTGACCGATTTGAAGAACGAATCCCCGTCTTTTCCGTTGCTTCCCGTCGCTTTTACGTCGTTGCCGGCCGCATCTTTGATGCGCGCTCCGTCCACAATCCAGTAACCGTCGGCATCGACGGCCATTTCGGGTTTCGAACCATCTTTGCCAGCTACCGGGATTTTGTGGCCGTTCGCATCGGTCAGCCAGTTGCCCTTGCCGCCGATCGTCCAGTAGTAGCCTCCCTCGAAGAGGTCGATACCGACCTCCGGGGCATTCGTACCGTTCTTGCCGTCGGCAATCGAAACGGAGGTGTTGTCGTTGAACGTGATGGTGTATCCGGTGTCCGTCTGGGTCACATCGGAGATCGTCTTGCTTTGGCGCAGGGCATCCACAAGCGTTTGCAGCGCCGAAACCTCTTTGTTGAGTTCCGCGAGTTGGGTCTTGATCCCGTCGATCTCCTTCCACAGATCGTCGTCGTCGTACGAGCAGCTCCATGTCGCAGCACCGAACAGGGTTATTGCCAAAAGGGTAAATAGTTGTTTCATGCTTTTCAGATTTTAATTATTAATCGGTTTGATTTCCGGGGGATAAAAAACGCCTGCCGACAGGCGACGGCCTGCGGCAAGCGTAGAGGATGAACAGGAGATCCGGACGGGGCGCGGATTAGCCTCTCCCGTTGTATAACCCTGTCTGTTATGAATTATTCCCATTGTCATTCGAATCACGCGGGTGATTGCACGACAGGAAACTGCTGAAAATCAAATCGGGGAGGGAGTGCGTTGCGATAACGACGACCGTACCATTCGATTCCAACCCGAAACCCGCGGGTGCAAATCAATCGTTAAGGCAGGTCTTCTGACTCGTCCCGTTTATCGCGCCTTCCCAGTCTAAACCAGTGGCAAAGAGTACGATAAACAACTTCTCCCGAAGGAGGGGACTTACAGCAGCGAGTACTGTTCCGGATTTTCACCGGATTCCCTTTTCATCCTGTCCGGCATACCGGGCAGGAACCATAACGGCGTAAAGGTAATTATTTTTTTTGATTGTTATACAAATCACAAAAAAAATCGCCCGGCCTCGCAATCGGGAGGGCGTAGAATTTCCGTATCGGTAGGGATCTGCCCGGGTAAAATGCGTTACTCCTGTGCGCGGCTTCCAGCAGAGATCGGTTTTGTGCAAAAATAACGCTTCCCGAATAACTGCCAGCCGTATTTCCGCAATTTGTCCATCCCGTAAATTTATCGATATACGAATAATTTGCACGTACTTGCATCTCCCGGAGGCATTTCGTATTTTTGCATGTCCTGCAAAAGGGACGAACCCGCTATGAAAGGATTTTTGTTGCCCGGGTGCTGGCCGGCGGAGTGGTTTCTGGCGGAGTGCAGCAAAAAGTACCGACAAACAGCGAAGTTATGAAAACAAATACATCGACGATCCGCCTGGTCTACCCGCAATGGCAGGGCGGTAATGTCGCGGCGATGGTACCCGAGGTAGAGAACCCCGACGATGCCGCACGGGGATATTACCTCGGGGCGCAGCTGCTCGACTTCCTGGCTCCCCGCGGCGGGCAGGAAACGCTCACCGTTCCCGTCTCCACCCAGATCGGGGAACGCAGGGTGACGGACGGTGTACTCGACCGCGACGTTATCCTCCGGCAGACGAAAGCCGCGCTGGGGATGCTGCGGGCGAGCGATCCCGGCAGGATCGTGACCCTGGGCGGGGATTGCTCTGTGAGCGTGGTGCCGTTTACCTACCTTGCCGCGAAATATGGCGGCGACGTGGCGATGGTATGGATCGACGCCCATCCCGACATCACGCTTCCGGGCGATCCCTATCCCGGCTACCATGCCATGGCCGTGACGGCCTGCATGGGGCACGGCGATGCGAAGATCGTGGCGGAACTGCCCGCCGCATTCGACCCGTCGAAGATCCTGTTCGTAGGGTTGCGCAACTGGGAGCGGGACGAGATTAAGGCCCGCCAGCATCAGTACGGGATAAAGCATCTCACCCCCGAAGAGGTGGCTGCGGACAGCGATGCGCTCCGGGCCTGGCTGAAATCGTGCGGGGCGTCGAAGGTGGTGGTTCATTTCGATATGGACGTGCTCGACCCGGCGGAGATCGTTGCGGCGGTCGGCACCGATCCCGACGGGATGAAAATAGAGGCGGTCGTCCGCGTGATAAACGATATTGCGGCTGAAAAGGAGCTGGTGGGCCTTACGGTCGCCGAGCCGATGCCCCGTACGGCGATCCGGCTCAGGGATATGCTGGGCAGGTTGCCGTTGCTGGAATAGCCGCCTTATGCGATACGCCGTCGAATCCCCGGGAGTTTCCTTCCCGGGGATTTTTCAAATCTTCGTCCTGCTGCACATCGCGCCTTTCCCCGGTTTACAGCCCCGTCCCGTTCGCAACGAGGATATAGGCGTTGAGGTAGGTGGCGAAGAGGAGCCAGCAGAGGTAAGGGACGAAGAGCCATGCGGCAGCGGCGCGTACGTTTGCACTGCGGACGAGATAGAGAATCACCAGGACGTCGAGCGCCACGATGTCCACCATGCCCAGCAGGGGGCTGCGGCAGACGAAGAAGAGTATGCTCCACAGGAAATTGCACCCTAACTGGAGGAACCACAGCCTCACCGCACTTTTACGGGCGGGGGCTTCGGAGGTCAGTACCAGCCCGCCCGAGATACCCATGCAGAGGTAGATGATGCTCCATGCGATCGGAAAAACCGCATTGGGCGGTGTCAGCGTCGGTTTGTCGAGCAGCGGATACCATTCCTCGATCGCGTCTTGCTGCAACCATCCGGCAAGTCCCCCGAGAACGAAACACAGCGCTGTCGGGAGAATATAGGCCCATATCTTTTTCATGGCGTTATTGTTTTGTTCCGAATTTACAAAAAAAATGCCCGATGCTCCGTTTCCCGGCATCGAAATCGCATTCCAGCTATGCGCAGTTGCTTTGTTTGTCCCACGTTGCGATACGGCAGTCGCCCGGTGCCTTGACATTCCCGTCGAGGATGACCTCCCCGTAGCTTTCGGCCGTGAGCGAACCGCTGCGGGGGTTCTTTACGCTGCGGACGGGGCCGTCTATGGCAGCCTGCAATGTCGAATATTCGAACGCCAGGTCGCAGTCGTCGGCCATCGTACAGTTTTCCATGACGAGATCCGTGGCGTAACACAGAGGCTGGGTGCCCGATATTTTGCAGTTGACCAGCCGCAGCCGCTTCGAGTGCCAGCCCAGGTACTCGCCGTTGATCTCGGAGTCGTAGACCGTCACGTCCTCGGTGTTCCAGAAAGCGTCCTTCGAGTTGATGACGGCGTTGCGGATCACCACGTTGCGGCAGTATTGGAACGAATAGTTGCCTCTTTGTGCGTAATCCTCTATGCGGATGTTTTCGCCGTGCATGAAAATGTAATCGCCCTTGTCGACCCGCACGTTGCGCAGCCGCACGTTGCGGCAGTGCCAGAGCGTTTCCTGCGCAAAAGGCAACCGTACGTTCTCCAGCCGGATGCCGTTCATCTCGCGGAACATCTTGGGGGCTTCGACCAGCGTGTCGCTCATCGTAAGGTTGCGCGAATACCACAGCGCCGCGCGTGCACCTTCGGTGAAGAGGCAGTTCCGGACGACGAACCCGTCGACGTGCCAGAAAGGGTATTTGCCTTCGAAACGGCAATCGACGGCTTCGATGTCCGAGCACTCCTTGAGTGCCGATTCGCCGGCCTGGACGGTTACGTGCTCCATGCGCAGGCCGTGCGAGGCGAACAGCGGGCGTTCGCCTCCGTAGGTGGTGTTTTTTATCTGCATCATTGTTGTTTTTAGTTTGAATTTACAGGGCTGTATATCCGCCGTCGACGGCTATTGCCTGTCCTGTAATATAGTTCGCTCCGGGGCTGCAATGCCATACAACGGCTGCTGCGACCTCTTCCGCTCCGTCATGCCGGATTTTGTTCGCTATTGTTTTCCGGTGTTTCCCGTCGTTGCCTTTCGAACCGGACGCTAAGCGAGCCGGGGATGCCGAGGGCGTCGATTCCGTTGCCGTCGATGCGCCCGATCCGGATCAGGTCGTTGCTCCGCGACCCGCTTTTGTAGAATATGGCCACATTGCCCCACGGGACATAGATCGTGATGTCGCCCGGTGCAGGGGTGCAGCTGCGTGCGACCTTGGAGGTCGTCAGCGCCGGCGAGGGATAAAATATTTTCTCGGCGTTGCTGTAATCCGACAACGTCACCTCCAGCGGCAGGCGCGAAAGGAAATCCCGTGCGGCGGCATTGTCCTCCATCGTGGCGGTAATCGTGCGGCTGCCGACCGTGATGCCGATTTTCAGCGATGTTTCGCCCGGGGCGCCGCCCTCGTTTCCGCCGGGCGTCTCCGGTTGACCGGGGTGCCCTCCGGAAGGGGCAGGGTCGTCGCCCGATTCCCCGCATGCCGCCGGCAGTACCAGCGATAGCAGCATGAGGGGCAGTAACCATAATTTTTTCATAGTCGTTCTTTATTGGTTTTACAGGGCGGTCGATCCCGGGTACGCGGGCGCCGGACAGGTGCGGCATCCCGGTGTGCTTTTGGCACTGTTGCCCGCGCAGCGGGATTATTTCAGCGCATCCCTGAAGAATGTTTCCAGTTTCCCGAACGGGATCAGGCCTGTCCGGTCGTAGAGGTCGACATGCCCTGCATCCGGCACGAGGTAAAGCTCTTTCGGTTCGGCAGCCAGGCGGTAGGCGTCCTCGCTGAACTCCCGCGAATGGGCGTTCTCTCCCGCGATGAAGAGCATCGGCCGCGGCGAGATGGTCTCGATGTCGGCGAAGGGGTAGAAGTTCATGAATTTTACGTTGCTGGTCAGTGTGGGGTGCGTAGTCGTGCGCGGCGTGGCCCCGTCGGGGGTGAACTCCCCGCGCGGCGTACGGTAAAATTCGTAGAATTCGCGCTCGATCGGCGTGGATTCGGCCGTCAGTTCGTGTACTGTGCCGCCGGTGTAAAGGGGTTCCCCGCCCAGGAATTCGGCATAACGCTGTTCGGCAGCCTGGGCGATGATCCGTTTGCGCTCTCCGGGCGACAGGGCGTGTTTCAGCCCGTTGCGGCTGGCTGCCCCCATGTCGTACATGCTGACCGTTGCGATGGCTTTCAGGCGGGGGTCGATCTTCGCAGCGCTGATGGCGAAGCTGCCGCTGCCGCAGATCCCGACAACGCCGATACGTTCCCGGTCGACAAAGGGGCGGGTGCCGAGGAAATCCACCGCCGCGCTGAAGTCCTCCGAATAGACATCCGGCAGGACGGCATTGCGCGGTTCTCCGTCGCTTTCACCCCAGAAGGAGAGGTCGAGTGCCAGCGTGACGAACCCGCATTCGGCCAGTTTCGTGGCGTACAGACCGGCGCTCTGTTCCTTGACTGCGCCCATCGGGTGCCCGACGATGACGGCGGGGTATTTTCGCCCTTTCTCCAGCTCCTTGGGCAGGAAGAGCCGTGCGCCTACTTTCATTTTGTATTGGTTGGAAAAGGATACTTTCTCTGTGTTTACCGAATTGCTTTTGTAGAAATTGTCTGCGTCGCCCTGTGCGACGGATGTGTTCGTGCCGAGTATCATAAGTATGGCTGTTGTCAGAATTAATGGTCGTTTCATGATCGTGTCGTTTTTTCGGGTTATTTATAGGCGGCCCGGTAGATGGCCGTGCATTCGTCGATGCTCAGACTGTGGCGGTCTGATTCGAACAGTCCGGGCATTGTGTCGAATGCGTTGAACGTCATTTGCTGTAACTCTCCGGGGGTGATGCCGTAGTCGGACATCCTCAGGTCGGCGACGCCGCATGCCTGTTGCAAGCGGGTGAGCGCCGTGATGAAATCCCCGGGCTGTGCGGCCTGCTCCATCCCCATTGCACGGGCCATCCGTACGAAACGCTCGTCGCAGACGTGCCGGTCGATGAAGAACGAGAAGTAAGCCCTGCTGAGCATGATCAGCCCGGCGCCGTGGGGCAGATCCTGATGGTAGGCCGACATGGCGTGTTCCATCGAGTGCTGGCTGGTCGTCGCGCTCAGACACATCACCACGCCGGAGAGGGTGTTGCCGAAGGCCACGCGGGTACGGGCTTCGAGATCGTCGCCATTGGCCACGGCGCGCGGCAGGTTGCGGGCGATGTGCTCGATGGCGGTCAGTGCGTACATGTCGCTTGCGAGGTTGGCGAATTTCGAAATGTAGCTCTCCACGCTGTGGAACAATGCGTCGAACCCCTGGTATGCCGTGAATTTCGGCGGCACGGTGAGCATCAGCTTCGGATCGACTACGGCCAGTACGGGAAATCCGGCTTCGACGCCGATCTTTTCATGGGTTTGTTCGTTGGTTACGACTCCCCACGGATCGACTTCCGACCCGGTTCCTGCCGTCGTGGTTATGGCGATGAGCGGCAACGGTGCGTGTCCGGCCTGCTGTTCTTTGCCCGTCCCGCCGAAAACGTAGTCCCACAGGTCGCCGTCGTTGGATGCCATCAGGGCTATGGCCTTCGCGGCGTCCATGACGCTGCCGCCTCCCAATGCGACGATCATGTCGCACCCGTGCTCCCGTGCTCCCGTGCCGCTGCCGCTCCGGCCATGACGGTGGATTTCAAGGGGTTCGCTTCGATCCGGTCGAACACCACGCTTTCGACCCCCGCCAGCCGGAGCTGTTCCTCCGTGGCGGCCAGATAGCCGTTTTCCCGGGTCGACTTGCCGTTCGAAATTGCCAGCAGCGCCTTTTTCCCGGGCATCTCCTGCCTGTGCAGGTTTTTCAGTTCGTCCGCCCCGAAAAGGATGCGGGTCGGGATCCACATGTTGAAATTCAGTTTTGTTTTC
The DNA here is from genome assembly GCF_003435745.1 of Alistipes sp. AM16-43. Taxonomy (NCBI): domain Bacteria; kingdom Pseudomonadati; phylum Bacteroidota; class Bacteroidia; order Bacteroidales; family Rikenellaceae; genus Alistipes; species Alistipes sp. AM16-43. The sequence continues at coordinate 185,870 of NZ_QTUQ01000005.1, forward strand.
ATGGCTCTATTGTGTTTGATGTTTTTTCCACACTGCAAAACTACATCCCGCGGGGCATTCGTTTTGTATACGTATTACGGATATATTTACCCTGATTACTGGTTTGGTCGACTGTGAAATATGCTGATGTACAGTAATATACCCCTATTACGGATAATATTACCCCAATTACTGTTTCGGCGGCCCGGCATGTGGGCCGAATCTGCAAAAACACTATCTTTGCAAAAGGTAAAGAAAAAAACATGGAAGAAATCCTGAAAATCGACACGGTCGACCAGTATAACAAACTCTTCGGGTTCGAGACCCGCCACCCGCAGGTCGGCGTCGTTTCGTTCGATACGGCCGAGAGCCAGGGAAACTACCGGATGACGATGGGGTTCTATTCGGTATTCCTCAAGGAGACTGCGGGATGCCGGATCAACTACGGCAAGACGAGTTATGATTTTGACGACCAGACGGTCATCTGTATCGCCCCGGGGCAGACGGTGGGGTATACCGACGTGGAGGGGATTCCCAAGAAATCGGTCGGGCTGCTGTTTCACCCCGATTTCATCCGCGGTACGTCGCTGGGGCAGAAGATTAAGAAATATACGTTTTTTTCCTATGAGTCCAACGAAGCCTTGCACCTGTCGGAGGAAGAGCGTATGATTGTCCTCGACTGCCTGGAAAAAATCCGCATGGAGCTGCGCCACGCCATCGACAAGCATACCAAGGGACTTATTGCGACCAATATAGAACTGCTGCTCGACTATTGTATGCGTTTTTACGAGCGCCAGTTCGTCACGCGCGGGGACATGAATCTCGATGTCCTGGCACGTTTCGAGCGGTTGCTCGACGATTACCTTACGGGTGGCGCCGCTGCGAGGGAAGGATTGCCTTCGGTACGCTATTTTGCAAGCAAAATATGCCTGTCGCCCAATTATTTCGGCGATCTGGTGAAAAAGGAGACCGGGAAATCGGCCCAGGAGTATATCCAGCTGAAGATGATCGACGCGGCCAAGGAGGGGCTTCTCGACCCGAACAAAACCATCGGGCAGGTGGCCTATGAACTGGGATTCCAGTATCCGCAGCATTTCGTACGCTTCTTTAAACGCCATGTCGGCTACACCCCCAGGGAATATCGGTTGCAGAGCTGATCGGGGCTGAAACAGGTGTGCCTGCGAAATTTTCCCCTGTTTTTTCCGATTTTCCGGAACATTGTCTTATATTCGCAAAAAATGATTGCATAAGACCGATGGGAACTGTTGCATGCGGGCAAATATTCAAGGGTGCCTCCCGCTCTTTCACTTACCGCCACGAAAGGCTGTGGTACCGGGACGAATTCCCATACCACCAGCATCCCGAATACGAGATTACGGTGGTTTTCAGCGGGAACGGCCAGCGGGTGACCAACGACTTCACGGAACCCTTCCGCGAGGGGGAAGTCGTCGTGTTGCCGCCCTATTTTCCGCATGGCTGGGTCTATGACAAGGCATTGTGCGCCCCGGACGGGATGATCGAAAACGGTTCGCTGCAATTCGGCGAGGAGTTTCTGGTGCAGTTGTCGCAGCTCTCGCCCGAGTTCCAGCCCGTCGTACGGTTTTATAAGGAGTTGCGCCAGGCGGTCGGGCTCACTGGCGAAACGGCGGTCAGGGTGCGTAAATTACTGGCGGGTCTTGAGCGCAGCTCAGACCCCGAACGGTTCGTGACGTTATTGCAGTTGCTTTTCCTGATCGCGCAGGACGGGCATTGCCGCCCCATCGGGCCCGGGAAATTCCGCGGGGCAAAAATCCATAAGAACAAGCAGCGCCTGCAGGATGTTTACAAGTATATCGTCGAGAATTACCACCGTAAGATAACCCTCGAGGAAATCGCGTCCTATGCCTCGATGAACAAGACGGCCTTCTGCCTGTTTTTCAAGAAGGCGACCGGCGAGTCGTTTGTCGCCTACCTGAATGTCTTTCGGTTGCAGATGGCCTGTACGATGCTGACCCGCTCTTCTAAGAACATTTCCGAAATCTGCTATGCAGTGGGTTTTACGGACATTCCCTATTTCAACCGGGCATTCAAGCAGCGTTACGGCGTTTCACCGACGCAGTACCGGGCTTCGATGCGGAATGCACCTCAGGCGGAGGGGCAGGGCATCTGACCCGGCAGGCCCCTCCCCATAATGACTACGGCCGGGAATTACCCGGCCGTAGTAGTTCGTATGTCAGCAAAAGCCGGCAAATCGTGTGTCGTTGCCCGCTATGCCCGGACGATCTTTATACTCAGCTCATAGAGCAGGTAAAGCGGCAGGAAGACGATCATCAGCGTGAACGGGTCGCCCGTCGGGGTGATGACCGCAGAGAGCACCAGCAGGACGACTACGGCATGTTTCCGGTATTTCCGGAAAAATGTCTTTGTCACGAGGCCCAGTTTCGAAAGCAGCCATGCCAGCAGCGGCAACTCGAAGACGATGCCCATTACGAAAATGAGCATCAGGAAATTACCCATGTAGGAAGTCAGCGAGATCTGGTTCGTGATAAGCGGGCTCAACTGATACTCGGTCAGAAACCGGAACGTGAAGGGGAAGACCAGGAAGTAACCGACCGCACATCCGAGGAAGAACATGAATGTCCCGAATGCGAATGCCAACCCGACGCTCTTCTTTTCGTTGTCGAACAGGGCAGGTTGTACGAACCGCCATATTTCGAACGTCAGGTAGGGGAATATCAGTACCAGCGCGAACCAGAACGAAGTGCTGATATGCGTCAGGAACTGCGAGGCTACGTTGATGTTGATGAGTTCTACCGAGAAGTGGTCGTTGCTGAAATCGGGGAGCAGCGGGTTGCCGCCTCCCAGTTTCGACAGCCATCTGTAAAGCGGGAAATCGGACGTGGTGGGAGCCAGTACGAAATTGTCGAACAGATAGGGCATGAGGCAGAAACAGACGACAACGAACACGAATAAGACGGCGATTACGCGAACCAGCGACCAGCGCAGGTCTTCGAGGTGCGCCCAGAACGTCATTTCCTTTTCTTCCATGGGATAGTAGGGTTTATTGCTTGTTTTCCGGAAGGTATCTTTCAGCGAAGAAATATCCGGCCATCCGTCAGACAGCCGGATATCGTCTTCATGCTTCCGGAGGGATTATTTGCTGTACGAAGCCTTCACGAAAGGTGCCTCGAGCAGGTAATCCAGGCTCAGTTTGACACTCTTCTCCACATCGTAGCTGTATTGCTCGACCTCGACGATGATGTTTTCCACACCGGCGGTCTTGGCATTCTCGAAGATGGCATCGAACCCGACCATACCGCTCTGGCCGATTTCGCGGCGATCCTTGATATGGAGCATCTTGAAGCGGCCGGGGTATTTGTGGAAATAGTCGACGGGGCTTGCCTTCCCCATCACGGCCCAGTATACGTCCAGTTCGATGAACAGGTTTTCAGGGTCGGTGTTTTCGATCATGTAGTCCAGCATGACAGCCTTGTCCTCGATCTTCTGGAATTCGTGGGCGTGGTTGTGGTAGCCGTATTTGATTCCGGCTTCCCGGCACTTCTTCCCGATCGCGTTGAGGTAGTCGCAGTAGGTCTGCATCTCCTTCAGCGTCTTGGGGACGGGAAGGTACGGGGTCACGATGTACTCCATGCCTGCGGCCTTGTGGGCTGCGATGCACTGATCCCACCATTTCATCGATTCGGAGAAGTCGCCCGAAGCCAGTTCCTCGTCGGAGAGGCCTTTGCCGCAGTGCGAAGAGAGCACCTTCATGCCTACGGCCTCCACGTCGCGCCTGAACTCCTCGGGGGTGTTGCCGTAGAATTTACCGTCGTTGTAACTGGCGGCCTCGATGCTGGTGTAACCCATGTCGGCGAGTGCCTTCAGGACGGGTTTGTAGTCGTGCTGGTTTCTTCCGAAACTCCCGATCAGATCCCTGACCGAGTAGAGCTGGATACCGATATCCTTCTTTGCGTCCTTCTTCGCTTTGGCAAATGCCCCGCAGGGAGCAATTGCCGAAGCGAGCAGGATGCAAACCGCTGTAAACAGTTTACGTTTCATACGTTACCGTTGTTAACGGAATTAGTCGAGCACCTTGATGCGGATGTTGCGGAACCATACATCGTCGCCGTGATCCTGGAAGCCGATGTAACCTTCGCGCTGTGCTCCGCCGCAGTTGTTCAGCAGTTCGAATGCCAGGGGCCACTTCTCGGGGCTGAACTTGCTCTTTTCGAGCATCTCCGTCCACTGGGGAGTCCAGAGGTGGTACTCGAGCACGTTCTGGTCGTTCTGGCCGTGTACCACGGTGCCTTTGTAAACCATGATCTTCGCCTTGTTCCACTCGCCATAGGGCTTGGCGTTCTGGGGAACGGCCGGGATCATGTCGTAAAGCGAAGCCGACTTGCGGTTGCCGTCGACGCCCAGTTTGGCATCGGGATGGTTCTCGTTGTCGAGTACCTGGTACTCGGGGCAGGAGATGTAGATGGGCTCCATCCGCTGTTTGCCGTCCTTGGTCGTGGCTACCTCCTGGCCGAGGTAGAAGATACCCGAGTTGCTGCCTTTGGCAACTTTCCACTCCACTTCGAGCTCGAAGTTCTTGAACTTGTGCGTGAAGATCAGGTCGCCGCCGTCGCCGTCCTGGGCTTCACCGCCGCCCGAACCGTTGAATTTGATCGCACCGTTGTCGATCGTCCATTTCGAGGGCACGTGGTCTTTGCCGTAGCCGCGCCAGCCGTTGAACGTCTTGCCGTCGAAGATCACGTAGTAGCCGTCCTTGTCCTGCGGGAAACCTGCGAGGTCTACCGTCGCATTGTTGATGACCGTGTATTCGGGTACGGCTTTGGTTTCTGCCGCTGCCGTGTCGGCTGCCGCTTTGCCTTTGGCCCCCGGGCCGCCGCATGCCGCCATCGTTGCGGCTGCTGCGATGCATGTCGAGAATAAAATGACTTTTTTCATATTCTTTCCGTTGTTTTAATTTGAGTTGATAATCTTGTCCGTAGATTAACGCGGCATGTCGGGCAGTTTCCAACCGTCGCGGTAGGTGTGCTTGATGAGCTCCTGTGCGAATTGCTGTGCGTTGACCGGATCCGTCCAGGTCTTGTCGAAGGTCGGATGGCCGTCCTTGATGTGGAACCCGTCCTTGATGACGGCACTGATCGTGGCGTCATCGGGGATGTTCGTGAAACGCATGTTCGGGCCGTCCCAGAGCAACTCGCGGTTCAGGTTCTGCAGGCGGACTGCCAGCACGCCCATAACCACCATTTCATTGAACGGGCCGGCTTCGCTGAAGTCCGATGCGCTCGGCACGCGGTCGTCGGCATCCTCCTTGCAGGCACGTACCCAGTCCATCTGGTGCGACTCCTTGATCTCGCGCAGTACCTTCGGTGCGTTGGGCACGCGACCCGAAACCAGGTAGGGGTTCACGCCGTAGCAGCCGCAGATCAGCGTATCCTTCGTACCGTAGAAAATAACGCCGCCGCCGGCCATGTTCAGGTCTTTGCCTGCGGGCAGCCCTTCGGGGCGCGCCGGTTTCAGGCCGCCGTCGTACCAGTATACCTCTACCTCGGGCATGGCTACCTTCGGCATGTTGTCGCGTGCCGGGAAGACGAACTTCACCGTCTGCGCCATCGGTGCGGATTCGTTGAGCAGCAGCGTCGAGCTACCCTGAACCTTGGTCGGATAGCCGAGCTTCAGGCCCTTGAATACCGGGTGGAGGATGTGGCAGGCCATATCGCCCAGTGCGCCGGTACCGAAATCCCACCAGCCGCGGAAGTTCCACGGGGTGTAGATCGCGTTGTAGGGACGGTAGGGAGCCGGGCCGATGAAGGCGTCCCAGTTCAGCGTCTTGGGGATGCGCTGGTCGTCCTCGGGACGTGAGAGCCCCTGCGGCCAGATAGGACGGTCGGTGAAGGTCTCCACCTTGCGGACTTCGCCGATCTCTCCGTTCCAGATCCATTCGCAGACCTTGCGGACACCCTCGTCCGACGCACCCTGGTTACCCATCTGGGTGGCTACTTTATATTTGTCGGCGAGCTTGGTGAGCAGACGCGATTCGTATACGGTATGCGTCAGGGGCTTCTCGACGTAGACGTGCTTGCCGGCCGTCATCGCATCGGCTGCGATGATCGCGTGCGTGTGGTCGGCCGTAGCCACCATCACGGCGTCTGCCGACTTGAGCATTTCGTCGAACATCTTGCGGTAGTCGTTGTACTTCTTGGCAGCCGGGTAGCGCTTGAACACGTGGTCGGCATATTTCCAGTCGACGTCGCACAGGCCGATGATGTTCTGGCTTTCGAGGCCGCGGAGCACCGACGAGCCGCGGCCGCCGATACCGACACCCAAGATGTTGAGTTTGTCGCTCGGAGCCGTGTGCCCGAACTTCTTACCTAAAACCGTACCCGGAACGACCGCTAAGCCGATCGCGGCAGCAGCTCCTTTTTTCAGGAACTTTCTCCTTGACATTTCGCTTGACATTGTTTCTTGATTTAAGTTAGTTGTTTTTGAGGGACTATTTATTTTCGTTGTTGGATTTTTCCGTACCCGAGTTTTCGATGTCGTTCTCGATGTTGTTCATGCCTTCCTTGAAGCTGCGCACACCCTTGCCGAGACCCTTCATCAGTTCCGGGATTTTTTTGCCGCCGAAGAGCAGCAGTACGATCAGGGCTATGACGATGATTTCGCCTGCACCCAGGTTGCCGATAAACAGTAAGTGGTTCATACCGATTGTTTTTAAGGTTTATAAAGTTTGTTTTAGTATCAGATTGCGGCTTATGCGCGCTTCCTCAGCAACCCGTAGCCATTCGACATCGTGCGGCGGCGTTCGCGAATCTCCTGCAGCGTTTCCAGATTTCCGATTGCCGGCAGGTCGTGCTGCCGCGAATCCTGGAGGAACCGCCATGCGTATTCCGATGCCGTGGCGGCGTCGCGGAACGAGGGGAGCGACGGATTGCGTTTCCCGCTTTCGATCGACTCGGCGAACAGTTTGCACAGCACGTCGATGTTTTTGCCTCCGTAGGGCTGTATGAGCCGGTGCGTCTGTGTCACTCCGTGCAGTTCGACGATCGCCGTCTTGAAATCGTGCGTCATGCGCGCGATGCCTTTCGTGCCGATGATGTCGATGTATGAATTATGTGTCTGTTTTTCGGCCAGTTGTCCGTATACATGTCCCTGGGTAATGTCGAATACGATGCCGTTCTCGAACGTGCCGTGGCACTGGAGCCACCACGGATCCTTGTAATCCCACATGCGGATGGCCTGTGCGTTCCAGGTCTTGAATTCCGATTCGGCATACCAGCGTGCGATGTCCACGTAGTGCATGCCGCAGTCATGGAACGACGGGCCCTCGAATTCGTGTCCTTCGCCCGGGGCCAGCCCCGGCGTCATGTGGCATACGCGGATGATCGCCAGTTCGCCGATTTCGCCCTGTGCGATAAAATCCTTGATGGTATTGTGGTACCACGAATTGCGCAGGTAAAGGTTTACCGTCGAGAAGATTTTGGCCTTCTCGGCCAGCGCGACCGTCTGCCACTCCTTTTCCACCGTGTCGGCGATCGGTTTCTCGGCTATGACGTGCTTCCCGCTCGCAATGGCTTTCTGAATCTGCTCCGGGCGGGAATCCGCCAGGGCGAACAGCCCGACCGCCTGAATCTCGGGGTCGTTGAATATGATTTGTTCGTCGGATATTACTTTCGACCGGGGGGAGAGCCGCTGGGCCAGTTCCCGTGATGCGGGAGATACGTCACAGATGTAAACGATATCCCAGTTACCGCTTTTTTGCATCTCTTCGAGGTAAAAACCTCCCATTCTGCCAAAACCGATCAGACCGACTTTAATTGGATTCATTTCGTATAAAATAGGTTTAAGTAGGTGTTTACAATCCGATGCAATCCGGCTGCCCGCTGCGGGAGAGGGTGGCTGGACGCTGTGTTTACAAAATTAATCCTATTATATACCATATTTATAGGTTGGGGCGGAAATTGTAGAACCTGTAAAGTATTATATGTTTGTAAATAAATATTTTATCAAAAAAATATACAAAAAAAATGTAGTTGCCGTGGAATCGGTCACGGCCTGTTTTCGGGCGGCACACCGATTCGCATGACCATTTTTTCGAAGTCCTCGCGCGATATTGCGGCCTTGTTCCGGGCTTTGGTGCGGTAGTTATATACGGTGCTCAGCGAGCATCGCAGGAACGAGGCGATCTTGACGCTGTCGGTGATGCCCAGCCGCAGCAGGGCGTAAATCCGGAGTTCCTTGTTCAGCAGGTCTTCCGATTTGAGCACGATCCGTTCGTCCTCGACCAGCAGGGCGTTGAAATCGGCGACGAACGTCGGATAGAGGTTCAGGAATATGGCGTCGAAATTCTTATACAGTTCATCCAGTTCGTTCTCCATCATCGACGTGGATTTCAACTGTTTGTATAACTCGTCGATCTGTCGGTTCTGCGCCAGTTTGTTCAGCGATTTCCGGTAGTCCTCCAGTTTGTCGATATACATCGAACAGAGGTCGAAGAACCTAGCTATGTACTGTTCCTTGATGATGTTCGAATCGGTGAGCTGCGTGTTTTTCTCATGCAGTTCGTCGTTGAGCTGCATCAGGCGCCCGTTCGTCCGCGACAGCTCCTCCTTGATGCGGTACAGCTTGTGTATCTGCTGGTAAACGTAGATGAACAGCAGCACGAGGAACAGCGACAGGACGCTGATCAGGATCAGGTAGTGCTGCAACTTGGATTTGGACTTGGCCTCCTTGGCCTGGTAGATCGAGTTGATGATCGAATAGAACTTTGACATCTGGGTCGTGCGGAACTGCACGTTGCTGAATACCGCATCTTCGATGGCCGCCTGCGTGTACTTGAAAGCCCGTGAAAGGTCGCCCTGGTCGTAATACATCAGAGCCAGCGTGTGGAACGAGGCGTTCTCCTTCACCGCACTCTTCGCATCGGCGATCGCGGAGAGCATGAAATATTTCTTTCCAGCCTCCGGGTCTTTGTTCAGCCGGTAGAAATAACCGTAGGCATAGGCCGTCTCCGCGTAGAGCGGCGTGTCCTTGCCGACCTCTTCCAGCAACTCGTCGAGGATCGCCCTGGCTTCGTCCATCTTACCGTTTCCCATAAGTTTGTAGCTCAGGTGTATCCTGTACCGGAACGATCCCGGGTCGGAAACCATCATCAGCGAGTCCCGGTAGATATTCATTTCGTGCAGGTGGCTGCGCTGGCTGCTCAGCGTGGCGTAGTGCTGGAAATAGCGGTTGTTGGCCTCGTAGTAGACGGGAAGCAGGTCGCGCGGGAGTTCGGACGATCGGATGGAGCGGAGTATCTGGTTCGCCTCGACGCACATGCCCGAAAAAGAGTAGAGCTGGGCGAGGTACATGTTCGACAGGTAGGTCAGCCTTTTGTTGTCCAGCTGCCTGGCGATTTCGAGGTTCCGTTCGACGTAGCGGATGGCCGAATCCAGCTTGTATTTCCTGAATTCTTCGTACAGCTTCGTATTGATCTCGTACTCCTGTTCCGGGGTCAGGTTGCTTACGCCCAGCAGGTTCCTTAGCCTGCTGATCCGCTCTTCCTTTTCGGCTTCGAAAATATGTTTGTTCTCGATTACGTAGTCCAGATATTCCGAGAGGGATTGCGTCTCGTCCTGCCGGCACGACGCTAATGCCAGCAAGCCGGAGAGCAGCAGGAGTAGCCTTATCGGACGTATGGAATTTCGTAGTTTCATGGCCTCTTCGTATGCAGCCTTCCGTAGCAAAAACGGCAGGTTGCGGGCTGCCGTAAAAAAATGATATTTTATGCTACGAAGTTAAGGCTATTTATAGGATAAATATTGTTTCTTTTTATGTATTTATTGTCTGATATTCGTATTTTTTAGGGTGTCTTTGGCGATTGCTGCGCTTCGGGAGCCGGGGATATTCCGGAGGCTTCTTTTCTGGGACATAATGCCGGATTTGTGAATCAGGCATCTGTAATCCGTTGTGTCATTGTCTGAAACATTTTTTTATGGACTTCCAAATATGGTAACATGCCACAGGTGTTTCCCTCTTCCGCTTCCATTGCAGGCATCTGGCTGTGGGACACGGTATTGTCCGGGATTTTCCGCCGATGGGGCCGGCCCGTAACAACGATCCGATATTACGGAAACGTTTTTTACACCGGCAAAGTGTGTCCCCGCGGACTGATTTGCGCGAAAGCTGTTTCGCCCCTCCCCTCTCTTTCGGACGGGAATGGCGCAAAAACGATAAATTTTGCTACCTTTGTCGCTTGTATGAAGGCATCGCTCAAAAAGACTTATGCTTCGCTCGGCGCCGACGGCCTGGTAGCTTTGTGGCTCGGCGTGTGGTGGGTGTGCAACCTCCTGCAGGCCGGGTTTTCCGAACTGGCCAACGACGAAGCGTATTACCATATGTTCGCTGAAAACCTCGCATGGGGATATTTCGACCATCCGCCGATGACCGCCTTGCTGGTCTGGCTCGGCGAGCACCTTTTCGGGGGCGAACTGGGCGTGCGGTTTTTCTTTACGGTGCTGCAACCGCTCTACCTTTATATACTATGGCGGATAATCCGCCCCGCGGATGCCAACCGGCGCGACGCGGCGCTTTTTGTCGTCCTCTCGGCCGCGACGCTGATGTTGCAGCTCTACGGCTTCATCGCCGTGCCCGACGGCCCGCTGATGATGACCACCGCGCTGTTCCTGCAGACATTCAAGTGGTTCTCCGAGAACCGGCGTTGTGCATGGCTCTGGATGGGGGTTGCCATGGCGCTGATGGCTTACAGCAAATACCACGGGGCGCTGGTCGTACTCTTCGCGCTTGCGGCGACCCCCCCCCGTGTGTTCCTGCGTCCGACCCTATATCTCAGCGGCGCGGTAGCGCTGTTGCTGCTCGTGCCGCATTTCGTGTGGCAGTACGAGCACGACTGGGCCTCGCTGGCCTATCATCTGGCGGGGCGTAATTCGGTGTTCCGGCCCAATTATGTCGCCGAATACCTGCTCAACCTGCTGGTGGTCTTCAATCCCTTCTTCGTGCCGTTGTACGTGAAGGCCTGGATCGCCGTGAAGCCGCAGAACGCCGTCGAACGTGCGCTGAAGTTTATCCCCGTGGCGTTCATCGTTTTTTTCCTGCTCTCGACATTCCGCGGTTACGTGCAACCCCAATGGGTGATCGTCGCCGTTTTCGGCCTGATCTATACGCTTTTCACCTATGCCCGCCGGCATTCCTGCACGCGGCGTTACCTGATGTGCGCCGGGCTGGCGACCGTTTTGCTGGTCGGTCTGGTACGTCTCGAAATGATCTTCAATCCGCTGGGCCTGCGTTTCGAGGTCTTCGACAATCCTGCGAGCTACGGCCGGATCGCCGGGATCGCCGACGGCCGCCCCGTCGTTTTCCGCCATGGCTATGCCGTCGCGGCCAAATACGCCTTCTATACCGGGGGCGAGGCCTACTGCCAGCCCAATATCCGCTACCGTACGCACCAGTGGCAGTTCCGCGATGACGATACGCGCTTCGCGGGACACGAGGTGCTGGTCGAAACGCCTTACGACGGGGCGGATACCACGGGCCGCGTCCGGAGCGTCGTGTTGCCCAACGGCAAACGTTTTTCGTGGTTCGTCGACCCGCATTTTCATCCGACGCGCCTGGTGGATATTGCCTTTACGGGGCTGCCCGAACAGGTCGTTGCGGGCGATACGCTGCGTTTGACGCTGCGCATCTCGAACCCCTATCCCTATGCGATCGGGGTCTGCGGGGATCGGTCGCTCGTGATGCTCTGGAAGCACGGCCGCTTCCGCGTCGAGGAATTCGATACGGGGGAGCATTTCAATATCCCGGCCGGGGATACCATCACGCGCGAGGTGCGGTTCGTCGTCCCGGAGCAACTCTCCGGCGCCGGTTTCGATGCCGGTTTCGCCCTGCGCCGCGATGGGTATACGAATTGGTTTAACGGGAAACCTCTCCGCACGGAGGTCGTCGCACCATGATCCAGCAGTTCATCAAATTCTGTGTCGTCGGCGGTTCGGGGGTCTTCGTTGATTTCGGGATCACTTACCTTTGCAAGGAGTGGCTGCGCCTGAACAAGTACCTGGCCAATTCGCTGGGGTTCCTCTGTGCGTCGACCTCGAACTATGTCCTGAACCGCATCTGGACGTTCCATAATGAAAACCCCGACATTGCCGGGCAATACCTCCGTTTCCTCGGTATCGCAGCCGTCGGGCTCGTGATCAACAACCTCACGATCTATCTGCTGCACGAACGCTGGAAGCTGAATTTCTACCTGGCTAAATTATTTGCCATCGGGGTAGTCACCTTCTGGAATTTCTTCATGAACTATTTCTTTACGTTTTGATTTCCGGGGTGCTCGGATTCCGCTGTAAAGTATGTATGCATAAATGCCAGCCTCCCGGGAGGCTGGCGTCCGTATTCCTGCCGGATGGCTGTCACTGCCTTTTCGCGCTTCTGATCGAACGGAACGGGAGTCCCAGCACGCCGAAGAACGCTTCGCGGAAGATGCCGCCGCTCATTTTCGAGGTGCCTTCGCGGCGTTCGACGAAGATGATCGACACCTCCTTGAGTTTGAGTCCCAGCCGCCATGCCGAGTATTTCATCTCGATCTGGAACCCGTATCCCTTCATCTTCACGGCGTCGAGGTCGATCGTCTCCAGCGCGTGGCGCGAGTAGCAGACGAACCCCGCCGTTGCGTCGCGCAGGGGCATGCGGGTCACGATGCGTACGTACATCGAGGCAAAGTAGGACATCAGCAGGCGCGACATCGGCCAGTTCACGACGTTCACACCCTGCACGTAACGCGAACCTACCACTACGTCGTTCCCTTCGGCCGCAGCCTGGTACAGCCGTAGCAGATCGTCGGGATTGTGCGAGAAGTCGCAGTCCATTTCGCAGATGTAGTCGAACCCGTTGTCCAGTCCCCAGCGGAACCCCGTCAGATAGGCCGTGCCCAGCCCCTGCTTGCCGCTGCGTTCCAGCAGGTGCAGCGTCGCGGGGAATTCCTGCTGGCGCTCTTTGACGATTGCTGCGGTGCCGTCGGGCGAACCGTCGTCGATGACGAGCATTTCGAAAGCCTCGGGCAGCGAGAAGACCTTGTCGATCATCGCCGAAATATTCTCTTTCTCGTTGTATGTCGGGATAATTACCAGTTTGCGCATAGGGGCTCGTTTTGGAATTTCTTACACAAAGGTAACATTATTTTGCAAATCTGTGCCGTGCGCCCTGTTTTTCTGCCGTGCGCCCTGTTTTTCTGCCGGGCGCCGTCGCCGGGCTGCCGTTTTACCGTCTGTCGGTTGTTTTGCGGCCTGTCCAGGCCGTTTTTCCGCCTGCCCGGCCGTTTCGGTGCCGGGGCGCGGGTTCACGGCGGCCCGTGAAGTTGCCTGTTTGCGCCGTTTCATGGCGCGGATCGCCTGTTTGTCCGTGTCGCTCACGCGCAACGATTCGACGATTTTTTGCAGCGATTTGTTGAATGTCCAGTCGTCGAGCGAGCAGCTGCCGAGCCACTCGTGTGTCCGCTGCGGGAATTTTACATAGCAGACCGACACCGCCCATGCCACGGCCATACGGGCGTAGTAGGCTTCGTGGCGGACGCCGTCGAGCAGTTGCAGCAGTGCCTCGAGGTGCTCCCCGTCGACGAAATTCCCCAGCCCCGTCACCACGGCGAAACGCACGTCGTATTCGGCTTCGGATCGGAAATAGGGCTGTATGAATTCCCACATCGGCTGCCGTTCGGCCGCCTTCAGGCGCCAGCAGAAACAGTCGCAGACCGCCCAGTTGTCGATTTTGGGCACGAAGCGCGCCACATGCTCCAGCTTCTCGGCCGGCGTGCAGCGGGCGCAGCCGATCACCAGCCCCTGCAACATCCGCTCCTCGAAATAGAAATCCTCGGCTTCGGCCAGGTATGTGCGCCAGTCGCCTGCGGCGATCTGGCGGGCTATTTTGCGCAGTACCGGCAGGCGTATGCCCAGTACGTTTTCCACGCCCGGCATCAGTGCCGCGGTGAATTTCATGTATTTCGGCTCCTGGAGTTCGAGCAGTTGGTCGCGGAGGGTCATCGTTCCCGGAATTTGGAATTTTGCCGCCCCGAATAGGGCGGATTGCCGTGTGTGGTTATTGTTTTTTCGTTACGGTGCGGTAGCAGCCGATGCCGCTCACCTCGGTCGATACCTCGCCGATCAGGGGCGCTTTGGCATTCACCCCTGTCTGCACCATGATGAAGTCGACCTGTGCGAGGTTGGCCGGGGCGCCATCGGCCGTTACGGCGTCGCTGATCCGCAAGCGGTTGGTCATGCCGGTGCGGTCGGAGGTCGAATAGTTGTCGGCGTAACCCCATGCAAAAGGCTCCATCGTCCATTTTTCCCCGGCTTTTCCGATATTGTCCGGCAGCCGTGTCCCTTCGAATGTGAATCGCTCCCCGAGCCATTCGGGGTAGTAGGCCTGCGTATGTTCTTTCACACGGTCGATCGTGCCGCTGCCGCCCGCGTTGTCACTCCAGGCTACCGGGGCGTCCGCCTCCGCGGGGCGGGTATAGGTGATCTTGTAGCCGCGGATCGTTTCGGCGTTGTCGTATTCGCTGCCCCGCAGTTCGTACCACGTATCGTTGGGCGCTCCGTCCCCGTTGGCGTCCTGCGACACCCACACGATGCCCGGTTCGGACGACGTGTCGAACTGGTTGCCTTTGACGTAGAGGTCGTATCCGCCCGTGTTGGGCACGGGTTCCGCGAAGGCCGCCACGATGCGGCCTCCCCAGCCGCCGAGCGAAACCCAGTTGTTCGAGGCGAGGCGGTCGGCGGCATAGCGCAGGGCGTCTGCCTCCGATGCCACATGGTCGAACCCGGCCATCGTGCCGTTGATGAACTGGCCCGGTGCCGGGGTGTATTCGAGGATCGTGGCGACGGGCTCCTGGATCTGCGTGGTCGTGGTCTCTTCGCCGGAATTGCAGGCGGCGAAAAGAAGCGCCGCGAGCGGGAATGCATATTTATTCATGTTTTCCATAATTTTTACGGTTTCGGCCGGGATTCGGCCCGGGTATTCCCCGGGCTTGCCGGCGCCCGGGCTCCTGCCCCCCCCCTTCCCGGGCGTTTTCTCCGCGCCGGAGGGGGGCCGTCCGCAACTGCACCGGTCGCCCGGCGTACGATCCGCCGCAGGGTGGCACGGGGCCGCGTCGGGGTGTCGGTTTGCCTGCCTGTCCCGAACGGGACAAAAATACTCTTTTTTCGGCATATGGCAGCCGGGATACGGGCAAAAAGCCGGGGTTTCGAAAAAAAGATTAACTTTGTGAAAAATATCCGGGAAGTATGGCGGTCGAAATAGAGTGTGTGACAGAGGTATCCGATGAACTCGCCGAGGCGTTCGCAAGGCTCATGCCTCAGCTTTCGCCCCGGCTGGGGGCACTCTCCCGCGAGGCTATGGAACGTGTTGTGTGCAGCGATGGCGCGGCGCTGTTCGCCGCCCGGCTGGATGGCCGGATCGCCGGGGTGCTGACGCTGGTGTGGTACGACGTACCCTCGGGCCGGAAGGCATGGGTCGAGGATGTGGTGGTCGATGCCGCAGCCCGCGGCTGCGGTGCCGGTGAGGCGCTGGTGAAGGCTGCCACGGAGCATGCCGCCCGCATCGGTGCTGCGAAGGTGATGCTCACCTCGAACCCTGCGCGCGAAGCTGCCCGGGGCCTTTACCGTAAAATCGGATTCGAAGAGGCGGGGACTACGGTTTTCGTCTTTAAAACAGATAGGAAATGAAAAAAATCGTGAAGATTGTGGCCATTGTCGTGGCCGTTGTTCTGGTGGCGGCTTTTGTCGCCCCGATGTTGCTGAGGGGGAAGATCGCCCAGATCGTGAAGCGCGAAGCCAATGAGATGCTCGACGCACGGGTCGATTTCGAAAAACTCGACATCAGCCTGCTGCGCCATTTCCCGCGCGCGTCGCTCGACCTGAAAGGGCTGACCGTCGTGGGTGCGGGGCCGTTCGAAGGCGATACGATCGTTGCCGCGAACCGCATATCGGTCGTCGTGAACCCGATGTCGCTGTTCGGCGACGACGGGTTCGAAGTGACGAAGGTCATCCTCGCCGAGCCTGCGCTGCACGCGCATAAACTCGCCGACGGCAAGGTCAACTGGGACATCGTGAAGGCTTCGGGGGAGGAACCCGCCGCCGGGGAAGTGTCTTCGGAGGAAGGTTCTTCGTCGTTCAGCCTCTCGATTCGCGATTTCAGGATCAGCGACGCGACGATCCGCTATGAAGACGATTCGACGGGCATGCGTTTTTCGACGGCACCCCTCTCCCTTCGCCTGCGGGGCGACATGTCGGCCGACCAGACCGACCTCGACCTGCGGCTTACGGCCGGTGCCGTGCGGCTGGTTTCGGGCGGAATTCCGCTGCTGAGCGACGCCGAGGCGGAGCTCGACGCCGTGATCGCGGCCGACCTGAAGAACAACCGTTTTACCTTCTCCCGGAACCGTCTGCGCCTCAATGCGATCGAGCTTACGCTCGACGGCTGGGCCGAAATGAAGGACGATGCCGTGGCTATGGATATTACGGCCGGATGCGACAAGGTGCAGTTCAAGGACGTGCTTTCGCTTGTCCCGGCATTCTATACCCGCGATTTCCGCAACCTGTCCGCCTCCGGCGAACTTTCGATGGCGCTGTGGGCCCGTGGCGAGATGCGCGGGGCGGCGCTCCCGGCCTTCGAACTCAAGACCGAGGTGCGCAACGGCAGTTTCCAGTATTCGTCTTTGCCCAAGGCGGTCGACGGAATCAATATCGCCGCACGGATAGCCAACCCCGGCGGCGTCATGGACAAGACCGAGGTAGACCTTTCGAAATTCACGCTCCGCATGGCGGGAAACACGCTTTCGGCATCGCTCTATGCGACGAACCTCGCCAGCGATCCGGTATTCCGCGCTGCGGCCGACGGACGGGTAGACCTGGGGGCGGTGAAAGAGGTTTACCCGCTCGGTGAGGATGTAGCCCTGAGCGGACTGATTAGCGCCGACGTGAAGGTTTCGGGGCGCATGTCCGATGTCGAGAAGGCCCGTTACGGGCAGATCGGCGCCTCGGGGACGTTCGTCGTCGAGAAACTCGGCCTCTCCATGCCCGGCCTGCCCGCGGTGCATATCCGCCGTGCCGCGGCTACGATCACCCCGGCGTCGATGACGCTGGGCGAGTTCGGCGTGACCGTGGGTAAGAGCGACCTTGCGGCCAACGGCCAGCTTACGGGGTATATCGGCTACCTGCTGCGGGGCGACAAGCTCTCCGGGCGCCTTTACGTGAAATCCGACCTGCTCGACCTGAACGAGATCATGAACGCCATGCCGGCCGACGAAGAAACCGCCGGCGGGGAAGCTGCTGCCCAGGCGCCCGCCGAGTCCCCTGCTCCCGCGCAGGCGCTCGAAGTCCCGCGCAACCTCGACCTTTCGCTCAATACCGAGTTGCAGAAGGTGTTGTTCCAGAAGATGACCATCGGCGGCATCACCGGCGAAATGCGCATGGCGGACGGAACTTTGTCGCTCAGCCGCCTGCGTATGCAGCTCTTCGGAGGTACGGCTACCGCATCGGGCAGCTATTCGACGGCCTTCGATCCGCAGCGGCCGGCGCTGAAACTCTCGTTGGGGCTTTCGGGGGCATCGTTCTCCAAGACCTTCGACGAGTTGGAGATGGTGCAGAAACTCGTCCCGGTCTTTGCCAAGACGGGCGGCGACTATTCGCTCTCGCTCGATATGTCCGCGACGCTCGATGCGCAGATGTCGCCCGACCTGCAGTCGGTCAACGCCACGGGCGAGATCAAGTCGGCCAATATCCGCATCCAGAACATTGAGGCGTTCGATGCACTGGCCAAGGCGCTCAACAACGACAACCTGCGTAAGATCGAGGCCAAGGACGTGGCTATCCGCTTCGCCATCCGCGACGGACGTATCGCTACGGAGCCTTTCGACCTGAAGATGGGCGACATCAGGATCAACATGTCGGGTTCGACGGGGCTCGACCAGACTATCGACTATACGGCCAGAGTAGCCCTCCCGGCCGGTTCGACGGGCGGTATCCTGCAATCGGTCAACGTCGGTATCGGCGGCACGTTCACCTCGCCCAAGATCACGCTCGGTGTGAAGGAGGCTGCCGAGCAGGCCGTGAAGAACGTCGTCGACCAGCAGATCCAGAAGCTCACGGGCAGCGAGTCGCTCGGCGAGGAGATCCGCAAACAGGCCGACAACCTCCGGGCCGAGGCCAGGAAGGCGGGTGAGAAACTCGTCGAGGCCGCCCAGGCGCAACGGACGAAGCTTATCGACGGTGCGAAGGAGAAAGGTGCGCTGGCCAAGCTGGCTGCCGAGAAGGCCGGGGACAAACTGGTCGAGGAAGCCCGCAAACAGGCCGACAAACTTGCGGCCGAGGCCGATAAACAGATCGAAAAACTCACGGCGAAGCAGGAATAAACGATGCTTGTCATTTTTGCCGTCATCATCGGAGGAATCATTACGGGGCGCCTGCTGTCGAGCTGGCGCCTCGTATTCGTCTCCCGTATGATCACCGTGATTATATGGCTCCTGCTGTTCCTGCTGGGACTGGAGGTCGGTTCCGACCCTACCGTCGTGGGCGGTATGGCGACCCTCGGACGCACGGCCTTTGTCATCTTCGCATGCTCGGTCGCGGGCAGCATCTGTATGTCGTGGCTGTTGTGGCGCTGCGTCCGGCGCCGGGACGCTGTGCCCGACGGAGGCGGTGCGGAATCGCCGGGACTGCCTGCCGCGGCTGCGGATTTCCCGCGAGGGGCGGCAGGCGGCCAGGCCGCAGCTGGCGGGGACACCCGACCCCTTTCCGTATGGGACGCCTTGCGGGGGAGCCTCGTGATCGTCGCCTTTTTCGTCGCAGGGTGTCTGGCGGGGTTGTTCTCCGCCTTGCCGTTCGACGTGGCGGGGTCGCGCCTCAGCACCTATGTGCTCTATGCCCTGATGTTTTGCGTGGGGATCACCCTCGGCAGCGATACGGCCCTTGCGGGGCGTGTGCGGCGGCTCGATCCGCGGCTGGCGCTGCTGCCCGTGATGACGGCCGTCGGTACGCTGGCCGGCGCTGCCTTGTCGACACTGCTCTTGCCGCCGCTTACGGCCGGGGACACGATGGCCGTCGGCGCTGGGTTCGGCTACTACTCGCTTTCGAGTATCTTCATCGCCGATTTCCGGGGCGCGGAGCTGGGAACGGTGGCATTGCTCTGCAATGTCATGCGCGAGCTGTTCACACTGTTGGCCGCACCCCTTGTCGCCCGGTGGTTCGGGCCGCTGGCCGCCGTCTCGATCGGCGGAGCCACGACTTTCGATACCACCCTGCCGATCATCACGCAGTCCGCAGGGAAACCCTATGCCGTGGTGTCGATCTTCCACGGCTGCGTGCTCGATTTCAGCGTCCCGTTCCTGGTGACGTTCTTCTGCACGATGTAAATTCGGATACGGATGCCCTTCCGGAGCGCTTTTGCCGCTGTCACGGCAAAAAGTCCCCGCCACAGCGGGCATAGATGGACGGCTACGACCCCGGCGGTACTCCGTGGGCGTTTGGGGGTTATCTTTTTATGTAGGTCTGCAACGCCGCGACGTATTCGGCGAAGGCATCGCGCCCGGTGTCCGTGATGCGACAGACCGTGCAGGGCATCTTCCCGCGGAAGGTCTTTTCGATTTCGATATAATCCGCCTTCGCCAGCTTGTCCAGTTGTACCGAAAGGTTGCCCGCCGTGGCCCCTGTCTGCTGCCGGATAAAGACGAAGTCGGCGCTCTCGACCCCGATGAGGATCGACATCACGGCCAGTCTCAGTTCCGAATGCAACAGGGGATTCAGTTCTTTGAACATTGCTTGCGGGTTATGTGGCGGAGGATAAAACCGGGTAGCAGTACGAGCAATATGCCATGGGCGGAGAGTTCGAGCATCCACGTTCCGCCCTGGGCGTCGAACGGCATGCGGAACGTATAGTTGAACGCCATGGTGAGCTCGAAGACCGAGAGCATGAGCAGCGCCGCGAACGACCCCGATTGCTGGGAACCTTTGCCCCGGTAGAATTCGGCGGTGATGGCCAGTGCCGTGCCGAGCAGCAGTTGCATGACGCCTACGGGGTTTATCGTGTTTCCGGGGATGGTTACGGCATAGACGATCGCGGCGGCCGAGATCATCGCCGGCATGCCCCATATCAGGATCAGCAGGTCGTCGAACCCCGTGCGGACGAGGGCCTTCCGCCGCGAATTGCGAACCGTCCAAATATAGCCGCAGACCAGCGGAACCAGCCAGCTCCACAGCACGCGCACGTCGCCTGTCCAGCGGTAAAGCCCGTATTCGGCCAGTGCCGTGAGGCTGAGCAGCGCTCCCCAGCAGATGAACAATTCGCCCCGTACGTAATTCATGCGGCGCATATTGCGGTCGAAGACGCGGGCGATGATGTCCAGCGCTTCCGTTTCGGATATTTTCTGCCTGTCCATTGTGTTATTTATATCGTATGGTTCGACTTGTAGTTGAGGATATGCCCCGGGATAATCATCATCACGACGAATCCGGCGGCGAAGAGGGCCGGCATCCAGTAACCGCTCACGATGAGCGAAACGGGAGCGAGGACGATAGCCGCCGTACCGCCGGCGGTGGCCGGGCGGAACCGGATGATCAGCCCCGTGATCGTGGTTCCCATGCCCATCGTCAGCAGGATGATGAACAGGATCGGCAGCCGTATCTGGCTGAAAAGCGAGAGCATGCTGACGAACCACGCCGTGAGGCCCATTACCAGCCATACGTTGTTGATGACGCGGTCGACGAACGTGCTGACTTTGCCTTCGGTATGCTTGTCGCGTGTCAGCCACATCAGCAATGCGCCCAGTACGGGGAGCAGCATCCACAGGATGTTCCATTTCGGATCCTGGAAATAATACACCGCACCCATGACCAGGAGCGTCGTGAAGACGGTCACGTAACCCCAGACCAGGAACGGCCGTCCCGAGTTGCGCAGCATACGGTTGCGGGTGTTGTCGATCATGCGGCTGATGAGCGCGATGCTCTCGGCGGCATTCAGTTGCTTGTCTTCCATAGCGATGTGTTTTTGCGTCCGTTTCATGTCGTTTCAGTGGGCGCCGGGTGTTTTGCCGCCACCCTTGCCGGCACGGTACTGCCCGGAATGTTTATAACGGTAATGGAGCAGGTGCCCCGGGATGATCAGCATCAGGACGAATCCCGCCGTGAATAATACGAGGTGCCAGTGGTCGGTAACCGCGAGCGAAACCGATCCCAGCACGATCCCCGCCGTGCCTCCGGCGATGCCGGGCGTGAACCGCAGAATCAGGCTGGTGATGGCGATTCCCATGCCGATCATCAGCAGGATGGTGAACGTTACCGGAATCCGGATGATGAGCAGCACCGCCAGCGAGCCGACCAGCAGGGCGGCGAACCCGATGACCTTCCAGATTATGTCTATCACCTGGTCGACGTAAGTGCGGGAGCAGGATCCGGTCGTTTCGGATCCGAGCAGGCGGGTTATGAGGTAGCCGGCTACCGGCAGCATGAACCAAAGGTAGTTCCAGTGTGTGTTGTCGAAATAGCTTGCCAGCCCCCAGACGGCGAGTGTCGTGGCGACCGTAACATAACCCCATGTCAGCAGGTGGAGCCCGGCGCTGCCGGCCATGCGGTTGCGTGTATTTTCGATCATGCGGCCGATGAGTGCCAGACTCTCGGCGGCGTTCAGTTTCTTATCTTCAGTCATGCGCGTCGTTTGATTTCGCCACTTTGTCCGCATCGCACCTTACCTGCCTTCTGAGCGCGTAGCCGGCACCCGTGAGCCCGATGAGAACCGCTGCGGCGAATTGCAGCAGGTTGTAGTCGGGGTCGGCATTGAGCCAAGAGTCCCGGGTAATACCGAAGCCGATCGGTATTACGGCGCATGATGCGTAATACATGTACTTGTTGCGGATTACCTGCCCCGAGATGAAGAGTCCGGCGCCGATCAGCAGCAGCGCAGGGAAGAGCGGGTCGACCGCCCACGGGTCGTACCCGCAAATCAGGATCGCCGACAGGACGACCAGTGAGGCTATGCAGCTCCATATCTGTTCCAGCAGCCGGTCGGTGTAGCTTTTGACCTGCGGGGCGCGGAACCTGTTATGCCACCAAGTCACGGCGCCCCCTGTTGCCGCGGCTGGCAGCCACAACCATAGCCAGGTGCGGCAGTCGGTGGTTTTCAGCAGGACGAAGATCACGATGGCGGTCGCGGCCAGCAGGTATCCCCACAGGAGGAACAGGTTGCTGCTGCCGAATGAGAGCCGTTGGCGGGTGCCGCGGATCATCTGCTGGATGAGTTCGATGCGCTGGTCTGCGTCGAGGTTTTTTTCTTCCATGGCGGATGGTGGGTTACTGGGGATAAAGTTACGAATTATTTTTTATTGTTCCGTGCTTTTCACGAGGCGCTTGCGCTGGGTTTCCGCCGCGCTTTCGACGGTGCGGGCGCGGAATTTGTTGCCGGTGCGGAAATTCCAGGCCGCGCCGACTTTCCACAAGCGCCCCGACCAGGCTTGCCGTGTGTCGATCGTGCGCCGCATGCCGTCGGTCAGGGAGGCGAACTCCCAGTCGCAGCCGGTGATGTTCGACAGGGTGCAGAAAAGCGTCAGGCGTTTGCCGAAGAGCTGTTTTTTGACGGTCGCCTGGAGCGTGTGGCGCGGCCCGACCTCGCTGTTGCCCGAGTAGAGGCGGCTTTGGGCACGGTAGGCGGCTTCGGCGAAGAACCCGGCCGGCAGCGTGAACGAGCAGGTGGCGTCGGCGAACATCAGGTAGTGCGTGGCCGGGCTGTCGGTGCTGTTGAGCCGGATGCGCTGCATCACCCCGACGGCATTGACCGAGAGGTTCCACCAGCGGGTGATTTTCGCCGGGACGCTCGCCGCCACGAACCAGTGGTTCTCCGTGTAATGGTTTTCGGGACGGATATACACGGCGTCCGGGTCGGTTGCGTCCCTGTGTGCGATTTCGCGAATCAGGTCGTGGTGCAGGTTGCCGCCCACGGTGAGCGTGTAACGGTATTTCCATACGGCCGTGAGCGAAAAACGGTGTATGTAGGTCGGCCGCAGCGAGGGGTTGCCCGACTGCCAGCTGTAATCCGATATGCGGATCCGTGCGGGGTTCAGCGCCGGGAATGCCGGGCGTTCGATGTTGCGGCTCCACTGCGCCACGAGCAGCCATGTG
The DNA here is from genome assembly GCF_003435745.1 of Alistipes sp. AM16-43. Taxonomy (NCBI): domain Bacteria; kingdom Pseudomonadati; phylum Bacteroidota; class Bacteroidia; order Bacteroidales; family Rikenellaceae; genus Alistipes; species Alistipes sp. AM16-43. The sequence continues at coordinate 208,993 of NZ_QTUQ01000005.1, forward strand.
CGCAGGGCGTTGAGCGCGCGGCTGACCGAAACGTTTGGGAACAACCCGAAATAGGAGCGGCCGAAGGCCTGCGATGCGACGGAGGTGTATTCACCGCGCAGCCCGGCCGAAAGCTCCCACCGCCCGGCGCTGTACTCCAGCGAGGCATAGGCCGCGCCGATCTGCTCGGTGTAGTGCTGGTCGTAGCCGTATTCGGGCAGTGTCTGCCATGTGCCCTGCGTCTGTGCCGCGTAGCGGCTTTCGTCCGCCATGCCGTTGCGGGTGTAGCGCAGCCCCGCGCGCAGTGTCAGGCCGTGCGGCAGTTTGCGCGTCAGCCCGGCGTCGGCCGTCAGGATGTCGTACACGGAGCCCGTGGAGGATTCGTAGAGCGAGTCGCGTACGGTTCCGGGTGCGGAGGTCGTCGTGCGATAGCTGTTGTCGCCGTCGGAGGTGTAACGCGTATAGTCGGCGATCAGTTTGAACTGCGAACCCAGCGTGTCGATCTTCCAGATGTAATTGGCGGTCGCCGTCAGGGTATTCCCGCCCATGTGCTGGCGGTAGCGGCTGTCGCTCTGAGTTTGTCCGAGTGTGGTGCGCGACAGTGTCGGCATGTCGGTACTGCGCTCTGTGTATTCGACGTCGAAGCCTGCGGTGTGCTTCGGCGTCGGGTCGAAAACCGCGGAGAAACGTCCGCGCCCGTAGTTTGTACGGCTCTTCGAATCGCTCCTGCCGGCGAAGGGCAGCCGTTGCCTGGCCTGTTTGCGGGTCTCCGTGAAGCGGCTTTCGGCAACCGGAGTGAAGCTTCCCGACCCCGAGGCGGTGAGTGTCCAGCGCCCCGTGCGGATGCCGATGCGCCCCGTGGGGGTATAGCCTGCTATCCGGTTGCTTTGCACCGTGGAGAATTGCAGGTTGCCGTCCATGCCGCCCTCGCGTCTGCGCCGCAGTGTGATGAGGATCACGCCGCCCCGGCTGTCGGCGGCGAACTCGGCGCCCGCCAGCGGTACCACTTCGATGCGGGCGATGTCGGCTGCGGTCAGGCTGCGCAGGTAGGTGACGGTTTCCTCCGCCGAACCTTTCAGCTCGCGGCCGTCCACGTAGACTTTCGTACCGCCGGCGCCGTTGATCGAGATGCCGTCCTCACCCAGCCATACGCCCGGCGCCCGTGCCAGCAGTTCGGTGCCGTCCTGTCCCGCGAGTGCGGGCGTATTCCCGATGCTGACCACGAACCTGTCGGCCTGCCGCGTCACCGTCTCGGCGGTCACCGTCACCTCGCTGATTCCGAGAGGTGCAAAGGGTAAATCACCGAGGTCGGTATCCGCTGCGGCGACGCATACTTCCTGTTCGAAGGGATGGTAGGCGACGTGGCGCAGTACGAGCGTGTAATGGCCCGTATCTGCCGTGAGCACGAAGCTCCCTGCGTCGTCGGTCGTCGTACCCGCTGCCTGGCGTCCGTCGCGCAGCAGGACTGCCGTGGCGTAGCCGACCGGGCTCTCGCCCTCCAGGACGCGCCCCCGGAGGGTATGTTGAGCTGCGGCCGGGATCGTCGCGGCGAGCAGCAGTGCGGTGAGCAGCGGGCGGTACATGCGCCTATTCGTTTTCGGTGGCAGGATAGTAGAGCTTCAGCGTAGCCGTGTTGTGCTCGGCGGGCAGCTTGCATTTTCGGGTGGCGTAGCCTTCGGCAGGGCCGCGCTCCCCCATCTTCATTTTGTAATCGCCGTCTTCGTCGTGGAAAAGCGAAAGCTCGGCCGCATCGGCTTCGATGCCTTCGAGCGTCACGACGACTTTGCCGGCCCTTGCGGCTGCCATGCCGTAGACGGGCTGTTCCTGCCCGGCGACCTTGGCCATGACGAGGATGTTGCCCTTGTCGTTGCGAATGTCCGATACGGAGACTTCGAGCGTTTTGGCCGAGACGGCCGTGGAGGCCAGCATGAAGCTGGCGGCCAGTAGCAGGTGTAAGGTTTTCATAACCGGGATTTTTATGGGTTTAACGGTAATCTTTGTCCTCGTCGCAGCCGGTCAGGTACCAGACCAGCGAGAGGATCAGGTTCAGCCCCCAGCCGGCCATGACCCATACCACCCACCAGTAGTGGGGCGAGGTGTACCAGTTGACGAAGGTGAGGAACGCGCATACCGCGACGTAGGTGGTGATGCGGCGGGCGAACCAGCGGCCGAAAAGGCGGCGTTTGTCGGTGGTGTTTTCCAGAAGTTCCATAGGTTTGCGGTGTGAAATGACTCTCTTGGCTTATAAATCTGTTGTAAATATAAAGTAATTTATAAAACAAACCAAATTTCCGGACGGGAATTTTCGAAAAAATTCGATACCTATATTAACAGCCGAGTAGTTTTTATGCGCGCGGGGTATTCCCGGTTGCCGGAAAAAATGTAAATTTGCGGGAAATAAATTGATACCGCACCGATATGAAGAAACTCATTTTGTCCCTTATTTGCCTTGCCGCCGCATGGGGTGCCGCGGCCAAGGTCGAACTGCCCGAGATCATCGGCAGCGACATGGTGCTCCAGCAAAATGCCCAATGCCGCCTCTGGGGCTGGGCCGATCCCCGGGCCACGGTGCGGATCGAAACCTCGTGGGGTGCCGAATGCACCGTGCGAAGCGATGCCGACGGCCGTTGGTCTGCGCGGGTGAACACCCCGGCCGGCAGTTATGAGCCGCAGCAGGTGACGATCGTAAGCGGCGATAGGGTCGTGCTCGACAACGTACTGATCGGCGAAGTCTGGTTCGCCGGCGGGCAGAGCAATATGGAGATGCCGCTCCGCGGGTTCAATAACTGTCCCATCGCCGGGGCCAACGAGATCATAGCCCGTGCGGGGAGTATGCGCGACAGGCTCCGCTACGTGAAAATACCCCTCACGGCGGCCTATACGCCCCAGGATCGGGTTCCGGGGAAATGGAGGCCATGTACGGTGGAGACCGCGCCCGATTTCACCGCCACGGGTTATTTCTTTGCCGAACTGCTCAGCGACGTGCTGGACATGCCTGTCGGCATTGTCGACTGCACGTGGGGCGGGACGCGTGTCGAGGGTTGGACGAACCGCGAGATACTGGAAACCTATCCCGATATCGACCTGACGGAAAAAGGCATCGAGGCTATGACCGACTGGCTGCGCCCGATGGTGATGTACAATGCCATGTTGCACCCGGTTGCGGGGTATACCGTCCGTGGCTTCCTGTGGTATCAGGGTGAATCGAACGTAAACCAGTATAAGGACTATGCCGTCCGCCTTTCCAACATGGTAGGGCTGTGGCGTTCGCTCTGGAAGCAGGGCGATATCCCGTTCTATTACGTCGAGGTCGCCCCGTTCGCCTATGGCAACGGCTGCGGCGCCTATCTGCGCGAAGCGCAGTGGAAGGCGCAGGAACTCATCCCCAACAGCGGCGTGATTTGCACGAACGACCTGGTGGAACCCTACGAGGCAACCAATATCCACCCCAAGAATAAACGGGAGGTAGGGCACCGGCTGGCCTACATGGCACTCAACAAGACCTACGGTTTTTCAGACATCGCCTGCGAAAGCCCGCGGTTCAGGTCGATCGGGATCCGCGACGGAAAGGCTTACGTTGCCTTGTCCCATACCGAAGAGGGGTTCAGCCGTATGGAGGATATCCGCGGGTTCGAGGTGTGCGGCCCCGACCGGGTATTCCATCCGGCCGATGTGGAGGTCGACAGGCGGGAGCTGTTGCTGGTCGTCTCGTCGAAGGAGGTTGCCAGTCCGGTTGCCGTACGGTACGGGTTCCGCGACTTTATGCCCGGCAACCTGGCCAACATCCGGGGGCTGCCGGTCGTGCCGTTCCGCACGGACGATTTTTGAATGCCGTGATACCGTAACAGGAAACCCGCCGGGAGGCGGGTTTCCTGTTTATTTGGCCGGCATTTCTTTCAGTACCACGTCCACCCATTCGGGATGGCGGCGGATATATTGGGCGATGAAGGGGCACTGGGGGATCATTTGTAGTTTCTTGGCGCGCAGATCCTCCAGTACGTCGTGCACCAGCTCGGCGCCGATGCCCTGCCCTTCGTATTTTTCAGGGACTTCGGTGTGTGTCAGGATAATGAATCCCTGGGTTTTGATGTATTCGATGATGGCGATGTCGTCGCCCAGGTCGAATTCATAGCGCTTTTCGTCGGCATTGTCGACCAGCGTGTGTTTTTTTCTTTCCATAACCTTGCGTTTTAGATAGTGGCTTTACCTCTTCAAATATAGTTCCTAATCGGGAAAAATGTTATTTTTGCATCCGAAAGATGGAGCCTGTTTCCGACATACTGCTATCCTGGTTCGCCCGCGAAGGCCGTGACTTGCCCTGGCGTCGCACGCGTGACCCTTACCGGATATGGCTTTCGGAGGTTATCCTGCAACAGACGCGCGTGGCGCAGGGATTGGAGTACTACCTGCGCTTTACGGAGCGGTTCCCCGACATCGCCGCACTGGCAGCCGCGCCCGAGGACGAGGTGCTCAAACTGTGGCAGGGGTTGGGCTATTACAGCCGTGCCCGCAACCTCCATGCTGCCGCGAGGCAGGTCATGTCTCGGTTCGGCGGGGTGTTCCCTGCCACGTACGGGGAGGTGCGCGCGCTGCCCGGCGTGGGCGACTATACTGCGGCGGCCGTCTGCTCGATCGTTTACGACGCCCCGTGTGCGGTGCTCGACGGGAATGTATACCGGGTGCTGGCACGGCTTTTCGATATCGGCATCCCGATAGATACGACGGCCGGGAAGAGGACGTTCGCCGAGTTGGCACAGTCGCAGCTGGATACTTCCCGCCCGGGACTTTACAACCAGGCGATCATGGATTTCGGAGCCCTTCAATGTACCCCCGCGCAGCCCCGGTGCGGGGATTGCCCCCTGGCTGGGCGGTGCCTCGCCCTGGCTGCCGGCACGGTGGACGTGCGTCCCGTAAAACAGGGGCGTGCGAAGGTGCGCGACCGCTGGTTCAACTACCTGCACGTGACATGCGGCGGGCAGACGCTGCTGCATCGTCGCGGCGGAGGCGATATCTGGCAGGGGTTGTATGAATTTCCGCTTATCGAAACCGACAAGGCCGTGGATTTCGCGGAGCTGGCTGCAACGGCGGCGTTCGGGGAGCTGCTCGGCAACGGCAGGTGGCACCTGCTTCGCAGCGTCACGATGCCCGGGCACCGGCTTTCGCACCAGCTTTTGCATGCGGTTTTCCACCGCATCGAATGCGATGCCATGCCCGCTTTCCCGTCCGTGGAAACCGCCGCGCTTGGCGGCTATGCCCTGCCTCGGCTGGTCGACCGCTACCTGATCAAATACCAGATATAAGCGATGTAAATCGCCAGGAAGATAGCGCCTTCCCACCGGTCGAGCTTTTTGCTGCGGAACGTGAAGGCTGCCATGAACAGCAGCAGCGAACTGAGCACGACCACGAGGATGTCCGTCAGCGTGATCCCGCCCATCGTCAGAGGGTGGATCGTGGCGCTGATGCCCAGGATCAGCAGGATGTTGGCGATGTTCGATCCGATGACGTTGCCGAGCGCCATTTCGGCCTTGCCTTTGAGCAGCGATACCACCGACGAAGCCAGTTCCGGCAGCGACGTGCCGCCCGCCACGAGCGTGATGGCGATGACCGATTCGCTGATTCCGAGCGTGCGGGCGATCGCCGTAGCGCTTTTCAGGAACATCTCGCCGCCGAAGATCAGTCCCGCGAGCCCTCCTGCGATCATCACCCCCGCCAGCCACAACGCCATCGGTTTTTTTGTGCCTTCGGCGTGTTGCGCCCCGTTTTTCAGGGCAGCTCCGGATACGGGAACGGTCATCCCGGTTGCCGCACCGGGCATGCTGCGTTGGCGTTTGGTCGTGCGGATCATGTACCACATCAGCCCGATGTAGAGCGCGAGCATGACGATGCCGTCCGGGCGGCCGATCCTGTCCGTTGCCCCGGCGCATACCAGGCGGTCGGAAGTGACCGCCAGCAGCACGAGCGACGCGGCCATGCCGAACGGGATATCGCGCCGGATGTTCTCCTTCGTAAGCACGAGCGGCCGGATCAGCGCGCAGATTCCCAGGATTACGAAGACGTTGAAAATGTTCGAGCCGACGACGTTGCCGATCGCCACGTCGCTGTTGCCCGCCGCAGCCGAGAGCACCGAGACCACCAGTTCGGGCATCGAGGTGCCGACGGCGACGATCGTCAGGCCGATGATGAATTCCGGGACGCGGAAACGCTGGGCTACCGCCGCAGAGCCGTCCGTCAGGAAATTTGCGCCGCCGAGGATCAGCCCCAGGCCGACGAGTAGTAACAGGATGTCCATTGTTTTATCCGAGTATGATAAGACTTACGGCCATGAGTGCCATGCCGGCCACCACGCCGTAGATCGAGATGTGCGCTTCGCCGTATTCGCGGGCCGCAGGCAGCAGTTCGTCGATCGAAATGAATACCATGATTCCCGCCACGCCCGCGAGGATGCAGCCCATCAGTGTCGGCGTCATGAAGGGCATCAGCACCAGGTAGGCCAGCACCGCCCCGACAGGTTCCGCGAGCCCCGACAACAACGAGAGTTTGAAGGCTTTTTTGCGGTCGCCCGTGGCGTAGTAAACCGGGATCGAGACGGCAATGCCTTCGGGGATGTTGTGGATGGCGATCGCCGCGGCGATGGCAACGCCCAGAGCCATGTTGTCCACGGCCGAGGTAAACGTGGCGATACCTTCCGGAAAATTGTGTATGCCGATTGCCAGTGCGGTCATTACGCCCATGCGCATGAGTTTCGGGTTGCGGGGCTGCTTGTCCATCTCCTCGACCATGTGTGCCTCGTGGGGGTTTTCGAACGAGGGGACGAGCCGGTCGATGATGCCGATGAGCAGTATCCCGGCGAAGAAGCTGGCGACGGTGACGATGATCCCCGTCTGTGCGCCCCATTCGTCCGAGAGGGTGGCGTGCGCCTGCTGGAACAGCTCGACGAACGATACGTAGATCATCACGCCGCCCGACAGGCCCAGCGAGAACGACAGCAGCCGCTTGTTGGTGCGGCGGGCAAAGAAAGCGATGGCGCTGCCGATGCCGGTGGCCAGTCCGGCGCCCAGCGTCAGCAGCAAGGGTATGAGGATATTGTGTTCCATAGGGTTTACCGTTCGTTTATCTGGCTCTATCGCCGCGATGATGGTGCAAACGGGCGGCAAGGGAGCTTGCTCTCAAATGCCCGGGTGCAACTTATCTTCTGCAAAGATAGTGCTTTTCCGGTGAACACCGTAAAAAACCGGGCCCTTGCGAGCCCGGTTTTTCTGATAGGAGTATAACCTCCGCCTATTCGGAGTGCTGTTTCCGACAGGCATTTGTGCGCCCAAGCGCTGATATGCCGATGTGGCGGTGCGGTGCTGCCGGTCTGCCGGACGGCATGCTGCGTCCGGTTATTTGCCGTGTGCTTCGCGGATCAGCGCGCCCAGCACTTCGATGCTGTCGGCCGTGATGTGCGGCTGCGGGTCGGCCTTGTCCGCCACGTCGAGCGTCGTTTCGCCCGAGAGCACCAGCACGCCCATGGCCTTGGCATTGTGCGCCATCGCCACGTCGGTGTAGATGCGGTCGCCGACCATCGCGATCTGGTCGGGTTGCAGGCCGTGGCGCGAGAGTATGCCCGAGAGCATGTTGGGATCGGGTTTGCCGAGCGTGATGTCGGGCCGCCGTCCCGTGGCATGTTCGATGCAAGCGCAAATGGAACCGCAGTCGACCAGTATCGTCGGCTGGTCGGTGGGGCATACCCGGTCGGGGTTGGTGGCGATGTAGGGCACGCCCTGCGACACCCACCATGCGGCGCGGCACAGGCGGTCATACTGCAGCGTCATGTCGAACGCCGCGACCACCACGTCCGGCACGTCGTCCGCCGAATCTGCGGCCGATTCGAAACCTGCGGCCTCGAATTCCGAGATCATGCTCGGCGTGCCGAGCAGGAAAAGCCGTTTGGCCGCAGGGTAATGCTCCCTGATGTAGTCGATCGTCGCCAGTGCGGTGGTGTACATCTCGTCGCGTGTCGCCCGTATGCCCAGCACGTCGAGTTTGTGCAGGTAGTCGGCGATCGACTTCGACGGGTTGTTGGTCAGGAACGAATAGCCGATGCCCATCTCCTTGAGCCCCGCGAGGAACGGCTTGGTGTAGGGAAAGAGCGACATGCCCATGTAGATCGTGCCGTCCATGTCGAGCGCCACGTGCCGGATGCGGCGCAGGTGTTCCATCAGTTCGTCGTGCGTGTAGACCGAGCGATATTTTTCGAATGCAGCCATTTGTTTACTTGCGGTTGAGATTAAGGTTCTGGAATAAGTAGGGGTAGTCGGTTTCGATGACGTCGCAACCCGTCGGGATTTCGAGTTCATAGCCCTGTATCTTCTGCGCGTCGGTGGCCCTGCGGTCGTGCGTCGGGGCGAGCGAGATCATGCACATCACGCCGTTGCGGTGCAGGTTGTCGTAAAGCTCCTGCTGGTCGGGCAGCATCATCGTGCCGACGTAGGCCATCACCTGCGACCAGGGAATCCGCTCCCCGACGTATTCGTTGAACTCCTTCATGTTCTTGCACCAGCACGAGAACATCGCCTGCGGGTCGCGGTCGAGATACGTGCGCGCCTGTTTGGCGTTGCGCACGGTATACATCACGTTGGCCGGTGCCAGGCGGTTGATGAATTGCGACATCACTTCGAGCGGGACGTCCTTGATGTCGAGGTTGAGGATCGTCTTGCCCTGGCTCCATGCGATGCACTCCTCGAGGGTGGGGATCTTGTAGGTCGTGACGTTGCCTTCGCGATCCTTGAGGAAGAACTGCTGCAACTCCGCGTAGGTGTAGTCCGAAACCTTGCCCGTGCCGGTCGTGGTACGGTCGATCGTGGCGTCGTGCATCAGCACGATCACGCTGTCTTTGGTCATGCGCGGGTCGATCTCGAAGAACGAGGGCATCATCGTGAGCGTCTTCTCGAACGACTCGATGCAGTTTTCGGGGAATCCCGTCACCATGCCGCCGCGGTGGCCGCTGATGACGACCGGCCGCTCGGGCGAATAGCGGAACCACTCGTGCAGCTGTGTGCGGTCTTTGATGTCGATGTAGTAGGGCCCTTCGGCCTTTTGCCCGCCCGGGGCGCATCCGAGCAGCAGGGCGGCGGTGGCGAAGGCGGTCAGTAGTCTGGATGTTTTCATAGTGTGTTTTATTGGTTCTCTGCGGTTTGTTCCAAGAGCAAAGGCGCCCGGAAGCGCCTTTGTCCCTGTTCTGTTTCCTTTCAGGCGGTTACTTGTCGATCCGGTGGCGTTTGATGACCTCGCCGCCCGTGTTCACGACGTCGATGTCGATTCCCCTGCGGTCGGCCTTCACCACGAGCTTGTCCCGGTTCGAATTTACGAGGATCGGGAAGTTCGTGCCCCGGCTCCCGTCGTCTATCCACTGGTAGCGGTGGTAGTGCCCGCATAGCATGATGTCGACCGAAGCTTCGTTGAGGATCGGTACGAACAATCTGCGGATCTCCTGTTCGCCGTGCCAGCTGCTTTTCCCGCCCGGGATCATGTGCAGCACGACGATGTGCAGGGGTGCCGCGCGGTATTCCTCGCTTTCGACCACGCCCTTCAGCCAGCGGGCTTCCTGTTCGCGGTAGGCGTCGGTGGTCGACAACCCGTAATAGCGGATGTCGCTGTCGGGTTTGTCCTCGCCGCAGTCCAGCACGACGAAATAGGCCGGCCCCTGCCGGAACGTGTAGTATACCTCGCCCGTGGAGGTCGGGAAGTAGTCGAGGAAACTCGGGGAGAAAGAGCCGCGGTTCTCGTGGTTGCCGCGCGTGGCGAAGATCGGGATTCCCGCGGGCGTCAGCAATTCGGCGGCCGAATTGAGATACCCCTCGAAAAGCTGCTTCTCCGACTCCATCGAAGTGAGCATGTCGCCGTTGAAGCAGACGAAATCGGGTTTGGCCTTTTCGGCACCTTCCAGCAGCAACCGGAAGATCGAATCCTGGGCGTGAATGTCGTTCACAACCCAGAATTCGGTTTGATCCTTCTTTTCGTCGAGCGTAGTGGCCGTATAGGGCTTGTGTTTGAGGATGTCGCTCCCGTAACCTTCGCCCAGGACTACCCGCTTGTTGCCTTCGTCGCAGAGCACGCCCTGCTGCATGATGCGGTAACGGTAGGTCGTCCCCGGAGCCAGCCCCTCCACGCGTACGCGGTGCAGGCGGCCTATGCGGCGTTTGCCGATGTGCGAATCGTAATATTTCGGCCGCTCGGCGGCGTAGAAATGCGATCCGTCGTCAGGAGCGACTTCGACCCACGATGCGGCATTGATGGTCGTCGTCCACACGACGGTGAAACCGTCGTCGGTGACCTGTTGCAGGTAGGGCCCGTGGGCAATGCGTACCGAGGGCTGTCCGATGGCAATGCCCCAGGCCGATAGGGCGACGAGTATCGAGATCAGTCGTTTCATTTTGTTTTTGCTTTTGAATCGCAATTCACAAAGTTACGAATTTTTCCGTAATAACCTACTCGCCGACCGGGAAATCCTCGGCAAGGCCCGTGGTGAATTTCGTTTGCGTGAAGGTCGTGCCGAACCGATCTGTGGCACGCACTTCGACCGACGCTGTCGGTGACTGAAGCGTGTAGTAGTACAGGTGGCGGACGTTGCGCTGGTAGTAGCTCGTGGGTTTCTTATTGCTGTCCAGTTCGGCCTTGCCTACTACGCCGATGTGGTAACCCAGTGCCCAGGCATCCCAGGACTTGTCCTTTTCATTGCCTGTGTAGTCGAAATGCGTCATTTCCCCTGTTTTTATGCCATTCTCGTATACTTCGATTTTCCAGTCCTTGTCGGCGTTCCAGACATTGGCTACGATCTGGTCGTCGCCCTTGTAATAGAACTGGTAATTTTTCGAGTAATCACGCATGAAGATGTCGTTGGCGCGGTAGAGCCGTATCTGCTGCTGGGCATCGAGCCCCGTGCCCTTGTATACCCAGTCGGTAATCGTGGCGCCCTTGATGTTGTAGATGGCGTATCCGTTGGGCGTGCCGTCGACGTTGATCGTGGAGTTCCACCATGCGCCGCAGGCCGCGCCATGCACGTGTTCGTAGTGGCTGTCGTAGACGTTGTTCTCGGCGTAGTGCGTGTGCCCCGACATGACGTGCACCTCGGCGAACGGCTTGAGCAGTTCGAATACCGCTTGTACGTTCTGGTTGCCGCTGGCGCGCATGGGGATGTGTACGCAGAGGATCACCATTTTGTCTTTCGAAACATAACTCAGATCCTGTCGGAGCCATTCGACCTGGTCGTCGCGGAATCCGAGCGAATAATCCTTGTGGCTCGGGAAAATGATGTTGTCCATGGCGACGATGTGCACGTTGCCGCGGTCGAACGAATAGTTTACGGGGCCGAAGATGTATTCGAAATTCCGCTGTGCGGCGATGTCGTGTGCGACGGTGTAGTTATCCTTGCTGACGGCGATCACCTTGTTATCGTGGTTGCCCATCACCTGGAAGAGCGGCAGCCCGACCTTGTCCATCTGCATGGCCTTTTTCATCAGCGGGAATACGTCGTTCGTGTAGTCCGTATTCTCGGTGTTCCACCCTATGTCGCCCAGCGTGATGCCGTACGAGGGCAGCGCCGAGGCTGCGACCTGTGCGGCGATGTCGGGCACCGTCTCGTTGTTGAAACGTGCGATGTTGGTCGTGTTCTGGCACTGGGGGTCGGCCACGCAGAAGAGGTTGAACTCGTTTTCGGCACCTCCGGCCAGCGGGGTCAGCGTGAAGTCGTAGCGCTTGCGCCCTTCGGTCAGTTTCTGCCAGAAGCAGGGCAGCCCTTCGGACACGGGTACCTCGTATGCCGCGGGGATCGAAAGGTACACATGATAGGAGAATTCCCCGGCCGTAAGCTGGTATACGCCGTTCTCGTCGGTGGCTGTGCAGGTGTATCCGTCGCTTACGACGATTCCCTGAAGTCGGTTCCCCTGGTTGTCGGTCACCACGCCGTAGATGTCGGTCAGCGGATCTATGGGGGTCTTTACCGGGCGGTCGTCGTCATTCGAACACCCGGAAAAGATCAGGGCAGTGAGCGCGGCGATGATAAATATGTATCGTTTCATTGTATGCTGAATTAAGGTTTGTGTCGGGATGCGCGCCCCGGGAAAATTTAGCTCCGGGGCACGTTTCCTCCCTGTTTATCTCCAGTAATAGTTTTGTCCCAGGTCGGGGTTGATGTTCAGTGCCGTCTTGGGGATGGGGCGCAGGTAGCGCTTTTCCTCGAAGTTGCGGCCCACGGTATAGAGCAGGCGTCCGGTCGTGCCGTTCTCCAGCGAGTATTTGCTGTTGTCGAGTATGATGTACGTTACACCGGGTTCGTTGCCGGCTTCGCCCGAAGTCACGCAGACGTCGTTGATGCCGTCGCCGTTGAGGTCGTAGGAAGTGTCCATGGCCGGGATGTAGATGCCGTACCACTGCTTGTTCAGCAGTTCGCCCGCATGCCAGCGCATCAGGTCGTCGTAACGGAACCCTTCCAGCAGCAACTCGATGGCACGCTCGCGGCGGATTTCGAGCAGGTCGCTGTCGCTCAGCCCGTAGTACTGTTGCAGATAGGGGTCTGCCGATGTCGGGCGCTTGCCGTCGACGCCTGCGCGCTCACGCAGCGGCTTGATGGTCTTGTTCCAGATGTCGTCGCTGAATTCGCCCAGTTCGGCCTTCGCCTCGGCGTAGTTGAGCAGCACCTCGGCGTAACGCATGATGGGCAGCGAGTTGTAGGAAACCGATGCCGACTCGTATGCCTTGTCGTCGATGTTGAACTTGATGACCTGGTAGCCGGTCAGCGTCACCGTGAAATCGGGGGGTGTTGCGGTCGAGATGCCGCCCACCAGCTTCGTGTAGCCCGGTGTGATGATGCTCTGCGAGAGCCGGTAGTCGCGGTTTTCGACTTCGGTCGTGAACTCCTCGCCGGTGGCCGTGTGGCGCGAGCCGTCCAGGTTGAGGTAGGTCTTCACGAAATCCTGGTCGAGCGACCAGCGCTGTCCGTAGCTGCCCGACGTGTAACGCCACGTAAGGTCGTGGAACGTGGTCATGCCGACGCTCATCTGGCGAGCCCAGATCACTTCGGTCGTGTTGACGGCCTCCTGTGTGAAGAGCTCCCGGTACTGGGTCTTGACCTTGGCAGGGTTGTTCACGATGCTGTATACGCCGGCTGCCATCAGTTCCTCGCAGGCCTCGGCGCATTCGCGCAGGAATTTCGCCGAAGCCTGCTTGTCTTCCCATGCCTTGCCCGTCGACGGGTCTACCGAATGGTATTTGCGGTAGGTACCTTCGAACAGGCACACGCGGGCCTTGTAAGCCAGGGCGATGTACCGGTTGATGCGGGCGCAGTTGATCCAGTCCGACGACGTGTAGCAGTGCTCGCAGGCGAAGTTCAGGTCTTCGAGCACGCGCTCCATGACGTATTCACGGCTGTCGCGCGGTTTGTAGAGCGCCACCATGTCTTCGGGGTCGATCGGTTCGTCGTACCAGGGTACGGCACCGAAGGTCTTGACCTTCTCGAAATACTGCCATGCGCGCCAGAAACGGGCTGTGCCTTCGTAGTGGTTGTAGGTAGCTTCGGAGAGCCCCTTCGCCTCGCGCATGTGCACCAGGAAATAGTTGATGTTGTAGATCGGCGTCCAGTTACTGATCGACCAGCCGCTCTGCAGGTCGGGTGTCCACGAAGCGTTGGTCAGGAACGTGAACGACTTTTCGGTAGCCATGATGTCCGAGTATCCGTCGCCGTAACCCAGGTCTGCTGCGCTGGGGGTGTATTTCTGGATGAACCCGTTGATATAGGTCAGCAGAGAGCCTTCGTCCGTGAAATAATCCCCGGATCCGACCTTGGCGTCGGGATCCCTGTTAAGGAAATCCTCGCAGGACGTGAGCAGGAAACAGGCCGAAAGTAAAATATATGTTATCTTTTTCATTGTCGTCCGTAATTTAGAAAGTTATGCTCAAACCGATCGTGTACGATTTCATGACGGGATAACCGTCGCCGTCGCCGAAGTTGTCGCTACCGAACTTGTTGGTTCCGTAGTCCGCATCGCCGGCGTAGATACCTTCCGGGTCGTAGTTCTTCGCGTACTTCTTGAGCGGTGAGAAGGTCAGGAGGTTCTCGCCCGACACATAGATCTTGAGTGCCTGGAGGCCGATCTTGTTGACCAGCTCCTTGGGGAAGTTGTAGTCGATGGTGAGGTTCTTCAGGCGGATGTACGAAGCGTCCTGCACGTAGCGCGTGTTGGGCTGCGCGAGGATCAGGCCCGAGTCGCTGGCCGAATAGCCGACCAGGCGCGGCCAGTAGGCGCCGCGGTTGGTCGGTGACCAGCGGTCGCTGTTATGCCACGGGAGTGCCATGCTGTACGGGCGGCCGTACTGTCCCCAGAAATAACCCGACTCCTTGGCCGGATACCAGTCGCGTTTGCCGACGCCCTGCCACATCATGCTGATGCCGATGCCGTTCCAGCGCACGCCGCCCTGGATGCTGTAACTGTAGCGGGGCGTGGTGTTGCCGATCTTCACCAGGTCGCCGTGGTCGTAGATCGTGTTGTTGCCGTTGTTGACGTATCCGTCGCCGTTCAGGTCGAGGTAGCGCGGGTCGCCGGCCTGCCAGGTCGCCGAACGGTTGGTGAACTTCGAATAGTTGGCCCATGTCTGCGCCTCTTCGTCGCTCTGGAACAGCCCGTCGCACTTGTAGCCCCACATTTCGCCGAGGGTCATCCCCTCGTAATAGTTGATCGAGTAGTTGGTCGGGAGCGTGCCAGTTTTGGCCGTATAGCGGGTGATCTTGCTGGTGTTGTCCCATACGGCGACTTTAATATTGTAGCTCAGGGTCTTGCCCGCAACCTTGTGGCTGTCGCGCCACGACAGGCTGGCCTCCCACCCGTCGGTGCGCATGTCGGCGTAGTTACCCTTGGGGGCGCTGTTGCCGAATACGGCAGGCAGCTCTTCGCCCACCACATACATGTCGGTTGTCTTCTTGCGGTAGATGTCGGCCGAGAAGTTCAGGCGGCCGTTGAATGCCTCGAAATCCAGGCCGAGGTCATAGGTTGTGGCCTTTTCCCATGTCAGGCTCTTGGGAATCGGGGAGGGTGCCTGCGTGTAGTTGAACACCGAACCGTTGTTCAGCAGGCTCGACTGTGCAATCGACATCGTGGAGAGGTAGGCGTAGGCATCGCTGATGAGGCCGTTGCCCGCCGAACCGACCGATGCGCGGATCTTCAGGTTGTCGAGCCAGTTGGCGTTTTTCATGAAGTTCTCTTCCGAGATGCGCCATCCCACCGAACCCGAGGGGAAGAATCCCCAACGCTGGTTGGACGGGAACTTGGAGTTACCGTCGTAACGGCCGCTGGCTTCCAATAGGTATTTCCCTTTGTACGAGTAGCTTACGCGGTAGAATGCGCCGACCAGTCCCCAGTCGTAGCTGCCGTTGTCCTTCAGGGTCATCGCTTCGCCTTCCAGCAGGCTGAAATTGGGCTTGCCGGGGATGATGATGCCTTCGCGGCTCATCAGGTTGCTCTTGTAGGTATAATCTTCGATGTTCCAACCGCCCATGATACTTAGCGAGTGGTTGTCGCCCAAGCGGGGCGTGTAGGTCAGCGTGGCGCTCGAAGCGACTTTCTGGCGGTTGTAGGAGCGCTCTTCGTAGAGCGAGCCCGAGGGGCGTTCGCCCGAACTGTCGGGCCCCGTGTAGTAGGTGTAGCTGTTCACGGCCTGCCGGCGGTCGGTCTGGTTGAAATAGAAGCTCACGTCGGCGGCGGCGACCAGCACGTCCTTCAACAGGTCGATCGTGACCGCCGTGCGGTTGTTCATGTCGAACTTGCGGTCTTTACGCCACGAGTTGCCCTCGACGAAGCCTGCCCAGCCCGTGTATACGGCCGCTTCCGTCCACGTGCCGTCGGGATTGGTGACCAGGGCTACGGGGTAAGCCTGGTGGTTGAGCATGCGCGATACCGTCATCGGCGTTGTGGAGATGCCCGTGTGGCTCGTCGGCTGGTGCGAATAGCGGTACATGAAGTCGGTGGTGTTCTCCACGCGCAGCCACGGCTTTACGTTGACGATGCCTTTGGCTTTGACGTTGAACTGCTGGTATTTCTCGTCGCCGGCGTTGTAGATGCCGTCCTGCTCGAACATACGGCCCGAGACGTAGTACGATGCCACGTCACCGCCGCCTGTCACGCTGATGTTGTGCTGGTGTCCGGTCGTATAGTCCTTGTAGAATACGTCGTACCAGTTGGTGTTGCCGAAGTATTCGTAGACGTTGCGGTTGTTGACGCGCCATTTCTCATACGAGGGGTCGCTGTTGCGGCGTGCCAGTTCGTTGTACCAGGTGCGCGAGAATTTGAATACGTTGTTGATGTTCGAGGGATCCTTGCCGAATGCGTTGACGTAGGATTCCAGGAACGAGGTGGTATAATCGTAGCCGTTGGTGACCATCTCGGGTTTGGTGGCGCGCTTGTAGAAGGTAAAGGTGCCGTTGTAAGTCACCTTGGCGCTGCCTTTCTGAGGCTTTTTGGTGGTAAGGAGGATCACGCCGAAGGTGCCGCGGGCACCGTATACGGCGGTCGAAGAGGCGTCCTTGAGCACCGTGATCGACTCGATGTCGTCCGGGTTCACGGTCGACATGTCGGTTTCGACGCCGTCGACCATCACCAGGGCCGAGCCGCCCGAACCGATCGAGTTCTCCGCGCCGCGGATGCGCACCGTCGCGCCGCGGTTGGGCTTACCGTCGGAAAAGGTCATCGTAAGGCCGGGGATGGCGCCCTGCAACGAGCGCGAAATGCTCATCGACGAACCCATACGCTCTTCGAGGCCCTTTGTCGAAAGGGTTTCGACGGCGCCTACGATGTCGCGGCGCTTCTGTACGCCGTAGCCGACGACGACGACCTCTTCGAGGCTGGTGTTGTCTTCGCTCATGGTGACGTCGATGGTGGATTGGTTGTTGACGTGGATTGTCTGGGGTTTGTAGCCCACATAGCTGAAATTCAGGCTCTCTGAATTGTCAGCATTGATCGTGTATGTACCGTTGGCATCGGTAGTCGTGCCTTTCGTGGTACCGGGGACGGTGACGGTGACACCTATGAGTGGATTTCCCGTGTCGTCTTTAACGATACCCGAGACGGCCTTCCCCCCCCCTTGTGCCGAGGCCGGGAGCGCAAATGTCACATATAAAAGAATAACCGTCAGGAGCCTGATGTACGAGCGTATTTTGCCCAGTACGTCAAGTCCGGTCAGCGTGTAACATTGTTTCATTTTACATCAGTTTAAGTTATCAATCGGTTCGTTGCCGGATCCCATACCTATTATTATATAAGGCCGGGTTTTTCCGGGGATTTCGGCTGGTTGCAAGTCATTCCCGATATAACTTCTGCTGGAGAGTGTGAAAAAAAGTAGTTAGGTTTTCGCGTGTGTCAGGTTTGTGTGTTTTAATTATTTAATAAATAAGGTTCTTCTAATTTTGCTTTCAAATATATGTTTTTATTTTCTTTCGTGCAACTATTTGGTTTAAAAACTTTGCAAAAAGAATAGTAAAAATTATGTAGGTTTGGGGTATTTTTATATTTATATATTGTAAATACCTTAAAATCAATTGTTGGTGTTTGTATTTTGTTAGTCTTGATTCGTGTTGTCTTATTATTGTCTTTTGTGTGGCAAAGCTCGTTTATTGATGTTTCATGCGTGTTAAAAACTATTTAAATAATCACTAAAGGAAACAATTTGTGTTGCAATAGTGTTTTTAAGGTGCGAAAATTTGCAAAAAAGAAAAAATGTGCTTATGTTTGTCCTGCAAGTTGTTCCGACATATCTCTTGAGAGTAAGGACGCGCCCCGAGGCGTATCCGCTTTGCTATTTTCGGTAATAGTTATTACTCTAATCAAAATGTTATGAAACTTATGAAAAATTGGATAAAGACGATGCTCTTCGTGTCGGCCCTCTGTCTGGCGGCTTGCTCCGACGATCCGGATGTGGCTCCGCTCAAACGGGATACCGATGCCGTCGAGCTGACGTACAATTCAGGCGCCACGACCCAGATCTCGGTACGCTATGCCGGTTCGTGGTCGGCGCGTGTCGAGTGTACGGACGGAAGCGGGGCTCCGGTGAACAACTGGTTCTCCATCTCTCCGGACAATGGTGTCGGTAACGGACGCGATTACCAGTGGGTGACCGTTACGGCCGAGCGTAATCCCGGCGACAAACGTACGGGATACATTTATCTGAAACCGGCCAACGGTGAGGAGATCAAGATCGAGGTCGCACAGGCCGACGGTCATTTCTCGGTGAACGACCCCGTGATTTCGGGGACGCTCAAGTCCAATACGGAATCCGCCGCAATGCTCGAAATCGCCTATGACAAGGCTTTCGGCGAAGAGATGGTGGAAATCGAAGCCACGCTCGACGGCCTTGCCGCCGAGGGGCTCGGCATCAGCAGCCCCTATCAGTCTGTGATCGAGCACGAAGGTAGCGGTACGATTTCGGTGCCTATCACCGGTGTGCCCGTGACGCTGGGTGAGGTGGTGTGCCATGTGACTTTCAAACTCGACGGGGTCGTGAAATTCCAGGGCGATGTTTCGGGGAACGTAAGTTCGTCGAACGAAGTGTTCGGCATGGGCTTCGACCTGTTCAAATGGGGCGGCGATTACCCGAACAACAAGAAGGGCCCCGGCCCGAACGGAAAGGACGGCGCCGGCAAGGAGTTCGATGGTACGGAGCCTGCGGAACCCGATGTGATTTCGGCGGGATCCGACGGTACGAGCGACGTTTTCAACACGATGGGCGAGACCTACCGCATCAACCGCGGCGTTGAAAAGTGGTCGGGCTTGCGTGTATATGAGCACCCGGGTTATGTGAAGCTGGGGGTTACGGCCAATGGCGGCTGGATCATGACGCCGGAGCTCGAAAGCCTTTCGGCGGCACCCGAGACCGTGTCGGTTTCGATCGACTTCCTGCGTTTCGATAACGAAACGGGTACCTACATCGTTTCTGCCGAGGGTGCCGGAGTCGTAACCAACGGCGAAGTGAACAATACCGTGCTCCCGGCACAGACTTCGGCTGCCGGCCGCAAATGGAAGACGCTGACCTTTACCGTTCAGGACGCTACCAACAAGACGCGCATCAAGATCGAGGCGCAGACCTATAACGAAAAGGGGTACCGTATCAATATCGACAATATCGTCGTTATGGCTGCCGACAAGACGGAGGTGACCGAGAAACTGCCGGCCCTCGAGCTTGAAAAGATTACCTATACGCCCGCCAAGACTTCCATCGCATTTGCGTGGGAAGGCGTGAAGGGGGCGACCTCCTATGAGGCTTCCGTGGCGCAGCAAACGCGTCCCGACTTCAGGAAAACCGTCGAGACAGAGGATTCGAACTGCGAGTTCGCCGATCTGGAACCCGGCCTTTATATCTTTACCGTCAGGGCGCTTTACGCCGGGAATGCGGAATTCAATTCCGACCCGACGCAGAAGGTCGTGGGGACTTTGGGCTTCGCGGCTGAAAAATTAGCGACGCCAACAGAATTGGCGGCTGCCGACGTGACCTCCTCGGGGGCCAAGATCAGCTGGGCCGAAGTGAACGGCGCCGCCAATTACCGGGTCGTGGTCAAAACGACGTTCGATGGGCAGGAGGTTGCCTCGACGATCGTCGGCGCCACCAGCTATACGGCTGCCGGGCTCAAGGCCGGTACGGATTATACGGTTTCGGTTCAGGCGCTTGTCGGCGACGGCTCCGTGGCGAATGAATTCGATTCGGACGTGGTGGCGGTTCAGTTCGTGACCACCGATCCCGTGCCTATGATTGCTCCCACTGCGCGGATTTACGCGAAGACACACGGCCTTGCCGTGCTGGAGTGGGAGCTGTCCGCCGCAGCGTTGGAGCAGCAGCCCGTAGGGTCGACCGATACCTATGATTTCCGGGTGAAGGATGCCGGCGGGAATGTGATCCGGTCGATCGAGAACTTCTCGAAATTCAATTTTACGAAGTATAAATATTACCGGCTCGTGTGGGGCGGGCTGACGCCCGGGGCGACCTATACACTGGAGCTCCGCCGCAAGTCGACGGCGAATAAGGAGGCGCTTCTCGATTCCGAGTGGGCTTCGGCTTCCGTTACGACCGACGCGGCTCCCGACAAGTCCGGATACCTCCTCTATAAGGACTTCGAGAATCTTCCCGGAGGCGGTCAGCCCTTCTATGGTGCCTACGGCTTCAGCCTGGGCAGCACGACCGATTTTTCCGATCCGGATAAGATATTGATTACGACGGGCGATGCGAACTCCATCTATTGCCAGGGCGTGAAGGATAATGACTCTTATTTCAGTGCATACCTGTCCGAGTGGGATCGTGCGGATTGGAAGGCCAACAGTTCCAATGTCGGGATCGCCGCCGGATATATGAAATTCGGTGGCGGCAAGAAGCCCGCATGGCTGACTTTGCCGAAACTGTCCTCGTTGTCCGGCGCTACGGAGATCGAGCTGGAATTCGATGCGTGCCCCTATTATGAGCCCAGTACGAAGGGGGATATGATGGCACCCTCGAACACCGACATTATGGAGTATTTCGGGGTGACGGTGACCGGAGCGACGATCGTGAGCGTAACGGGCGAGACCTCGGCCGATGCCGTTATCAGCGACGGCGGTGCCACGGTGACTTTACGTAACGTGCTTGTGGATAAAATGATCGAGGAGGGGCTGAAGGATACGTATCGCTATACGAATCACAAAGTGAAGATCACCGGTGTTACGGCCGATACGCGCATTAAAATCTATTCGGCTCTTGTTGGCAAAGAGGGTGAAAACTATCGTATGTGGCTGGATAATCTGAAGGTTAAGAAGGTTAATTAGTTTTGGTGGATATGGTGAACCGGGGGCTGCGGGTGTCTGCAGTCCCTGGTTTTTATCGACATTGGAGATTAAAAAGAAAATAAAAAGATAGTTATTTGTTGGTATTTTGTTTTCTTATATTGCATAATAAAGTAAAATATGTTAACTTTGAGGCATGAAAGGGAAAATTCTTGCGTCTTTATTTTGCTTTAGGATGGCTTATCCCCTTTTCCGGATGGTAATAAATTAATTTCGTACTATGAATAAAGTAGAAAGTGCCCTGTCGCGCACGACCGACACCAAGGCGTTGGTGATCGGAACCGATACCCTTCCGCAGGTTGCGGATATGTTCAGAAAACTGTTCCCGGATAAGCGGGCGCTTGTCGTGGCCGATGCCAATACATGGCGCGTGGCCGGCGATGACGTGCATAAGATACTGGCCGGAGCGGGTGTCGCGCAGGATGAACCATATGTCTTTACCGACCCGAAGCTCTATGCCGAATGGGCGTATGTCGGGGAGTTGGATACCGTGCTTGCCGAGACCGATGCCGTGCCCGTAGCCGTCGGTTCGGGGGTGATCAACGACCTGACGAAACTCTGTTCCAGCCATAACGGACGCCGTTACATGGTCGTGGGTACGGCCGCTTCGATGGACGGTTATACGGCCTACGGGGCTTCGATCACCAAGGACGGCAACAAGCAGACTTTCGATTGCCCGGCGCCGCTGGGGATGGTGCTCGACCCGAACATCGCCGCGGCTGCGCCTGCGAAGCTCTCCGCCTCGGGCTATGCCGATCTGATCGCCAAGATCCCGGCCGGTGCCGACTGGATGCTGGCCGACGCCGTGGGGTCGGAGTTGATGGACGACTTCGCATTCTCGGTGGTGCAGGACGGCCTGAAAGAGGCGCTCTGCGACCCGGCGGGCGTACACGCGGGGAATGTCGTCAAAGTGGAACAGCTGGCCGAAGGGTTGCTGCTGAGTGGTTTTGCGATGCAGGCAACCCAGTCGAGCCGACCCGCGTCGGGAGCCGAACACCAGTTCAGCCACCTGTGGGACATGGAACACCTCAAATACAACGGGGCATCCGTTTCGCACGGGTTCAAGGTGGGCATAGGTACGCTTGCGTCGACGGCATTCCTCGAAATGCTGCTCGAAGCTCCGGTCGGGGAACTCGACGTCGAAAAGTGCGTCGCAGCCTGGAAATCATGGGAGGAGACCGAGGCGGACATTCGCCGGATCTTCGATAACGACCCCGAATTCGTGGCCCGCGGGTTGGTGGAGACCAAGGGTAAATACGTCGATAAGGAGGGGCTGCGCAGGCAGTTGCAGCGCCTGAAGAAAGCATGGCCCGAGCTGAGCGTGCGTATCCGCCGGCAGATCATCCCGTTCGGGGAAGTCCGCCGCCGCCTCGAGCTGGTCGGTGCGCCCTACGAACCCGAGCAGATCGGCGTCTCACGTGCCAGGTTCCGGGCAAGTTTCGAAAAAATACCTTACATGCGCAGTCGTTTCACGGTCATCGACGTCGCTTTCCGTTGCGGTTGGATGGAACAATGGCTCGATAAACTTTTCGGGAAAGGCGGAATTTGGGAAATAAAGTAGTATATTTGCAAACTGAAACTACTAAACTTTCATTCCGAAATGACTCCTGAACAAACCAAACGCTTCAAGTATTGGCAGACGCGTACCATCATCGCCACGATGGTGGGCTATGCGCTCTTTTACTTCGTGCGTAAAAACTTCTCGCTGGCGATGCCCGGCCTGGAGGCCGACCTGGGGATCTCGAAAACCAGCCTGGGTATTTTCCTGACCCTGAACGGTGTGGTCTACGGGCTTTCGCGTTTCGTGAACGGTATCCTGGCCGACCGCATGAACGCCCGCTGGTACATGGCCATCGGGCTTGCGCTCTGTGCGCTGGCCAACTTCGCCTTCGGATTCGGCGAGGATGTCTCCTACTGGATCACGGGGCAGCACGACGGTTCGCAGTTCACCAATACGATGATCCTCTTCATGGGGATCATGTGGGTGATAAACGGCATGTTGCAGGGGACGGGATTCCCTCCCTGTGCGCGTCTGCTGACCCACTGGATTCCGCCAACGGAGCTGGCGACCAAGATGTCTGTGTGGAATACCTCGCATTCGATCGGTGCGGGCCTCGTGGTGATCCTCTGCGGTTACATCATGGGTACCGTGGGCATGAACATGACGGCCGACCCCGACGCCGTGGCGACGATCGCCGCCAATCTGGGCGTTGCGCCCGACGATGCTGCCGGGATGGAGCGCGTCATGGCTTCGGCGACGCATGTTGGGGCCTGGAAATGGTGTTTCTGGGTGCCTTCGGCCATCGCATTCGCCGGGGCGATCGGATTGGTCGTCTTCCTGCGCGATACGCCCTCTTCGGTCGGGCTTCCCGAACTGGAAGGCACCGAGGTGAAGGAGGTGAAAAAGGAGACGAAGAGTGCCGAGCACCGCGCTTTCCTGATGAAGCATGTGTTCAGGAACCCGCTGATCTGGATCCTGGGCTTCGCCAATTTCTTCGTATATATCGTCCGTTTCTCGGTGCTCGACTGGGGGCCTTCGCTGCTGAGCCAGTCGAAGGGTGTCAGCATGTCGCATGCCGGGTGGCTCGTGGCGATGTTCGAAATCGCCGGTATCGTCGGCATGTTGTTCGCCGGCTGGGCTACGGACAAATGGCTCAGGGGCCGTGCGCACCGTACCTGCGTGTTCTGTATGGCCGGCGCTGCGCTGTTCGTGTTCCTGTTCTGGCAGCTGCCCACCGATGCTCCCGTGTGGTTGCTTTTCCTCACGCTGTGTGCCGCCGGGTTCTGCATCTACGGCCCGCAGGCGCTGATCGGCATCGCAGCCGCGAACCAGGCCACGAAAAAGGCCGCTGCGACGGCCAACGGGCTTACCGGCCTGTTCGGTTATGCCAGCACGGTCGTTTCGGGCGTGGGGCTGGGCTTCGTGGCGCAGCATTACGGTTGGAACTGGGCTTATGTCGGTATTATCGGCGTAGCCATCGTCGGTATGCTGGTCTTCCTGATGATGTGGGGGGCGCGTGCCGACGGTTACGATGCCGAACCGGAACGGAATTAAACAGTATGTTCCTATTTTAGATGATGATACGGGTCTTGCGATCCGGGAGTGTCCGAACCGGAGCGCGGTTTCGGACACTTTTTTTGATAAAAGCGAAAAAATAACTATATTTGCTCCAATAACTGCTAAAAAGACAGAGAGATATGCTGAGCATTGCCGAACGACACAAATATATCCTCGACAAACTGAACAAATATGGTTTCGTGCGCATCACCGACGTGGCGAACGAGCTGGGGGTTACGAAGGTAACGATCCGCAAGGATGTGAAAATCCTGGAGAGCAAAGGACTGCTTTACAAGGTACACGGCAGCGCCCGTCCCGCCAATCCCCATGTCGCCGACCTCGACGTGCATGTCAAGGACAATATCAACCGCGATGCCAAGCGCCTCATCGCGCAGCGCGCCGTGGAGTTGTTGGATGATAACGATTCGATCATCATCGCATCGGGGTCTACGATCTATTCTTTCGCCGAGGAGATCAAGATGCGCCAGTGGCACCATCTGAACATCGTCACGCCGTTCCTGCGGCTGGGCGTGCTGCTCAACGAGGCGGAGAATGTCAATGTCGTGCAGCTGGGCGGTACGGTGCACAAGAAGTCGCTTTCGGTGCTGGGCGAGGAGGCCTCGCGGTCGCTGGACGACTGCATCTGCTCGAAACTCTTTTTCGGGGTGGACGGCATCGACCTCGAACACGGCATCACCACCTCGACGCTCGACGAGGCGAAACTCACGCGCAAGATGATGAAGGCCTCGTCGCAGAATATCGTGCTGGCCGACTCGTCGAAATTCGGGCAGCGCGGCTTCGGACGCATCTGTGCGTTGGAGGATATCGACGTGATCATCACGGACGACGGGATTCCTGAACAGATGGTCACCATCGTCGAAGAGGCGGGCGTCGACCTGATTATCGTCAGATAACGCTACCCGGGGAGGGAAGCTTATTCCGGATTACAGAGCCGTTACGGGGCGGTTGGCGTTTCCGGCGGCGGGGATCGGTGTGGATTATTTGTTGAAAATTTTCCGGCTAAATTTTGCATGCCCGGCAAAAAAGCCCTACCTTTGTGCACAATTATAGTGATCCCGAGAACCTATGAATTGTAAACCCAGCATATTGTCGGCGCAGGCTTCCTGGCAGCAAGACTATTGGTCGGGCGACGTATTTCCTCCGGTTTTCGGCGATTTTGTTTTATTAGGGTAACTGTTTCAGTTGCCCTATTTTTTTACGCTTACGCAGATGAAAACACTTTATACCAATGCCGTAGTTTATGACGGCGGTCGTTTTGCGGCCGGGGAGTTTGCCGTCGACGGGGGGTGTGTCGTGCCCGCCGGGGGCGTTGCCGACCGGGTCGTAGACCTCGGAGGGCGCCACGTGGTGCCGGGGCTTGTCGACGTGCATGTCCACTTGCGCGAACCGGGGTTTTCGCAGAAGGAGACCATTGCGACGGGTACGGCGGCCGCGGCCCGCGGAGGCTATACGACGGTATGTTCGATGCCGAACCTGAACCCTGCGCCCGACACTCCGCAGACGCTCCGTGCGCAGACCGACATCATCCGCCGCGATGCCGTCGTGCGCGTAGTTCCCTACGGCTGCATCACGATGGGGCAGCGCGGCTGCGGCCGGCTGGTCGATTTTGCGGCGCTGGCGCCCGAGGTCGTCGGCTTTTCGGACGATGGACGCGGCGTGCAGTCGGACGGCCTGATGGAAGAGGCGATGCGCCGCGCTGCACAGGTGGGGAAGCCGGTCGTGGCGCACTGCGAGGTCGATGACCTGCTGCGGGGCGGCTATATCCACGACGGGGAGTACTGCCGTGCGCACGGGCATAAGGGCATCTGTTCGGAAAGCGAGTGGCGGCAGGTGGAACGTGACATCGCGCTCGCGGAAAAGACCGGCTGCCAGTACCATGTCTGCCATGTGTCGACCCGTGAGAGCGTCGAACTGGTACGTCGCGCCAAGGACAGGGGCCTGCGCGTGAGTTGCGAGACGGCCCCGCACTACCTGTTGCTTTGCGACGAGGATCTGCAGGAGGACGGGCGGTTCAAGATGAACCCGCCGCTGCGCAGCCGCGCTGACCGCGATGCCCTGCTTGCGGGGATCACGGACGGCACGATCGAGGTGATCGCCACGGATCATGCGCCCCATACCGCCGCGGAGAAGTCGCGCGGCTTGGCCGCAAGCGCCATGGGGGTCGTGGGGTTGGAGTGTGCTTTCCCGCTGTTATATAAATATATGGTGTTGCCTGGCATCGTCACGCTCGAAAAGCTGGTCGCGCTGATGGCTGTCAATCCCCGCCGGATATTCGGCCTGGGCGGCGGGTTGCATGTCGGCGACCAGGCCGACTTTACGGTGCTGGATCTCGATGCACGGTACAGGGTCGACCCTGCGACGTTCCTTTCGATGGGCCGGGCGACCCCGTTCGCAGGCTGGGAAGTACAGGGCCGTGCGGCGATGACCGTCGTGGGCGGCAGGGAAGTGTTTAGAGACGAAACGATGAAAACCAATAGATAAGAATGAAACCATTTACGAAGAAAATTGTGCTGGAAAACGGCCGGGAGTTCTACGGTTACGGCTTCGGTGCCGACCGAGAGGCTATCAACGAGATCGTCTTCAATACCTCGATGGTGGGGTATCAGGAGATCATGTCAGATCCCTCCTACACGGATCAGATGGTCGTGATGACCTATCCGCTCATCGGAAACTACGGTATGGCCGATGAGGATTACGAAACGAAGAACCCGACCATCGGCGGTATGATCGTGCGCGAGTATAACGACTCGCCGTCGAATTTCCGGTATACGAAAACCCTGAACGAGGTGTTTGAGGAGTACGGCATCCCGGCGATCTGGGGCGTAGATACCCGCACGCTGACGCGCATTATCCGCAACGAGGGCAGCCAGAAGGTCATCGTCACCGATGCCGCCACGCCCCGTGAGGAAGCGATGCGCAAGCTCGCCGGGTATTGCCTGCCGCACGATATGGTTTCACGTGTGAGCTGCAAAAAACGCTGGATGTCGCGCGTTCCCAACCACAAGTACGACGTGGTGGCCGTCGACTGCGGCATCAAGCACAATATCATCCGCCAGCTCAACCGCGTGGGCTGCAACGTGACCATCGTGCCCTACGACTCGACGGTCGAGGAGATCATGGCCTTCCATCCCGACGGCATCGTGTTGTCGAACGGCCCAGGCAACCCCGAGGATGTGACGCCGGTGATCGGGCTGGTCAGGCAACTGCGCGGCAAACTGCCGATTTTCGGCATCTGCATGGGGCACCAGCTCATATCGCTGGCCTATGGCGCCAAGACCGTGAAGATGAAATTCGGCCACCGCGGCGGGAACCACCCCGTGAAAAATCTGGAGACGGGACGGATCGAGATCACGAGCCAGAACCACAGCTATGCCGTGGACATCGACTCGCTGGCCGCCACCGGCCTCAGGCTGACGCACGTAAACCTGCTCGACGGCACGGCCGAGGGCGTGGAGTGCGCCGAGGACGGCGTCTTTTCGATGCAGTACCACCCCGAGAGTGCCTCGGGCCCGCAGGATAGCGGCTATTTGTTCAAGAAGTTTACCAAAATAATGGAGGAGCGTAAAAATGCCTAAGAGAAAAGATATAAACAAGGTAATGGTCATCGGTTCCGGCCCGATCGTCATCGGCCAGGCCGCGGAATTCGATTATGCGGGTACGCAGGCGTGTCTCGCACTCAAGGAGGAGGGATACGAGGTAATCCTGGTGAATTCCAACCCTGCGACGATCATGACCGATACGCATATCGCAGACAAGGTCTACATGGAACCCCTGACGCTCGAATACGTGGCCAAGATCATCCGTTTCGAGCGTCCCGACGCCATCGTGCCGGGGCTGGGCGGACAGACGGGCCTGAACCTTGCGGTGCAACTTGCCAAGAAGGGTATCCTGAAAGAGTGCCAGGTCGAGATCCTGGGCACCTCGTTCGAGTCGATCGAACGCGCCGAAGACCGCGAACTTTTCAAGGAGCTGTGCGAGTCGCTGGGCGAACCGGTGATCGAATCTAAAATCGCCATGTCGGTCGAGGAGGCCGTGGAGGTCGCCGCCCAGATCGGCTATCCCGTCGTGCTGCGTCCCGCCTATACGCTGGGCGGTACGGGCGGCGGATTCGTCGACAACGAGGAGCAGCTGCGCGAAATGATGCGCCACGCCCTGTTCCTTTCGCCCGTGCACCAGGTGCTCGTCGAGAAGAGCATCAAGGGCTACAAGGAGATCGAGTTCGAGGTGATGCGCGACCATAACGACACGGCCATCAGCATCTGCTGCATGGAGAATATCGACCCCGTGGGCGTGCATACGGGCGACTCGATCGTCGTGGCGCCGTGCCAGACGCTTACCAACAAGGAGTTCCAGATGCTGCGCGACTCGGCGCTGAAGATTATCCGCGAGCTGAAGATCGAGGGCGGTTGCAACGTGCAGTTCGCACTCGACCCCCTGTCGTTCAAATACTACCTGATCGAGGTGAACCCCCGCGTGTCGCGCTCGTCGGCCCTGGCGTCGAAGGCCAGCGGCTATCCGATCGCGCGTGTGACGGCCAAGGTCGCCGTAGGGCTTACGCTCGACGAGATCATGCTGGCCAATACGCCCGCCAGCTTCGAGCCGACGCTCGATTACGTGGTCACCAAAGTCGCCCGCTTCCCGTTCGACAAGTTCAGCGATGCGTCGAACAAACTGGGTACGCAGATGAAGGCCACGGGCGAGGTGATGTCCATCGGCCGCACGATGGAGGAAAGCCTCCTGAAGGCGATGCGCTCGCTCGAAACAGGCGTCTGCCATATCTACCACAAGAAATTCGACGACTGGTCGGACGCGCAGCTGCTGGAATACATCAAGGACGCTACGGACGACCGCCTCTATGCCATCGCGCAGTTGATCCGCAACGGCATCGACCTGGTGCTGATCTACGACAATACGAAGATCGACATGTTCTTCCTCGAAAAGTTCAAGAACATCGTCGAATTCGAACGCGAGGTGAAAGCGCACCCGATGGATGTCGAAACCCTGCGCGACGCCAAGCGCATGGGATTCAGCGACAAGTTCATCGGCCAGTTGTGGGGCATCTCGCAGTATGACGTTTACCGGCTGCGCGAGAAGAACGGCCTCTTCCCCGTATACAAGATGATCGACACCTGCGCCAGCGAATTCAGCTCCTACGTGCCCTATTTCTACTCGACCTACGAGGACGAGAACGAGTCGGTCGTGAGTGATAAGGAGAAGATCGTGGTGCTCGGCTCGGGCCCGATCCGTATCGGCCAGGGCGTTGAGTTCGACTACTCGACCGTGCATGCCATCTGGTCGATCCGCGAGGCCGGTTACGAGGCGATTATCATCAACAACAACCCCGAAACCGTGTCGACGGACTACACTACCAGCGACAAGCTCTATTTCGAACCGCTGATGGTCGAGGACGTGATGAACGTCATCCACCTCGAAAAACCGAAGGCGATCGTCGTGTCGCTCGGCGGACAGACGGCCATCAACCTGGCCGAGCCGCTGGCGCAGTTGGGCGTGCCCATTATCGGTACCGATACGCAGGCGATCAGGAACGCCGAAGACCGCGGTTGCTTCGAAAAGATCATGGAAGAGTTGCGCATCCCGCAGCCCGAGGCCGAGGCCGTCACCGACATCGAGACCGGCGTGAAGGCCGCCGCCCGCATCGGCTACCCGGTGCTGGTGCGTCCGAGCTATGTGCTCGGAGGCCGTGCCATGCAGATCGTCTCGAACGAGGAGCGCCTGCGCCACTACCTGCAGACGGCCGTCGAGGTCAACGAGGATTCGCCGGTGCTGGTCGACCGCTATATCATGGGCAAGGAGCTGGAGGTGGACGCCATCTGCGACGGCAAGGACGTCTTCATCCCCGGCATCATGGAACATGTGGAGCGCACAGGCATCCATTCGGGCGACTCGATCAGCGTCTATCCGACCTTCAGCGTCAGCCAGAAGGCCAAGGACAAGATCATCGACTATACGGTCAAACTCGGACTGAGGATCGGCATCGTCGGCCTCTATAACATCCAGTTCATCCTCGACGAAAACGACGAGGTCTATGTCATCGAGGTCAATCCGCGTTCGTCGCGTACCGTGCCGTTCCTTTCCAAGTCGACGGGCGTGCCCATGGCGCACATCGCCACGCAGGTCATCCTGGGCAAGACGCTCCGCGAGCTGGGCATCACCGAAGTCTACGGCAAGGAGAAGAAACGCTGGTACGTCAAGGCCCCGGCTTTCTCGTTCGCCAAGATCCGCGGTATGGATTCGTACCTGTCGCCCGAGATGAAGTCCACGGGCGAGGCGATCGGCTACGACGACAAACTCACCCGCGCGCTCTACAAGGCATTGCAGGCCACGGGCATGAACGTTTCGAACTACGGGACGATCTTCGTCACGATCGCCGACCACGACAAGGAGCAGGCGCTGCCCCTCGTGCGGCGTTTCTACGACCTGGGCTTTAACATCGAGGCCACGACCGGGACGGCCGAGTTCCTGCGTAACCACGGCATCCGTACCCGTACGCGCCGCAAACTGAGCGAAGGCAGCTCGGAGATCATCGACTCGCTGCGCCAGGGACATGTGAGCTACGTCATCAACACCATCGACATCAACCAGCATAACACCCGCCTCGACGGGTACGAGATCCGCCGCACGGCCGTCGAGAACAACGTGACGGTATTTACGGCGCTCGAAACGGTGAAGGTGCTGTTGGACGTGCTGGAAGAGATTACGTTCGGGGTTTCGACCATCGACGCGAAGTGATTTCCGGTATTATGCGGCACATTGGAACAGAAAGGCATGTATAAGAAAGGCATCTATAAAATCCTTGCCAACGAACCGCTGACGGCGACCGTATGGCGCATGGTGCTCGGGGGGGACACGCAGTGGATCACCGCCCCCGGGCAGTTCGTCGACATCGCGCTTGAAGGCCATTACCTGCGCCGTCCGATTTCGGTCTGCGACTACGACGCCACGACGCTCACGCTCATCTACAAGGTGGTGGGCGAGGGAACCGCACAGATGAGCCGTATGGTCGCGGGCAGGGAGCTCGACCTGCTGACGGGGCTCGGCAACGGGTTCGACGTGCACAATGCCGCACAGCGCCCCCTGCTGGTGGGCGGCGGCGTGGGCGTGCCCCCGCTCTACAACCTGGCCAAAGTGCTGCTTGCGGCAGGCAAACGGGTCGGTGTGGTGCTCGGGTTCAATACGGCGGACGAGGTTTTCTATGCCGACGAATTCCGGGCGCTGGGCTGCGACGTCGATCTGGCTACGGCCGACGGTTCGGCGGGTGTCAGGGGGTTCGTCACGACGGCCATCGCCGAGTGCCGCCCCGAGTTCGACTATTTCTATGCCTGCGGGCCGCTGCCGATGCTGCGGGCATTGTGCGACGCTGTGCCGCAGGACGGGCAGCTCTCGTTCGAAGAGCGCATGGGCTGCGGTTTCGGGGCCTGCATGGGCTGTTCGTGCAAAACCAAATACGGCAACAAGCGCATCTGCAAGGAGGGGCCCGTATTAACGAAAGGGGAGGTCATATGGTAAACAAGCAGTTCATCGCACAAAACCGGCCCGCGGAAAAACCCGCCGCGGATATGTCCGTCTGCCTGAGCGGCCTGAGACTGGATAACCCGGTCGTGCCGGCCAGCGGTACGTTCGGGTACGGCAACGAGTTCCGGGATTTTTACGACATCAACATCCTCGGGTCGTTCTCGTTCAAGGGCACCACGCGCGATGCGCGCTTCGGAAACCCCACGCCCCGCATTGCCGAATGTACGGCGGGCATGATCAATGCCGTGGGGCTGCAGAACCCGGGCATCGACGCCGTGATCGCCGAGGAGTTGCCGCGCCTGAAGACTTTTTTCCATAAACCCGTGATCGCCAATATCAGCGGCTTTTCGGTCGAGGAGTACGCCTATTGCTGCGAGCGGATCGACCGCGAGCCGCAGGTTGGCATCATCGAGGTCAATGTCTCGTGCCCCAACGTGCGGCACGGCGGCATGTCGTTCGGCACGTCGCCCGAGTGTGCCGCCGAGGTGACGCGCGCCGTGAAGGCCGTGACGACCAAACCCGTCTACATCAAGCTGTCGCCCAACGTCACGGACATTGTCTCGATCGCCCGGGCGTGCGAGGAGGCGGGTGCCGACGGCATCTGCCTGATAAATACCCTGCTGGGGATGCGGATCGACGTCAGGAAGCGCAAGGCGGTCATCGCCAATACGATGGGAGGCTTTTCGGGTGCCGCAGTCTTCCCCGTGGCCGTGCGGATGGTCTACCAGGTCGCCAAGGCCTGCAAAATACCCGTCATGGGGTGCGGCGGCGTGACGACGGCCCGCGACGTGATCGAGATGATGATGGCCGGCGCTACGGCCGTACAGGTCGGCGCCGCGAACCTGGCGAACCCCTATGCCTCGAAGGAGATCGTCGAGGCGCTGCCTGCCGAGATGCAACGGCTCGGGATCGGGCGGCTGAGCGACATAATCGGAATTGTAGAATGAACGTAAAACCGTACGATATGCAACATGACGTAATTATCGCCTGCGACTTCAAGTCTGCGGAAGATACCTTCGAATTCCTCGACCTGTTCAGGGGCGAGGCACGCAAACCTTTCCTCAAGATCGGCATGGAGCTGTTCTATGCCGAAGGGCCGGAAATCGTGCGTGAGATCAAGCGCCGGGGGCACAAGATTTTCCTCGACCTCAAGCTGCACGACATTCCCAATACGGTGAAGAAAGCGATGGCCGTACTGTCGCGGCTGGACGTGGATATGTGCAACGTCCATGCGGCGGGTACCATCGAGATGATGAAATATGCCCTCGAGGGGCTCACGCGCGAGGACGGTACGCGCCCCCTGCTGATCGCCGTGACACAGCTCACCTCGACCAGCGAGGAGCGTATGCGGCAGGAACTGCTTATCAACGCTTCGATCGGCGACACGATCGTGAAATACGCGCAGAATACCAAGGCCGCAGGGCTCGACGGCGTGGTCTGCTCGCCGCTCGAAGCGGGCATGGTACACCAAGCCTGCGGAAAAGAGTTCCTCACAATCACGCCCGGCGTGCGTTTTGCAGACGGTGACGTGGCGGATCAGGTACGCGTCACCACGCCCGCCCGTGCGCGGGAGATCGGCTCCGACTTCATCGTCGTGGGACGTCCGATCACCGCTGCGGCCGACCCCGTGGCAGCCTACCGCCGCTGTGTGGACGAATTCTGCGGATAATCCGCGAAGTTACTTTTAAACGAGTATAGTTATGAAACCGGTAAAACTTTTCTACCTGAAAAACTGCCCCTTCTGCAAGAAGGCGTTGCGTTACATCGAAGAGGCCAGGGCGGCGCACCCCGAGCTGGCTGCCGTCGGGATCGAGATGATCGAGGAGTCGGAACAGCCCGAGCTGGCCGACACGTTCGACTATTACTACGTGCCGACATTCTATGTCGGCGGCGTGAAGGTGCACGAAGGCGGGGTTTATCCCGAGGAGGTGGAGAAGATTTTACGCTCGGCACTGGAATAACTCTCCGGTCGGGAAGAACCGATCCGGGGAGCCGATTCATACGAACCTGCCCGATGAAGACCTTGCTGCGAATGTCGCTGGCGGCTGCGGTCGTGCTTTGCCTGCTGCCCGCCGGGGCACAAACCCCGGCAGGGGACGCTGTGTCCGATTTCGGCTATGCCGTCGGTGTCGTGGAACGTGCCTATGCCGGCTATCCGGACAAGATCGCGGGCCGCGAAGCGGAGTACGCCGCACTGAAAGGGCGGCTGCAAAGCGAGATTTCCGGCGACCGTGACGTCTATGATGCCATTGCCGAATACCTCGGCTGGTTCGACGATTCGCACCTCCAAACACCCGGTGCCGAAGCCTACCGGGCTAAGTCGCTGCGCCGCGATACGGACTATGCCGGGCGGATGAAGCGTTACGATCCGCAGTTCATGCACTGCCGCGTGGACGAAGATACGTATTTGATCCGATTCCCGTCGTGCGACCTGACCGATGCCGAAATCGCCGGAGTGCGGGCCGCTGTCGCGGCTTACCGCGCCTCGGGCTGTGAGAACCTTGTCGTCGACATCCGCGGCAATATGGGCGGGAGCGACAATGCCTATGAACCCCTGCTCAAACTGCTCTACGACCACGAAGGTGTGGAGGATGCCATGGAGTACCGCGTATCGGATATAGCCATCGCCCACGTCCGGGAGTTTGCCGGGAATACGGAGCGGGGACGCAGGAAGGTTGCGCGTATGGAGCGAACCCCGGCCGGGGAATTTCTCGAAGAGGGCAAAACCTACCGTATCCGTTACGATTCGGTGTCGCCGGTGCCCCGGCGCGCCGCGCTGATCGTCGACGGCCGGGTGGCCTCGTCGGGTGAGCAGCTGGTGCTCGAAATCAAGGCGTGCAGCCGTCGTACGACCGTCTACGGACAGGACAACACGCTGGGGTGCCTCGACTATTCGAACTGCGAGATACTTTATTTCCCTCGGGACACGGCGCGTTGGATGATCGTGCCCGTCACCCGTTCCAACCGGATTCCCGCAGGGCGCGGCATTGACCGGGAGGGGATTGCCCCCGACGTGCGCATCCCGCTGCCGCTGCCCCGGACGCTCACCGACAACGTTGACCCGTGGGTCGAGTGGGTGGCCGGAGATTTGAAAAAAACCGAAAAAAATGCAAAATAATCATGGAGAAATCAATTGCTAAAGACCTGCTCTCGATCGGCGCGGTATTCCTGCGTCCCGAGCAGCCGTTTACCTGGGCCAGCGGTATCAAGAGCCCGATCTATTGCGACAACCGCCTGACGCTGACGGCGCCTGTCGTGCGCGGACATGTCGAGGCCGGGCTTGCCGGGATCGTCCGCACCAAATTCCCCGGTGCCGAGGTGCTGATGGGCACTTCGACCGCCGGCATCGCCCATGCGGCCATCACGGCGACGATCCTCGACCTGCCGATGGGGTACGTGCGCAGCGGTTCGAAAGACCACGGCCGCGGCAACCGGATCGAAGGCAAACTGGAGAAGGGGCAGAAGGTCGTCGTGATCGAAGACCTGATCTCGACCGGCGGTTCCTGCATCGAGGTGGTGAACGCCCTGCGCGAAGCCGGTGCCGAGGTGCTGGGTGTGGCTTCGATCTTCACCTACGGCATGAAGAAGGGGCTGGAGCGCCTGAAAGAGGCCGATGTGGTCAATTACAGCCTTTCGAACCTCGATGCGCTGGTGGAGGTCGCCGCCGAAGAGGGGTATATCGAGCCCGGGGATAAGGCCCGGCTGCTGAAATTCCGCGACAACCCCTCGGACGAAAGCTGGATGGACAAATAGTTCGCTGCGGCCGCGTATTCCCGGCCGGGCCTTTCCTGCCGTGCGGGGATATGCCCGCACGCAGCCGGGGTGGAACCGCGGGACATACCGGCGCCGATACGGACTACGCAACCCGAAACCGAAAACAGAGAAGAAAAATATGCGACATTTAATCGATCCGACCGACCTGACGGTTGCCGAAACCGAACAGATCGTTGCGCTGGCGGAGGACATCATCGCCAACCGTGCCAAATACAGCGAGGCGTGCAAGGGAAAGAAGCTGGCGACGCTCTTCTACGAGCCCTCGACCCGTACGCGCCTGAGTTTCACCTCGGCCATGATGGAGCTGGGCGGCAGCGTCATCGGTTTCTCGGACGCCAACTCGTCGTCCGTGTCCAAGGGCGAGACCGTGGCCGATACCGTACGTGTGATCCGCTGCTTCGCGGATATCATCGCCATGCGCCACTTCAAGGAGGGGGCGCCGCTCGTGGCCTCGCAGTACGCCGGGGTGCCGGTCATCAATGCCGGCGACGGCAGCCACAGCCACCCGACGCAGACGCTGACCGACCTGCTGACGATCAAGCGCGAAAAGGGGCGTTTCGACAACATGACGATCGGCTTCTGCGGCGACCTCAAGTTCGGCCGCACCGTCCATTCGCTTATCAAGGCGCTGTCGCGCTACTCGGGCATCAAGGTCATCCTGATCGCCCCGCAGGAGCTGCGCCTTCCCGACTACATGCTGGCCGAGATGAGCGAGAACTCGAAGCTGGAGTTCCGCGAGGTGGAGACCATGGAGGAGGTGATGCCCGAACTGGACGTCCTCTACATGACGCGCGTACAGAAGGAGCGCTTCCTCGACGAGGAGGAGTTCGACCGCGTGAAGAACAGCTTCGTGCTCAACCCCGAGAAACTCGGGTCGGCCAAGAAGGATATGATCATCCTGCATCCGCTGCCGCGCGTGAACGAGATCACGCGTGCCGTGGACAACGATTCCCGCGCGGCCTATTTCCGGCAGGTCGAGAACGGTAAGTTCGTGCGTATGGCACTGATCCTGACCCTGCTCCGCTGGGCTGACCGGAACAAACCGTTCGAACGGACTCCGGTTTTCAACGGCGAGTATGTGGTCAACGAGATGGAGTGTTCCAACCGCCGTTGCATCTCCGCGACGGAGGATGTCGACCAATTGTTCTACCGCACGGCCGACGGCACCTGCCGCTGCGCCTACTGCGAGGCCAAAGCCAGGTAACGGGCTGGCAATTCGGGCTGAAAGCTCCCTTTGAGGAGCTTTTTTTATGTCCGGTGCGGAAAAAACGGTTTTTTGTCAGGGATTTCCCGCGCTGGGGTGTTATTATATAAATGGCAGGGATTTATGGAATAAATTCTGTTGCGTTGCCCTACCCGGAGTTTGGCGCTGGCGGGTATGGCCGTTTATTTTTTGCGTTTTTAGGGCGCGGATATTGCACACTTTCCTTATATTTGTTTAAATGAATGAGTGTATGGAGTTGCAATCCGAGACGATTCTGGATCTGAAGGCGTTCAACCGCCTGTTCGGGGAGTACCAACAACGGTTTATCCGTTTCGCGGGCACTTATGTCTCCGATGCAGCCACGGCCGAGGATATCGTCATGGAGAGCTTTATGGCCGCCTGGGAAAAACGCGACATGCTTTCCGCCTCCGCCTTCCCTCCCTACGCGCTCACGATCGTCAAGAACAAATGCCTGAACCATCTGCGTTCGCAGGGCGTCCGCCTGCGTGCCGCCGAGGATATCCACTCCCACGGTGCGCGCATGCTCCGAACCCGCATTTCGACCCTCGAAGCCTGCAACCCCGAGGAACTGTTCAGCGAGGAGGCGCGGCGGCTGGTGAACGAGACGCTGGACAGACTTCCGGAAAAGACCCGCACGATCTTTATCCGCAGCCGCTTCGACGGCAAAAGCTATAAGGAGATCGCCGCCGAAATGGGCGTTACGGTCAAGAGCGTCGAGTTCGAAGTCTCGAAGGCGATGAAAATCCTGCGTGTGGTGCTCAAAGATTACCTGGCTTATTTTATTTTCTGGTTTTATATCAATTGATAATCATTCGTTTAACTTGCTTCACCCGGGCTTTCCCTGAAAAAAGTGCGATTTTTTTCAGGGATTTCCCCGGCTGGGGTGTTATCTCTATGTCATGGAAAAAGAATTACTACACCGGTTTTTTGACGGGCGCGCGTCCGTAGAAGAGGAAAAACAAGTCCTCGACTGGATCGACCGTGATCCGGCCAACCGCAAGGAACTGCTTGCCGAGCGCCGTTTGTTCGATTCGATGCTGATGCTGGCCGACCCCGGACGCACGACACGCAAGCCGAAGGTTTTGACCCTGCCGCGCTGGACACGCGAAGTCCTCAAATACGCTGCGGTCATCCTGGTCGTTGCGGGAGCGGGGGGCATCTACGTCTCGCGGATGTATGACAAGTTCCTGTTGACGGGCAATACGATCACCGTCCCGGCAGGCCAGCATATCGACGTGCAGCTGCCCGACGGCACGAAAGTCTGCATGAACGCGCTTTCCGAACTGCATTACCCGACCTTCTTCATCGGGCGCGAGCGTAAGGTGCAGCTCAAGGGCGAAGCGTTTTTCGATGTGTCGCATGACCGGAAGCATCCTTTCGTCGTCGAGACCTATGCCTGCGACGTGGAGGTGCTGGGTACGAAATTCAACGTCAAGGCCCGCTCGGAAGACGGGGAGTTCGTCGCCTCGCTCGTCGAGGGTAAGGTGCGCGTGACGGATCGCTTCAATTCGAACAACCAGGTCGAGCTGCATCCGCGCGAACAGGTGACGCACCTCAACGGACGGCTGATCCTGGGGCGGATACCCGAACACGAAGGGTTCCTGTGGCGCGAGGGGCTGATTGCCTTCCGCGACGCTTCGTTCGGGGATTTGCTCGATGAGTTCGAGAAATATTACGGCGTGAAGATCGAGGTGCAGCGCCAGGATATGCCGACCAACCTTTTCACCGGGAAGATCCGTATCTCCGAGGGTATCGACCATGCCCTGTGGGTTTTGCAGCAGAGCGCCGATTTCCAGTATACGCGCAACGAATTGAAAGACATGATTTATATACACTGACCAACCTAACCTGATTGTAGTACCTAAGCCCAGATTTATGTGAAAAATTGCCCCTGACCTTAGACGAATGACGAGGCGTGCCCCGGACAGCGCCTTTAAACCCCTCCCCCGAGCAGGGCAGGGGATCCGGGAAAAACCAATAACCTAATTAACTGACCAACGTATGAAAATGAAAAACCAAGCGAGAGTTAGGTTTCTCTTGCCTGTTTTGACACTTGTATGCTGCCTTTTCGCGGGCACGGCAAGTGCGCAGTCCGTACCGGTAACCCTCCGGGTTTCGGACGCTCCCCTTGAGCAGGTGCTCAGTGCAATCGAAAAGCAAACCACCTACCTGTTCGTTTACGACAAGAATGTGGACGTGGCGTGCCGCGTGTCGATCGATGTGAAGGACACGCCGCTGAACAATGTGCTCAATACGCTTTTCCAATCTTCCGATATCGCTTATGCCGTCGAGAATACGTCGATCGTACTCTCGCAGAAAGCCCCGGCCGCACAGCCCGGCCAGCCTGTCACCGTGACGGGCAAGGTCGTCGATGCTTCCGGTATGCCGGTGATCGGCGCTGCGGTCATTGTCAAGGGGACTACGATCGGTACGAGTACCGGCGTGGACGGCGATTTCTCGCTGCAAGTTCCCCCCCCCTCGGCTGACGCCGTATTAGAAATCAATTATTTAGGCTACGAACCGATCGCACAGACCGTAGGCAGCCGCACCAACATCACCTTTACGCTCCGGGAGTCGGCGGTGGATGTGGACGCGGTCGTGGTTACTGCCCTCGGTATCAAACGCTCGGAAAAGGCGCTGTCGTACAACGTGCAGCAGGTCAACTCCGAGGACATCGTGGCCAACAAGGACGTCAACTTCATCAACTCGCTCAGCGGCAAGGTCGCCGGTGTGACGATCAACTCGTCGTCCGGTGGCGTCGGCAGCGCATCGAGGGTCGTCATGCGTGGTCAGAAGTCGATTTCGCAGACTTCGAACGCCCTCTACGTAATCGACGGCGTGCCGATGTTCACGACGGCCCGCGACGGCGGCACGGAGTTCGCCTCGCAGGGTACGACCGATCCCATCGCCGATATCAACCCCGAGGACATCGAGTCGATGTCGGTGCTGAACGGTGCGGCCGCTGCGGCACTCTACGGTTCGGATGCCGCCAACGGTGCCATCGTCGTCACGACCAAGCGCGGCAAGGCGGGCTACACTTCGGTGACCGTATCGAGCAACACCGAGGTGATGTCGCCGTTCGTCCTTCCCGAGTTTCAGAACCGTTACGGTACGGGCGATCTCAATTCGAGCGAAGGTTCGATCGTCCGCAGCTGGGGCAATCGCCTGAACAGCTCCAACTATATGGGGTACAGCCCGCGCGATGACTATTTCCAAACCGGCGTAACGGGTACCGAGAGCGTCTCGCTCTCGACGGGTACCGAGAAGAACCAAACCTATTTCTCGGCCGCGGCGGTCAACTCGCGCGGAGTAATTCCCAACAACGGCTACGACCGTTACAATTTTACGTTCCGCAATACCACCTCGTTCCTCGGTGACAAGCTGAAACTCGACGTGGGTGCCAGCTATGTGATGCAGAAAGACCGCAACATGACCAACCAGGGTACCTACAACAACCCGCTGGTCGGCGCTTACGTCTACCCGCGCGGCAACGACTGGGCCGATATCGAAATGT
Organism: Alistipes sp. AM16-43; assembly: GCF_003435745.1. NCBI lineage: Bacteria > Pseudomonadati > Bacteroidota > Bacteroidia > Bacteroidales > Rikenellaceae > Alistipes > Alistipes sp. AM16-43. The sequence goes on from NZ_QTUQ01000005.1 coordinate 248,925, forward strand.
ACGAGCGTTACGATCCCGCCCGCCGCCTCTATACCCAGTACTGGCCCGTAGGCGATGCCGGCATGACGATGCAGAACCCCTATTGGATCAACTACCGCAACCTGCGCGAAAACAACAAAGACCGTTACATGCTGAACGCTGCACTCTCGTACGACGTGCTCGACTGGCTCAATGTTTCCGGCCGTCTCCGCATCGACAACAGCAACAACGACTATACGGAAAAATTCTATGCTTCGACCTTCACGCAGTTGACCGAGGGTTCGAAAAACGGCCTCTACGGCATCACGAAGACCAAGGACAAGCAGGTCTACGGCGACGTGCTGGTCAATATCAACAAGACTTTTGGCGAGGACTGGTCGCTGCAAGCCAATGCCGGTGCTTCGATCTCGGACATGCGCTACGACGCCATGAAGGTGCGCGGCCCGATTCCCGACGGTGAGATCACCGACGAAAAACCTCTGCTGGCCAACGTGTTCAGCGTGCAGAACCTGAGCAACACCTCCAAGACCAAGCGGCTGCAGGAAGGGTGGCGCGAGCAGACCCAGTCGATCTTCGCCTCGGTTGAGATCGGCTTTAAGAACACCTACTTCCTCACGCTGACCGGCCGTAACGACTGGCCTTCGCAGCTGGCCGGCGAGCATTCGGTGAAGAGCTCGTTTTTCTATCCCTCGGTCGGTGCTTCGGTCGTGCTGTCGCAGCTCATCCCCGAGATGCCGAAGAACCTCTCCTACGTCAAACTCCGTGCGTCGTACGCATCGGTGGGTGTGGCTTTCGAGCGTTACCTCGCCAACCCGCGTTACAGCTGGAACGAGAGCGGCCTGAACTGGAGCACCCAGACCCGGTTCCCGATTTACAACCTCAAGCCCGAGCGCACCAAGTCGTTCGAGGTCGGTCTGACGATGCGCTTCCTGCGCCACTTCAACCTCGACTTCACTTACTATAACACCAAGACGCAGGATCAGACCTTCGAGCCGAATATCTCGACCGGTTCGGGTTCCTCCAAACTGACCATTCAGTCGGGTAACGTCCGCAACCGCGGTTTCGAGGTCGCACTGGGTTACAGCAATACGTGGGGCAAATTCTCGTGGGATTCGAACTACACGCTGTCGGCGAACAAGAACAAGATTCTTTCGCTTGCCGACGATGTGGTCAACCCCGAGACCGGCGAGCACTTCTCGGTCGATCAGCTCGATATGGGAGGTCTTGCCGATGCCCGCTTCATCCTTCGTGAGGGCGGTACGCTGGGCGACTTCTATTCGCGCATCGACCTCAAACGCGACAGCAACGGCGCCGTCTATATCAACGAGAAGGGCGAGATCGCTTCCGAGTCGATCACCGACGTCAACAGCTACATCAAGCTGGGTAGCGTGCTTCCCGATGCCAACATGGCATGGCGCAACGACTTCCGCTGGCGTAACTTCAACTTCGGCTTCATGGTTTCGGCCCGCCTGGGCGGCGTGGTATTCTCGCGTACGCAGGCCATGCTCGACTACTACGGTGTTTCCGAGGTTTCGGCCGTAGCGCGCGATGCCGGCGGCGTGATGATCAACGGCGGCGACCTGGTGGATGCCAACAAATGGTACACGGCCATCGGCAGCGGTAACTCCGTTCCGCAGTACTATACCTATTCTGCCACCAACGTGCGCCTGCAGGAGGCTTCGATCGGCTATACGATCCCGAAGAAAAAGCTGGGCGACATCTGCGAAATTACCTTGTCGCTCGTGGGGCGCAACCTGTGGATGATCTACAACAAGGCTCCCTACGATCCCGAGACCGTTGCGACGGTGAACAGCTACTACCAGGGCATCGACTATTTCATGTCGCCTTCGACGCGTAATATCGGGTTCAACCTCAGACTTAAATTCTAATCTGCACGATGACTATGAAATTCAATATATTAAAACCGGCTTTGGCTGCGTTGGTACTTGTCGGTACGGCCTGCACCGCCAACTACCTCGATATAAATACCAATCCTTACGAGCCCTCCGAGGACGACATGCAGACCGACGGCTATATCATCGGCTCGGCGCTGACCTCGCTCGCGAGCACCGTCGTATCGACCGACGTCAATACGGCGCAGTTTACCGATGTGCTGCTGGGCGGCCCCATGGGTGGGTATTATTCCACGACGGGTGGCTTTACCCGTACGATCATGAATTACAATCCGACGGACGACTGGACGAACGTTTTCATGTATAGCGACAGGACGATCCCGGTGCTTTACTCGAACCTGCGCGAGCTGAAGAAGGTGACCGACGACCCCATCGTACTGGCGATCGCCGACATCATCAAGGTAGCGGCCATGCACCGCGTGACCGACACCTACGGCCCGATCCCCTATTCGATGATCGGCGAGAACGGCCAGATTCAGGTGCCGTACGATTCGCAGGAGAAGGTTTACGACAAGTTTTTCGAAGAGCTGGATGCCGCGATCAAGGTGCTTACCGAGCACCGCACGGATGCTATTTCCGCAAAAGCCGACTATATCTACGGCGGCAGCGCCGAGAAGTGGTGCAAGCTCGCCAATTCGCTCAAACTGCGCCTGGCGATGCGTATCGTCTATGCGAACGAGGCTAAAGCCCGCGAGATGGCCGAATCGGCCGTGAACAGCGAGGTGGGCGTCATCACGTCGAATGCCGACAACGCCAGGCTGACGTCGTTCGGTGCCGACGGCAACCCCATTTACGTGGCAGTCAACTACAACAAGCCCGCAGACTGCATGACGGGCGGCGATACGCATGCCGCAGCCGACATCATCTGCTACATGAACGGTTATTCAGACCCCCGCCGCGAGAAATATTTCACGCAGTCGGAGTGGCCCGGTCAAACCTATGTCGGCATCCGCCGCGGAATCGTGATTCCGCCTCTGGCATCCGTTGGCCGCAAGTACTCCGGCGTCAATATCTCGATCTCCTCGCCCGTCACGTGGATGAATGCTGCCGAGGTGGCTTTCCTGAAGGCCGAGGCGAAGGGTGTCTTCGGGTTCAACATGGGCTCCGGCGAGGCCAAGGACTTCTATGACGAAGGCATCCGCCTCTCGTTCGAGGAGTGGGGTGTGTCGGGTGCCGACACTTACCTGGCCAATACCACGGGCAAACCGCAGCTCTATGCCGATCCTGCGAACTCGAATTCTTATGCGCAGGAGTTGTCCGATATTACGATCGCATGGGATGAAGGGGCTACTCCGGCCCAGATGCAGGAGCGCATCATCACGCAGAAGTGGATCGCCAACTGGCAGCTGGGCAACGAGGCATGGGCCGACTACCGCCGCACGGGTTATCCCCGTCTGATGCCTGCCACCGAGGATGGAAACAAGAGCCTCGGGGTCGTCGATTCCGAACTCGGGGCGCGCCGTATGCCTTATCCGGCAGACGAATACACGACCAACAACGTGAACGTCAACAATGCGGTTTCGTCGCTTCTGAAGGGTGCCGACAACATGGCGACCCGTATGTGGTGGGATTGCAACCCCGCGATCAAATAATAACCAACCCGAACGCTAAACGATTATGAAACGAAATATCAAGAAATTTCTGTTCCCGGCCGTAGCCGTTGCAGTCCTCTCTTTTGCGGCGTGCAGCGACTGGACGGAGACCGAAAGCCTCGACATCAACTATCCTACGCTTGAGGAGCAGAATCCCGAGCTCTACAAGCAGTACCTGAAGGCGCTCCGGGATTACAAGGCGGGCGAGCACAAGGTCGTCCTCGTCTCGATGGACAATACCACCTCGGCTCCGGCCCAGCGCAACGAGCACCTGACGACGATGCCCGACAGCGTGGACATCATCTGCCTGATGAATCCCGACAACCTGCATCCGACCCTGGCCGGTGAATTCGCCAAGGTACGCGAGAAGGGCACCCGGGTGATCTACAACATCGACTATAATGCGATCGAGAAACTCTGGGAGAAAGTCCTCGCGGATGAGGAGGCCAACAAACCCGAAGAACCCGCGAATCCCAGCACCCCCGAGGCGACCCAGGACGAAGGCGGCGAAGGCGGCGGCGAGGGCGAACCGACCCCCGAGGAGGAGCTGGAGCTCCGTTTCCTGGAGTTCTGCAGGCAGCAGACCGTCAGTCAGCTGAACCTGTGTGCCAAATATGGTTACGACGGTGTCCAGGTGAACTATACCGGCCGTGCCCCGCAGGCTATGCAGGAAGAGGAAAAAGCGCAGTATGCCGCACGCCAGGAGGCGTTCTTCTCGAACGTGAAGACCTGGAACGAGGCCAACTCCGGCAAAGTGCTGGTCTTCCAGGGTAACCCGCAGAACCTCATCGACAAGTCCGTCCTGGGCGAATGCGATTATATCGTCATCCCCGCATTGACCGCAACTTCGGCCGACAAGATGTCGTTCGCCGTGCTGATGGCCGCCGTGGAAGATGTCCCGACCGACCGGTTCGTCATCGGCGTGACGACCCCGTCGCTCACCGACCTGAGCGATGAGAGCGGTTATTTCTCCGGCTACGAGGCCGACGGCAAGACGCGTGTGCGTGCCACCAAGGGCGCTGCCCAGTGGGTCGTAAGCCCGGCGTCGGGCTATGAGAAACTGGGTATCTCCATCGCCAACGCGCAGAACGACTATTTCAACCTGACTTTGGTTTATAAAAACATCCGGGAGGCGGTCGACATCCTGAATCCCGCACCTAAAAACTAATGCGACCTATGAAACTCAACAAGTTAAATATTGCTGTCGCGGCTCTTGCCGCCGTTGCCCTGGCAGGCTGCAAAAACGAGGATCTTTCCAGGCAGCATTACGACAATAAACTTTTCATCTCGGCGACGAATTTCACCGACGAGATGCTTATCAAGGCTGCGAATCCCTCCTATGAGCGTGAAATCACGGCCGGTATCGCCAAGCCCGTCGGGCAGGACATTTCGATCGAGTTCGCCGCCGCGCCCGAGTTGTTCGACCACTACCGCCAGGCTTACTACGACGAGGACGTGAAGCTGCTCTCCGAGGAGTTCTACCAGTTCGATGAGACGAAGACCAGGATACAGGCCGGAAGCGTGGCGAGCGTTCCCGTGACGATCAGGTTCGTCGACGTGAACCTGCTGGACAAGAACGAGCGCTATGTGCTGCCCGTGACGATCCGTTCGGTGTCGGGTATCGACGTGCTGCCCAGTGCCCGCAGTGTTTACTATATCTTCAAGGGTGCCGCGCTGATCAACGTCGTGGCCGGTATTACCGAGAACCGTGCTTGGCCCGACTGGAAGGATGCCTCGCCCGTAACCAACATGCGTACCTTCACGCTCGAGGCGCTGATCAACGGCAATGCGTTCAAGAACCAGATCTCCACGATCATGGGTATCGAGGGCAAGTTCCTGGTGCGTATCGGCGATTCGGGCGTGGATCCCAACCAGATTCAGATCGCTTCGTCGAGGAACCTGACCAATTCGGATCTCAAGCTCGATGCCGGCCGCTGGTACCATGTGGCCGTGACATTCGAGTCGGGAAGCGTGAAGGTATACCTCGACGGTGCGGAGAAGTGCAGCGGCAACGTCGGTACCTCGTCCGTGAATTTCGGCGTGAAGCATTCCGACGAATCGGACGGCAAGCCCCGTTGCTTCTGGATCGGTTACTCGTATGCCAGCGACCGTTATTTCGACGGCCAGATCTCGGAAGTGCGTATCTGGAACAAGGCGCTGACCCCGGAGGAGATCAATGCCCCCGACCATTTCTACCAGGTGGCCGCGGCTTCCGACGGACTGGTGGCCTACTGGAAATTCGACGAGGGAGCCGGCAAGACCATCAAAGACCAGACCTCCTACGGGAACGATCTTACCGTCGAGAAGGAGTTGAAGTGGGTGAATGTATCGCTTCCCGAGCTGGGTAAATAATCTGCTAACCTTTAACCTGAAACGATTATGAACACCAAGAAATATCTGAAATACAGCTTCCTTCCGCTTGCGCTGATGTTGGGTGGCCTGGCATTCACGGCCTGCACCGACGACATTGAGGGCGGCAAGCCTGTCGACGAAGGGGCATACGACGCCGTGAAGCGCGTCGACGGCATGTTGCTCGACGTGACGTCGAACAAGAACGAGTCGGTGATCGAACTGCGCTCGGACAAATACCAGACCGAGGTCTTCTTCCGCCTTACGAAAGCGCCCCAGAAGGGTGTCGACGTGAAGATCGAGGTAGATCCCGCTTATCTGGAAACTTATAATGCCGAGCACGGGACGGAGTTCCAGCTCTTCCCCGCGGCCGATGTCACCATCGAACGCGAGGGCAAGCTGCTGCTGGCCCCGGACGAGATCCGTTCGGTCGGGGTGGGCGTCACCCTGGCAGCCGCCAGCGAATTGCAGGAAGGGGTGACCTATCTGCTTCCGCTCAGGGCGACCTCCTCGACCGAGGGCATCACACTCTCGGAAAAGGCGCAGCATGCGGTCTATCTGGTGAAAGACCTGCGTGCCCAGGGCGACGCTTACAAGGGCCCCGACGCCGTGAGGAACGTGTGCTATTTCGAGGTCAACGACACCAATCCGCTCAATGCGCTGGAATTCGTGCTCAAGGACAGCGGCAAGCTCTTCTTCGACGATATCATCCTCTTCTCGGCCAATATCAATTACAATGCGGAGACGGGACGGGTCTATGTGCTCAATAATCCCAACGTGCAGTTCCTGCTGGACAACAACGAACAGTTCCTGCAGCCGCTGCGCAAGCGGGGCATGAAGGTGATCCTCGGTATCCTGGGCAACCACGATGCCGCCGGCGTGGCGCAGTTGTCCGATATGGGCTGCCGTGAGTTCGCCAAGGAGCTGGCGGCTTATTGCGACGCCTATAATCTCGACGGCGTCGGTTTCGACGACGAGTATTCGAATTCTCCCGACCTGAGCAATCCCTGGTTTGCGCCGTGGTCATCGGCTGCCGCTTCCCGGCTGCTCTATGAAACCAAGAAGGCCATGCCCGATAAAACCGTCATGGTCTACTACCTGGGAGCCATCGGCAGCGGTATCCCCTCTGTCGACGGGATCGAACCGGGTATGTTCGTCGACTATGCCGTTGCCGATTACGGCGGAACGGCAGCACCGATGCAGGGCATGACCCGCAAGCAGTGTTCCGGCATGTCGATCGAGCTGAACCGGGGGTCGGGCGATTCGAGCGAATCTACGGCTCGTTCGAAGAAAGAGGCCGGTTATGGTTACTATATGTTCTTCGCACTGGGGCATACCACTTCGCTGGTAAACGATTTCGACGACTATCGGTTCCAGGTGGGCCGGTGCCAGTCCGTTGCCCGGGGCCTCTATGACGAGGAGCTGCTGATGCCCGAGTATTATTACAAAAAGAACGACGCGACGCGTTATAAACTGCCTTAATCCGATTGTGTGCTGTACTCCCCGCAGCACGACCGCTGCGGGGATGCAGTTCGATTGAGAACCTAAAACAACGTAGATTTTATGAAAAAGATATTTATAGCGTTTGTAGCGGTGGCCTGTGCGCTCAGCGCCTGTTCCGACGACGATACGGCGGACGACCTTTCCCGGGCCACGATATCCATTACCCCCGATGCCATCCCCGCCGGGCCTGACGGGACGACGACGCAGGTGACCGTAACCAGTTCGGGTGACTGGCGGCTCGCAGGTGTTTGCGACTGGGTGCATCCTTCGGTCGAAGCCGGGAAGAGCGGCGATGTGGTAACCTTCACGATCGATCCGAATACAAGCGAAGAGAGCCGTGAAGCGACCTTCAAGTTCTTTACGGGATCGGCTGTCGCTCCCCTGAAAATCGTTTCGGAAGCGGGCTATTCGCTGACCCTTCTTTCCGAGGAGAATATGACTGTCGAAGCATTGAGCACCGATATCCAGGTCAAACTGCATACGAACATTCCGGAATTGGCCGTCGCGTTTTCCGACGGCGGCGGGGATTGGGTCACGTATGTCGGGCGCAACGACGCTTTCGGCAACACGGTCTTGAATTTTACCGTCGCCAAGAACCCGGATTACGATGACCGTTCGACCGTGGTCACGGTTTCGGGCATGGGGCAGTCGGTCGATATTCCGCTGACCCAGCGCCAGATCGACGCCATCAATACCGGAGACGGCAGCCTGATGTTCGACCTTGCGGAACGCACGATTTCCATCGACGTCGAATCGAATGTGACCTATCAGGTGGCTATTGCCGGCGATTGGATCACACAGGTTCCCGAGACGCGCGGCCTGGTGACCAAGACGCTCCGATTCCACCTTGACCCCGCGACCGTATCGCGCAGCGGTAAGATCACGATCAGCGGGGCGGGTATCACGAAAGTGGTTTCCATCGTCCAGAAGGATCCCGACGCGGTCGTGGTTAGCATTCCCGACAATGTATTCCGGAGTAAACTTGTAAGCCTGAACTGGCTGCTGGAACTCAGCGGCGGCCTATGCGTGGTGACCGAGGACGGGCTGAACGCGACCGAGTTCACCTATCGGCCGGGTTATTGGGACGATCCGATCCTCTCGCTCGAGGGCATCGAGATATTCGCCAACCTCGAAAAGATCGACGTGTACAACAACAAACTGAGCAAGTTCGATATCAGCAAACTCACGAAGGTCAGCTCGCTGAATATCGACTATAACGGCCTGTCCGAGATCGCGCTCGGCGACAATGCCGTCGAGGAGCTGAATTTCTCGGCCTTGTACCACTCAGGTAATTCTTGGGATTACATCGTTCCCTCGTCGCTGACCGTGTCGGGCACACACCTGAAGACACTGAAAGTGCCCTTCTCCGGAGGCGGCGGTTGGTGGGATCCGACCGACGTGCTTGCCACGATCGACGTGTCGGGCTGCCCGGCGCTCGAGACGCTCAATGCGCAACGTAACGCAGGTGTGCTCAAAACCATCTACCTGAAGCAGGGACAGGTGATTCCGAATCTGACCTACACCGCCGGCGCGGAGATCGTCTACAAATAAATCGATGCGCACGTGAAAACGACCGTGCAGTCGCGAGCCGCAAGACCCGCCGGCTGCACGGTCTTCTTTCCCGGGGAATTAAATCGCCGGCCCGTTTAGTAATCCGGCGCCCGAAATTGTATTACTTTACGGATGCAAAGATGATTACCGCCCGGAATACCGACCGTGTGCGGAAAGATTTTATTATCTTTGTGCATCCCTAACCTAAAACCGGAGAAGACCCGATGTCTGAAAATCTGAAAAAAACTTCGCCGCTGGCATGGGTGCCTACGGTCTATTTTGCGATGGGGCTTCCGTTCGTCGTGCTGAACATGGTCTCGGCCGTCATGTTCAAGGATCTGGGGATATCCGATACCCGGATCGCGTTCTGGACGTCGCTGATCATGTGGCCGTGGACGATCAAATTCCTGTGGAGCCCCTTCCTGGAAATTTTCCGCACCAAAAAATTCTTCGTCGTCACGACGCAGCTCCTGAGCGGCGTGTTGTTCGGCCTTGCTGCGCTGGCGCTGCATATGCCCCATTTCTTCGCCGTCACGGTGGGGGTCTTCGCGGTGGTGGCCTTCAGTGGCGCCACGCACGACATCGCGGCCGACGGCGTTTACATGTCGGAGCTTTCGACCGGGGATCAGGCGCGGTATATCGGCTGGCAGGGGGCGTTCTACAACCTTGCGAAACTAGTCGCCACGGGCGGCCTGGTCTGGTTCGCGGGCTGGCTCAGCAAGCGTTTCAGCGATTCCGGGGCGGCGACCTTCGATGCCTATGTGCAGTCGTGGACGGTGGTGCTGGCGATCCTTTGCGGCCTGCTCGTCCTGCTGGGTATTTACCACAGCCGCGAGTTGCCGTCGGGCGGAAGTGCGGCTGACGGACATTCGCTGCGGGAAGGGCTGCGCAGCCTGAAGGAGGTGATCGCGGCGTTCTTCACGAAAAAGCATATCTGGTATTACATCGCCTTCATCGTCTTCTACCGCCTGGGCGAGGGCTTCGTGATGAAGATCGTGCCGTTGTTCCTCAAGGCGGATACCGCGGCCGGAGGGCTGGGGCTTACCAACCAGCAGATCGGGTTGTACTACGGCACGTTCGGCGCCGGGGCATTCCTTTTGGGATCGCTGCTCGCGGGCTACTATATCGCCCACCGCGGACTGAGGCGCTCGCTCTTCACGCTGTGCTGCATTTTCAACCTTCCGTTCGCGGTCTATGCGCTGCTGGCATGGTTCCAGCCGCAGTCGATGTGGCTCGTGGGCGGCGGCATCGTCGTGGAGTATTTCGGCTACGGGTTCGGGTTCGTGGGACTTACGCTCTTCATGATGCAGCAGGTGGCCCCGGGTCGGCACCAGATGGCGCACTACGCTTTCGCCTCGGGCATCATGAACCTTTCGGTGATGCTCACCGGCGCCGTTTCGGGTTACCTGAGCGACTGGAAGGGCTACGGCGTCTTCTTCATCGTGGTCATGCTGGCGACGATCCCCGCCTTTGTGATGACCTGGTTCGTACCGTTCACCTATGATGATAAACCAACAACCAAATAACATGAGCAATCTGAAAATAATGGGCCCGGCACTGCCGGATATGCCGTGGGAAGAGCGTCCCGCGGGGAGCAAGGAGGTTATGTGGCGCTATTCTGCCAACCCGATCATCGGGCGCGACGCGCTTTCGACCTCGAACAGCATTTTCAATTCGGCGGTCGTTCCGTTCAAGAAGGGCAAGTATAATTATGCGGGCGTGTTCCGCTGCGACGACACCAACCGTCGCATGCGCATCCACGCGGGCTTCTCGGTGGACGGCATCGACTGGGACATCCGCGAGGAGGACTTCAAACTGGTGGGCGGCGACGCCGAAATCGGCCAATGGGTCTACGGTTACGACCCGCGTGTGGCCAAGATCGGGGACAAATACTACGTGACGTGGTGCAACGGTTACCACGGCCCGACGATCGGCGTGGCGTGGACGGAGGATTTCGAGACGTTCCACCAGCTGGAAAATGCCTTCATCCCGTTCAACCGCAACGGCGTGCTGTTCCCCCGCAAGATCGGCGGGAAATTCGCGATGCTTTCGCGTCCGAGCGACAACGGGCATACGGCGTTCGGCGACATTTTCTATTCCGAGTCGCCCGACATGGAGTTCTGGGGACGCCACCGCCACGTGATGTCGCCCGCGGCGTTCGAGGTTTCGGCGTGGCAGTGCATGAAGATCGGCGCGGGGCCCGTGCCCATCGAGACCAGCGAAGGGTGGCTGTTGTTCTACCACGGGGTGCTCCGTTCGTGCAACGGCTACGTCTATGCGTTCGGCTCGGCCTTGCTCGACCTGGATGAGCCGTGGAAAGTCATCGCCCGCAGCGGCCCGTACCTGATCTCGCCGCGTGAAATCTACGAGTGCACGGGCGACGTGCCGAACGTGACGTTCCCCTGCGCGGCGCTGCACGACCCCGCGACGGGGCGCGTTGCGGTCTACTACGGGTGTGCGGACACGGTTACGGGGCTTGCTTTCGGTTATATCCCGGAGATCATCGACTTCACCCGCAAAAACAATATACGCTGATGCCGCTGCGACGAACGCTTCCCGTTGCGGCGCTCGCCGCAGTCATCCTCTGCGCGCCGCTGCGTGCGCAGGAGCCTGCCGATTGGGTCGACCCGTTCATCGGGACGACCAATTTCGGGACGACCAACCCCGGCGCCGTATGCCCCAACGGGATGATGTCGGTGGTGCCGTTCAATGTGATGGGCTCCGACGAGAACCTCTACGATAAGGACGCCCGGTGGTGGTCGGCACCCTATGAGTACCGCAACAAGTTCTTCACGGGCTTTGCACACGTCACCCTGAGCGGCGTGGGATGCCCCGAGCTGGGCTCGCTGCTGGTAATGCCGACGGCGGGTGCGCTGGACGTCGATTACCGCAACTACGGCAGCGCATATACCGGCCAGACGGCCTCGCCGGGCTATTATTCGAACCTGCTGACCAAGTACGGTATCCGCACCGAGGTGACGGCCACGCCGCGCACGTCGGCCGAGCGCTATACCTTTCCGGAGGGTACGGGACATATTCTGTTAAACCTGGGCGAGGGGCTTACCAACGAGTCGGGAGCCTGGGTGCGCCGCGTGAGCGACACCGAGGTCGAGGGCATGAAACTGCTGGGCACGTTCTGCTACAACCCGCAGGCGGTGTTCCCGGTCTATTTCGTGATGCGCGTCTCGAAACGCCCCGCGGCTACCGGCTTCTGGAAGAAGCAACCCCCGAAATACGGCGTCGAAGCCGAGTGGGACAAGGACGCCGGCAACTACAAGCTCTATACGCAATACGGCAAGGACATTGCCGGCGACGACGTCGGCGTGTGGTTCTCCTACGACATGCAGCCGGGCGAGCAGGTCGAGGTGCGCATGGGCGTTTCGTTCGTGTCGGCCGAGAACGCCCGCCTGAACCTCGAAGCCGAGCAGCAGGGGCGCTCGTTCGACGATATCCGTGCGGCCGCACGCCGCACGTGGAACGACGACTTGGGGCGCATCCGCGTCGAGGGCGGTACCGAAGCGCAGAAGAAGGTCTTCTATACGGGGCTTTACCATGCGCTGATCCACCCCAACGTGCTGAGCGACGTCAACGGCGAATACCCCGCGATGGAGAGTTCCGAGATCCGCACGGCCGAGGGCAACCGCTATACGGTCTTCTCGCTGTGGGATACTTACCGCAACCTGCACCAGCTGCTGACGCTGGTCTACCCCGAACGCCAACTGGAGATGGTGCGCTCGATGGTCGGCATGTACCGGGAGTGGGGCTGGCTCCCCAAGTGGGAACTTTACGGCCGTGAAACCTTCACCATGGAGGGCGACCCGTCGATCCCCGTGATCGTCGATACCTGGATGAAGGGGCTGCGCGATTTCGATATGGACGCCGCCTACGAGGCGATGCGCAAGTCGGCCACGACGCCGGGCGCGCGGAACAGGATGCGCCCCGACATCGACCCCTACATCGAAAAAGGCTATGTGCCGCTGGGCTTCTACGCCCGCGACCTTTCGGGCGACAACTCCGTGTCGCACGCCCTGGAATACTATATCGCCGACCACGCGCTGTCGCTGCTGGCCGACTCGCTCGGCAAAAAAGACGACGCGGCGCTGTTCCGCGCCCGCTCGCTCGGCTATAAGAACTATTACAGCACCGAGTCGGGCACGTTCCGTCCGATTACCAGGGAGGGTAAGTTCCTCACGCCCTTCGACCCGCGCCAGGGCGAGAATTTCGAACCCGTCCCCGGCTTCCACGAAGGTTCGGCCTGGAACTATACGTTCTATGTCCCGCACGACGTGGCCGGACTGGCCCGGCTGATGGGCGGCAGGCGCCGATTCATCGACAAGCTGCAGATGGTCTTCGACCAGGGGCTGTACGACCCGGCGAACGAACCCGACATCGCCTATCCTTACCTGTTCAGCTATTTCCGGGGCGAGGAGTGGCGTACGCAGCGCGAGGTGCGGCGTTTGCTGGACAGGTACTTTACGACAGCCCCCGACGGCATCCCCGGCAACGACGACACGGGCACCATGTCGGCGTGGGCGGTCTTCTCGATGATGGGCCTCTACCCGGACTGCCCGGGGGAGCCTTACTATACGCTTACATCGCCCGTTTTCGACAAGGTGACCGTTACGCTCGACCCGAAATACTATCCGGCCGGGGAGCTCGTTATAGAAACGGAACGCTCCGGAGCCGGCGACCTCTACATCGGCTCGATGACCCTCGGCGGCAGGCCGCTGAAGAAATACCGCATTTCGCATGGCGAACTGGTGGGCGGCGGCCGGCTGGTTTTCGGATTGCAACCCGAACGCAAATAAAAACAACATATGTCCCTATGAATTTAAAATCTCTCTCAGCTCTCGGCGCAGGCCTGCTTCTGGCGGCCTGCTCGCAGGCACCCCGTACGGATTCGCTGACGCAGTATGTCGACATGCGTATCGGCACGGGCGGCCACGGCCATGTATTCATGGGCGCCAACGTCCCGTTCGGCGCCGTACAGCTCGGCCCCACGAGCATCCCGCAGTCGTGGGACTGGACGTCGGGCTACCACATTTCCGACACGACGGTCATCGGTTTCAGCCACACACACCTGAACGGCACCGGTATCGGCGACCTGTTCGACGTCACGGTGATGCCCGTCGTGGGGCAGGTGACCTATGCCCGCGGCACGGAGGACGACCCCCAGTCGGGCATGTGGTCGTATTTCAGCCACGCCAATGAAAAGGCCCGCCCGGGCTATTACGCCACGCGGCTCGACCGCTACGGCATCGACGTGGAGCTGACCGCCACCAAGCGCGTCGGCCTGCACAAATACACCTTCCCGGCATCGGCCGATGCCGCCGTGGTCTTCGACCTTGAGAACGGCGGCTGCTGGGATGCCCCGACCGAAACCTTCATCGAGCGTGCCGACGACCATACGATCAGCGGCTACCGCTACTCGACGGGCTGGGCGAAAGACCAGCGGGTCTATTTCACGGCCGAATTCTCCAAACCCTTCAAGTCGCTGGCCATTTACGAGGGCGGCGAGGGCGGCGGCCTGCGCGAAGGCGACAGCTTCAGGGCGGAGCGCCTTTACGGCCGGGTCGGTTTCGACACTTCGGCCGGAGAGACGATCTATGTCAAGGTCGCCATTTCGCCCGTGAGCATCGAGAATGCACGCCTGAACATGCAGGCCGAGCTTCCCGGCTGGGACTTCGAAGCGACGGCCGCAGCCGCCGACCGGGCGTGGGACGCCGAGTTGCAAAAGGTGCGCATCGAGACTTCGGACGACGCCGCGCGCCGCATTTTCTATACGGCGCTTTACCACACGATGGTCGCCCCGTCCGAATTCTGCGACGTGAACGGCGACTACCGCGGTTCCGACGGCAAGATCTACCGCGCCGCGCCGTTCGTGAACTATACGACTTTCTCGCTGTGGGACACCTACCGCGCCGCCCAGCCCCTCATGACGCTCCTCCACCCCGAGAAGATGCCCGACATCGCCAATACGATGCTCCATATCTACCGGCAGCAGGGCAAGCTTCCCGTATGGCACCTGATGGGCAACGAAACCGACTGCATGGTCGGCAATCCCGGTATCCCGGCCCTGGCCGACGCCGTGCTCAAAGGCTACGGCGGCTTCGACAGGGAGCAGGCCTATGAGGCGCTCAAGCAGTCGGCGATGCTCGGCGAGCGGGGTATGGATCTGCGCATGAAATACGGCTATATCCCCTGCGACCTCTTCAACGAGGCGGTGGCTTACGACATGGAGTACGCCCTCGCCGACTGGGCCGTGGCACAGGTCGCCAAAGAGCTGGGCAAGACCGCGGATTACGACTATTTCCTCGAACGAAGCAAATCCTACCGCCATTTCTTCGATCCGCAGACCCGCTTCATGCGCGGCCTCGATTCAAAAGGCAGATTCCGCACGCCGTTCAATCCCTTCGCCTCGACCCACCGCGAGGACGACTACTGCGAGGGCAACGCATGGCAGTACACCTGGCTCGTGCCGCACGACGTCGAGGGGCTGATCGGCTGTTTCGGCGGCAAGGAAGCCTTCACCGGGAAACTCGACTCGCTCTTCGTCGTCAGCTCCGTGCTCGAGGGAGCCGCCTCGCCCGACATCTCGGGCCTGATCGGTCAGTACGCCCACGGCAACGAACCCAGCCACCACGTCGTCTACCTCTACACGATGATCGGTCAGCCGTGGAAGACCGCCGACAAGGTGCGCGAGATACTGACGACGCTCTACCACGACCAGCCCGACGGGCTTTCGGGCAATGAGGACGTGGGGCAGATGTCGGCATGGTACGTCCTCTCGTCGCTGGGTTTCTACCAGGTCGAACCCGCCGGGGGCCGCTATTTCTTCGGCTCGCCCCTGTTCGACCGGGCCGAGGTGCGTGTCCGCGACGGCGTGCTGACCGTCACGGCGCATAACAACTCCGCCGCGAACAAATACATCCAGGCGGTGAAGCTCAACGGCAAACCCTACACCAAGCCCTATATTGCCTTCGACGACATCGCCGCGGGCGGTGTGCTCGAATTCGAGATGGGTGCCGAACCCGCAGTGTGGTATGAACTCTAAACATCGGAAGGCCATGAAAAAAGGATATATCGCATTTGCCGCCCTCTGCGCCGCCGCACTCGCTTCGTGCACATGTCCTTCGGCCGGGGAGCAGCGCCTCCGTCCTTCGGAGTACGTTTCGGCGCTGGTCGGTACGCAGTCGGATTTTTCGCTCTCGACGGGCAATACCTATCCGGCCATCGCCTTGCCGTGGGGCATGAATTTCTGGACGCCCCAGACCGGCAAGATGGGCGATGGCTGGGCATATGCCTACGGGGCGCACCAGGTGCGGGGGTTCAAGCAGACCCACCAGCCTTCGCCGTGGATCAACGATTACGGCCAGTTCTCGCTCATGCCCGTGCGCGGGGAGGACAAATTAGACGAGGAGTCGCGCGCCAGCTGGTTTTCGCACCAGTCCGAAGTGGCCAAACCCTATTACTATAAGACTTACCTCGCCGACCACGACATCCGCGTGGAGATCACGCCGACCGACCGCGCCGCGATGATGCGCTTCACCTTCCCCGACTCGAAGGAGTCGGGTGTAGTGATCGACGCCTTCGACCGCGGTTCGCAGGTCGGGATGGTCGACGACCGTACGATCGTCGGTTATACCACGCGCAACAGCGGCGGTGTGCCGGAGAATTTCCGCAACTGGTTCGTCGTGCGCTTCGATACGCCGTTCAGCGCCATCGAGCTGACCGATGCCCCGGACGGATACAAACCCGGCAGCAACCTGCTCTATCCCGAAGGGCAGAAGTCCGTCACGGGCGAACATGCCGTGGCCAAGGTGCATTTCGCGACCCGCCGCGGCCAGCAGATATGCGCCAGCGTGGCGTCGTCGTTCATTTCTCCCGAACAGGCGCTGCAGAACCTCCGGGAACTGGGCAGCGACGATTTCGAAACGGTGAAGTCCAAGGCGCAGGCGCGCTGGGACGATGTGCTGGGACGCATCGAGGTCGAGGGCGGTACGGACGACCAGTACCGTACGTTCTATTCGTGCCTCTACCGGTCGGTGCTCTTCCCGCGTAAGTTCTACGAGGTGACCGACAAGGGCGAGGTCGTGCATTACAGCCCCTACAACGGCGAGGTGCTTCCCGGCTACATGTATACCGACACCGGGTTCTGGGACACCTTCCGCAGCCTTTTCCCGCTGCTGAACCTCGTTTACCCCTCCGTGAACGCCGAAATCCAGCAGGGACTCGCCAACGCCGCCCGCGAGAGCGGTTTCCTGCCCGAATGGGCGTCGCCCGGGCACCGCGGCTGCATGGTGGGCAACAATTCCGCTTCGGTCGTGGCCGATGCCGTGGTGAAGGGCACGAACGACAAAGACCTCGGGGTGCTCTACGATGCGATGGTGTACGCCACGGAGCACGTGCACCCGACCGTTGCGTCGACCGGACGCTGGGGACACGAGTACTACAACGAGCTGGGATATATCCCTTACGACGTGAACATTCCCGAGAACGTGGCCCGCACGCTCGAATATGCCTACGACGACTGGTGTATCCTCCAGGTCGCCAGGAAACTGAACCGTCCCCAGGCCGAACTGGACAAGTGGGCGGCGCGTGCCCGGAACTACCGCAATGTCTTCGACCCCGAGACCCGCCTGATGCGCGGCCGCCTCAGGGACGGCAAGTTCCAGGCGCCGTTCAGCCCCTACAAGTGGGGCGACGCCTTCACCGAGGGTAACTCGTGGCATTATACGTGGTCGGTATTCCACGACGTCGAGGGGCTCGTCGACCTGATGGGCGGCCGGGAGCAGTTCGTCCAGATGCTCGACTCGGTATTCGTCGTGCCGCCGATCTACGACGACAGCTACTACGGATTCCGCATCCACGAGATCACCGAGATGCAGGTGGCCGACATGGGCAACTACGCCCACGGCAACCAGCCTGCGCAGCACATGATCTACCTCTATAATTATGCGGGTGCCCCGTGGAAAGCCCAGTACTGGGCGCGCGAGGTGATGGATCGCCTCTACTCGGCCCGCCCCGACGGCTATTGCGGTGACGAGGACAACGGCCAGACTTCGGCCTGGTATGTCTTCTCCGCCCTGGGGTTCTATCCCGTCTGCCCGGCTTCGGACGAATACGTCGTCGGTTCGCCGCTGTTCCGCAAGGCCGTCGTGAACCTCGAAAACGGGAATAAGATCGTGCTCGAAGCGCCGGACAACAGCCCCGAGAACCGTTATATCGGAGCCGTGCAGTTCGACGGGAAATCCTATACGCATAATTTCCTGCGCCATTCCGACCTCGTGAAGGGTGCCGGCGTCCGCTTCTCGATGCGTCCCGACCCCGATTACACGCGGGGTACGGAGCCCGGGGATGCCCCTTACTCGTTCAGCCGCGAATAGCACGGACGGGTTGAACCGATGTCAATCCGCCGCGGCCGGTTCCGGCTGCGGCGGATTTTTTGTTTTTGCCGGAATCCCGAAATGTCGATAATTTGTCAATAGAATATGCCCGGGGATTTTGTAAATCGGCTGAAAAGCGCTACTTTTGTAGCGTTGTTTTGACAATTGTTAGGTTAATCCGAACACCTCCCCATGACATCTACCGACAGAATCGACCAACGCGAACGTAAGAAACAGCAGGGCCAGGCCGCTGCGTTCTATTCGTCGTCGTGCCGACAGCAGGATCGGAGTACGCAGATGCAAGGGCAGCAGGTGTCCGGGAGCGGAATACGCAGATAGATACCAGACCGCCATGACATACGTGTCGTGGCGGTCTGTCTTTTTTTCAAACTTAAAACCAAAGGTATGAAGGTCGGTGTTATTATGGGCTCGGTGAGCGATTATGAGGTGATGGCCGATGCCGTCGCCATGCTCGGACAATTCGGTGTCGATTTCGAAAAGCGTGTGGTGAGCGCCCACCGTACCCCTGACCTGCTGTGCGAATATGCCAAGACGGCCAAAAGCCGCGGTATCGGGGTGATTATCGCCGGTGCGGGCGGTGCCGCGCATCTGCCGGGCATGGTGGCCTCGATGACCACGCTGCCCGTGGTGGGCGTCCCCGTGAAGTCGCGTGCCCTGAACGGGCTGGATTCGCTGCTTTCGATCGTGCAGATGCCTGCGGGCGTTCCGGTGGCGACGACGGCCATCAACGGGGCGAAGAACGCGGCGCTGATAGCCGTGTCGATCCTCGCTCTGCAGGATGCGGAGCTGGCTGCCCGGCTCGAAGCGTTCCGTGCGAAACAGACCGCCGACGTACTGGCGGCAGAACTTTAATCCGGCAGGGGAGGCGGCTATGGCAGAGAAAACGAAAACGATCGGTATCATCGGCGGCGGTCAGCTGGGGCTGATGATCGTCGAGCAGGCGCACCTGCTCGGGGCGCGCACGCTGTGCCTCGACCCTGCGCCCGACGCCCCCGCGTTCGCGCTGAGCGACGGGCACATCGTGGCGGCGTATGACGATGCCGCGGCGCTCGAAGAGCTTTGCCGCCGCAGCGATGTGGTGACCTACGAATTCGAAAACGTCCCGGGCAGCGTGCTGATCCCGCTGGAAAAGAAATACAACATCCCGCAGGGTTTCCGCCCGCTCTACGATTCGCAGGATCGCCTGCGCGAGAAGGACAATGCCCGCGCCAACGGGCTGCGGACGCCCCTGTACGCCGCCGTGGACGACGAGGCGTCGCTGCGTGCCGCCTTGGCCGAGATAGGATTCCCGGCGGTGCTCAAGACCCGTACGCTGGGATACGACGGCCACGGGCAATTGGTGTTGAAGGGCGAGGCCGACGTGCCGCGTGCGCTGCCGATGCTCTCCGTACCCTGCATTCTGGAGGCGTTCGTGCCGTTCGATTTCGAAGCCAGCATCGTGATGGTCTCGGACGGGGAGCGCGTCATCCATTTCCCCATCGGGCGGAACGTCCACCGCGACGGCATCCTCGACCTGTGCTTCGTCCCCGCCGAGGGGATCGACGACGGCCTGCGCAGCCGCATGGCTGCGGCCGGCGAGCGGTTCATGAAATCCTGCCGCTACCGCGGGATCCTCGCCATCGAGTTCTTCATCCGCGACGGGGAGTTCTATTTCAACGAAATGGCGCCGCGGCCCCACAATTCGGGGCACTATACCATCGAGGGGTGCACGACCAACCAGTTCCGCGAACTGGTGCGCTTCCTGCTGGGCGAACCGTTGCAGGAGCCGCGGCTCGTGGCGCCGACCGTGATGAAGAACATTTTGGGGCAGGATCTCGAAGCGGCCGAGAGAGTCGCCGCCGAAAACCGCCCGGGTGTCCATGTCCACCTTTACGGCAAGACCGAGAGCCGTCCGAAGCGCAAGATGGGGCATATCACCTTCGTCGGGATGGACGCCGGGGAATACGGTGCCGCGTGGGCCGACAGATTCGTAAAATAAGTGCAAACGAAATAACATGGAAAACTACCGGATTTTTGTTGAGAAACATCCCCGTTTCCGGGTCGAGGCCGACAGCCTGCGCCGGGAGCTGAACACCAATCTGAACCTGGACATCCGCAGCCTGCGGTTGCTCAACGTCTACGACCTGTTCGGGTTCAGCCGAGAGCTGCTCGAAAAGAGCCGTTACAGCGTCTTTGGCGAAGTGGTAACCGACAGCGTGACCGATTCGTGCGACCTGGCGGGACGGAAATACATCGCCGTGGAGTACCTCCCCGGCCAGTTCGACCAACGTGCCGCGTCGGCCGTCGACTGCGTGCGGCTGATCGACCCGTCGGCCCAGGTGCGCATCCGCTCGTCGAAGCTGTTGCTGTTCGACGATGCCGTTTCCGACGAAGATCTGGCGCGCATCCGCCATTACTATATCAACGCGGTCGAGTCGCGCGAGAAGAATCTGGACGTGCTGACCGACATGGAACAGGCCGAGGTGAAGCCCGTCGCCGTGCTGGAAGGCTTCACCAAGATGACCGACGCCGAACTAGAACCCTGCTGCAAGCGGTACGGGCTGGCGATGAATGCCGACGACCTGCGCGAGGTGGTGAAATATTTCCGTGCCGAGGGGCGCGATCCCTATGAGACCGAGCTGCGCATCCTCGACACCTATTGGAGCGACCACTGCCGCCATACGACCTTCACCACCGAGCTGGAGGGCATCACGGTCGAGGAATCGTTCGTAAAGGACGAGATCGAGGATTCGCTGGCCCTCTACCTGCGCATCCGCCGCGAACTGGGGCGCGAGCACAAGAGCATCTGCCTGATGGACATGGCGACCATCGGCGCCCGCTACCTGCGCAAGAAAGGGCTGCTGGACGACCTGGAAGTGAGCGACGAGAACAACGCCTGCTCGGTATACGTAGATGTCGATGTCGACGGGGCGACCGAGAAGTGGCTCCTGCAATTCAAGAACGAAACCCATAACCACCCGACCGAGATCGAGCCGTTCGGCGGCGCTTCGACCTGTCTGGGCGGCGCTATCCGCGACCCGTTGTCGGGGCGCAGCTACGTCTACCAGGCCATGCGCGTAACGGGTGCCGGCAATATCTACCAGAAGGTGGGCGATACGCTCGAAGGCAAGCTCCCGCAGAGCGTCATTTCGAAGAAGGCCGCCGCGGGCTACTCCAGTTACGGCAATCAGATCGGGCTGGCAACGACCCATGTGCGCGAGATTTACCACGACGACTATGTGGCCAAGCGCCTCGAAGTTGGTGCCGTGGTCGGTGCCGTGAAGGCTGAAAACGTCCGCCGCGAAAAACCCGTCCCGGGCGACAAGATCGTCATGCTGGGTGGCCGCACGGGGCGTGACGGTATCGGCGGCGCCACGGGTTCGTCGAAAGAGCACAATACCAAGTCGCTCGAAACCTGCGGCAGCGAGGTGCAGAAGGGCAATGCCCCCGAGGAGCGCAAACTCGAACGCCTGTTCCGCCGCCCCGAGGTGACGCGGCTCATCAAGAAATCGAACGACTTCGGTGCAGGCGGCGTCAGCGTCGCCATCGGCGAGCTGGCCGACGGGCTGGACATCTACCTCGACCGTGTGAAGACCAAGTACAGCGGCCTGAATTCCACGGAACTGGCGATCAGCGAGTCGCAGGAGCGTATGGCCGTGGTCGTCGAGGCGAAGGACGTCGCCGAATTCATGGGCTACTGCCGCGAGGAGAATATCGAGGCGGTCGAGGTGGCCGACGTGACGGATACGGCCCGTATGCGGATGTTCAACAAAGGGCGCAAAGTCGTAGACCTCGCGCGTGAATTCATCGACAGCGCCGGGGCGAAGCACTATGCCGAAGCCATGATCGGCGAGGTGGAGAACCGCGATCCCTTTGCCCGCGAGGTCGAGGGCGCGACGTTTGCCGAACGCTTCGAGGAGAACCTGCGCGACAACAATGTCGTCTCGCAGCGCGGCCTGATCGAGATGTTCGATTCGACGATCGGCCGTTCCACTGTGCTGATGCCGTTCGGCGGCCGCACGCAGGGCAGCGAAACGCAGGTGTCGGTGCAGAAACTCCCGACCGACGGTTACACCGACACGGCCAGCATCATGGCCTTCGGCTACAATCCCTACCTGGCCTCGTGGAGCCCTTACCACGGTGCTGCGTATGCCGTCGTCGAAGCTGCTGCCAAGGTCGTGGCTGCGGGCGCGCGTTATGACAGGATGCGTTACTCATACCAGGAATATTTCGAACGCATGACCCGCGATCCCCGCTCGTGGGGCAAGCCGCTGGGTGCCCTGCTCGGTGCGCTGAAGATGCAGGTCGAACTGGGCCTGCCCTCGATCGGCGGCAAGGACTCGATGTCGGGCACGTTCCAGCATATCAACGTTCCGCCCATGCTGATGGCCTTCGGCATCACGACGGTGAATGCCGGGACGGTCATTTCGACCGATTTCAAGAAGGCCGGCAACCGTATCTACCTGGTGCGCCATACGCCCAGGGAGAACCATATGCCCGACACGGCGCAGCTGAAGGACAACTTCGGCTTTGTCAGCGAAAATATCGAACGCGGCAATATCCTCGCCGCATGGTCGGTGGGCTTCGGAGGTGTCGCCGAAGGTCTTGCCAAGATGGCTTTCGGCAACCGCATCGGCGCCGAGGTGGAGATGGACGAGGCGGAACTCTTCGGATACGCCTATGGTTCGATCCTTGTCGAGAGCGCTGTCGAACTGACCCATCCTGCGGCCGGGCTGCTGGGTATGACCGCAGCCGATGGGGCGTTGACCGTCAACGGCGTGAAAATGCCGCTCGACGCCCTCTACAAGGCCAATACCGAGAAATTCGCGGCCGTTTACCCCGACAAGGGGGAGAACCATGCCGGGGTGATGACTTCGGAGCCCGCACCCCGGACTTTCGCCTATCGGGGCGAAGCCGTCGAACATCCGCTGGTCTATATCCCCGTGTTCCCGGGCACCAACTGCGACTACGACACGGCCAAGGCATTCCGCAAGGCCGGGGCCGAGGTCGAAATGAGCGTGTTGTGTAACCTCGGGGGCGACGACATCCTGCGTTCGATCCGCGAAATGAAGGAACATATCCGCCGCGCCCATATCTTCGTGCTGAGCGGCGGCTTCTCGTCGGGCGACGAACCCGACGGCAGCGCTAAGTTTATCGTCAACGTACTCAACAATAAGGATATACGCGATGAAATCCATGCGTTGCTCGACCGCGGCGGGCTGATCCTCGGCATCTGCAACGGTTTTCAGGCGCTCGTCAAATCCGGCCTGCTGCCTTACGGCCGCCTGGGCATGGTGACCAAGGATTCGCCGACGCTGTTCCGCAACGACATCAACCGCCATATTTCGCAGATCGTCTCGACGCGCGTCTCGACGCTCAACTCCCCGTGGCTTGCGGGCTTTGGTCTGGGCGACATCCACTCGATCGCTGTCAGCCACGGCGAAGGCAAGTTCGTCGTGAGCGAAGAACTTGCCCGGGAGCTGTTCGCCAACGGGCAGGTGGCCTTCCAGTATGTCGATCCCGAAGGGCGTGCGACGGCCGAGGCGCCGTACAACCCCAACGGTTCGTCGTATGCCATCGAGGGCCTGGTGTCGCGTGACGGCCAGATCCTCGGCAAGATGGGGCATACGGAGCGTTACGAGAAAAACCTTTTCAAAAATATTGCAGGCGAGAAGGAGCAGTCGCTGTTCCGCAATGCCGTCGACTATTTCCGCAAAAATTAGTACAACATAAAACTTAAACTCACAAACACCATGAAACAGCTCGAAATGCTCTACGAAGGCAAGGCAAAACAGGTTTTCCGCACCGACGATCCCGACAAGATCATCATCCACTACAAGGATGCGGCAACGGCTTTCAACAACATCAAGAAAGCCACGATCGAAAACAAGGGCGTGCTGAACAACGCCATCTCGACCCTGATTTTCAAGGAGCTTCAGAAGTCGGGTGTCAAGACCCACTATATCGAGACGATCAACGACCGCGATCAGGTGTGCCGCCGGGTGACGATCATCCCGCTGGAGGTGATTGTGCGCAATGTTATCGCCGGTTCGATGGCCCAGCGCCTCGGCATCGAGGAGGGGACGCAGCCGTCGAACGTCATCTACGACATCTGCTACAAGAAGGACGAGCTGGGCGACCCGCTGATCAACGACCACCACGCTGTGGCATTGGGTGCCGTGACCTACGAGGAACTCGAACTGATCTACGCCATGACCTCGCGTATCAACGAGATCCTGCGCAACCTTTTTGCCAAGATGAACATCAAACTCGTGGACTTCAAGATCGAGTTCGGCCGCACGTCGGACGGGGAGATCGTGCTCGCCGACGAAGTGTCGCCCGATACCTGCCGTCTGTGGGACATGACGACCAACGAGAAACTCGACAAAGATCGTTTCCGTCGTGACCTGGGCAAGGTGCGCGAGGCTTACGAGGAGATTTTGGCACGTTTGCAGAAAATCGTCGGGTAATGGTGATGGGGCAGATTAGCGACCGCGAGTTGCATGAGGAGTGCGGGGTGTTCGGCGTCTTCGGAGTCAAGGACGCTGCGTCGCTGACCTATTATGGCCTGCATGCCTTGCAGCACCGCGGACAGGAGGGTGCCGGTATCGTGACCGTCGACCGGGACGCGACGTTCCGCCGCATCAAGGGCGGCGGCCTGGTCACCGAGGTGTTCGACGAGGAAAAGCTCTCGACGCTCAAGGGCGACATGGCCATCGGGCATGTGCGCTATACCACCGCCGGCGGTGGTGGCATCGAGAACGTGCAACCGTTCCTTTTCCGCCACAACACGGGCGATTTCGCGCTGGCGCACAACGGTAATATCGTCAATTCGGCGTTGTTGCGAATTTATCTCGAGAACAAGGGGAGCCTCTTCCAGTCGACCTCGGACAGCGAGATCCTGGCGCACCTGATCAAGAAGGAGACCAAATACCACGACCGTCCGCGCATCTATTCGATCATCGACGCACTGAATATGATCGAGGGGGCTTTTGCATTCCTGATCATGACCGCCAACCGCATCTATGCCTGCCGTGACAAATACGGCCTGCGGCCGCTGTCGATCGGCCGGCTGGGCGACGGTTATGTCGTGTCGAGCGAAACCTGTGCCTTCGACGTGCTGGGTGCGGAGTTCGTCCGCGACGTCGAGCCGGGCGAGATCGTCACGATCGACAGCGAGGGCATCCGGAGCCGCGATTTCTCGCAGTATAAGCGTTGCGAGATGTGCTCGATGGAGTATATCTACTTTGCACGTCCCGACAGCGACATCGAAGGGTGCAACGTCCATGCCTACCGCAAGGAGTCGGGGCGCCTGCTCTTCGGCGAGGCGCCTGCCGAGGCGGACATCGTGGTCGGGGTTCCCGACTCGAGCCTCAGCGCCGCGATGGGCTATGCCGAGGCGAGCGGCCTGCCGTATGAAATGGGGCTTATCAAGAACAAGTACATCGGCCGTACGTTCATCCAGCCTTCGCAGGAGCTGCGCGAGAAAGGGGTGCGCATGAAGCTCTCGGCCGTGCGGACGATCGTCAAGGGCAAGCGCGTGGTGCTGGTCGACGATTCGATCGTGCGCGGTACGACCTCGCGCCGCATCGTCACGATGCTCAAGGAGGCGGGGGCCACCGAGGTGCACGTGCGCATTGCCAGTCCCCCGATGACGCACCCCTGCTTCTACGGGGTGGATACCTCGACCCGCGACGAGCTGATCTCGGCGCGCAAGGAGGTGGACGGTGTCCGGGCGGAGATATGCGCCGATTCGCTGGCGTTCCTGTCGCCCGGGGCACTGCTCAGGGCGGGGAACCGCAAGGATTTGTGCATGGCCTGCTTCACGGGGCACTATCCCACGGCGTTGTACCAGTCGGTCGATGAGGTGAACAAAGACGTAAAATGTTAAGGACTGTTAAAGGAAGATTATAATGGCACAGAGTTATGAGAAGGCCGGCGTGAACCTCGAGGCCGGATACGAAGTGGTGCGGCGCATCAAGAAACACGTGGCATCGACCTCGCGCCTGGGCGTGATGGGCAATATCGGTGCATTCGGAGGCATGTTCGACCTCTCGGCGCTGAACGTGAAGGAGCCGGTGCTGGTGAGCGGTACCGACGGCGTGGGCACGAAGCTCAAGCTGGCGTTCGAGATGGACAAGCACGACACGATCGGCGTCGATGCCGTGGCCATGTGCGTCAACGACGTGCTGGCGCAGGGTGCCGAGCCGCTGGTGTTCCTCGACTATGTCGCCGTAGGCCATAACGAACCCCAGAAGATCGAGGCCATCGTGAGCGGTGTTGCCGACGGCTGCCGCCAGGCGGGTTGTGCGCTGGTCGGCGGCGAGACGGCCGAAATGCCGGGCATGTACTCCGAGGGCGAGTACGACATCGCCGGTTTCACGGTCGGCGTGGTCGAGAAATCGAAGCTCATCGACGGATCGAAGGTCAGGGCCGGCGATGTGCTGGTGGGCATCGCCTCGAGCGGCGTGCACTCCAACGGCTTCAGCCTCGTGCGTAAGATTCTTGCGGATAACTGCCTGGATCTGCACAAGGTCTATCCCGAGTTGTCGAACAAACTGCTGGGCGAAGTGCTGCTCACCCCGACGAAGATCTACGTGAAGCAGGTGCTCGAAGTGATCCGCAGCTGCGACGTACACGGCATCAGCCATATCACGGGCGGAGGGTTCGACGAAAATATCCCCCGCATTCTGCACGAAGGACAGGGGCTCGAGATCGAGGAGGGCACTTGGGAGATCCTGCCCGTGTTCCGCTTCCTCGAGAAATACGGCAAGGTGGCCCACCGCGAGATGTTCAACATCTTCAACATGGGCATCGGCATGGTCATCGCCCTCGATGCATCGCAGGCGGGGAAAGCCATCGCCATCCTTGCGGAGCAGGGCGAGAAGGCGGCCGTCATCGGACGCGTCACGGACACCGAGGGTGTCGTAATCCGCTAAGGCCGTGCGACGCCTTGCGGTCTTTGCCAGCGGCAGCGGCACGAACTTCGAGGCCATCGCCACGGCTTGCGAGCGGGGGGAGATCCCGGCCCGGGTGGTGCTGATGGTCTGCGACAAACCCGGCGCCGGGGTTGTGCAGCGGGCTGCGGGGCACGGGGTCGAGGCATTCGTATTCGCCCCGAAAGAGTATGCCTCGAAGGCCGACTACGAGCGCGAGATCGTGCGGCGGCTCGACCAAGCCGGCGTGGAGCTGGTCTGCTTGGCGGGGTACATGCGTATCGTCGGCGACGTGCTGCTGGGGGCTTACGGCGGACGGATCGTCAACATCCACCCTTCGCTGCTGCCGGCATTCCGCGGGGCACATGCCATCGAACAGGCGCTGGAATACGGCGTCAAGGTCTTCGGTGTGACGATCCATTATGTCGATGCGACGCTCGACGGCGGGAAGATCATCTCCCAGCGGGCGTTCGGATACGACGGCGACGACATCGCCGAGCTGGAAGCCCGGATCCATGCGGTGGAATATCCGCTTTATATAGAAACGATAAATAAATTATTAAAGGAATAATAACGATATGCGTGCATTAATCAGTGTCAGCGACAAAACGGGTGTCGTTGATTTCGCCAAGGGCCTGCGTGCCCTGGGTTGGGAGGTGATCGCCACGGGCGGCACGATGAAACTGCTGGCCGACAGCGGGGTGGAAGTAATCAACATCAGCGACGTGACGGGCTTTCCCGAGATCTGCGACGGCCGCGTCAAGACCCTGCACCCCAACGTGCACGGCGGCCTGCTGGCGCGACGCGACGATCCCGAACACCTGAAAGCCCTGAAAGATAACAATATCGAATTTATCGACATGGTCTGTGTGAACCTCTACCCGTTCCGCCAGACCATTGCCAAACCCGATGTGAAGATGGAGGACGCCATCGAGAACATCGACATCGGCGGCCCTTCGATGCTGCGTTCGGCCGCCAAGAACTGGGCCGACGTCACGGTGGTCTGCGACCCTGCGGACTATGACTTGATTTTGAACGAGATCCGCACTGCCGGCAATACCGAAAAGGCTACGCGCCTGAAACTTTCGGCCAAAGCATACACCCATACGGCTGAGTACGATGCGATGATCGCGGCCTATATGCGTGCACAGGCCGGGCTTAACGAGAAGCTGTTCCTTGAATTCGACCTCGTGCAGTCGCTGCGCTACGGGGAGAACCCCCACCAGTCGGCCAAGTTCTACCGTGAGGAGAAAGAGGTGCCTTATTCGCTGGCTTTTGCCCGCCAGCTCAACGGCAAGGAGTTGTCGTACAACAATATCCAGGATGCCAATGCCGCGCTGTGTATCGTCCGCGAGTTCGATGAGCCGTTCTGCGTGGGGCTCAAACACATGAATCCCTGTGGTGCTGCCGTCGGCAAGGATGTCGTGGATGCCTGGACGAAGGCTTACGAGGCCGACAAGGTGTCGATCTTCGGGGGTATCGTCGCCACGAACCGCACCGTAACGCGCGAGGCGGCCGTGTTGATGAAATCGATTTTCCTCGAGATCATCATGGCGCCGAAATTCGACGAAGGGGCGCTCGAAGTGCTCTGTACGAAGAAAAACCTGCGGCTGCTGGAGGTTGATATGCAGCAGGGGGCCGTCGACCCCAAGCAATATGTCAGCGTCAATGGCGGCCTGCTGGTGCAGGAGCTTGACGTGGTGACGAAAACCGTCACGGCCGATATGTGCGTGACGAAGGCAAAACCTGCCGCGGCACAGATGGACGACCTGAATTTCGGCTGGCATATCGTCAAGCACGTCAAGTCGAACGCCATCGTCGCCGTCAGGGACGGCCGTACGTTGGGCGTGGGCGCCGGGCAGATGAACCGCATCGGCTCGGCCGAGATCGCCCTCCGGCAGGCGCATGCCGCCGGCGTCACCGAAGGGCTGGTGCTGGCTTCGGACGGCTTCTTCCCCTTCGACGACTGCGTGACGCTGGCTGCCGAATACGGCGTGACGGCCATCGTGCAGCCGGGCGGTTCGGTACGTGACGAGGACTCGATCCGGAAGGCCGACGAGAAGGGCATCGCCATGGTATTCACGGGCGAGCGCCATTTCAAACATTGATTTTCGATTATCGCGGCACCTTTCGCCTCACCGTGCCCGCTTCGGGCGGGGCACAGCATCCTGTTTCCCGCCCGGAGCGGACTTCGCCAAGGTGAAATCCGCTTCCGTGGCGATCGGAAATCGGACGGTATAAATAAAAACTTTTGCCGCTGCGACAAGCCTCTCCCGAGGGAGGGGCTTGGGGAGAGTGCCGGACTTGTGAGCGGCGGCAGGCCGTGCATACATCGTCCGGCGGCATAACGGCGGTGAAAACTGTTAATTCGTATTCGTATGAAAGTTTTGGTTATTGGCGGCGGTGGCCGTGAACATGCAATTGTGGATGCGCTGTCGCGCTCGCCCCGGGTGGAGAAGATATTTTGCGCCCCCGGCAATGCGGGTATTGCGGCGCAGGCCGAGTGCGTGGCTATCCGCGAGACGGAGGTGGAGCGGCTGCGCGATTTTGCGGCGCAGAACGGCATCGGTCTTACGGTCGTCGGCCCCGAGGTGGCGTTGGCGGCGGGTGTGGTCGATGCGTTCAAGGCCGCCGGGCTGCGGGCTTTCGGCCCTACGAAGGCTGCCGCGCGTATCGAGTCGAGCAAGGAGTTCGCCAAAGACCTGATGGCCAAATACGCCATTCCGACGGCCGGTTACCGGGCCTTCACCGATTATGCCGCGGCGATGGACTATGTCGCTTCGCGTCCGCTGCCTGCCGTGCTGAAATACGACGGGCTGGCCGCGGGCAAGGGCGTGGTGATCGCCGAGACGATGGAGGAGGCCGATGCCGCCCTGAAGGACATGTTGCTCGACGACAAATTCGGCGCGGGCAAGGTCGTCGTCGAGGATTTCCTCACGGGGCCTGAATTTTCGTTCATGTGCTTCGTCTCCGGGCATAAGGTATGGCCGATGGTGCTGGCGCAGGATCACAAGCGGGCATTCGACGGCGACAAGGGGCCCAATACGGGCGGTATGGGCGCATATTCGCCCCTGCCGTTCATCACGGCCGAGGATGAACGCTATGCGCTCGAGAAGGTGTTGCAACCGACCGCCGACGCGATGGTCGCCGAGGGCTGCCCGTTCGAAGGCGTGCTTTACGGCGGCCTGATGAAGACCCCGCAAGGGATCAAGGTCATCGAATTCAACGCCCGTTTCGGCGACCCCGAAACCGAGGTCGTGCTGCCGCGCCTGAAAAGCGACATCGTGGATATCTTCTGCGCTGTGGCCGACGGCGGCGATACGCAGCTCGTATGGCACGATTTCGCCACGCTCGGCATCGTGCTCGCCTCGAAAGGCTATCCCGGAGACTATGAAAAGGGCTGCGAGATCAGGGGGCTCGACCGGGTGGAAGGCGCCCTTTACCACATGGGGACTAAGGCCGACGGCAGCCGCATCCTCACCTCGGGCGGCCGCGTGCTGTTCGTCGTGGGCAAAGGAGCCACGCTCGCCGAGGCGCACGCCAATGCGCTGCGGGATGTCGCACGCATCGAATGCGACAACCTCTTCCATCGCACCGACATCGGACATTGGGCATTTGAAAAATAGTTATATATTAAGGTATGGTTATCAGCGGAAAAGAACTCTCAGCAAAACTCAAGGCCGAAATGGCCGCCGAAGTGGCTGCCTTCGGCGCGAAATACGGACGCGTGCCGCATCTGGTCGTAATCCTCGTGGGCGAAGACCCGGGCAGCGTCTCCTATGTGACGGGCAAGGCCAAGGCCTCGGCCGAGGTCGGCATCCGCAATACGACGATCCGTAAGCCGGAGTCGGTCTCCGAGGCCGAGTTGCTCGGCATCATCGCCGACCTGAATGCCGACGAAGGCGTCGACGGAATCCTGGTGCAGCTGCCCCTGCCCAAGCATATCGACGAGGACAAGGTGATCGCCGCGATCGACAAGGAGAAGGATGTCGACGGCTTCCATCCCCTCAATGTGGCGGCTTTGTGGCAGAAACAGCCCTGTACGCTGCCCTGTACGCCGAAAGGTATCCTCAAAATGCTGCGGGCTGCGGGCGTGGAGATCGCCGGCAAGGAGGCCGTGGTGATCGGCCGCAGCAATATCGTCGGGCTTCCCGTCTCGAAATTGTTGTTGGATGCCAATGCCACCGTGACCATGGCGCACAGCCGTACGCGTAACCTGGGCGAGGTGACGCGCCGCGCCGACATCCTGGTCGTGGCGATCGGCCGCCCGAAGTTCGTAACGGCGGATATGGTGCGTGACGGTGCCGTGGTGATCGACGTGGGGGTCAACCGCGATCCCGAAACCGGCAAGCTGTGCGGTGACGTCGATTTCGCTGCTATCGAGCCCAAGGCGTCGATCATCACCCCTGTTCCCGGCGGCGTGGGGCCGATGACGATCTGCTGCCTGATGGAGAATACGATCGAGTGCTTCCTGCGGCGTATCGCACGGAAATAGCCCCGAATCGCCTGACCCGGGCGTTGTTCGCCTCCGGGCTCTCCCCCGCAAAACCCGAAGTGAAAACTTCGGGTTTTTTAGTGCCTTGCCTTTTTCCGGCCTTTGCCGTTGGGGGGGGCGGTTTTTCTGCGGCCTGCTTCGAGCAATGCATGTCCGGTATTTTGCCGGGTTCAGGCGCCTTTCCCGTCGATTTTTAGGAAGCTGTAATCATATCCGCCCACGAGCTATATTAAGTAGCTCGATATGGTATACAAAAATGCTTTTTATGTATGCTTCTGCGGTTCATATGGTACAATGTGATGGTTTTTATTTAACTTTGAATGTCATTAAAGAGCGAAATTGTGTGTTGCGAAGTAAACAATTATGTGTTGTGTAAATGATTTCGTTCTGTAAGAGAGGATAATTGGGGCTGTCGGTTGAATTCGTTTGAGCGGGTTGCAGGCCGTCCAAAAAATGTATAACAATTTAATAAACTATCTAAATGAAACTTTTTTACTATGCCGCTGCCGCTGCAGCCATGGCTTCGGCCGTTTTCTGTTCTTGCGATAAACAGGACGAAGTTACCCCCCCCCAGCCTGAAATCGCGCCTGTACATTTCGTAGGTGTGACGACACTCGATGTCGTTACGCGTGCCGAGGCGAAACCGTACGCAGCCGATTTCAATGTTTTTATTCCCGGCGTTACCGCTGCAACGAAACTGGTGAAATATAGTGCCGATGCATGGACTGTCGAGGGCGATCCTATTTTGGTGGATCGTACGGGCGGTACGCTGGTGGCATGGGCGCCTGCGGCTTTGGCCGTGACTACCTCCGCGAGTGGTGCTGAATATACGCTGACGGCGCAAAAGGATGCGGCCGCACAGGATTTGATCTACCAGCACCAGTCTGTCAATGCTGCCAATGCGGGAGCTGTCGCCATTGAGATGGGGCACGCCTATTCCAAACTCTCATTTCTGGCAACGGCCGGCAATGGATACACAGGTGCTGCCAATCTCACCCAGGTACAGATTACCGGTGGAATCTATGCGACCGGCACGCTTAACATGGTAGACGGCAAGGTGGATCCGGTCGGAACGGCGACGGGGACGCTTACCCTGGCCGCCGGCGAAAAGGCGCTTGTAGTACCTATGGCCGGTCAGCCTACCATTGCCGTGACCTGCACGATCGACGGCAAAGAATTCACAGCAAACATTAAGGCCGATACCATGCCGTCGCTGCTGGCTGGCGTGGAGTACGAAATTACGTTGACGGTTGTCGGTCAGGAGGCCGTGATATCTTCGGTGAAAGAAGTCCCCTGGACTACGACCAAGGTGGACGGCGGAACCATATCTTAACGACTTTGGGTGACGATATGCAAAACGGAAAGCCGCAGACTGTAAAGTCTGCGGCTTTCCTGTCGTGGATGCGATATCGCACCTTGCGTTGCGGCGCAGCAGGGCGATGCTACCTCTTGGCGTAAGTGCAGTGCAGTGCCTCGGGCAGCGGAGCCCCGGGGGCTCGCCGCCAGACCATGGCCCTGTCTTTCGAGGCGTTGCCCGTCCCGAAATCGAAGCCGTCTTGCGATGAGAATGTCACCGGGACAGCGCCTTCGAAGCCGTATTTTGCATAGAACCCGTGCAGCCACTCCTCGCTCGGGATCAGGAAGGCCGCCTCGTCGCCCTGCTCGCCGATGAGCCGCATCGCTTCGCGCATCAGCTTGCCGGCCAGTCCCCGGCGGCGGAATTCGGGCGCTGTCGCTACGCCGTAGATGTAGGTCGACCGTCCCAGCTCGCTCTCGAACGGCACAAGGTGGAGCATGGCCGCCGTACGCCCTTCGCATTCGGCCGTCAGCATCCTGCGGCGGCTGTAATAGCGCATCAGGAACGAGTCGACGAACTGTTCGTCGTCGCCGAACGCAGCCGTCCACAGCTCCTTGCAGGCGATTTCGTCCGGGTGCAGGTGGATGGCCGCATATTTGTGCTGGATGACGGCGGGGTGGTAGGAGAGCTTCGACTGGCGCAACCCGTCGATCCCGAGGTCTTCCTCGCGGTTTATCATCGTGAAACGCGCGGGAAGGTGCTGTGCGAAGAGTTTGTTGATGATCGTGAAGGCGCCGTCGTAGTCGGTGTCCGCCTTCTCGACATGCGTGTCGAACGTATGGTCGTTGACCGCCGAACCGTATGTGAACGCGATCAGCCTGTCGCCTACGTAGATACAGCCGCCGAGCATTTCCAGTTCTTCGAAATGTTCGAAAGCCCGCTGCATGGCCCGCTGTTCGGCGCACAGCTCCGAGGTGTGCCCTTCGTGGGCCCGGCGCCATTCGCGTTCGAGCTGCATGCACTCCCCGAACCGCTCGCGCGTGAGTTGCTCGTACCGGAAATCGGGGTACTCCGCCATGAAACGGTTGATATGGTTGCGTTTGGGCTGGTACCTGCGTCCCGTGAGGTTGCGCAGGTCGTCGGCGTTGTAAACGTAATCTTCCATCCCGCGGTCGGATTCGAACGCGAACAGCCCGGCGTGCATGTTGCGAACCATCTCGCGCCCCTCGTCCGTAAGGCCGATGATGCGCAGCCGCTGGCCGTGCGCATGGGCGTCTTCGCGCAGGGCGGGGATGATCCGGGCGAAATCCCCTTCGCCGACGGGTTGCATGTACCCGATCTTCTCCCCGCCCCCGATCTGGAAGCGGATCACCAGGAAGCCGTCGATCTCGGCCCAGGCACTGCGATACATCGCCTGCCAGCAGTACATGTTGGCGAATGCGAGGTCGCAGTTATAGATGCCCGAGGGCATGGTATAGCGCTCGATGGTCTGTTTATCCTCGAGGCGCACGGGTTTGAATTCAATCATGGACGATGTAACTCTTTTTTTCTGCGTGGGAATAGTATTGCTGGACAAGGGCGCGGAAGTCCTGCAGGAGGGAGTCCCCGGCACCCGCCGCCGGTGTCTCCTGCGCGTCGTCGAACCGGATCGTGCCGTCGTTCGTCACGGCCTGGAACGCCCCGTCCCAGCTCACCGACCATTGCGGTCGCTGCGGTTCGTTCAGCACGTCGCGCCCGAATGCGAAATAGGGCTCCCTGTTGCCCAGCAGCCCCAGGAGCGTGGGCATGATGTCGAGCTGCTGCACGACCTCGCTGACCTCGCCCCGCAAGGCGCCGTCGGGGGTATACATGAAGCCGATGATATGGTAGTTGCCCGGATAGCTGCGGGTTTGGGCGGCGAATTTTTCGGAGGACACATGGTCGGCTACGAATACGAAGAGCGTGCGGCGGAACCATTCTTCGCTTCCGAAACGCTCGAAGAAGAGCCGGAAGGCGTTGTCGTCGTAGGCCACGCCCTTGTGTATCTTCGTGTATCCGTCCGGGAGTTTGTCTTCGTATTGTGCCGGGACGACGAACGGGTGGTGCGACGAGAGGGTGAACAGCGTGGCGAAGAAAGGTTCCGGCATCCGGGAGAGCTCCTCGCCGGTGAATTGCAGGAACGGTTCGTCCCAAATGCCCCAGTACCCGTCGAAATCGCCTTTGCCGTACTTCGCCTCGTAGTCCTCGCGGCTGACGAGCCGTTCGACGCCTGCCGAGCGGGCGTAAGCCCCGAATCCCATCGAGCCGTATTCCGAGCCGCAGAAGAATGCCGTCGAATAACCCTGGTCGCGGAGCATGGCCGGCAACTGCCGGCTTTCACCGAGCGATTGCGGCATCAGTACGAACGGCGTCCGGAACGAAGGGATGCTGCCCAGCACCGAGGGCATGGCCTGTATCGAGCGCGTGCCGTTGGCATACATGCGTTTGAAACAGAGTCCGCCGCGCATCAGCGAGTCGAGGAACGGCGTGAAGCCCTTGGTTTCCCGCCCGGCATAAACCTCCGGCATCAGGTAGGCCGAATGCTCGGCCGACATGCTCTCCATGATGAAGACCATGACGTTGCGCCCTGTCAGGTTCACCGCCGCGCTGTCCGCGGGCTGGTGTACGGGCGTGAAATGCTGCGGCAGCTCTTCGGGGGTGAAATATTTTTTGTAATTGACGCTTCCCGCGCTGCCGATCGTCCGCAGGATGCAGAACGGGTTGCTCAGGATGAGGTTCGCCTTGCCGCTGTCGTCGGTATAGAGGGTGGCGTTCGAAAGGGTGATCGGTCGTGTCATGCGGGTCATGCCGCCGCGCATGCCTGCGATCGAGAGCCCTGCACCTGCGGTGAAGATCACCGTACTTCCGACGTAGTAGGCCCAGCCGCGGCTCAGCAGGCTTTC
Organism: Alistipes sp. AM16-43; assembly: GCF_003435745.1. NCBI lineage: Bacteria > Pseudomonadati > Bacteroidota > Bacteroidia > Bacteroidales > Rikenellaceae > Alistipes > Alistipes sp. AM16-43. The sequence goes on from NZ_QTUQ01000005.1 coordinate 284,847, forward strand.
CTCGCGCACCTTGCGGCCGTAACCCCATGCCAGCAGCGCCACGAGGGCTGCGGCGACGAGTACCAGGTACCAGTTTTCAGCCATGAACTTACCGACGAGCTGCACCGAATTGCTGTTGTCGGCAAAGAAGATTTCATCGGCGGTGAACCGTTTCTGCGTGTACCGGAAATAGACGCAGTCGGACATGTTGACAGCCACGACCAGCACGGCGTTCACTGCGACGTAGTACCAGTACATCAGTTTGCGGTACCAGCCGCGTTCGCGCACATGCAGGGGCAGCAACGCCAGCAGGACGAATATCCCGTTGGCATAGACGACCGATGCCGTGTCGAACTTGAGCGCCCCGGCGAGCAGCTGCCACAGCTCACCCCGGCCGATCGTCCCCAGCAACTGCGCGTTGTAGAGATAGAAAACCACGCGGCAGAGCATCAGTACCGCGTAGAGCAGTGCGATGCGCCGCAGCAACAGGGCCAGCGGGGTATGGAGCAGGCGTTTCATGGATTAACCGTTGTCCGGACGATTCTGTGACGACAGCGCGTCCTGATTATTCGCAGGCCTTGAGCGACATGTCGAGCGACTTGATCTGGTGTGTCAGGGCACCGACCGAGATGAAGTCGACGCCGCATTCGGCGTAGTCGCGCATCGTCGAGAGCGTGATGCCGCCGCTCGACTCGGTCTCGCAGCGGCCTGCGACCTTCTTCACGGCCTCGCGGGTCATCGCAGGCGTGAAATTGTCGAACATGATGCGGTCGACGCCGCCCGCGGCGAACACCTCGTCGATGTCCTCCAGCGAGCGTACTTCGCACTCGATGGGAATATCCTTGCCCTTGGCCTGGAGGTACTCGCGGGCGCCGTGGATGGCTTTGCGGATGCCGCCCGCGAAGTCGATGTGGTTGTCCTTCAGCAGGATCATGTCGAAAAGTCCCATGCGGTGGTTCTCGCCGCCGCCGATCTTCACGGCCATCTTGTCCAGCACGCGCATGCCGGGCGTGGTCTTGCGCGTGTCGAGCACCCGGGTATGCAGCCCTGCGAGGCGGTCGACGTAAACGGCGGTCTGCGTAGCCACGCCGCTCATGCGCTGCATGATGTTGAGGATGATGCGTTCGGCCTGCAGCAGCGAGCGCAGGCATCCCGAGACGTAGAACGCCACGTCGCCGGGCTTCACGCGGTCGCCGTCGCTGAGTACCTGCTCGAATTCCATCTCCGGGTCGAGACGGTGGAATACGACCTGCGCGATCTCGATGCCGGCGATGATTCCCTCCTGCTTGCACAGCAGGCGCATGCGGCCGTGTTCGTCGGAGGGGATGCACGAGAGCGACGTGTGGTCGCCGTCGCCGATGTCCTCCTTGATGCAGAGCTCGATGAGCTCGTCTACGAATGGTTTGTATTCTGCCTTCATATCGTTACGTTTTTCGGTGCAAAGTTACAAAAGAATCGTTCCCTTGTACACGGCCTTGTGGTCGAGTGTCTCGTCGCCCACGGGAATCTGCGCGTTGCGGCAGGTGAAGATCACCTCCAGGCCGCCGTTGGCGAGCCTGCCGGTGAACATCGGGATTGCGAATCCCTTGCCGGTTTGCGGGTTGTAATACGGTTTGCCGCCGATGTAGGGGATGATCGGATCGGCCGTGCTCGTCAGTTCGTAGATGCCGTCGCCGTCCGAGTCCTCGTATTTCAGTTCGGGGATAACGATATTGAGTGACATCGGCATGGACTGCGCGAAACGCACGTTGTACATCGTGAGCTTGAATAGGCCGCTGTTGTCTTCCGTAAGTTCGAAACTTATGTTGTTTGTCACAAAGGGTGTCGCCGACGGGGTCTGGTTGCTGGTAATGGTGAGCGTGCCCCCGAAAGTGGCTGTCTGCCGGTTATCGTTGTCGTCTTCGGTGTTGCATGCCGCACAGGCCGCGAGGGCGAGCAGGATAAGGAGTTTTTTCATTGTTTTATTGTCGTTATAGGTTAATATTCAGTGTTATGCCGAATGTCCTGGGACGTCCGCGCTGTACGAATTCGTTGCCGATGGACTTGAAATAAAATACGTTGTAACCCGCGTCCGCGAGGTTGCGCCCCCATATGTCGACCGAATAGTGTTTCTGTTCGAAACGCAGGGAGGCTTCGACCAGCGCATAAAAGGGCTGCGAGAGCGAATTCTCCTCGTTCCACCAGATGCGCCCCGCGCAGCGGACACCGGCCTGCAGGACGATATTTCCGAGCCACTGCACCCCCGTGGGGATCGTCCACGCCCCATTTGCGGACAGCGTATGCTGCGGCGCGTAGGGCAGGTAGTTGCCCTTGTAATCGGTTTTCCCGTCGTTATAACGGACGAATTTGGCATTTGTGTATCCATAGGCCGCATTGATGTCGAGGTTCTGCCACGGCGATACCTGCAGCGACAACTCGCCGCCGAAGCTGCGCGTGCGTCCGGCATTGGTCATCATGCGCCCGGTAGTCGTCCCCTCGGGGAAGATCGTGAGCTGCTGGTCGCGGCAGTCGATGTAGAAGAGTGCGAAATCGCCCCGCACGGCGCCTTCCATGCACGAAAAGTGCCCGCCCAATTCGTAGTTCCAACTGTATTCGGGTTCGTAGCTCACGACTTTATCCGCGTCGTAGACCGTCCCGAACCCCATTTCGTTCATCATCTTCTGCTGGAGTACGTCGGAGAACATCTGCGTGTTGAACCCGCCGGCCTTGTACCCTTTGGCCACCGAAACGTAGAGGTTGTGGATCTCGTCGAAGGCATAGAGCACCGAAAATTTCGGCAGTACTTCGGTGAAATTCCGCTTGAGCGTATTGCGGATGTCGATCGACAGGGGGTAGTGCCCCGTCGTGCCGCTCACGCGGTTGGTCGCCGTGTAGCCGGTCTGCGTGGAGCTGCGGTAGCGCAGGCGGGTGTGTTCGTAGTCGAAGCGCAGGCCCGCGGTGAAGCGCCAGCGCCCGGCCGTGTAGTTCGATTCGTGATAGAGCGCCCCGCCTGCCGAGGGGTTGCGGAAGCGGCTGCCCAGCAGCAGCTCGTCGTTGTCCCATGCGTCGTAGGTGTATTGCGGGTCGTGTTCGTTGGCGTTCTTGAGGATCAGCTCCTCGATGCCGGTCTGCTTGAAATGCACCGGGGCGTTCATCGTGCCGTGGCGGTAGAATCCGAATGCGCCCAGCAGCCAGCGGTACGCCCCCTGCTCGTGCGAGCGGAATACGATGTCCTCGGTGAGGGCGTGTTCCGTACGCGCCTGTTTGAGCGTGAAATACGAAAGGGGCAGGAAATCCTGGTCGAGGATCATCTCGTCGTCGGAATACTGGTAGCTGGTGATCGAGGCCACCGAGAAACTGCCGGCGTCGTAGCGCACCGTGAGCCCGTCGCTGAGGGTCGTGCGGCGGTAGGAGCACGGGTCGTTGTAGCGGATCTCGCCCGGGCGGATGACCGTCTGCCCGTCGTGCACGATCTCTTCGCCGGCATAGGCATAGGGATACCCGCCCTGTTCGAGCACCGAGAACGACAGCGTATTGTCGATCCGCAGCCCCGCACGGTTGCGCCACTGCGCCTTCCAGCGTCCGCCGCCCATCCGCTCCCAGTCGCATTTCTCGCCTGTTGCGAGGTTCTCGAAGAACCCGCCCGTATGCGTGTAATAGCCCGTCACGGCCATGCCCAGGTCGGGGTTTATCCTGTAATAGGACGAAGCCCTGAACCGGTAGCTGTCGCCGCTGCCGTATTCGGCGCTCAGGCGGATACCCTCGTACGCGAGCGGCGAGAGCGTGTAGACGTTGATGACCCCGCCCATCGTGTTGCGTCCGTAGAGCGTCGACTGCGGCCCCCGCAGCACTTCGATGCGCTCGGCGTCGGCCAGCTCCATGTCGTAATTGTCCTTATTCAGCACCGGGACGTTGTCGATGTTGAGCCCCATGACAGGCTGGTCGATCCGCGCCCCGAGCCCGCGGACGTAGATCGACGAGGTCATGCGCGACCCGTAGTCGGGGACGTAGAAGTTGGGGACGTTCTGCGAGAGGTTTTTCAGGGCGTCGACATGCCCCCGTTCGATGGCGCGGCTGCCGACGATGGCTGCCGCCACGGGCTGCGAGCGCAGCACCATGCCCTGTTTGATGGCCGTTACCTGTACCTTGTCCACCACGATCACCGTGTCGACGCCCGCGGGGTCGGCCTCGCCCGCGTTCGCAAACTCCCCGGTTGCCGTGCCCCCTTCCGTTTCCGCCTGTCCGCCGTTCCCGTCCAGCCTTGCGGCCGCAGTGATTTCTCCGGTCTGCGTCCGTTCTCCGGCGGCCGCATGTCCCGCCGCGGTTCCCGCTGCCGGGAGTGGCGCAGACGAATGCCTTCCCGCGGCGGCCGAAAGGAGCGGCAGCAGCAGGAGTGCTATGAACAGTTGTTTGAGGTGCACGATAAGACGTTTAATTCAGCTGCAAAGTAACGGAATTATTTCGGAAGCTGCAATCCTAATTTGTGAGGAGGCGCTCAGAGTTCGTCGCCCGCGACATATCCGGCCGTCATGGCGTAGATTGCCAGCCCGGCCACCGAGCGAATGCCCAGCTTTTCCATGATGTTGCGGCGGTGGGAGATGACCGTCGTCAGCCCGATTTGCAGGCGGTCGGCGATCTCCTTGTTCATATAGCCCCGGGCGATGAGGGCCAGTACCTCGGCCTCGCGTCCCGAGAGCTGTGCGATTGCGGGGTGAGCGGCGCCTGCGATGTCGTGCTCGTGGTGGTGCGCCCCGTGGTGCATACGCAGGATATCGCGTACGACGGTCTCTTCGCTGGTGCAGACGTCGATTCTGTGCATGTCCGCATAGGCCGGCTGCGGCTGCCCGTTGCAAAGCAGGATCGTCTTGTGGCGCAGCGGGCGGAAATACGAACTGTGCGTGACGAACAGCTGTGCCGCGACGAAGAAGTGGAAGAACCGTTCCGGGGTTGCTTGCGCGAATGTTTCGAAATCGCCGAAAAGCTCCACGTCGGCCATCGGGATGATCTTTTCCAGGATGGCTTTCAGCCCGACGCCCATCAGGACGTTGGGGGCTACGACGGCTATGGCGGGGCGCTGCTGCATCGGTCTATTCGTGGTGGTAGGGTTCGTTGTTGAGGATGGTGAAGGCGCGGTATATCTGTTCGGCGAAGATCGCCCGCACGATCTGGTGCGAGAAGGTCATGCGCGAGAGCGACAGTTTCGCATCGGCGCGCCTGTAAACCTCGTCCGAGAATCCGTAGGGGCCGCCGATCACCAGTACCAGGCGTTTCACGCCGCTGTTCATCCGTTTCTGAAGCCAGTAGGCGAATTCCACCGAGCGCATCTCCTCGCCCCGCTCGTCGAGCAGTACGACGTAGTCGCCGTCCGTTGTCTGGCGCAGGATGGCCTCGCCTTCGGCCGTACGCTGTTGTTTTACCGTGAGGTTCCTGGTGTTTCGGACGTCGGGCAGGGCCGTGACCGCGAACTTGCAGTAAAAATTCACACGCCGGGCGTACATCTCGACCAGCGCTGCGACCTCCTTCGAATCGGTTTTACCTATGACGATCAGTTCGACGGTCATTGCCTACAAATCCGAATTCCACTCGCCGTCGGCATCCGCACAGATCACCGGGCGCGACTTCTCCACCGACTTGAGCCACTCATAGGCTTTGTACATGTTGTATCCGTTGCCCGATTCGCCGCCCAGCGCGAATGCGATGACGCACGAATGGTTGCGCGAACGGTAGTACATCGCCTTCACGCGTTCGAGGTATTCGTCCGCCAGCGACGGGTCGTTCGACGGCGTGCCGCCGACCTTCCGGTCGTCACGCTTTTCGGGTGCGTTGATGTTGGCGCAGTCGATGACGTAAAGCCCCAGCTCGTCGCACAGGTCATAGAACCACCCCGGCTGCGGATAGTCGGGGCATATCGTATTATTGCCCTTGGCCTTGAGCGTTTTCAGCTCCGCGAGGGTCGTCTTGCGGTCGGCAGCGGCGTTGTACCCGGCCTTGACCAGTTTCAGCTCCTTGCCGAAGCGCGTGAGGCGCCCGTCGACGAGCTCCGTCTTGCCGAAGCCGATCTTCAGCGGCATGTATTCGCGGTAAGCCCCGTCGCGGCGCGTGAAGAGCATCACCTTGTAGAGCGGCGGGTTCTTGGCGCCCGGCTCCCACTTGTTGGCGTTGGTGCCGTAGATGAAGGGCGTGAAGCGCACGGTGTCGGTCGAACGTCCGGGAATCGTGACCTCCTGCATGTTGAACTCGAGCAGCTTGCCCTGCGGCGAGTAGATGTCGTAGCCTACGGTCACGGGTTCGTCGTAGTTGAAACCGTTCTGCGCGACGATCGCCAGCTCCAGCACGCCGAATTTGCGTGTCGAGTCGGGCACGAGCGCGATCTCGAAATCGCGGATCGAACGTTTGGTCTGCGTGTAAAGGTAACAGTTCTCGAAAGCCTTGCGCGAGGCGGGGACGGCGTTGATCCGGTCGGCGGCACTGCGGCGCAGCGTCAGCGCGATGGCGTTCTTGCCTTCGCGGATGTAGGGCGTCAATGCGAATTCGGCGGGCGTCGAAGGGTCTTCGACTTCGGCCACCTTGCTGTCGTTGACCGTGAGGGTGTAGGCCGTGCCTATGTTTTCCAGATGCAGGTAGACGACCCCGTCCGTCCACACGTAGGGTATTTCGACCACCTGCCCGACGGCAACCGCGTCGCCCGATGCGGCGAACGGTTCGGGCGTGTAGGCCATATATGCGTCGGCGCCCGCTAAGTTGCGGGCATCGGCGTCATGGCGCTTGTCGTAGGGAATGACCTCCGTGCGGTAAATGCGGCCCCCTTCGACGGGGCGGAGCGCTACCGGGGTTTCGGGTTCGGGGATCAGCAGGTCGTATGCCTCCTGCGCCCGGGCGCCTGCGGCGCAGAGGATGGCCGCCGTCAGCAGTATCGTACGTTTCATGCGTGTGTTCTTAATATAGGTTAGGCAAAGGTACTTTTTTTTTGCCAAATCGCAAATAATGGGTATCTTTGTAAGATGGAAAAAGAGCCGTTAAAGGCATAGATAAAATTGATCATATGAAAACGCAGAGAATCGTAGAAATTCTGAAGTCGGGCGTCGTGGACACCGACATTGTCGTCAAGGGATGGGTGCGCACCAAGCGCGGAAACAAGAACGTGGCGTTCATCGCCCTGAACGACGGATCGTGCGTTGCGAACATACAGGTGGTCGTCGACCTTTCGAAATTCGACGAGGAGCAGCTCAAGCCGATTACCACGGGCGCCTGCATCCGCGTCGACGGACGGCTCGTCGAATCGCTCGGGTCGGGGCAGCGGGTCGAGGTGCAGGCCGCGAAGATCGAGGTGTACGGCACGGCCGACCCCGAAACCTATCCCCTCCAGAAGAAGGGGCACTCGCTGGAGTTCCTGCGCGAAATTGCCTACCTGCGTCCGCGAACCAATACCTTCGGTGCCGTGTTGCGCATCCGCCACGCCATGGCGTATGCCATCCACGAGTATTTCAACAAACAGGGCTTCTATTATTTCCATACGCCGCTCATCACGGCTTCGGACTGCGAGGGCGCAGGCGCCATGTTCCAGGTGACGACCCTCGACCTGAACGATGTCCCCAAGACCGATGAGGGCAAGGTCGACTATGCGCAGGATTTCTTCGGCAAGTCGTGCAACCTGACCGTCTCGGGCCAGCTCGAAGGCGAACTGGGAGCCCTCTCGCTGGGACGTATCTATACGTTCGGCCCCACGTTCCGCGCCGAGAACTCGAACACCCCGCGCCATGCGTCGGAGTTCTGGATGATCGAGCCCGAGGCTGCCTTCTACGAACTGGAGGACAACATGGAACTGGCCGAGGATTTCCTCAAGTATCTGATCCAATATGCGCTGGACAACTGTGCCGAAGACCTCGAGTTCATGAACAAGATGTGGGACAAGGGGTTGCTGGAACGTTTGAACTTCGTGCTGCACAACGATTTCAAGCGCCTCGATTACACCGAAGGCGTCGAGATCCTGAAGGCTTCGGGCCGCAAGTTCGAATTCCCCTGCGACTGGGGGTGCGACCTGCAGTCCGAGCACGAGCGTTACCTCGTGGAGGAGCATTTCAAGCGCCCGGTCATCCTGATCAACTACCCCAAGGATATCAAGGCCTTCTACATGAAGCAGAACGACGACGGCAAGACGGTACGCGCCATGGACGTATTATTCCCCGGAATCGGCGAAATCATCGGCGGTTCGGAGCGCGAGGCCGATTATGGCAAGCTTCGTGCAAGGGTGCGGGAGCTCGGTATGAACGAACGGGAACTCTGGTGGTATCTCGATACCCGCCGCTGGGGTTCGGCCCCGCACTCGGGCTTCGGCCTGGGCTTCGACCGGTTGCTGCTTTTCGTGACGGGCATGACCAACATCCGTGACGTGCAGCCTTTCCCGCGCACGCCGAAGAACGCCGAATTTTAACCGCCCGGGAAGGCTGTTTCGTACCGGCGCATAACCCGGATATTTACCTGTCCGGGCCGTGCGGCGAACCCCCGAAATCGCTCTTCCCCATACGATTTTCCGGTTGCGGCCGTTTGTGTTGTATATTAACCCCGAAGAAGAAACCAAATTCAGAATCCTTTAATTCTTAATTTGGAAAAAGTATGGCTATTAATCAGAAACAGGTACTGTCGCTTCAGCAGAAGCTTTCGCCCCAGCAGATTCAGATGATCAAGCTCTTGGAGTTGCCCACCGTGCAGCTCGAACAGCGCATCAAACAGGAGATCGAAGACAATATCGTGCTGGAGGAAGAGGATCGTGCTGCCGAGGACGAGGAACAGCCCCAGCAGATTTCGGTCGACGAATATTTGCGTGAAGACGACACCCCTTCCTATAAAAGCCGTATCAATAACTACTCGAAGGACGACAAGCAGCGCCCGGTCTTCCTGACCGAGGGCCGCTCGTTGCAGGAGTACCTGATCGAGCAGCTGGGGTTCCGCAACCTTTCCGAGCGCGAGATGAAACTGGCCGTATACCTGGTCGGGAGCATCGACGAGGACGGTTACCTGCGCCGCGACCTGGAGTCCGTGGCCGACGACATCGCCTTCACGGTCGGGATCGAGACCTCGGCCGAGGAGCTGGAGAAACTGCTCGGCATCATCCATGAACTGGAACCCGCCGGCATAGGCGCCCGCAATCTCCAGGAGTGCCTGTTGCTGCAAATGGCGCAGATCCCTATCAATTCGCGCCCCCGCCGGCTGGCGCGCAAGATACTGACTGCCTATTTCGACGAGTTCGTCAAGAAGCATTACGAAAAACTGATGTCGCGCCTGCAGGTTTCCGAGGACGATTTCCGCGAGGCCATCGCCGAGATCAGGCACCTGTCGCCCAAGCCCGGCAACCTCTATGCCGAGGGCGGAACCGACACGACGCCCTACATCATCCCCGACTTCATCCTCGACTATCAGGACGGGCATTTCCAGCTGTCGCTCAATTCGTATAACGTCCCCGAGGTGCGCGTCAACCGCCGCTATATGGACATGATCCGCGAAATGGTCGGTGCCGACGGCCTTGTCCGCGAGAAGGACAAGGAGGCGATCCAGTTCGTGAAGAACAAGATCGACTCGGCCAAATGGTTCATCTCGGCCATCAAACAGCGCCACGATACGCTTATGCGTACAATGCAGACCATCCTGGACTACCAGCAGGAATATTTCAAGGACGGCGACAAGTCGAAACTGCGGCCGATGATCCTCAAGGACATCGCCGACCGCACGGGGCTGGATGTGTCGACCATCTCGCGCGTGGTGAACAGCAAGTACGTGCAGACGCAGTTCGGCATCATCCTGCTGAAGTCGCTCTTCTCGGAGGCGATGCAGACCGACAGCGGCGAGGAAGTGTCGAGTTACGAGATCAAGAATATCCTGCAGGAGTGTATCGACGACGAGGATAAGCGCCATCCGCTGACGGACGAGACGCTGATGGACATCCTCAACGGCAAGGGTTACCGCATCGCCCGGCGCACGGTGGCCAAATACCGCGAGATGCTGGGCATTCCCGTCGCCCGGCTCCGCAAACAGATATAGCGAAGTTTTGACCCGGCGGCTTCGCGTACGCCCTTTTACCGGGCGGCCGTGCTGCCGGAAATATGCCTTCCCGCCGGATGGACAATTGCCGGACAGCTGCGGGGCGGGAGGCCGTGATAAATTTGAATGATGTATAAGAAACTTTCGAACGGAATATCGTGGGTGCTGCACCCGTTCCTGCTGCCCCTCTACCTGATCGTCGTGTTGCTGACGCTCACCGTTTTCGCGCATTATCCCGCCAATGTGAAGTTCTACCTGCTGTGGGTTGTCGTGCTCTATGCGATGATCATCCCCCTGCTGGCGTTGGGCGTGCTGCGCTCATTGGGACGCATTTCCGACTTTAAGGTGGACAACCGGCGCGAGCGGCTGCTGCCGCTGCTGGTCGGGGCCGTCTGCTACGTGCTTTGCGCCATCACCATCGCCAAGATCCCGTCGGCGATCTTCCTGCGCAAGTTCATGATCGCTGCGGCGTGCTGCGAAGTGCTCTGCTTCGTCGTGTCGTTCTACTGGAAGATCAGCCTGCACCTTACGGCCATGGGCGCTGCCGTGGCGCTGCTGGTGGTGATGAACGTTGCGGGCGTAGGCAACATGATGGTGCCGCTGATGGTCGCCATTCTCTGTGCGGGTGCACTGGCCTCCGCACGCCTTTACCTGGGCTGCCATAACGGATCGCAGGTGCTTGCGGGTTTCTGCGGCGGCTTTGCCGTCGCGACGCTGGCTGTGCTGTTCCTGTAATCCGTTTTCGGGCCGGATATGCTTCCGGTGCGGGTCTCCGCACGAATCCCTCCTCGGCACGATACCCTTCGCGCACGGACAATAAAAAATCCCGGGCTTCCAAGAGAGTTCCGGGGATAAAAAACAGAGGTATAAAAAAGTGTAAAGCAAAAGATAATC
>NZ_QTUQ01000006.1:0-46419 GCF_003435745.1 Alistipes sp. AM16-43
CAAAACCAAAAATGGATGGACGACATAACTTCTGGCGAATACCAAGAGTACTATCAGAGCATGTATAAGGACAGGTAAGCCTACCAAACAAAAAATCCGGCAAACAAAGGTAAACAGAATGACAGTCCAGACATCATCGGGAAATAACAAACGAATAGCGAAAAATACTCTTCTGCTCTATTTTCGGATGATATTCATGATGGCTGTAAGTCTTTACACAAGCCGAGTCGTCCTGAATACGCTGGGAGTTGAAGATTTCGGTATATATAATGTCATCGGCGGAGTCGTCGCCATGTTCTCCGTCATTTCCGGCGGATTATCCGCAGCGATAAGCAGGTACATAACATTCGAGCTGGGACAGGGCAATACCGCAAAATTAAAATCCGTATTTTCATCGTCGGTAACAATCCAGATCGGGCTGGCGCTCCTGATCTTCGTATTGGCCGAAATAGGGGGCGTATGGTTCCTGAATGAAAAAATGAACCTGCCGGAGAGTCGTATCGGCGCTGCCAACTGGGTGCTTCAGTGTTCCATACTGACGTTCATGGTGAACCTGATCAGCGTTCCGTACAATGCGGCGATCATTGCACACGAACGAATGCAGGCTTTTGCGTATATCAGCATTATCGAAGTAGTACTCAAGCTGTTGATCGTCTACATACTCGTCATTTTTTCATTCGACAAGTTAAAATTGTACGGTATATTACTACTGGCCGTCGCCTGTGTCATCCGGATCGCTTACGGCATCTACTGCAAGCGAAATTTCAAAGAGTGCACATATCATTTTACATTCAACAAAGCCCTTCTGAAAGAAATGATGGGATTTGCCGGCTGGAATTTCATCGGGTCTTTTGCGGGGGTTTTGCGGGATCAGGGGGTCAATATCGTCATAAATCTGTTCTGCGGCCCGGTCATCAACGCAGCGCGCGCTATCGCATTCCAGGTGAACGTCGCCGTAAACGGATTTGCAACTAATTTTATGACTGCGATCAATCCGCAAATCACGAAAAGCTACGCATCGGGCGACTATCCGTATATGCTTACATTGGTACAAAGCGGCGCCCGTTTTTCATTCTACCTGCTGTTGCTGCTATCGCTCCCGATCATCATCGAAACGAATACGATCCTGACGCTATGGTTGAAAAACGTCCCGGAATACACCGTAATCTTCGTCCGGCTGGTTCTGGTATTCGCCATGTGCGAAGTCTTGTCCGGCACGCAAATAACGGCTTTGCAGGCAACCGGCAATATACGGAACTACCAGATCGTCGTCGGAAGCCTTCAATTGCTCAATTTTCCGATCTCCTACCTATTGCTGGGCAAAGGTTATGCACCAGAGACGACCATGTACGTAGCCATTTGCCTCTCTTTGGGATGCCTCTTCGCCCGCCTCTGGTTTCTTCACCGGCAGGTGGAAATATCCATAAAGTCCTACTTTACCCAAGTGCTGTTGAATGTCTGCGTAGTGGCTGTTCTGGCAGCAATCTGCCCTATAATAGTCTCTCACCTGATGAATGCCGGCATTTTGCGGTTATTCGTAGTTTCCGGCGTATGTGCCATCGCAACTTTGATCGTCATTTACTATGTCGGACTGTCGGTGCAGGAGCGGATTTTCGTGCAGAAAAAAATAGTAGCCAGAATCAAACAGAAATGTTCTGCATAAAAGTATGATCAATATTGCAGATATACACGATTGTTTCGGATGCGGGGTTTGCGCCAAGGCTTGTCCCAAACAAATCATCGCATTGAAGTTAAATAAAAACGGCTTTTACGAACCCCGCATCGAATCGGCGGATCAGTGTATAAAATGCTCGATCTGCGTAGAGGTTTGCGCTTTTGCAGCAGACAGCCAGGTTATAGACCTTAAACCGACAAGTTATGCGGCATGGAGCCTGAACGACGATATCCGCAAAAATTCATCCTCCGGGGGAATCGCTTTTGAAATCGGCCGGCAAATGCTGCAGCAAGGCTTCAAAATATGCGTCGTCCGTTATAATTATGCAAAACAGATTCCGGAACATTATATCGCACGAAACGAGGAAGAGCTGGCTGCATCTGCAGGAAGCAAATATCTGCAGAGCGATACAACCGACGGATTTGCGGGAATAGATATCCATGACAAATACGTGGTGACGGGCACCCCTTGTCAAATCGCATCTTTCCGACGCTACATCCGGCGTTTCAGGGTTGAATCGAATTTCATCCTCGTGGATTTCTTTTGCCATGGAGTTCCGTCGATGCTGTTATGGCAAAAATACCTGCGCACGATCGGCGAAAACGCAAAACTCACGGACATCAAATGGCGAAGCAAACGGCGGGGCTGGCACGACTCATGGGCCATGGACTACACATATTCGGCATCAGACGGAATAGCCAAAGGATTTTCAGCATTATCGGATGGAGATCTTTTTTATAAAATATTCCTAAAAGATATGTGTTTAGGTTCTGCCTGCTACAAACAGTGCAAATATAAACTCGACAACTCAGCCGCGGATTTGCGGGTCGGCGACCTCTGGGGTTCCCGCTATCAGGATAACGAACAAGGTGTCAGCGCGCTGATCCCGTTCACGGAGCGAGGCCAAAATATCGTCGAAATATTGCAAGGCTGCCATATATCGGAGATTTCATTCGAAACGGCAGCGGAGGGACAAATGCGGGAGAACGCCCGACAACCCGGCAATTATGATCACATCATGTCGCTGCTGCGAAACCCGAAAATTTCGCTCAGACAAATAGAGCGCTACGTAACCCGTCGAGAACAATTAACGCGGATAGTAAATCACGCCCGTCATCCGACAGCGACAATGCGCAAACTCATAAAACGCATCGCAAAATGAAAATAGCGACGATTACCTGTCATAACGTTTATAATTACGGAGCCTCTTTGCAGGCGTACGCACTGCAACGGTATCTGTCGCAGGAGGGACACGATGTCGAGATCATCGATTACAAGCCCTATTATCTGAACAGCAGATATAACTGGCGGCATATTCCCGCTGAATCAAGATTATATCCCTATAAAGATTACGTCGGGACACAATGTATCTATTTTCTGCTCAAAAACCGGAAAATATACAAAACGATCGGCCGGAAACGTAAATTCGACGATTTCAGGCAAAAATTCCTGACGCTTACCGACAATACCTATACTTCGGCCGAAGAGCTAAGGGCCACTCCACCGCAGGCAGATTTATATATTGCCGGAAGCGACCAGATTTGGAACACGGCGTGTGAAAACGGAAAGGATGCAGCGTTCTATCTCGATTTCGGATCCGACGATACGCGGCGTATCTCCTATGCAGCCAGTTTTGCAGTATCGGAGATCGCTCCCGCATACAGGGCTTTCGTCACGAAAAAACTGCAGCGATTCGATGCGATATCGGTGCGGGAGCAGACAGGGGTAAGAATAATCAGGGATCTTTCTGTCGGCAGAACGGCAGAACAGGTGGAAGATCCGGTTTTTCTGTTGAACAGACAAAGCTGGGAGGAAATTTCCGCGGACATAACACCCCAAGAAAGGTATGTTCTCGTATATGATTTCTCGAATGATCCCACTATTAGGGAACATGCACGGCAAATAGCCCGGCAGCTCGGCGCCAGATTGTATTCCCTGAACGATTTCGCACCGCTTGCCTATGCGGAACGGAATATTTCGGACGCCGGGCCGCTGGAATTCCTCGCATGGATTAAAAATGCGGAATTCGTCATTTCGAATTCGTTTCATGCGACGGCATTCTCCGTCCTTTTCCATAAACCGTTCCTGACCTATCCGCTCCGGGGCAGAACGAACCATTCGCGGATGCGGGATTTCCTGAACGGATTGGGAATGACCGACAGATTCGATCCTCAACAGATACAGGACACGACACCCCTGTCAACTCCGGATTGGAAGCGCATAGACGATCTTCTGTCCGGGAAAATCGACACGAGTAAAAGCTTCCTGTCACATAATACCAATTCATAATATGAAAGTACTTTGGTTTGCCGTAAATCCATCTCTTTACGATGCCCACCGGAACGGCGAACATAACGGCGGCGGTTGGATCGCATCCTTGGAAAAAATAATCCGAACATCAGATAACATCCGCCTGGGGGTAGCATTCGAACATCCGGATCCGATATTCAAGAAAGAAATCGACGGGGTGTGTTATTATCCGATCCGGGTAAAACCGGGATTGCGGCGACGCATATACGCATCGGAAAAAGACAAGATAATTATTGCGGACTGCCTGAAAGTCATAGAGGATTTCAAACCGGACATCATCCATGTTTTCGGTTCGGAATGGGGATTCGGATTGGTTGAGAAATACGTAGACATACCAGTCGTCATCCACATGCAGGGCAGCCTTCCTCCCTATGTAAATGCCTCGTATCCTCCAGGCTATAATTTCTTCACCCAGTGGAAAACATCGCACTACAACCCTATCGTACTGTTAAAAAGACGATTTGTATGGAGTAGAAATGACAACTATAAAGTAGCACGTGAAATAGATATCCTGAAACACTGCCGTTATGTCATGGGGCGAACGAACTGGGATTACAATATCACACGCCTGTATGCCCCAGACTCACAATATTATCATTGTAATGAAGCACTACGCCCAGTCTTCTTCAATCCCCCGAAAACATGGACATTTCGACAAAGGAAGCGCATACAGTTGCTCAGCGTCGGGTCATGCAGTATGGTCAAAGGCATGGATCTCCTTTTGAAGACAGCCAAATTATTAAAAGATCATACGGATTTTGATTTCGAATGGCTTATTGCCGGCCCCACCGGGTCTTTCCCTTTCTTCGAGAAAAATGAACGTACGCCTCATGATGCAGTCAACATAAAATTTCTGGGAACACT
Organism: Alistipes sp. AM16-43; assembly: GCF_003435745.1. NCBI lineage: Bacteria > Pseudomonadati > Bacteroidota > Bacteroidia > Bacteroidales > Rikenellaceae > Alistipes > Alistipes sp. AM16-43. The sequence goes on from NZ_QTUQ01000006.1 coordinate 4,850, forward strand.
TTCGGCCGAAGATTTAGCCGTTCAACTTGCAGAGGCCGACATCTACGTACATACAGCATATATCGACAATTCTCCTAATTCATTATGCGAGGCCCAAATAATCGGAATTCCAGTCATCACGACCTATGTAGGCGGGATTCCGTCTCTCGTCAAAAACTACGAAACCGGCATTCTCATCCCGTCAAATGAACCGCACATGCTGGCAATGGAGATCGTTAAACTGAGCCGGGATACAAAATTAATGGAGCAACTGAGTCACCAAGGACAACTAGCAGCCCGGCAACGGCATAATCCCGAATCTATCAAAAATACGTTAACCGATATCTATCAAAAAATTATTTCTCATCGACAAAGATGTATGTCAAAAATATCCGACCAAAATAATCCAGAGTAATGTATCGTACAATTCGTTTATACGGATCTAAGATCATAAATATCGTCCGATTAAGTTCATTTTTACGGATACGGACACTTTGCGTGTTATTCATCCAACTGATACGGGATTTTTTCTATTTTCATTTCAAAGAATGCTGTTTTTTTGAAAACCAGAAAATAGATTCTATTCGCCGATGGATGGATGAACATTATTGCGATATGGTTCCTGCAACATTTCCATCGCTACAAGAAAAGTCAAATAACGGTCCGGTATGGATCTTTTGGTATCAGGGAGAGACTGCAATGCCTGAAATTGTAAAAATATGTTACAATAGTATTGTCTCGAATATACATGACCGGCCAGTCCATTTATTGACCAAAGATAATATTGCCTCACACGTTACACTTCCTAATTATATTTATGATCGATTGAATAGAGGAGAACTTTCATACACCCACTTTTCCGACATATTACGCATTTGTTTATTATTTGATAAAGGCGGTATTTGGATGGACAGTACTTTACTGATTACCGATTCAATATCAATTCCTGCCCCAGACTATTTTCACTCAATAAAAATTGTGACTGGATCCAATACCACCATATCTGCATACAGGTGGGCTACATTTTTCCTTGCATCAACTCATGGTAATCCAGCATTTGGCACTATCCAAAGTATCTTTCTTAAATACCTCCAAGAATACAATAAGATGATCGATTATCTTCTGATAGATTACATCTTCGACCTAATTTATCGGAAAAACGATTCATTCCGCAGAAGCGTAGACACGATGCCCTATACATCCCCATATTTACACCAATTGCTTTCCGAGATGAACCAACCATATGATGCAGAAAAATTCGATCGCATCAAACAAGAAACGACGGTTTTCAAACTAAACCATCGGTTATCATATTATGAAACGGCAGATGGTAAGGAAACATTATACGGGTATTTGAAAAATAAATTTTTAAATACAAAATAAAAAATGCTTTATAAATATATACGAACATTCGGCAATTTACTTCATTGTATATGGCCATATTCGCTTTCACAACGGTTTAGCCGGTATTACGCATGGTTTTATACAGCATGGATTGCACATAACGTCCGAAAAATAGGGCTTCATACAGAGGTAGAACCGGGATTATATTTAGTCAATGGGAAAAAATACATTGAGATTGGGGACTATTGTCTTATCGGCCGCAATTCCCATATCACGGCTCATGAAATGCCGCAATACAATACTCCGGTGAAAATATCGATTGGTGACGGCTGCATGTTCGGTCCGGATATGCATATCACCGCAGTCAATTCTATCCGGATCGGTAAAAACGTCCGCACGGGGAAAAGCGTGCTCATTTCGGACAATTCGCACGGAGATCCCAAAGATATGGCGCTCCGGAACATCGCACCGAATGCCCGGCCTATTTATTCCAAAGGTGCGATCGTCATCGGAGACAATGTGTGGATCGGGGAGAAAGCCGCGATTTTGGCCGGAGTCACGATCGGCGAGGGGGCCATCATCGGTGCGAATGCGGTGGTTACAAAAAATATTCCCCCGTATTCGATCGCGGCAGGGATTCCGGCCCGAATTATAAAATAATGACTGCATGAATCCATTCTTGATTATAGCGGCACTGCTAATTCTGTACTCATTAAAAAACTACAAACAAGGTTTTTTTCTCTTTCTGGCGTTCCGGCTGTTCCTAAACAACAACATAAACCTGATAAACCTTCCGGGCGTTCCGTTATTGACCCTGGAAGTATTCATGTCGATCTTCTTCGCACTGCTATATGTAATCAAAAGAAAAAGATACAGCCGGGTAATAACGACATCTCCCCTGCCGTTCAACAAGGTATTTATCTGGGTACTATTGTCCTATGTAGTATCGAGCTTTATTTCGATCGCCGGAATCCAGAATACCTTCACGTCACTGCTATCCGTTGTTTTTTGCGATTTCATCAGTGCCTATTTATGCTGGATGTTAATATCAAGCAAAGAAGATATACTGAAAGTTGTCAATATATTATTAGGAGCCTCGCTGATAATTTGCACATATGCATTTATCGAAAAATTCCTGGGCTACAATCCCGTAATGGATTATGAAATAGACCTCGCAGGTTCCAGAGCAACAGACTGGCAATATCTGGAAGATGAGCGAGGAACCCGTGTCCAATCGTTTTTCCTTCATCCGATCGGCGGCAGCATCAATTTCGGATTGATATTCTGCCTCTGCCTGTACGGGTACGTGTATTATAAAGCATATTTCAGTAAATTACAGCAAAAAACCATGCTGCTTGTCGGCATTATGGCATTCATCGCATCCCTGCTATCCAACAGCCGAACACCGCTGGTATTTCTGGCAGTAGGAATACTCCCGCTGATCAATCTAAAAAACAAACAATCCGTTCGCATCTTAGCTTTTGCGGTAATCAGTATAATCGTCCTGATGCCTTATCTGGATTTTGTTGAAAATCTGATCGTATCGGTATTAAATCCGGAAAAAACCGAAATACGAGGCAGCAGTTTAGAAATGCGCCAGGATCAGTTCGAAGCCGCCTATATTCTTATGTCGAAAAGCCCCATATGGGGATTAGGACAGAAAGCGACACTGTACTTTCCGGATCGCATATTGGTAGGCCGGCTTCTGGGACTGGAAAGTATCTGGATATGGATTATGGTCGAACGGGGAATATTGGGAATTATCACATACTGTATCTTTATTTTTACTTTATGCCGATTGGGCTGGCACTCGCGGGGAAAATGCCTGTTCTTTCTCCCGCTGGCTTTCATAGCGGCGTCGACCGTATCTTCAACACCGGGAATGCACCTTTATCTTTTCTATCTGGTCTACATTCTGATTTATAAAATAGATCGCAACCGATCACGAATAAACAAGCGAAACAATGGAAGTTTCAGTCATCATCGTTAGCATGAACAATTATGAGGTGCTAAGCAGATGTCTGGACAGTATCCGCACACACACCTCGACCTCTTATGAGGTATTTGTCGTCGCATATCTCTTCTCACCGGAAAACCTTCAGCATTTGAGACAAAATTACCCGTGGGCGCAGATTATTGAAAGTAATGAAATCCGTGGATTCTCGGCCAACAACAATCTGGCATTGCGAAAAGCAACCGGAAAATATTGTTTTGTTCTGAATGACGACACAAAAATAGAATCGGACGTAATCACGAGTTTGGCGGCGACGTTCGACCAATTACCATCGGAGGCTGCTGTCGTCAGTCCAAAATTGCTATTTGCCGACCACTCGCTTCAATACTGCGGCCGACCTGAAATAAATTGGAAAACATATGTTTTGGCCCAATTAGGATTGTGGCGCGAAAAAACGGTCGAAAGTCCCTATACGAACCGAATCGGAATATTCCGGACATACAATCTCGTCGGGGCGGCATTTATGATCAAAACAGACATATTCCGGCAAATGGGATTTTTCGACGAATACTACTTTTTCTGTCCGGAAGATATCGCATTGTCCACCGCACTGAACAGACGTGGTTATTTTTGCTACGTGAACGCATCGGTCGAATTAATTCATTATGAAGGCTGTAGTGGCAAAACACACATTTCCCAGATCAAAACGGCAACAGCCCCTGCAGGTGAAAAAGGGGTGATTAGATTCCTTTCCGGGTCGTCTGTAGTATTATATATATTTTTAACATGCTTTGCCTGTGTAATAGCAGTTCTGAGAAGCTTAAAATATCGAATACAGAGCAAAGTATCCGGTGATAATGCCAGCATAATGTCAGCAGCAAATCGTAATGTTGCTGCAGCTCTTCTGACAAGAAAAACACCTAAAGAAATTTTCGTCAAATATTATAATCGGATAAAGCACTGATATATAATCATAATACTGACGAATAACTATAAAATCAACGGCAACCGGACATAAAACAATTTATGCAAATACTTTTAGCCAATAAATTCTATTATCCGCGCGGCGGCGATTGTGTCTGCACGATCAATCTAGAAGAGCTTTTGAAACAAAAAGGACATGAAGTAGCCGTTTTTTCCATGCAGCATCCGGAAAATCTGGAAACTCCCTGGAGCAAATACTTTCCGAGCGAGGTTAAATTCGCCCCCGGGTTGGGAATAATCGAGGCGCTGCGCCGCCCATTCGGCACCCGTGAAGTCAGGACAAAGTTCACCCGACTGCTCGATGAGTTCCAACCGGATATACTCCACCTGAACAATATCCACACCCAACTTTCTCCCGTTATCGCCGAAATAGCCCATCGACGAGGCGTGAAAGTCGTATGGACTCTGCACGACTACAAACTGCTATGCCCTCGTTACGACTGCCTGCGCAACGGGTTGCAGGTTTGCGAAGAGTGCTTTAGCGACAAACGCAAGGTGCGGGAGCACAAATGCATGAAAAATTCCGCATTGGCAAGTTTCCTGGCATACAAGGAAGCTATGAAATGGACTCGTATGCGCCTGGAAGCAGTTACCGACGCCTTTATTTGTCCCAGCCGGTTTATGGCGGACAAAATGGTTCAGGGCAACTTCGACAAACAGAAGCTCAATACGCTCTGCAATTTTATCGACATTGCCAAAACCCGGAAAGACGATTACGACAAAGAGAACTATTACTGTTACATAGGCCGTCTTAGTCCTGAAAAAGGGATCGGAACACTGATCGAAGCGGCAAAGCGACTGCCCTACCCACTGAAGATAATCGGTGGCGGTTCGCTCGAAGAGACGCTGCGCGCCGCAGCTGCAGGAAGCGATATAGAACTTCTGGGTTATAAACACTGGCCGGAAATCAAGGAAATAGTCGGTAAGGCCCGATTCTGCGTCGTGCCTTCGGAATGGTATGAAAACAATCCGCTGTCCGTCATCGAGTCACAATGTCTGGGCACTCCGGTGCTTGGCAGCCGGATCGGCGGCATTCCCGAACTGATCGATGAAGGCAAGACCGGAATGCTGTTCGAATCCGGAAATGCAAAAGAACTGAAGGCCCGAATCGGACAAATGTTCGCCACCCCGTTCGAATACCGGCAGATCGCACTCGGCGCCCAGAAAAGATATTCGGCAGAAAGGTACTATGCAAAACTCCTGAAAATATACACTTCTTTATAATACGGCAGAAACGCTCTGTTTTTCTCCAAAACGGCATAGACAAGTATGAATCGTTTGATCTCAATCGACATTGCCAAAGCAATATGCATTATCCTGGTTGTCATCGGTCATTACAATCCGGATAACGCCCCCGAATGGTATCATACAATCAATCTGTTCATCTACACGTTTCATATGCCTTTGTTCATGTTTGCCAGTGGATATGTGTACGCAGCGACAATCGGGAATCTGAGGGGGGGGGAGTTTCTTTATAAAAAATTCAAACGGTTGATGATACCCTATTTCAGCACCAGTATCATCATAATCAGCATAAAACTTTTGACACAACAAAGGATGCTGGTGGAGAATCCGGTGACGTATTTGTCCTATTTCAAGATGTTTTACCTGCCGGAAGCCGGTTTTTTCCTTTGGTTTATCTGGGCGCTTTGGCTGATTTTTTTGCTCGTCGCCGCGGTAAGATCAAAAGCAGGACAAGTCGTATTGTTCGCAATAAGTTTGTGCGTTACATTTCTGCCCATCGAATGGCCCGAAATATTCTGCATAAATTTCGCCATACGAATGCTGAAATATTTTATGCTGGGCATAATCCTCAATGAATATCCGCGCTGGACTGAGATCGGGAAAAAAGTGCCGGGAATTATTCCGGTCTGCGCATTGCCTGCATTGTTCATCTTTAATAGAGTTACCCAAAATACTATATTAACCACCATTCTGGATTATATACTGCCGTTCATCGGAATTTATGCAATATGCGTCCTGTCGAGAGGAATAAAACATTGGAATTACGCGACACAAAAATTACTGGTAATATCGGCATCGTCCTACATAATATATTTGTTCCACACGACATTCGAAGGATTCGTAAAATCGCTCATCCATAAAGTCCCCACATTGGCAAACGGGAACAATTCACTGTATTTCACCATCGGGGCGGCACTTATTGTGGGAGCAGGAGTTATTCTCCCTATCGTCCTTCACCGCCGCATCCTTTCCCAAAACAGAGTTCTCCGCTTTTTATTCGGGTTGAAGCCGGTAAAACAACCGGCGAAAAGCCTGCGGTGATCCAATACATACAATACTTTTTAAAACGATATTTTATAATGAAAACAGTAGTACAAGGTAGTCTTATTACGACATTTCGCTGTAATGCCAAGTGCAACATGTGTAATATCTGGCAGCACCAAACCAAACCGGAAGAGGAAATAGATTACCACTATTATGAAAAGCTCCCGGCCGGGCTCCGGATCAACATTACAGGCGGAGAGTCGACGATCCGTAAAGACATCGACGACATATTCCGGATATTATATCCCAAGGCTTCCCTGCTGGAGCTGAGCACGAACGGATACAATACGGAAACGATCGTCGCGCTGGCAAATAAATACCCCAACATCCTGATCCGCGTCAGCCTCGAGGGACTTCCTAAACTGAACGACTCCAAACGGGGTACCGTCAACGGCTTCGACCACGCGTTGCGAACAATGCTCGAACTGAAAAAGACCAGATGCAAGAATATCGGATTCTCGGTGGTCATTTCCCCGGACAACTACAAAGACCTGATCTATCTGTACGACCTTTGCGTTGCGCTGGATGTCGAACTGGGCAACTCTGTCGTCCATAATTCGTGGTACTTCCACAAAGAGGACAATAATCTGACAAGCGACAAGGCCCTGCACGAGCACGAAAAATTCGTCAAAGCGCTTTTGACATCCAAGCGCCGGGGATTCAAGAACAAACTGAAAGATTACGGCCGTGCTTATTTCAACCGCAGCATCCATCGCCGGCTGCGCGGCGACGAACCCGGTTACAGACCCCCTTGCGGCGCATTGAACGACTTTTTCTTCATCGACCCCTGGGGAAATGTCTCACCCTGCAACGGTTCTTCGGAAGAGTGGATCATCGGCAATATCAAGGATGATTCGTTCGAGAACATCATGAAGTCGGAGAAAGCCAAAGAGGTCGCGGAAAAGGTAAAAGCCTGCGACCGGAACTGCGCTTTCATCGTAACCGAGCGGCATGACATGATCCGCAAGCCCTGGAAGCCGATCATGTGGATATTGAAAAACAAGATACGCATAGCAAAGGGGAAGGATATTTGCTGGTAAGGTCGTATTTATGAAAATCTGCGTACTGGGAACCAGGGGGTTCCCCCTGATCCAGGGCGGGGTCGAAAAACACTGCGAATCCCTGTATACGGAATTTCCTGCAGAATATCGCTTTGTTATTTTCAGGCGGAAACCGTATGTCCGCGTCACTCCGTCCTATCCCAACATAACTTTCATAGACCTGCCGTCCACGAAAATAAAAGGTTTCGAGGCCGTATACCATTCATTCCTGTCCACCTGCCGTGCGGTTCTCAGCCGACCGGACATCGTACATATCCACAACATAGGCCCCGCTCTGTTCTCTCCGCTATTGAAGCTGTGCGGCATAAAAGTCGTGCTTACGTACCATAGTCCCAATTACGAACACAAAAAATGGGGATGGGGTGCCCGAACGCTGTTGAAATGGAGCGAAAAGATAGCATTGCGAATGTCCGACGCAGTCATCTTCGTCAATAAATTTCAACTGGAAAAATACGATGAGCGAACCAGGAGCAAATCGTATTATATCCCGAACGGGATTCCGCGCATCACTCCTGCGACACAGCAGAATTATATCCGGGAATTAGGCCTGACTCCGGGAAAATATGTACTGGGTGTTGGACGCATTACTCCGGAAAAAGGCTTCGATTGTCTGGAAAAAGCTTTTGCCGGAGTGGATACCGATTACAAACTGGTCATTGCAGGGGGCGTGGAGACGGAATCCGCCTATCTGGACGAATTGAAATCAATATTGCCACCGGAAAAGATCGTCTTCACGGGCTATGTGTACGGCGAGAAACTGAACCAGTTGTACACACACGCCGGATTGTACGTATTATCGTCCTACAACGAAGGATTTCCCCTGGTATTGCTGGAAGCGATGAGTTACGGCCTCGATGTGCTAGTCAGCGACATTCCGGCCAGCCATCTGGTAGATTTGCCTGCAGACGACTATTTCGGCAAAGGAGACTATGAGGAACTGGCCCGGAAAATAGAGCGGAAACTCAAATACCCCCGGCAACAAAAATATGAGTTGGAAGCATACGATTGGACGGCCATCGTTAAAAGGCTTGCCGCCGTATATGATAAATTAAACGGTCGGAAACAAGTTCCTTGAACCCGAAACTCATTCCGGCACTACCCTCCCCGGCTGATTTCCGCCACGATCGCCCCGACGAAAGCTATGAGCTCCGCCGGGGCGATTTTCAGTTGGAGGCCGCGGACGCCGGCGCTGATGTAGATGGCCGGAAGCGACGCGGCCGAGGAGTGGATATAGGTCGGAAACTGTTTTTTCATACCGATCGGCGAGCAGCCGCCACGGATGTAACCCGTCACCGGCAGCAGCTCCTTCATCGGGATCAGGTCGGTCTTCTTGTTGCCCGATACGCGTGCGGCGGCCTTGAGGTCGACCTCGTGGTCGGCGGGCACCACGCATACGAAATACCCCGTGCGGTCGCCCCGCAGCACGAGGGTCTTGAATACGCTTCCTATATCTTCGCCCAGCTCTTCGGCCACGTGCGTCGCTGCGAGGTGTTCTTCATCAACCCGGTAAGGGACGAGTTCGTAGGCTATCTTAGCGCGGTCGAGCAAGCGGGCCGCATTGGTCTTTTCGATTTTTCCGTGTGCCATTTCAGTTATTGGTGTTCGATTTTTCGGCTTATATTATGCAAAAGTAATTTATTTTGACCAAACAGGTTCTTTTTAATTATTTTTGCAAAATGCACCGTGGCAAAATTACATACAGACTGCTCGCCTCACTGCTCGCAGCCTTGTCCGTGTGCACGACCCTGTCGGCACAGAGCACCCGTGTCCGCGGCCGTGTGACGGATGCCGCCAGCGGTGCCCCGATGCAGTTCGTGAGCGTCGTGTTCCCCGGCACCACGACCGGCATCACGACCGATGAGGAGGGTATCTATACGCTCGAGACCCGCGATACGGTGGGACGCGTACAGGCCTCGATGGTCGGCTACGCCACACAGACCAAGCCGCTCACGCGGGGCGGCTTCAACCAGGTAGACTTCGCCCTGGAAGCGGTCGAATTCGGCATCGGCAGCGTCGTCATCACCCCGGGCGAGAACCCCGCACACCCGATCCTGAAAGGGGTCGTGCGCCGCAAGCCGCAGAACGACCCCGACGAGTACGAACGCTACCACTGCGCCACGTACACCAAGATGGAGCTCGACCTGACGAACATCAAGCCGCGCTTCCGCAACAAAAGGCTGCAACGCAACTTCGGCTTCATATTCGAATACGTCGACACGTCGGCCCTCACCGGGCAGGCTTACCTGCCGGCCATGATCTCCGAGACCACGGCCGACTTTTACCACAGCAAGCGCAACCCCTCGCTGTCGCGCGAGATCATCCGCGCCAACCGCGTATCGGGGGTGGAGGACAGCTTCGCCATCGCCCAGTTCACGGGACAGATGCACGGCAACGTCAACTTCTACGCCAACTTCATCGACATTTTCAACGTCCGTTTTGCCAGCCCGCTCTCCGACGGGGGACTCTTCTATTACGACTATTTCCTGGTGGACAGCATGCAGGTCGACGGCCGCAAGACCTACAAAATCCGGTTCCACCCCAAACGGCTCACCTCCCCGGTGCTCGACGGCGAGGTGAACATCGACTCGGCGTCGTATGCCCTGCAATCGGCCTCGGCGCGCATGCCCAAGGGCGTCAACGTAAACTGGATCAAGCACCTGCGGCTCGAAAACGAGAACCGCATCGTGCGCGACAGCACGTGGTTCCGAAGCCGCGACCGCGTATCGGCCGAATTCTCGGTCACCACGGCCGACTCATCGAAACTGACCTCGTTCATCGGCACGCGCGAGGTGGTCTACACCGACGTGCGGATCGGCGAACCGATCCCCGCCGAGGTCATACGCATGGACAACAACGTCGTGATCGGCGACCAGGGGCAGCAGAGCAAGGACGAGGCCTTCTGGGAGAGCGTCCGCCCCTACCGGCTGAGCGACAAGGAGAAAGGCATCTATTCGATGGTCGACTCGGTGCAGAACGTCCCGCTGTACCGCAATATCTACACCCTGATCAACACGGTCATTGTCGGTTACTGGAACACCAAATACATCGGCATCGGCCCCTACTATAAACTGGCGAGCTTCAACAAGCTCGAAGGGTTCCGCATGCAGCCGGGATTCCGCACGACCACGGCTGTCAGCCGCCGCATACGCCTCTCGGGGTATGCGGCATACGGTACGCGCGACGGGATGTTCAAAGGCGGCGGCAGCGTCGAGCTGGCTTTCAACCGCCGGCTGACGCGCAAGCTGACCGTCTCGGGCCGCCACGACGTGATGCAGCTGGGCGCGGGGCAGAACGCCCTCACGGAGAGCAACATCCTCAGCTCGCTCCTCTCGCGCGGCGACTCACGGCTCTCGATGGTCAACCGCGGCGAGGCCGTCTACGAGCACGAATGGCGGCACGGGATCAGCAACTTCCTCGGCGCCCGCATCCAGAAGATCTACGGCAACCGGTACGTCTCGCTGGTGCGCCCCGACGGCACGGTCATGAACTCGGTAGCGGACGCCGCCGTACACGTCGGGATGCGTATCTCGAAGAACGAAAGCATCTACCGCATGCCGTTCGACAAGCAGTACATGGGGACGAAATACCCCGTCCTGACCCTCGGATTCACGGCCGGGATACCCCGGGTGCTGAGCGGCAGCTGTGAATATTACCGCCTCGAGGGCGGCATCCACTACAAGCCCGAGCTGCCGCCGCTGGGCTACTCGGACATCACCGTGCAGGGCGGCAAGATCTTCGGCAAGGTACCCTACCCGCTGCTGAAACTCCACGAGGGAAACGGCACCTATTTCTACGACCCGATGGCGTTCTCGTGCATGAACTTCTACGAGTTCGCTTCGGACACCTGGGTGGCGCTGTTCTTCGAGCACCACTTCAACGGCATCCTGCTGGGGCGCATCCCGCTCATCAAAAAGCTCAAATGGCGCGAGGTGCTGGTATGCAAGGGCGTGTGGGGCACGCTGTCGAAGGAGAACGACGGCAGCCTCGCCGCAACGCAGGCGCCGCTGCTCTTCCCGCCCGGCATGACATCGGTGTCCGACCCTTATGTCGAAGTGGGATTCGGCGTCGAAAACATCTTCCGGCTGCTGCGCGTGGACTTCATCTGGCGCATCACGCACCGCGACCCGAAACCCGGGCAGGAGATCCAGAATTTCGCCGTCAACCTGGGCATAAAACTCAAATTCTGATGCACGGAGGCCGGGAACCCGGGGATTTTGACTACCTTTGGGCTGGAAAAAAGGGGACAACTATGATAAAAGGTGCAATATTCGACATGGACGGGACACTCGTGGACAACACGCCCGTCCACATCCGTGCGTTCGAAATCTTCTGCGAACGATACGGCATCCGCGACTGGAAGGAGAAACTCGGCCAGGCATACGGCATGGGCAACGACGACATCATGAGGCTCATCATGCCCGCGGAGGTGATCCGCGAAAAGGGGCTCGCGGCACTCGCCGAAGAGAAGGAATCCATCTACCGAGAGATCTACGCCCCCGAGATCGTGCCGATGCCCGGGCTCACCGACCTCTTGCAAAGGCTCCGCGACGCAGGCATACGCTGCGCCGTAGGTTCGTCGGGCTACAAGCCCAATGTGGATTTCGTGCTGGAAAAATGCCGTATCGAGCCTTATTTCGACGCCAGGATCAGCGGCGACATGGTCTCGCGCTGCAAACCCGACCCGGAGATTTACCTTACGGCCGCCGCGGCCCTGGGGCTGACTGCGGCGGAATGCGTCGTCTTCGAAGACGCCCCGGCGGGGATCGAAGCAGCACGCAGAGCCGGGGCCGGACATATCGTGGCGCTGGCCACGACGCTCGACCGCGCAGCGCTGGCGCAGACCGATGCGGACAGGGTCATCGACGATTTCCGCGACATCACCGACCTCGACGCTTTGCTGAAATAACCCGGGCACAGAGGCCGGACAGGCCGTCCGCAATTTCCGCGGCTCCTCCGCCCCGGCGACAATTCCAAGGCAGGTGGAAGCAGGAACCGGCAGGTTTCGCGGCCGCCCCCGGCAACGATCGGGCGGCAGGCAGGGGGCCGTCGGCGGATCGGCAGCATCGCCGATCGCAAGGCATACGGACGCTACCTGCCGCAGGCCGTACCCAAACGCACCGTACACCCGATACCCTACCGCCATTCCGATAAAAAAACGTTGCGGATGGCTTTTTTTTGCGGGGCGCGCATATCATACGGAAAAAATTGATACTTTTGCGCGGTTTTAATCCCGTATGGCATATGTTCAAAGGAATCGCCACCGTCGCCCTGCTCGTCCTGTCGAACGCTTTCATGACGCTCGCCTGGTACGGCCACATCGCATTCAAATCCAAACTCGAACGCTTCGGCATACTGGCCATCGTACTGCTGAGCTGGGGCATCGCCCTGTTCGAATACTGCTTCCAGGTTCCGGCCAACCGCATCGGGTCGTCGCAATTCGGCGGGCCGTTCTCGATCTGGGAGCTGAAAGTCATCCAGGAGGTAGTCTCGCTCTCGGTCTTCACGCTGTTCGCGCTGGTTTTCATGAAGTCGGACTCCCTGCGCTGGAACCACCTCGCAGGTTTCCTCTGCCTGATACTGGCGGTCTACTTCATCTTCCGGAAATAGCCGCGCCCTCAGCCGGGCGTACGGCAGTACCCGACAGGCGATGCCTGCCGATAAAATCCATACGTATCCTCCCGGGCCCGAGTTTCCCGGTTAGGCCTGCTCTTCCCGCCGGTCATGGCGGTAAATCTGATACGAGTTCACGAAGTTCTGCCAGACAATATATGCCGTCGGGGCGATCGAGGAGATCGGGTCGAGGAACGACTGCGCCATCCAGACGGCCAGCACCGTGTTTTTCTGCCCGAGCGACTGCCCGCCCGCCGGGGCGTCGCCGTAGCGGCGTCCCAGCGTGCGGCCGACCTTGAACTGCACCAGGCAGATTACCAGCGCCGCGAATACCAGCCACAGTTCGGTCGCGGGCGAAGCATCGTGCAAATCGAGGATAAAGGCCGTCGTACGGCCGATGATCACCACCAGCGATACGAGCCACATGTAAAATGAAATCTGACTGTGATCCCCGATCCATTTCGCCGCTCCGGGCAGTACGAAACGGCAGAACTGCGCAGCCGCGAAGGGCATGATGAGCAGCGGCGCGATACGCGCCAGTATCTGCGTGAAGGAGCATGCCCCCATCCCGGCCAGCGACAGAACGACGGGCGCCACGAGCGCGATCACCATGTTGCACACGAGGCTGTATGTAGCCATCGTCGGGACATTGGCCCCGAGCATCCCGGCGATCACCACCGCGGCCATCGCCACGGGCGCCAGCACACAGATCATCGCCCCCTGTGCCACGATGGGATTGAGCGGCAGCAGCAGGAAATAGACCGCCACGCTCACCACAACCTGAAACAGCAGCAGCCACAGGTGCAGCATCGAAGGCTTCATCTGCCGGGGCTTGACGCGGCAGAATGTAAAGAAGAGCATCAGGAAAATCAGCGAGGGTGTAATCATCTGGTGCGTCCACCCCTCGAGGGCGGTCACGGGGCGGCAAAGCAACGCCCCGACCACCATGGCCGTCGGCATGGCGACGGTCTTGACATTGCGGTGCAGGTATTCCAGTACGTGCATTATTTCAGGATTTCAATCGTTAGGACAACATGCTGCCCGGAGGCCGTCCCGATCCCGCACACCGTACCGTCCAGCGGGTCGGGGTCGAGCAGGAATCGGCAGGCGTCGCCGTCCCAGGGGCGGCCGTCGAGCGAGAGGATGCGGTCGCCGGGGGCGATGACGCCCGCGAGCGCCTCATCCCACACCTGCCCGACGACGAGCTGCCCGGCGGAAAGGGCCAGCGTAAAATTACAGGCGGGCTGCGGCGGGGCTTTCGCCTCGCCCCCGCGGGGTATGAACAGGAAGCGCTTGCGGCGGAAATCGAGCACGATCTGCCCCCAGTCGAACAACTTGCAGCCGAGGATCCGGTTGTGGCCGAAGGTGCGCTTGACCGGCATGTCGGCAATGACCGTCCCCTGGATTTCGAACCGGGGGATCGTACCCCGGAAATGGCTGTTCACCCTGTTGCGGTTCGTCCAGCCGATAGCCGACGCATATCCGTCGGCCCAGCGCAGGCTGTCGATGAACCACAGGGGCGGGGGCGCATCGCCGGAATCGGCATAGGAGAAATGGAAATAGCCCGCCGAGCCGGTGTCGAATTTGACGTACATCCGGGCCTGCCTGTCGCCGTTGCGGCATGTCACCGGCAGGAACGGGCATCCGCCGCCCAGTTCCATGCGCGACATGCGTCGGCCGCGGGGCAGCCCCAGCCTGCGGACATCGTCCGTGACGGTGATCGTCGAGTCGGCATTGGGCATGCGGACGGCGCACCAGCGCAGCAGGTCGCACCCCGCGATGCCGTCGACCCGCAGGCAGGCGAAGACCAGCGAAGTGTCGGGCATGACCAGCACCGGATGGTCGCGGAAAAGCGCGTCGCCCATCCGCAGGCTGTCGAGCCGAACCAGGTCGATGGGGACGACATGGCCCTCGAAATCGCGGACTTTTTGGGTTTTCACGATCTCGGCCCCCAGTTCGTCGCGCAGCGATTCGCTGATGCAGGTGCCTGACGCCCCGGTGTCGAAGATAAACCGGCGGGGGCCCGCAGGCGTGCCGAGCACCACGACATATTTGCCGTGCTCGACCGTATAGGGCAGGTCGAACCGCACGGCAGGACGCCGGGCGCAGACCTCCTGCACCGCGACGAGACTGCACAGGACAAACAGCAGGCGTTTCATCGGCACACCCGCCTTACGCGAGCAGTTCCCTGACCTTGGCCGAAATATCCTTGCCGTCGGCACGTCCGGCGAGCTTCTTCGTGACCACGCCCATCACCTTGCCCATTTCCTTCACCGACGTGGCGCCGACCTCGGCGATCACGGCCCTGACCTCGGCCTCCAGCTCTTCGGGCGTAAGCTGCCGGGGCAGGTACTCCTGGAAGACGGCGACCTGCGCCAACTCCTCGGCCGCGAGGTCGGGGCGGTTCTGCTCTGTGAAGATCGCGGCGGAATCGGCACCCTGCTTGGCCAGTTTGGAGATGATTTTCAGGACGTCGGCATCGGGCAGCTCGGCGATTTCCGGGCCCGCGGTCTTGGCCTCGATGATATACTTCTTGGCATTGCGCAATGCGCCCAAGCGCACGGTATCCTTGGCCTTCATGGCCTCCATGATACCTTTCGAAATCTGTTGTTCGAGTGACATAATTTATCTATTTTACAAAAAACAATCGTTTATCCGTCCTCTTCCGGGGCGCCCCGCCGGGCGGCACACGGCGCTTGGCGCGCCACAGCCGGAGCATAACTGCCGCAAAACCGGCACCGGAGGCCGACCGCACGGCCGGCTAATCATCCCCTCCGCTCTTTCCGCCGAGCAGGAAACCCAGTATGTCGGCCATCAGCCGGTCGCGCTGCACATCGCTCTCGAGGGCTTCGAACGGAAAGCCCATGACGAACGTGCGGCTGTCCGCGCAGGCCACCCCCGCGCAGCGGTTGTTGTCCACATAGCGCATCACGGGGAAAGCCCCGCCACCCGCGGGTCTCAGGGCATCGACCCGTTCGACCCGGTAGCGGTCGGGGCGGAAATCGTCGACATAGCGGTACTCGGCGCGCGAAAAACCCGCATGCGAAGTCACGACCCGCACCCGGTTGCGGTCGACGGACTGGTCGCCGTCGTAGGTGTAGTGCAACACCTCCTCGGCAAAAGCGCGGTCTGCGGGGGTGGCCTCCCCGCCCGTCCAAAGGTCGGTCGCCACGTAGCTGCCCGACACGAAAAGGGCTCCGTCACCGGCCATATAGCGTCTCAGGACATCCTGCAATTCAGGCGAAAACGTTTTGAACGCATACCCCGCCACACCGCGCCCGATGGTCACGGAGCGCTGTTTGCCCAGAATCAGGTCGACTGCGGAATACTCCTCCAATGACACGCCGCGATCCCCCACGGCCCGCACCGAGGCCGAGCAGAACGAATAGCCCGCCCGGGCTATGGAACGGCCGTGCACATAGGGATAGTCGAACGTATTGCCGCCGATTACCTCCGTCTCGTAGTCACAGTTGCAGGCGCCGAGGGCGATGCTGTCGACCTCGCACCCGGCCATCGCCAGGTCGAACACCTGCTGCCCGCCGATGAACGAAATGTCCTGTTTGTCGGGCACCCCGCCGTCGAGCTCGGTATAGAACCCTGCCAGCGAATCGCGGCGCATGCTCAGCGGGGCGCTGATGCGGTCGAATCCGTTTACGACCAACACGTTCCCTTTCTCGTCGGGCATGCGGCAGGCGGCGACGACCTCGCTGGGAAAACTCTCCCCGCCTTCGTTCACGGCGGTCACCTTGTAGCTGTAAATGCGCCCCGGTTCCTGCTCGGAAAGCAAACAGGGCTTGTCGGTATAACGGCCGTTGTCGAAGCCGCCGTCGTCGATGCGCGTATAGACCACATAACCGGTCGGGGTGGCCGTCATTTCGAGCGAATCCATCACGGGCGACCACGAAACGGCCACATTGCCGTCGTCGGCGAACTGCACCGAGAGGGCCTCCACAGGAAGCGGCTGCACCACATAAGGTAATCCGTACTGCGAACTGATATACTGCAAGATACCCTTATAGATAGCGCGGCTCACGAGGAACTTGAAGCGCGGGTCGCTGCCATAGCGCATGTCGGCGAAATTCTGGTGCGAGAGCAGTTCGAGCAGCATGGTCGGGGCACCCGGCACGCGCGCTTCGTAATAGGCGCGGTTCCAGAGCCCGCGGCGGTTCCATTCGGGTTCGCAGCTACGGCGGATGTCGGAGACGATCTGCGTCATGACGATGTCCGTCAGGTCGCGCGAACGGTAGCGGTCGGCACCGCCCTCGAAACGCCCCTTGTTCTCGCGGGTATAGAAGATGCCCAGCGTGCCGATGGTCTCGTCGTTGAGCCGCACGCCCGCATCGGAATGGAAGGCCAGCGCCATGTCGACCGGAATCCGCAGTCCCGTGCTGTCGGGCATCCGCTCCGAACCGCCCATCAGGGCATTGACCCAGTGGGCGCGCGACATGTAGTCGTCCTTATAATCGTCGGCGTTCTCCTTCGGGGTGTATACCTTCGGGTCGAAACCCGCCCACTGAAGCCAGTAGCGAGCGCCCTCGCAGAAACGGGGATAGCCGCTCGTCTCCTCGGCATATTCGACGCCGGGACGGCGCAGCGAATCGCTGACCGAGCGGGCGACATTACCGTAGCCGCCGCCGACCTTCACGGCGTCGGCCGTGACGATACGTCCCGCCTGCCGCGAGCGGTTGGTGAGCGTCACGACCGGCTGCTCACCCGGCCCGAAGAGGAAATGCCCGAGGTAAATCCATGTCCCGCCGCCCATCGTCTGGTTCACGGCGAACGTACTCTCGCCCCCGAGGTGATGCACCGTATACTGCGCGTCGTCGGTGCTTCCGGGCACCGTTTCATAGCTTACATAGACGGCGTATTCACCCCGCTCGGGGATGGAGGCACGCCACGCGGCGCGGCTCTCGGCACCCCCGGCGACCGTCCGCACACGGCGGGTCGTACCATCCCGGAACGGGTTTTCGCCGGTGCGGTATACCTGCCGCGTATGCGCGAACCCGACACCGCCCGGCTGCCATTTCTCGGGGCCGTCCGTCTCGGCGTATTGCCCGGCGGCATCGTTGTCGGCCAACACCTCGTATTTCTGCACATCGCGCTCGCGGGGCAGCATCACGCAGGCTCCCGCATTTTCGAGCATCGGCACCAGGTAAGGCAGCACATAGCTCTGGGTATAGAGGTCTTCGCAGGTCATCCACAGCCGCGAACGCTGCCATTTCCAGCGGTTCGCAGGCTGGTCGAAATAGCGCCCGTGGCTCTGCCACAGCGCGATATGGCGCCCGGAGAGCCCCTGCGTGGGAGCTGCGGGCGAGGACTGGCGGACGACGAGCGGCCGCTGCGAACGGTTGACGAAGGGCACGACCTTCTTCTTGCGCAGCAGTTTCCTGAACTCGGCATCGGTGCGGTAGGCCATCGGGATCAGCCCCCGCACTTCGCGCTTGTCGGAATAAAGCTCGATGGAGGCTTTACGGTACTCCGGCGGCAGGACGGCACGCACCGAGTCGTACATGGCCCGCAGGTTCTGCTCGCGGAACGGGTAATAGGAGAGCCCCACCGAGGTGTAGATGCGCACCCGCTTGCGCGAGGCGTCCACGCCCTCGATGCGGACAAAGCCGCCCGAAACCTCACGGGCGACGATACGCGACAATGTACGGCCGATCTCGCGGCGGGTCGCGGCGTCGACCCCGGCGGCCGGGGCTTGCTGCCAGCCGAAGCAGAGCAGCAGGAAAAACGACAGGAATTTAGTTTTCATTCTTCTTGGCAAGCAACAACATGCCGGCCATGGTGAAGGCGGCATTGTAAATCAAAAGTTCGAACCCGATCCGGTAGTCCCACGCCTCGCGCGCCCAGTATTGCACGAGGGCGCTCAGCATGGGGGCGGCGACGGCGACCACGGGCATCCAGCCGTCGCGGATCTTCAGGCGCGTGAACATCCCGAAGGCGAACATCCCCAGGATCGGCCCGTAGGTATAGCTGGCGACCTTGTAGACGAGGTTGATGACGCTGTCGTCGGCCAGGTATTCGAAGCCGAGGATCACCAGCGCCATACCGACGGCCATGCCGACGTGCACGCCCCTGCGGATACGGGTCAGGCGTTCGTCGCCGTAGCGCCTGGTGCCTTGCAGGATGTCGACCGTGAACGAGGTCGTAAGGGCCGTAAGGGCCGAACCGGCAGCTGAATAAGTACTCGAAATAAGCCCCACAACAAACAGTATGCCAACGAATACCGGCAGCCCGCCTTCGACAGCCACCAGCGAGAATACCTGGTCGCCCTTCGCGGGCACGGCAAGGCCGGTGCGGCCGATGTAAATGTAGAGCAGCACACCCAGCACGAGGAACAGGAAGATGACGAATATCTGGCTGACGGCCGTCAGGACGATGTTTTTCTGCGAATCGCGCGGCGTGGCGCAGCTCAGGTTCCGCTGCATCATGTCCTGGTCGAGCCCCGTCATGGAGATCAGCAGCACGACGCCCGCGAGAAACATCTTCCAGAAATAGCGGTCGGAGGAGGGGTCGTCGAAGAAAAACACCCGCGAATAGGGCGACGCGGCGACCTCGCGGGTCATTTCGCCGAACGACATGCCGAGCGCCTGCATGATGAAGACGATCGACAGCACGAGGCTGCCCACCAGGCAGAAAGTCTTGAGCGTATCCGTCCAGATGAGCGACTTGACACCCCCCTGCTGCGTATAGAGCCAGACGAAGAGCATCGTCACCAGCGCATTGAGCCAGAACGGCAGCCCGTAGTGGCTGAAAACCAGCAGTTGCAGGACGGCGCAGACCACGTAGACACGCAGCGCGGCACCCAGCATCTTCGACACGAAGAAGAACCACGCCCCGGTATGGTGCGAGAGGATGCCGAAGCGCCCGTCGAGGTATTCGTAGAGCGACACCACCCGGAGGCGGTAGAAGGTCGGGATGAGCAGGAACGCGACGACCAGCTGCCCCACGGTGAAACCGGCGACCATCTGCATGTAGGAGAAGGAATCGACGGCGACCGAACCCGGCACCGAGATGAAAGTCACGCCCGAGATTGCAGCCCCAATCATGGCGAAGGCTGCCATATACCACGGCGTGCTCCGGTTGCCGGTGAAGAACCCGGCATTGTCGGCACGCCGGCCCGAGAGCCAGGCGACGACAAAAAGTACGGCTATATAGCCCAATACGGTGGCGATAACGGCGAGAGGTGTCATAAGCGGAGTCAGCGTTCGGATTTAAGTTACAAATATAGCAAAAAAGGCTGTACGGCGGCAACCGCAGGGCATTTTTCCGTAAAAAACGACATCGGGGAACGGCTTGCGCCCGCCCGGGGGCCGTGCCGGAAAAAACGGCCAGGGTAAACGGGAGAACGAACGGCAAAGCGACCGGAAAGGCCGCCCGGGCAAAGGCAAGGCGGCGACAATCCGATGGCGCGACGGCTGGCGGGCGGCAACGTTGTCAGGATCCGGAAGCAGGGCGCCCGGCAGAGACGCCGCGCAGCGCCCGCACACCCGGGAAACCGACACGCAGCGCAGGAATAAGTATTTTTACTGAAGGTTTGCACGGGGCGGCCAGCTATCTTTGCACCAAACGGACAACACCATGAAACAGGAACGACATGCGACGACACTCGCGGAGGATTTGCAGGAGGCTTCGGCCAGCACAGCCGTGTACGGGGAGTTTTTTACCGGACTGCTGGGGATCATCGGCAGGAACCCCGTCGACGACGCATTGGGCGAGCGGATACAGGGCTATGTGCTCGGCTGGCTCGAGGGGCACCCGCTGACGGAATTCGACGACTATTCCGCGACGGCCTACCGCCGCACCTACCTGGGCCGATCGCCGGAAACGGGATGGGAGGCGATCGTGATGAGCTGGCAGGAGGGCAACCGCACGAGCATCCACGCCCACCCGCAATTCGCAGGCTACCACTTCTCCGACGGCAGGTTCCGGCTCGAAATCTTCGAGCCCGCAGGCGGCGGCATGGCACGTCCGGTGCAGAGCGCCGAGGTCGAAGCCCCGTGCGCGTTCTTCGCAATCGGGAAACCGGGGTGTTTCGACAACCACATACACCGCATCACCTGCCTGAGCCCCACGGGGCACAGCCTGCACGTCTATTCGGACGACGCACTGCGCGGCAAGGTATACGGCGAAGCGGACGAATAAGCCCCGGACTTTCCTCCGCCGTCCGCCCCGCACCCGGAGCGGCCGCAACCACCCCACGGGAATCACGGCAGCAGGGGCAACAGGTAAAACCGAAGCGCTGAACTGCCCCACTGAAACCGTCCGCCGGCAGACAAAAATAGCAAAAAAACGGACACGGTGAAGACGACCGGCAGCAGGGCACGGATACCGGCATTGCAGATACCCGGACGCCGGACGTGCAATTTCTGCAAACTCCATGCACCGGCCGCACGCTACCGGAAACAGGCCGCACGGGACAGACGAAGATCGCGCCGAGGGTGTCCAGGGCTGATTTTGAAAATATATTAAAAAATTTTACTTGGAATTTTGTTTTTTCGGACAAAATAGATACATTTGTCCCAACGACAGCATATATGACAATATTTCACCATATCCATCATCACCATCACCACTTTCCGAAGGGGTAAGACGGATATGTACATGTAAACGGAACCATAAGTTTAACAAAAGTATATACGAAGCTCACCTCCTGCGGGTGGGCTTTTTTCGTGCTTATGCCGCGGGCGGTGTGCCAAAATCGACAAAAAAAATGCTGAGAATCGCAATCCAGGCCAAGGGCCGACTCAACGAACAGAGCATCGAACTGCTCTCCGAGGCGGGCATCCGCGTCGCCGAAAGCAAACGCAAACTCATCTCGCGCGCCGGGGGCTTCCCGCTGGAAGTGCTCTACCTGCGCGACGACGACATCCCGCAGGCCGTGGCGATGGGCGTCGCCGACCTGGGCATCGTGGGGCTGAACGAAGTGGCGGAGAAAGGATTCCGCGTAGAGCAGGCGATGGATCTCGGGTTCGGGAACTGCCGCATCTCGCTGGCCGTGGAACGCACGGCGGCATACGAAGGGCTGGATTATTTCCGCGGCAAGCGCGTCGCCACCTCCTACCCCAACATCCTCACGCGGTTCTTCGCCGAAAAGGGCATCGACGCCGAAATACACACCATCGAGGGTTCCGTGGAGATCGCCCCGGCGGTCGGGATGTCCGATGCGATCTTCGACATCGTATCGTCGGGCGGCACGCTCATCTCGAACGGGCTGGTCGAAGTCGAGAAGGTCTTTTATTCCGAGGCGGTGCTGATCGCCAACCCGGAAATGGACGAGGCGAAGCGCCGTGAAACGGCACAGCTCACCTTCCGCTTCAACTCCATCCTCGAAAGCCGGGGCATGAAATACGTGCTGATGAACCTCCCGGCGGAGAAACTCCAGGAAGCGATCGTCATCCTGCCCGGCATGCGCAGCCCCACGATCCTGCCGCTGGCACAGGAGGGATGGTGTTCGATACACGCCGTGATCAGCGAATCCCAGCTCTGGGAACGCATCGAACGGCTCAAGGAGATCGGCGCGGAGGACATCCTGGTGCTGACGCTCGAAAACATGATCCGCTGACCCCGAAAAACACCCGGATATGGAAATGCTGAAAATCCACAACAACCCGCCGCGCCGTGAATGGCCGGCCCTCACGGCCCGCTGCACGCGACAGGAGGGCGAAATCACGGAACGGGTCGCCGCCATCCTCTCACAGGTGCGCACGGGCGGCGACAAGGCGCTGCGCGACCTCGTGGCCCGCATCGAAGGTTACGTCCCCGAGAGGTTCGAGGTTTCCCGCAGACAGCGCACCGAAGCGGCCAAAGCCGTGCCGCAACGGCTCAAGACGGCGCTGGCGATCGCCAAGTCCAATATCGAAGCCTTCCACAGGGCACAGCTCCCGCCGCAGGTCGACATCGAAGTGATGCCCGGCGTGCGGTGCGTGCAGCGTGCCGTAGCCATCGGCCGCGTGGGGCTCTACGTCCCGGGCGGCAATGCCCCGCTCTTCTCGACGGTGCTGATGCTCGCCCTCCCCGCCCGGATCGCCGGGTGCGGCGAGGTCGTACTCTGCACCCCGGCTGGACGCGGCGGGAAGATCGCCCCCGAGGTGCTTTTCGCCGCCGACCTGTGCGGCGTCGACCGCATCTTCGCCGTCGGCGGGGCGCAGGCCGTGGCCGCCATGGCCTATGGCACGGAAAGCATCCCGCACGTCGAAAAAATCTTCGGCCCGGGAAACCGGTACGTCACCCGCGCCAAGCAGCTGGTAAGCGCCGAGGCCGTGGCCGTAGACCTGCCGGCAGGCCCTTCGGAGGTGATGGTGCTGGCCGACAACAGCGCCCGGGCGGAATTCGTCGCCGCCGATCTGCTGTCGCAGGCCGAGCACGGGGACGACAGCCAGGCCATCCTGGTCTGCCGGACGGAGCGTTTCGCACGGCAGGTAACCCGGGCCGTCGAGGAGCAGATCCGGTATCTCAGCCGCGGCGAGGCGATCCGCAATTCGCTGGCCAACAGCCGGATCGTATTGTTCGACGAGGAATACAAGCAGATTGCGTTCGCCAACGCCTATGCCCCGGAGCACCTGATCGTCTCGATGCGCGACGCATGGGGCATCGCCGCCAAGATCACGGCCGCGGGCAGCGTCTTCATCGGCAACTATTCGCCCGAAAGCGCCGGGGACTACGCCTCGGGTACCAACCACACGCTGCCCACGGGCGGCTGGGCCCGTGCCTGCAGCGGGGTGAACGTCGACAGTTTCATGCGCAAGATCACATTCCAGGAGCTGACGCGCGACGGGCTCGACGCGCTGGCGCCCGCAATCACGGCCATGGCCGAGGCCGAAGGGCTCGACGCACACGCCAACGCCGTGCGCGTCCGGATGAAAGGAGGGATACTATGAAACCGCTGTCGCAGTTGGTGCGCCCCAACATCCTGGCGCTGCAACCCTACTCCACAGCCCGCGACGAATATGCGGGCGGCGGAATCGACGTATGGCTCGACGCCAACGAAAGCCCCTACGACAACGGCGTGAACCGTTACCCCGACCCGCACCAGCGGGCGCTGAAAGCCCTGATCGCGGAACTGAAAGGCGTGGACGCCGGGCGGATCTTCATCGGCAACGGCAGCGACGAGGCCATCGACCTCGCATTCCGGATCTTCTGCCGGCCGGGGCTGGACAACGCCGTGTCGATCGCCCCGACCTACGGGATGTACCGCGTGGCGGCTGCGACGAACGACGTGCAGATGCGCGAAGTGCCGCTGGGAGCCGGCTACTCGCTCCCGGTCGGGGCGCTGCTGGCGGCAGCCGACGAGCGCACGAAGCTGATGTGGCTCTGCTCGCCCAACAACCCCACGGGCAATGCGTTCCCGGCGCAGGAGATCGAAAGCCTGCTCCGCCGCTTCGACGGCATCGTCGTGCTGGACGAAGCCTACATCGACTTCGCCGACAGCGGCGGGTTCCTGCCGCGGCTCGGCGAGTTCCCGAACCTGATCGTCCTCCAGACGCTCTCCAAGGCGTGGGGCATGGCCGGGCTGCGGCTCGGGCTGGCTTTCGCTTCGGAGGAGATCGCCGCCCTCTTCGGCCGGGTGAAATACCCTTACAACATCAACACGCTCACGCAGCGGGCCGTCGCGGAATCGCTCCGCAGGGACATCTCGGCCGAGGTGGCGGCGATCCGCGCCGAACGCTCGCGCCTGGCGGCGGCACTCGCGGCATGCTCCTGCATCGGGCAGGTCTACCCCTCGGAAGGCAACTTCCTGCTGGTAAAGACCGCGGCACCCGACCCGTTGTACCGGGAGCTGGTCGCAGCGGGGGTCATCGTCCGCAACCGTTCGCGGATCGCAGGTTGCGAAGGCTGCCTGCGCATCACCGTCGGGCGCCCGGAGGAGAACGACCGCATGTTGGAAACCGTCAAAAATTTCCGCCCATGAAAAAAGCGCTCTTCATAGACCGCGACGGCACCGTGATCGCGGAGCCGCCCGCAGATTACCAGGTCGACAGCCTCGAAAAGCTGGAATTCATACCCGGTGCGATCTCGGCGCTCCGGACGCTCCGGGGGCTGGATTTCGAACTGGTGATGGCGACGAACCAGGACGGGCTGGGCACGGAGGCCTTTCCGGAGGAGGATTTCCGGCCGCCGCACGAAAAAATGCTGCGCACGCTCGCAGGCGAAGGCGTCGCCTTCGACGACATGCTTATCGACCGCACGTTCGAAAGCGACGACGCCCCGACGCGCAAACCCCGCACGGGCATGTTCGGCCGCTACACGGACGGGTCGTACGACCTCGGGGCGAGCTACGTCGTGGGCGACCGGGCGACCGACATCCTGCTGGCGCGCAACCTCGGGGCGAAGGGCATCCTTTTGGCGCCTGCCGCCGAAGGGCGCAGGATGCTGCGGGAAGCGGGCGCGGAAGAGGCATGCGTGCTCATCACGGACTCGTGGGCCGAGATCGCGGAATACATCCGCCGCGGGGAACGGCGGGTCGTCGTGACGCGCGAAACGCGCGAAACGCGAATCACCGTACGCATAGACCTCGACGGCCGGGGCTTCGGCACCTGCGGGGCCGCCCCCGGCGACGGGATTTCCACCGGGCTGCGGTTCCTGGATCACATGCTGGCCCAGATCGCCCACCACGGCGGGGTGTCGCTCACGGTGGAGGCGCACGGCGACCTGGACATCGACGAACACCACACGATGGAAGACGTGGCGATCGTGCTGGGCGAGGCCATCGACCGCGCCCTGGGGTCGAAGGCGGGCATCGGCCGCTACGGCTTCGCACTGCCGATGGACGACTGCCAGGCGCTGGTACTGCTCGACTTCGGGGGGCGCATCGACTTCGAATGGGACGCCGAATTCCGCCGCGAGCGGGTCGGGGACGTCCCGACGGAGATGTTCCGCCACTTCTTCCACTCGCTCTGCTGCGCGGCACGCTGCAACCTGCAGATTTCGGCGCGCGGCGGGAACGACCACCACAAGGCCGAGGCGATCTTCAAGGCTTTCGCGCGTGCGCTGCGCATGGCCGTGGCACGCACCGGCTTCGGATACGACATACCCAGCAGCAAAGGCATACTATGATAGCGATCACGGATTACGATACGGGCAACCTGCGTTCGGTAGCCAATGCCCTGCGGCGCATCGGCGCCGAATTTACGGTCACGTCCGACGCCACGGTGCTGCGGCAGGCGGACAGGGTGCTCCTCCCGGGCGTGGGTGAAGCCTCGTCGGCAATGGCCAAACTCCGCGAACGGGGACTGGATGCGCTCATCCCCACCCTGACGCAGCCCGTACTGGGCATCTGCATCGGCATGCAGCTGATGTGCCTGGACAGCGAGGAGGGAGACACCCGCTGCCTGGGCATCTTCCCGGCGCACGTCGTGCGGCTGAGAGGCGGGGAAAATCCGCTGAAGATTCCCCACGTAGGCTGGGACACCGTCGGCAGGCTCCGCAGCCCGCTTTTCGACGGCCTCGGCGAAGACACCTACCTCTACTATATCCATTCCTACGCGGCACAGGCGTGCGACGCCACGATCGCCCAAACCGACTACGGAGGAGCGTTCAGCGCCGCCCTGGGGCGCGGCAATTTCTTCGGCACGCAGTTCCACCCCGAAAAGAGCGGGCGGGCGGGCGAGCGGATACTACGCAATTTCCTAAAACTCTGATGACATGAAAATCGAAATCATACCCGCAACAGACATCATCGGCGGCGCCTGCGTGCGCCTGGCGCAGGGCGACTACGGCCGCCGGACGACCTACTACCGCGACCCGCTCGAAGCGGCGCAACGCTTCGAAGAGGCGGGCATCCGCCGGCTGCACATGGTCGACCTCGACGGCGCCAAGGCGTCGGAGCCCCGCAACCTCGCCGTGCTGGAACGCGTGGCGACGAAAACCACGCTCGAAGTACAGTACGGCGGCGGAATCAAAAGCCGCGGGGCGCTGCGCAGCGTATTCGGCGCAGGCGCCAGCCGCGCCATCTGCGGCAGCATCGCCGTGCGCGAACCGGAATCGTTCGCCGAATGGCTCGCCGAATTCGGCGGCGGGAAGCTGATCCTGGGCGCCGACATCCGCGACGGCGCGGTGGCCGTACAGGGATGGACGGAGCGATCCGAGATGACGGCGCAGGAGCTTATCGCCCGCTTCGCACCGCAGGGGCTCGCGCAGGTCATCTGCACCGACATCGCCCGCGACGGGATGCTGTGCGGCACCTCGGCGGAATTCTACGCTGGGTTGCAGGGGCAGTTCCCCGGGGTGGAAATCACCGTGAGCGGCGGCATCGCCTCGATGGCCGACATCGAGGCGCTCGACGGCGCGGGGCTGCGCAGCGTAATCGTCGGCAAAGCCCTCTACGAAGGACGTATCACCCTCGAAGAACTGAAAAGATGCTTGCCAAACGCATAATCCCCTGCCTCGACATCCGCGAGGGACAGACCGTCAAGGGCATCAATTTCGTCGGGCTGCGCAACGTCGGCGACCCGGTGGAGCTGGGGGCGAAATACGCCGCCGAAGGGGCCGACGAACTGGTATACCTCGACATCAGCGCCACGGAAGAGGGGCGGCAGACCTTCACGGAGCTGGTCGCCCGAATCGCCGAACGCATCGACATCCCGTTCACCGTGGGCGGCGGCATCGCATCGGTCGCCGACGCCGGGCGGCTGCTCGACGCCGGGGCGGACAAGGTCACCGTCAACAGCGCCGCCGTACGCGACCCTGCGCTGATCGACGCCATCGCGTCGAAATACGGGTCGCAGTTCGTCGTCGCGGCCATCGACGCGCGGATGACCGACGGCGTATGGCGCGTCACGACCCACGGCGGCAAACGCATGACCGACCGCGAGCTTTTCGCATGGGCGCACGAAGTCTGCCAGCGGGGTGCGGGCGAGCTGCTCTTCACCTCGATGGACCACGACGGCACGCGCGACGGCTACCCGTGCGAAACCTTCGCACGGCTGGCCGAGCTGCCGGTGCCGGTCATCGCCTCGGGCGGCGCAGGGTCAGTGCGGCACATCGCCGACGTGCTGACGCACGGCCGTGCCGACGCGGCGCTCGCGGCCAGCATCTTCCACTACAACGAAATCCCGATCCCCGTGCTCAAACGGGAATTGCACCGGCTGAATATCAACGTAAGACAATAGACACCATGGAAATCACAGCAAAACCCTTCGAGGCGCTCGACGCCTCGAAGCAGGCCGACGGACTGATCCCCGCCATCGTACAGGACGTGCGCACCCTGCGGGTGCTGATGCTCGGCTACATGAACCGGGAGGCTTACGAAAAGAGCCTTTCAGAAGGCCGCGTCACCTTTTACAGCCGCACGCGCCGCCGCCTCTGGACAAAAGGCGAAACAAGCGGCAACTACCTCGAAATCGTATCAGTCACCGCCGACTGCGACAACGACACGCTCCTCATACGTGCCATCCCCCACGGCCCGACCTGCCACACCGGGGCGGCGAGCTGCTTCGACGGGGCCGCGGCCGGGCCGGAAGGCTTCATCCGCTATCTGCAGGGCGTCATCCAAAGGCGACACGCCGAGATGCCCGAGGGCTCCTACACGAGCAAACTCTTCGAGCGCGGGGTGAACAAGATCGCACAGAAAGTGGGCGAAGAGGCCGTGGAAACGGTTATCGAAGCCGTGGCAGGCAACCGCGAAGCGATGGTCTACGAAGCCTCCGACCTGATATACCACCTGCTGGTGCTGCTCGAAGCCGCCGGATGCTCCATCGCCGACCTCGAAGCGGAGCTGGCGCGTCGCCACAGCTAAAAAAAGCTGCACCCCGCCCGGAAGCAAAATGGGCATGATCCCCACGGCGCAGCGCATGGAAAAGGCCGGCATGTCGTGAGACATGCCGGCTCGATTATTTACCATGCCACCGTCATCCGGACGGCAGGACATTCCGTTACTTGAAGACCAATGCACACTGCATCGCCTTCTCGGCGTCGCCCGAAGCGACCTTGGAGTTGAGTACGGTTTCGTGTTTGTTGATACGCATGTTCGGCGAACTCGAGCCCTCGAACGACATGGCGGAGACGCAGCCCAGCTCCTTCATGACCTTGGCCAGGTCGAGCATCGAAACGCCGACGCTGCCCTCGACCTGCTGGCCGCAGAATGCGAAAACCTTACCCTGAGCCGTGATACCTACCGCAGCACGGGCATACGCAGGATTACCGGCATACCAGCCGCTGTTACTACCGTCGTTGCAGATCGTTTGCGCCTCGGTCAGGATATTACCGTCCCACAAAACCATCGGGATTCCGGAAACAGCCGTCTTGGCATCCCACACGGTACCGTCGCCCTGAACCCGAGCCGTGAAACTGCTGCCGTTCCTGAACGGGAACGCATAGAGTTTACCGTCGAATTTCTGCGACCAGGCCATCTTGTAGGCACCGTTGTTATCCTGCCCGATCGTAGCGAACGAATTGATGGCATGAGGATCCTGAACGAACTGTCCGTCACGGATGATAGTCTGAACTGCGGTGCCGGCAGAAGATACACCCACCAGGTATACGTTCCAGCTGCCGTCCAAACCTTCGAGCTCCTGAATCGTCTTAAGATCGGAACCGTTGCCGACAACGCCCATCGTCGACTGCGGGCCCATGATGGCGATGTAGGCGATATTATTGTCGACGCCGTTCAGCTTCGTGGTCTTATAGACCTTGATATATTTGGGCAGCGTGCCGAAACTTCCCGTCTCGTCCGTCCATCCCTGGCTCAGCAGGGGATCGGTATAGCCGGTCTGCTTGACGACATAGGTGTAGTCCGTCCCGCCGTAGGTGACCACCAGCGTCCCGTCGGCGAATTCGAGGTCGAACGTCTTGTTCTCGGGGGACTTCAGGGAAGCGCCCGGAACCAGCTCGATGTCGAAGACCATGGCATTGACATTCATGCCCGTCTTGTAAGCGATCGTGATGGTGTTGCCGGCGATGACCGCCTCTTCGTTGCCCACCTTCGCGGAGAGGATCGGGTTGGGAATATCCTTGGGCTTGGCCGACATCAGGTAGGTTTCTTCGTGGAGGTAGCCCACGTTCACAACAACGCTGTAAGGGGACGTGAGGTTAACCTCGGCGGTCGCCGTGCCGGGCGTTTTGAGGATAGCACCCCAGGTCATATCGAACGTAACCGTCACCTTGGATAGGTCGGTCATGTTCTGGAACTCCCCGAACGTGATGGTCTTGTCCGCATCCGAAATGACGGCGGTGATCGTCGCATCGCCGTCGGCAGCCGTCACGGAAACGAAAGGTTGGGAGACTTCCGAGGGCCATTTTTCATCGTCGTCCGAACACGAGGCAATAAGAAATGCACCCATGCAGCACAACAACGCGGTCAACAGGGGGGGGGTAAAAAGTTTTTTCATAATCAGGTATTTTAGATTGAATAATTATGGGTTAGTTCTCCTTCGGGTATTTTAAGAAATTTATTCGGGGATAATCTCGATACAAGTAATTAATTTTACAATAGGAATGTGATACCACAAGTATCACACTTATATAATATAACAATCCATTTTAAAAATATAAATACGGCATTATTTCCACACGAATGTAGTAATAATATTTATTATTACAATGTTTTTTGAGTAAAAAAAGTTAATAAAAGAACCACCCAAAGTAATATTTTTTGGGTAATAAAATATAACTAACTGATTTCATGCGAAATAAGAAATTAATAAAATGCTCCCTCCGGGACAAAGCAAGATGCCCTCCCGGATTCGCCGGCCGCGGCAAAATAAAACAGGGCGGACGGACACAGCCGAACGGGGCGGGACAAAGGGTTGTGCGAAGATCGGTAGACGAGGAGAGGCGGGGAACAAAAAAGGGACACCTGGCGTACAAGTGTCCCTTTGTATTTCGTAGCGGGTCCGAGACTTGAACTCGGGACCTCATGATTATGAATCATGCGCTCTAACCAGCTGAGCTAACCCGCCATTGCATCAAAGCGAGTGCAAAGGTAATAGAATTTTTTATTCATGCAAAATCTTTCGGCAAAAAATCACCGGAAAATTCAGACTCCGGGGCTTTGGCACCGATTTTGCCCGCCTGTGGGCAAACAGAATGACATGCCGCTGACAGACACATCACGCAACGAAATCGCCAATTCCCTGAGCATACTCAAAGTAATTGCCGGCGTAGTCCTGCTCGCCGCGGTCTCGTGGGAAATCATCGGCGGAGACCACACCCGTTTTTCGCAGAGCTACCTGACCGTGCAGCTGGTGGTCTGCATCCTTTTCCTGTGCGATTTTTTCGTACGCTGGGCGGCGGCCGAACGTAAAGGGCGCTTCTTCGGGCGGAACATTCTGTTCTTCCTGATCTCGATCCCCTACCTGAACATCCTGGCCTGGAGCGGTGCAGACCTCCCCCGCTACTGGGCCATGCTGATCGGGGTGATGCCGCTGATGCGGGCGTTCCTGGCACTCTACGTAGTCGTGCAATGGCTCGTGGACAACAAGATCCGCCGGCTATTCACGGCCTACATCTTCACGGTCGTGGTTTTCACCTATATCTCGGCACTGGTCTTCTACGACTACGAAATATTCGTCAATGACAAACTCCATGGTTTCGGAAACGCCCTGTGGTGGGCCTGGATGAACGTCACGACCGTCGGCGCCGAGATATTCGCCGTCACGGCCATCGGCAAGGTCATCACCATCCTGCTGCCTACGCTGGGAATGATGATGTTCCCGATCTTCACCACTTATATATTACAGGAGTATACGCACAAAAAGGAGTCCGACCAATAAGACCGCCGGGCCGGGCAGCGGGTTCCCCTCCCTTGCCACAATCCCATGGGCACGGCCGGCACGCGCAAATACAAGCGGGCTGCCTGCCAAATGCAGACAGCCCGCTGTACGTATCGGGTAATTATTTCTTCTGCTCCCTGAGCAGGTCGCGGATCTCCGTCAGCAGCAACTCCTCCTTCGTGGGTGCGGGTTCAGGAGCGGGTGCCGGAGCGGCGGCCTCCTCCTTTTTCCGCATCAGGCGGTTCATCAGCTTGACCATCAGGAAGACGCAGAATGCCAGGATCGTAAAGTCGATGCACTGCTGGATGAAGGCGCCGTAATTCCAGTAAACGGGCTCGGTAGCCGCCTTTGCAGCGGCTTCGCCGCCGCCCGTCACGACGTCGCCGACGGCATGCACGGCACTCGAAGTCATGTCCCGGAACTTCGAAATATCGAGCCGCAGCTGCGAAAAATCGGTATTGCCGATCAGCGCCCCGATCGGCGGCATCAGAATGTCGTTCACCAACGACGAGACGATTTTGCCGAATGCACCGCCGATGATCACACCGACGGCCATGTCCATCACGTTCCCCTTGAGGGCGAATTCCTTGAATTCTTTTAGAAATGCCATAAGTCTGAGGTTTAATTATTTGATGGTGCAAATATACTATTTTTCCGGGAAATCGCACGAAAAAGGGCAACCGACATACAGCCGGCTGCCCATTCTTCGGACGAATGTGCCGGAGGGGATCATCCGATCTCGGCCAGTACGGCGTCGGTCGCCACGTTCTCGCCGGGCTGCACCAGCACCTGCTTCACCGTGCCGGCGTAATCGGTCGTCACGGCATTCTCCATCTTCATGGCTTCCAGGATTGCGATCTCGTCGCCGGCCTTGACCGTATCGCCCACCTTGACCTTCAGCTCGATGATACGCCCGGGCAGCGGCGCCGTCACGGCATTGCCCGTGATGACGACCTTCTTCACCTCTTCGGCCTTTTTCTCCTCGGCCTTGGGCTCGGCGGGTTTGGCCGCGGCGTAAGCCTTGACCTTCATGTCCGTGAGGAATGTCTTGGCGACCATCGGGAACAGCTCGAGCAGCAGCACTTCTTTCTCGTTGGCGGCGAGCTTCACACCTCCGGCCTCGGGCAGTTCGGGGTTGGGCTGCATCTGGTATTTCGACGTATCGTAGGGCGTCTCCTCACGCACGCCGCAAATCTTGAAGCGGAATTCGGGGTCGATCTTCACGGGCGTGTGTCCGTACTCGCCCTTGACCAGGCCGACGAACTGCGAGCTCTTGTTGGTGTACATCGGACGCCCGGCCTTCTCGTCGAGGGCGCAGTTGACGGCCTGCGCACCGACGATCTGCGAGGTCGGGGTCACCAGCGGCGGCAGGCCTGCGGCCAGGCGCACCGAGGGGATCAGCTCCATGGCGCGCGGCAGGATGTCCTCGGCCTTGAGCTGCTTGAGCTGGGCGACCATGTTCGAGTACATGCCGCCGGGGATCTCGGCCTTTTGCACCAGTTCGTTGGGAGCCGGGAACCCGAAATAGGCCTCGATCTTGCGGCAGGCGTCGATCGTAGCGTCCTCATCGTCGGCCTTGGCGGCCGCAATAGCCTTGTCGAACAGGGCGTCGATCTCGGCGGGCAGCTTGTCGGTCAGCGGGTTGAACGCCTTGGGCTCGGGTTTGTCCGCGCCGAATACCGACTGGTTGAGCTCCTTGCGGATCTCGCGCAGCTGGGTATTGATCTTGGCCACGGCCTCCATGTTCACACCGGTATCAACGCCGAGCTTCTTGCAGAAGACGTGTACCAGCTCGATGGCCGGGGCACCCGTGCCTTCGGCGAAATACCAGCAGTTGGTATCGACGATGTCGACGCCGGCCACGATGGCCGCGAGCACCGAAGCCAGGCCGTAGCCGGGGGTACAGTGGGTATGGAAATCGACCGGAATCGAGATGTTCTTCTTGAACAGCTTGACCAGCGTGGCGACACGGCGCGGCGGGATCAGGCCCGACATGTCCTTGATGGTGATCATGTCGGCGCCCAGTGCGGCCATCTGTTTGGCCTTGTCGAGGAAATAGGCATCCGTGAAGACGGGCTGCGGCCGCTTCTTGCCCATCAGGCGCTGCATGAAGGAGGGTTCGGGATATTTCGGGTCGACCGTATAACATACGGCGCAGTCGGCGATGCCGCCGTACTGCTTGACGTATTTGATCGTCGATTTCACGTTGTCCACGTCGTTCAGGGCATCGAAGATACGCATGATGCCCAGCCCGCTTTCGATCGCGTTGCGGCAGAAGCCGTCGATCACGTCGTCGGGGTAAGGCGCGTAGCCGAACAGGTTACGGCCGCGCGAAAGCGCCGTGAGCTTCGACACCTTGCCCACAGCCTTGTAAATCGTCTCCAGGCGCGTCCACGGGTTCTCGTTGAGATAACGCATCACCGAGTCGGGCACGGCACCGCCCCAGACCTCCATCGCATAGAAATTTGCATCCTTGTAGAAGGGCAGGCAACGGTCTACCTGTGCCTGCGACATGCGCGTCGCGAACGAGGACTGCTGTCCGTCGCGCAACGTAAGGTCTCTGATTTTGAGATTTCTCGCCATTGTGATATTTTTATTAAGGGTTCTTGTTACCGCTTCCACTGTTATTTCAATAACAAAGATAATAAACAATTTGAAATTCCAACCATTTTACAGGAATTTTTCACAAAAATCACCCGAAACGGTTACTTTTCGTAAAAGCACCCCGCCCGGAAGCGCCCCGGCGGGCTACGCCTGGATATCGTGCTCGGGCACGAACAACTGCTTGTACGACGTCCCGTCGAGGTATTTCTTCTTGAAGATATTGACGCAGAAGACGAACATCTCGAGCATCAGTGGCCCGAAAATCACCCCCATGAACCCGAAGAGCGACAGCCCGATGAAAACACCGAAGATCGTCACCAGCGGATGCGTATCGGCCATCTTCTTCTGCATGATGAACCGCACGACGTTGTCCACGTGCGTCACGACCAGCCCGCCGTAAAGGAGCAGCCCGATGGCCGGCCCCCAGTCGCCCGTGAGTGCCATGTAACCCGCGAGCGGGAGCCACACGAGCGCCGTTCCGAAGATGGGGATGATCGTTGCGAAACAGGTCAGCACGCCCCAGAACAGCGGGCTCGGGGCGTTGAAGACCAGGTAGCCCACGAACGCCACGATGCCCTGTACGACGGCCAGCAGGGGGATGCCGATGGCGTTCGAGCGGACGATCATGTGCACCTCGCGCATGACGCTGCTGCCCACGTCGCGGTTGAAAGGCAGTATCTCGCGGCAGTACTCCTCCATGCGCAGGCCGCCGATGAGCATGAAATAGAGCACGAACAGCAGCACGACGATGTTGATGCCGAAATCCATGATGCTGCCCAGCACCCACTGCCCCAAATGAGGGATCACCCCCACGAGCGACGCGATATTCCTCTCCTGCCAAAGGTTGTATCCCGTCTTTTCGTGGATCAGCGCTGCGATGTGTTTGAGCGGCTCGACGATCGACTCGGGCTTGAGGGCGATGTCCTGCACCTGGTTGACGACCATCCAGACGATCAGACTGATCGGCACCAGGAAACAGAGCACCGCCTCACCCAGCAGCAGCGACGCGGCCAGGCTGCGCCGCCATTTGCGGCAAGCCGTGAGGTAATGCATCTGCCGCCGGAGCAGCACGTAGATCGTCATGGCACCCAGCACCCCGCCCAGGAACGGGGTCAGCTCGATGAAGATCGTGACCCCCAGTCCGAGGATCAGCACGAAAAGCGAATAACGCCAGTATAGTTCCTTGAAAGACTGCATACGCGTCCGCTGAGCAAGGAACGTGCCGCAACGTGCAAGACCGTGCCCGTCAACAGGTTGAAAAATATTTGAACAAAATTTACGGTGTTCTGTTGCGGCTGTGAAATATTTGGTTTAAATTTGTATAAGCAAATTATGGACGGCTTTATGGAAATAACGGTTTCCACCGGCACCCTGCATCACCGATACGGTGCGGGAGAAGGTATGCAAACCGGATATCGGCTATCGCCGGGCACGGCCGGCGATACGCAACGACGAGGGGTATCTCACACGCGGAGTATCCCTCGCAACTTTATACAAACCCCAGTATTTTATGTATCACAAAGCCTTCCCGAAAGGTTGCCGGGGGTTAAAATCCTGTGAAATTCCAACCATCCCGCCGGCGGAAGCGGAGAAATCCCCGATCTTAGTGCCGCGGATCGCGACACCCAGAAATGAAGAAACCGAAATATCCATTACACTCTTTTATTTACTAATCCATTAAAAAGTATGAGAAAACATTTACAACATTTCCTCATGACGGCCGCCCTGATTCTGTTCGGAGTGTCCGCCGCTGTCGCGCAATCGGCAGTTACGGGTAAAATCGTAGATGAGACCGGCGCACCGCTGATCGGCGCCTCTGTGACCGTACCCGGCACATCGCAGGGTGTCAGCACCGACGTCGACGGCAACTTCACGCTGAAGACCGATGCCAAGGAGATCGAGATCAGCTACGTGGGCTACGTCCCGACCAAAAAACCCGTCACGGGCCCGAACGCACGCCTGGGCATCATCCAGATGGAGCCCGACGCCGTGGCATTGCAGGATGTCATCGTCATGCAGTCGGTGGCCGTGCAGCGCAAGACCCCGGTTGCCGTATCGACGGTCAACGCCGAGGAAATCAGCTACAAACTCGGCGGACAGGAGTTCCCCGAAATCCTGAAATCGACGCCGGGCGTCTACGTGACCAAGGACGGCGGCGGCTTCGGCGACTCGAAGATCAACATGCGCGGTTTCCAGGCGGCCAACGTGGCCGTGATGGTCAACGGCGTCCCCGTGAACGACATGGAGTGGGGCGGCGTATACTGGTCGAACTGGGCCGGACTCTCGGACGTGACGCGCAGCATGCAGACCCAGCGCGGCCTGGGCGCCTCGAAAATCTCGTCGCCCTCGGTCGGCGGTTCGGTCAACATCGTGACCAACGGCATCGAGGCCAAGCAGGGCGGCACGTTCTCGTTCGGCGTAGGTAACGATGGCCTTTACAGCCTTTCGTTCAGCCTCTCGACGGGCCTCACGAAGAGCGGCTGGGCACTGTCGGTACTCGGCGCGAAGCGCTGGGGCGACGGTTACATCCAGGGAACCAACTTCGAAGGCTACAACTGGTTCGTCAACATCTCGAAGCGCATCAATGACCGCCACCAGTTGTCGCTGACCGCCTTCGGCGCCCCGCAGAAGCACGCGCAGCGCCATGCCCTCGACGACGGACTGAAGATCGAGGAGTGGCAGAAGGCCAAGAACTTCATGGGCGAAAAGGATATGTACCGCTACAACGCCGAGTACGGTTTCGACAAGAACGGCAGGCAGCGCTACTCGCACTTCAACGAATACCACAAGCCCCAGATCTCGCTGAACCACCAGTGGCAGATCGACTACAAGTCGTCGCTCTCGACGGCGCTCTACATGTCGATCGGACGCGGCAGCGGCTACTCGGGCCAGGGCCGCACCTCGGCCGACCGCAACATGTGGAAGGGTACCAACTACGGCGTACTGAACACCACCTTCCGCAACCCCGACGGCACGTTCGCCTACGACAAGATCCAGGAGATGAACGCCGCCAGCCCCGACGGTTCGCGCATGATCATGTCGAAGAGCAACAACAACCACATGTGGTACGGACTGCTCTCGACCTACACCAACCAGATCTCCAAGTCGCTCGAACTGTCGGCCGGTATCGACGTGCGCTACTACATCGGCGAGCACAACAACGAGATCATCGACCTCTACGACGGTAAGTACTACATCGACGACGACAGCCGCAAGAACGTCAAGCCCGAGCAGAACGCCGCCGCAGCCGATCCCAACTGGAAATACCAGAAATTACAGGTCGGCGACAAGGTTTACCGCGACTACGACGGCCACGTACACCAGGAAGGCGTATTCGCCCAGCTGGAGTGGACGAAGAAAAACCTCAACGCCTTCGTATCGGGTTCGGTTTCCAACACCGGCTACTGGCGCTACGACCGCTTCTACTACGACGCCGCACACGCCGAGTCCGAGCACGTGAACTTCATCGGTTACACGGTCAAGGGAGGCGCCAACTACAACATCAACGAGAAACACAACGTATTCGCCAACCTGGGCTACATCAGCCGCGCCCCGTTCTTCTCGGGCGGCGCATTCCTGCAGAGCACCACGAGCAACGTCAAGAACCCCGACCCGCTGAACGAAAAGGTATTCTCTGCCGAGATCGGCTACGGATTCCGCTCGGGCATCCTTTCGGTCAACCTGAACGGTTACTACACGCTCTGGATGGACAAGTCGGTCGTACGTTCCAGCTCGATGGCCAACGGCGACTACGCCCGCGTGAACCTCTCGGGTGTCGACGCACGCCACATGGGCCTCGAACTGGACTTCGTCCTGCGCCCCAACCGCTGGCTGGACGTGACCGGTATGCTTTCGCTGGGCGACTGGCAGTGGGACAGCGACTCGAAGGGCTACATCTACGACACGCAGGGGCAGCCCCTGACCAAGGCTTTGGACGGCACGGTCGCCTCGGGCATCATGGCTGAAGACCACGCATGGCTGAACCTGAAGCAGAAAGGCATCAAGGTCGGCGGTTCGGCACAGACCACCGGAGCCCTCGGCGTCACGGTACGCCCGATGAAGGGCCTGCGCGTCAGCGCCGACTGGAACGCCTACGGCAACAACTACGCCGACTTCTACATCGGTTCGAACACCAGCCTTAACGGTAACTCGACCGTCGACGTGAAAGACCCGTGGAAAATTCCGTGGGGACACCAGCTCGACCTCTCGGCCAGCTACGCCTTCAAGATCGGCAACGTACGCGCCACGATCTACGGCAACGTGAACAACGTCTACGACTACAACTACATCATGGACGCGCAGTGCGCCGCAGCCGACGAAGGTATCTGGCAGAACGTATATGCCGTCATGTACTCGTTCGGTCGCACCTATACAGTAAGACTGAAAATTAACTTCTAATTACAGCGAACCATATGAACAAGCATATTGTAAAATACCTTCTGGCCCTTGCGACGATAGCATTCGTGGGGGGGGGTTGTAATGTCGACGATTACAACGAGGAGTATCTGGACGGGTTCAACCCCGACAAGGAGATCACCGACGTCCAGGTGCTGAAATACACGATGACCGACGCCGACTACGCCAGCGTCGCGTCGAATGCCACCAACAAGGCGATCGCCGAAGCCGCAGGGCCCGATGCAGTGGCAGCCCTGGCCGCCGTAGGCACTGCAAAATGTTTCTCCGAAGCCGCTTCCGCCACGACGTACCTGCCCGCCTTCCTGGCTGCAGGTTACGACAGCTACCTCTCGAACGGCTCGACTGTCACCGTTACCTATAAGAATGCGACCGACCTCGCCGAAGAGGTTGTCAAACTCGCTGCGGCAGAGACCTACACCGTCTCGGGTGCCGATTACCAGTCGGTCTGGGGCGAGACTCCGGCTAACTATTTCACCCCCGAGAAACCGCTGGCCGGCTATGCCAACAAGATCCTGACGGGTGCTTATCCCGATGCGGAAGCAGGTGCGATCAAGGTCGTAGCCTATAACTACTCCGCTTCCGAACCCAATACGGGCGGCGGTGAAACTCCCGCGGCAACGAGTATCGACGAAACATTCGACGGAGGGCTCAATGCATGGCAGATCGTCAAAGGATCGAGCACCTCGACCTGGACGCTGGACGACTACAACGGTGTAAAATCGGCAAAATGCTCTGCATTCAACACCACAGGCCCGCAGGATCTCTGGCTTATTTCCGAGAAAGTGAACCTTACGCTCGCCGACAATCCGCAACTTGCATTCGATGTAAAAATCTCCTACTGGACGCATGACGGTCTGAGCGTACTCGTATCCACCGATTACAATGGCGTCACCCCCGAGGAGGCGACATGGATCGACCTGACGAACAATTTCACGTTCGACGGCTCGACCTCCGGCAAATGGTATACGGCAGGCATATGCGACATGAGCGCATATAAGGCCGAATCGGTCTACGTGGCATTCCGCTACCAGGGCAATGCGGCCGACAACAAGACCACGACCTATTATATCGACAATATTCAGTTGGGACAGGATGTGGTCACTGTCACGGACAACGACCTGTTCGAAGAGACGTTCGATGCCGACAACTTCGACAAATGGCAACTGGTAAAAGCTGCAGGCGAGGATAACAAACAGTGGGCAATAAAGAAATACTCTGAGAACCTCTATGCCCAGGTTTCGGCGAACGGGGCCGCCGGCGCTGTCGAATCATGGCTTGTAAGCAAAGATCCGATCACCGTTCCGGCGTTCGATGACGGCATGACGACATTCGGTTTCGACATCAAGATCGGATACTGGAACGCCAACTGTCTCTCGATACTTATCTCGGAAGACTATACGGATGACGTGACCACAGCCACCTGGACCGACATCACCGGGAATTTCACGATCCCCGAAGAGCCGGCAAGCGGCTATGGCAACGACTTCGAACCGGCCGGTCGCTTCTCGCTGTATAAATATGCGGGCAAAACGCTCCATTTTGCGTTCAAATATGTGGGTGACGGTGCCAACCGGAAAACAACCACCTACCAGCTCGACAACATCAAGGTTTCGAGCATGAAGCGCGGTGTGGCGGTTTCAGCTGCCGCAGCCCTCGGCCAGACCCGGGCGGTAACACAGGAACAGTATGCAGTCTACACCTTCAACGGCACGTCGTGGGCGACAGCCGAGGCTACGACGATCGTCAATCCCGAGGACTACGCACAGATGGGCGCCACAAACCCCAACTTCAGCTCGTCGTTCTCGCAGGACACTTACCTGCCCCTCTACCTGAAATACAAATTCCCGTATGCAATGCCCGAGGATGTCATGGATGTGGCTTACCATTTCTATGCTTCGGGATCGACCGTGCTCCAGGCCGACCGCTACACGTTCGACGGCTCGAACTGGAGCAAGAACCTCACCTACGAGACGCTCGACGGCCCGTTCAAGAAGGTCAGCGGCAAATGGAACTTCGACCCCAGCATGACGCTCGTCGTGGCCCCCGACCGCAGCGCTTACAGCAAGAGCTTCTACCAGGCTTGCGTGGACTGGGTACTCCAGAACAAGGACGCCGCCTATACGACGGATAACCGCAGCGGGAGCCGCCTCACGGATTCGGAATATTACAGCGGTTGCGCGGCAAGCTACACCAACCTGAACTGGCGTATCAACACGCTTCCGAAATACTACTGGAGCGAAGCCGGTGAAGACATATCGGCCTACGACAACTGGGGGTCGGACGACAAGGAAGCAGCACGCGCTTCGTACCAGGCGTTCTACGACGAAGTCGAAAAGCGTTTCGGCGAGGTAATGTCGGCCGCCCTGGGTACGCTCTACCCCGATGTCAAGATGATCTCCGGCATCGACGTGATCTACACCGTACAGATGATGCTCTACACGCAGCACATCGGCTCGGGCACGGGCAAGGTGACGCACGCATTCGAATTCAAACTCGTCGACACCGGCAAGTTCGAATACGTACGCATGTACGCACTCTCGCCGGAGTATGAACTGATGAAGGACGCCAACTTCGAATAACGGAATCCGATCCAAAGCAAAGGGGCCCTCTGACGAG
>NZ_QTUQ01000006.1:46429-120476 GCF_003435745.1 Alistipes sp. AM16-43
GACGAGCGGCCCTTTTTATTTTTCAATCATCGGACGGATCGGATCAAGGGACAGGGAAAACCGCTGCAAAAGGGGAAGCCGGCGATTCGTGCCGGCGGAGCGAACGGCCTCGGATACGGCCATACGGACGGAGTACCCGGATATGGTCTTGACGCGCTTCCCTACTTTCGGGG
This sequence comes from Alistipes sp. AM16-43, assembly GCF_003435745.1. Taxonomy (NCBI): domain Bacteria; kingdom Pseudomonadati; phylum Bacteroidota; class Bacteroidia; order Bacteroidales; family Rikenellaceae; genus Alistipes; species Alistipes sp. AM16-43. The sequence continues at coordinate 46,603 of NZ_QTUQ01000006.1, forward strand.
CAGCAGCCGACGGCGCAGCAGGTCGCAGGTTGCGGCCGGCGCCGAATGGTCGAACAGCTGCCCGCGGATACCCAGCGCCGCTGCAGCAGCGATATTGGCCGGGCGGTCGTCGATAAAGAGCGTCTGCGCAGGATCGAGTCCGTAGCGGCCGAGCAGTCGCCGGTAGATTTCCGGCTCGGGTTTCACCACGCCCTCCTCGCAGGAGACCACCTCGCCGTCGAAAAGCCCGTAGACGGGGAAACGGCGCAGGAAGTCGATGAACTCGCGCGACATGTTCGAAAGCACGAACAACTTGTAGCCGGCGGCCTTCAGGTCGCGGACAAGCTGTTCGGTAGGCTTCACGGGTTCCTGCATGTCGATCGACAGGCGCAGGTACTCCTCGCATTTCGCACGCGGGCAGGCGTTGACCCCGGAAAGGATGCCGGTCACCTCGTCGAGCGTCAGTACGCCCCGGTCGTAATCCTCCCAAAAAGCCGGCATGGGCTCCGAACGGATGAAACTGAAAAAGTCGTGGAATTCTTGCGTACACTTACTTCTGTCGCGGGCAAAAAGTACTCCGCCCAGGTCGAAAACGATATTTTCCATGGGGCAAAGATAGCCATTTTTTCGTTTGGTTCATGATTTGCAGGCTGGCGCATAACAAAAACTCCGATTATGAACTATGGCATAAGCATCCTCTTCCGCGCCATTCCCCTTGCGATGGCAGCCTTCTGTTTCGCCTACGGCGCCTACGTTTTCGCCGCCGGCGACGACCCCTCGCGGCTCACGGCAGGCCCCGTGCTCTTTTTCCTGGGCTCGATCTGCATCGCGCTCTATTGCACCGCCGCCACCATCATCCGCCAGATCATCGGCACCTATACCGCCGCCGCGAAATACCTTTTCCCGGCCATCGGCTATGCGGTCGCCGCCATGACGGTCATCTGCGGGCTTTTCATCATCCAGTCGCACATGACCGGGGCGTTCGTCACGGGGCATGTAATCTGCGGGCTGGGGTTCATCACGGCGTGCGTCTCGACGGCGGCCACCTCCTCGACGCGGTTCAGCCTGATCCCCAAGAACTCGGGCGACAGCACCTTCTCGGTCAACCCCGCAGGCTTCACCCGCGGGCAGAGTTCGCTGCTGATCTTCATCGTGTCGGCCATAGCCGCCGGGGCATGGGTGTGGTGCATCCTGCTCTTCGCGCTGGGAACGCTCCCGGCGCATGTCGTGGCGGGAAGCGTCATGTTCGGCATCGCCTGTGTCTGCACGTCGCTCATCGCGCTGGTAGCCAGTATCGCACGCCAGGCACGAGGCAGCTATACGATGGAAGAACGCCGCCGGTGGATGGGGCTGGTGCTCGCGATGGGCGGCCTGGCCTTCGCGCTGGGACTGATCCTCATCTTCACGCTCCGGGGCGAGGCGATCAGCTTCGTGGGCTTCGTGCTCATAGGGCTGGCACTGATCTGCTGGAGCATATCGAGCAAGGTCATCCTGCTGGCAAAGATCTGGCACGCCGATTTCCCGCTGGCCAACCGCATCCCGATCATCCCGGTGCTTACGGCCCTGGCCTGCCTGTTCCTCGCAGCATTCCTCTACGAGGCGGCACTCTCCGAGCCCAAGTATTTCGTCCCCGCACGCGTGCTGGCGGGCTTCGGCGCCATCTGCTTCACGCTCTACTCCATCGTCTCGATCCTCGAAAGCGGCGCGAGCAAGAAATAGCCCCGCTGCAAGGCAATAAAAAAAGCCACCTTCCCCGGGTGGCTTTTCTTATTGCCTTTATCGTCACATGGGTCAGAACAGGTGGCAGGCCACCGTGAGCCCGGCCATGACGATGGAAACCATAGACATCAGCTTGATAAGGATATTGAGCGACGGGCCCGAAGTGTCCTTGAACGGGTCGCCGACGGTATCGCCCACCACGGTGGCCTTGTGGCATTCGGAGCCTTTGCCGCCGAAATGCCCCTCCTCGACCATCTTCTTGGCATTGTCCCACGCGCCGCCCGCATTGGCCATGAACACGGCCAGCACGAAACCCGAGCTGAGGCCGCCGACCAGCAGGCCCATCACGCCGGCCACGCCGAACACGAGACCGACGGCTACCGGCACGACGATGGCCAGCAGGCTGGGGAACATCATCTCGCGCTGTGCACCGCGGGTCGAAATCTCCACGCAGCGGGCATAGTCCGGCGTGCCTTCGCCCGTGAGGATGCCCTTGATCTCGCGGAACTGGCGGCGCACCTCGTTCACCATGCTCTCGGCGGCACGTCCCACGGCGTTCATCGTCAGGCCGCAGAACAGGAACGACATCATGGCGCCGATGAAGATGCCGATCAGCACCGTCGGGTTCATCAGCGTGACCTGGTAATACTCCATGAAATCGAGGATCGAGGCCTTCTCGACCAGCTGCGAGGTGCCGTTGGGCAGGTCGAGCATCGTGATGCCGTTATGCAGCAACCCGATACGGATCTCCTCGATGTAGGATGCCAGCAGTGCCAGTGCGGTCAGCGCCGCGGATCCGATGGCGAAGCCCTTGCCCGTGGCAGCGGTCGTATTGCCCAGCGCGTCCAGCGCATCGGTGCGCTTGCGCACCTCGGGGCCGAGGCCGCTCATTTCGGCATTGCCGCCCGCATTGTCAGCGATCGGGCCGTAGGCGTCCGTGGCGAGCGTGATGCCCAGCGTCGAGAGCATACCGACGGCGGCGATGCCGATGCCGTAGAGCCCCAGCGACATGTTCATCGGAGCCATCATATTCTCCATGTCGAAGCCAATGGCGCACAGATAGGCGAGGATAATCGCGGCACCGATCGTCAGGACGGGGATGGCCGTCGAGATCATGCCCGACCCGACCCCGGCGATGATGACCGTGGCCGGCCCGGTCTGGGCGCTTCCGGCGATCTTCTGCGTCGGTTTATAGGAGTGCGAAGTGTAATATTCGGTAGCCTGTCCGATGATGATACCGGCGACGAGCCCCGTGATGACCGAGCACGACAGCCCGAGCCAGTTCTGGATTCCCAGCAGGTAGAGGATACCGAACGTCGCGCCGGCAATCAGCAGCGAACTGAAATTGACACCCACGCCCAGCGAGCGGAGCAGCTCGCGCATCGAGGCGCCCTCCCGGGTTCGCACGAAGAAGATGCCGATGATCGAGAGCACGATCCCCACGGCCGCGATCAGCATCGGCGCCAGCACGGCCTTGAGCTGCATCGCCATGCCGTCGGCCGTGGCGAACGCCGCCGCGCCCAGCGCTGCCGTGGCGAGCACCGAACCGCAATAGCTCTCATAGAGGTCGGCGCCCATGCCGGCCACGTCGCCCACGTTGTCGCCCACGTTGTCGGCGATGGTCGCGGGGTTGCGCGGGTCGTCCTCCGGAATCCCCGCCTCGACCTTACCCACCAGGTCGGCACCCACGTCGGCCGCCTTGGTATAGATACCGCCGCCGACGCGTGCGAAGAGCGCCTGCGTCGAGGCGCCCATGCCGAAGGTCAGCATCGTCGTGGTGATGACCACGAGTTTCTGCGGCCCCGACACCTCCACGAAGCGTTCGAGGATAACATACCAGAACGAGATGTCCAGCAGCCCGAGCCCCACGACCACGAGCCCCATCACGGCGCCGCTGCGGAAGGCGACTTTCAGGCCGCGGTCGAGCGACTGGCGTGCGGCGTTGGCCGTGCGTGCCGAAGCATAGGTCGCGGTCTTCATGCCGAAATAACCGGCAAGCCCCGAGAAGAAACCGCCCGTCAGGAAAGCGAAGGGCACCCAGGGGTTCTGCACCCCAGCGCCGTAGGCCAGGTAGGCGAAGAACAGCGCCAGGATGATGAATACGATCAGCACGACCTTGTACTGCTGGCGCAGGTAGGCCATGGCGCCCTTGCGCACGTGCTCGGCGATCTCGCGCATGCGCGGGGTACCTTCGTCCTCGCGCTTCATGCTGCGGTAAAATGCCCAGGCTACGGCCAGGGCAATGACAGCAGCGGCAGGGACGATCCAGAAAATCAAAGGAATGTTCATTTCGATAGAATTAAGGTTTTTAGAGTTTGTCGAATCGGTTATTAATACAAATATAATAATTTATCCCGATACTGTACTTTCCCGGACGGGCCGATATGCAGCACAAAAAATCCCGGCACGGGCACTCCCCCCCCCTCCTGGACAGCGCGAGGCCAGCGAGCAGGGGCCCGCAGCGTCGGGCTTCCGTGTCATTCCCGAAGGAAATCCGTATCGTCCGCAAACGGGCGGCGCTTCCGCGCCATGCGTGCAACGGCACCCGGCAGCTCCGCACTCCCCCCCCCCCGCCCTGCGGCAACGAAAAACGGAAAGGAGCGAAGCCTTCGAAACGATTCGAATCTTCGCCCCTTCCCGTTTATGCGCCTGCGGCGTTCAGCGGAATCACCGCACCGCTACGAGCCGAAGTTGTCGTAGAGGATATTCTCCGACGGCACTCCGAGGTCGTCCAGCATCTTGACCACCGACGCGATCATCATCGGGGGGCCGCACATGAGGTAGATGCAGTCCTCGGGCGCCTGGTGGTTCTTGAGGTAATTCTCATAGAGCACGTTATGCACGAAGCCCGGGGTGTATTTCACGCCTGCGGCATCCGCCTCGGGATCGGGACGGTCGAGCGCCAGGTTGAACTTGAAATTGGGGAACTCCTTTTCGATGGCATGGAACTCGTCCACATAGGGAGCCTCCTTCAGCGCACGGGCACCGTACCAGAACGACACGGGACGCTTGGTCTTTTCGGTCTTGAACAGATGCATCAGGTGGCTGCGCATCGGAGCCATACCGGCACCGCCGCCGATGAAGATCAGCTCCTGCGTGTCGGGCAGGTTGTCCGGCAGGAAGAACTCGCCGTAGGGGCCCGAGATCGTCACCTTGTCGCCCGGCTCGCGGGAGAAGATGTACGACGAGCAGATACCCGGGTTCACCTTCATGAACCCGCCCGTAGCCTTGTCGAACGGCGGCGTGGCGATACGGATGTTGAGCATGATGATATTGCCCTCGGCCGGGTGGTTGGCCATCGAGTAGGCACGGAACGTAGCTTCGGGGTTGGTCGTAACCAGATCCCACATCTTGAACTTGTCCCAGTCGGCACGGTAGGCCTCGTCGACGTCCATGTCCGAGAACTTGATGGCATCGTATTTCGGGATGTCGATCTGGATGTAGCCGCCGCTGCGGAACTTGAGGTTCTCGCCTTCGGGCAGCTTGACGACGAACTCCTTGAGGAAGGTCGAGATATTGCGGTTCGAGACCACGGTGCACTCCCACTTCTTGACGCCGAGCACGGCTTCGGGAACCTGTATCTTGAGGTTCTCCTTCACCTTGACCTGGCATCCCAGGCGCCAGTGCTCCTTGGCCATCTTGCGCGTGATGAAACCGGTCTCGGTGGGCAGGATGTCGCCGCCGCCCTCGATCACCTGGCATTTGCACATGCCGCACGAACCGCCGCCGCCGCAGGCCGAAGGCAGGAAGACCTTGTTGTTGGCCAGCGTTGCGAGCAGCGTCGAGCCGCTTTCGGTCGTGATGACCTTCTCGCCGCCGTTGATGTCGATCGTAACTTCACCCGACGAGGTCAGTTTGGCCTTTGCAAAGAGAAGCAGCCCTACCAACAGGAGGGTTACCGCCAGAAAGGCAATGATTGCAACTATAATAGTCAATTCCATTTTTTCCGAATCTCTTTTAAGGTTAGAACTGAATACCCGAGAAGATCATGAAGGCGATACCCATCAGGCCGGTGATGATAAACGCGATACCGGGGCCCTTGAGCGCCGCGGGAATCTGCGAGTAGGTCGTCTTCTCGCGGATGGCGGCCATCATGACGATGGCGAGCCACCAGCCCAGGCCGGAACCCAGGCCGTAGACGATCGACTGCCAGAGCGACGTCAGCTCCAGCGCATCGACCTTCTGCTGCATGAAAAGCGAGCCGCCCATGATGGCGCAGTTCACGGCGATCAGCGGCAGGAAGATACCCAGCTGGCTGTAAAGCGTCGGCGAGAACTTCTCGACGGCCATCTCCACCAGCTGCACGAAAGCGGCGATGGTGGCGATGAAAACGATGAACGTCAGGAAGTCCAGGTTCACATCGGGCAGCCCGGCCCACGAAAGGGCACCTGCCTTGAGTACGAATTCATACAGGAGGTAGTTCAGCGGCACGGTCATCACCATCACGAACGTAACGGCGGCGCCGAGGCCGAGGGCCGTTTTTACGCTCTTCGAAACGGCGATGTAGGAACACATGCCGAAGAAGAACGCGAAGACCATGTTGTCGATAAAGATCGACCGGATAAAGATATTCAATGATTCCATACGTTACCCTCCTATTTTTCCTGTAAATCCTTATTGCGCGAACGGTGCACCCAGATGATGCAGCCCACGATGATCAGCGCCATCGGCGGGAAGAGCATCAGCCCGTTGTTGTAGTACCAGCCGCCCTCGGCCGCATACCAGCTCTCGGGAACGATACGGAAACCCATCAGGGTGCCCGAGCCGAAAAGCTCGCGGAAGAAAGCCACGATCACCAGGATCAGGCCGTACCCCAGGCCGTTGCCGATACCGTCGAGCAGCGACGCCCACGGTTTGTTGGCCAGTGCAAAAGCCTCGATACGTCCCATGACGATACAGTTGGTGATGATAAGGCCGACATAGACCGACAACTGCTTCGACACCTCGTAGACATAGGCTTTGAGCACCTGGTCGACCAGGATTACCAGCGCGGCGATGACCACCAGCTGCACGATGATGCGGATGCGCGAAGGCACGCCGTTGCGCAGCAGCGACATCACCAGGTTCGAGAAACCCGTCACGACCGTCACGGAGAGGGCCATGACGATGGCGGGCTTGAGCTGCACGGTGACGGCCAGCGCCGAACAGATACCCAGGATCTGCACGATGACCGGGTTGTTCGCGGAGAACGGCCCCGTCAGGAACTTCATATTCTTAGCCGAAAACAAAGGCTCTTTTTCTTGCTTACTCATTGTTTTCTACGTTTTCTTGGTTAGACTCTTCCCGCACGGGGGCAAATACGATCGCCTCGATTGCGGCCTTGCGCTTGGCTTCGAGCAACGGCAGGTAGTGGTGCAGGCTGTTGTAAAGCATCGCCGTCACGCCGTCCGAAGTCTTCGTACCGCCCGAAATGGCGTCCACTTCGTGCTCGGGATCCTGTGCGCCGCCCTTACGCAGCTTCACGGAAACGAACTCGTCGCCCTTGAAGATTTTCTTGCCGACGAACAGCGCCTGGTATTTCGGCGTGGCGATCTCGGCACCCAGGCCCGGGGTCTCGCCCTTGTGGGCCATGATGATACCGGCCATCGTGTCCATATCCTTTTCGAGCGCCACATAGCCCCAGACCGGGCCCCAGAGACCGGTACCCGTAACCGGGATCACCACACGGCCGTCCTTGGCCTCGAACACGGGGAATTTGCCGTCGTCGAAAGCGCCCTGCAAGTCCTTGAGCAGTTCGAATACGTCCTGTCCCTCGACCTTCTCGCCCCGGGCGTCGACGACGTAGGCGTCAATGAAGGTATCGTAATCCTGATCCTGCGCCGAGAGCGACGAGAGGATCGAGGATTTCTTTTCGTTCAGCTCGTTGGCATACTGGCGCTTCTGGAGCGAGAGTGCCGCCACGGCGAGCAGCGTCGCCACGATCACGACCATCACGGTCGAATACATTATAATATATGCGTTGCCGTTCTTGTCGCTCAGCATCCCCTTCTTCTTCGCGTCCTCGATCTCGACGAACGCCGAAGCGGGAGCCGCGCAAACGGGGCATGTTTCGGGAGCGGCCTTCCCTTCGTGGATATAGCCGCAGACTGTGCATTTGAATTTTTTCGTTGCCATATATCTCCCCTATTTCGCCAGTTTAACACGTTTCTTTCTGCGCGAGATGTTCGCCTCGACCACGTAGTAGTCCACCAGCGGAGCCAGCGCATTCATAAAGAGGATCGACAGCATCATGCCCTCGGGATAGGCCGGGTTGACCACGCGGATCAGCACTGCCAGCGCACCGGTCAGCAGCCCCACGATATACTTGCCCGTATTGGTCTGGGCCGAGGTCACGGGGTCGGTGGCCATGAAGACGGCACCGAATGCGAAACCGCCGATGATCAGGTGGTACCATGCCGGATAGGTCGTCGTGCCGATCGCCTGGAAGAAATAGCCCATCGCCAGCCCGCCGACGAATACCGAAACCATCGTGCGCCACGAAGCGACGCCCGTGAACAGGAGGATCGCGGCGCCCAGGAGGATCGCCAGCGTCGAGGTCTCGCCGATACACCCCGGAATGAAACCGAGGAAGGCATCCATGGCCGAGTAGCCCATCTGGCCCGTGGTGCTCAGGTTTTCGAGTGCCGTGGCGCCCGAGAAGCCGTCCACCACGCCCTCGCCCGAGGAGAGCCCTGCAATCCACACCGTAGCGCCCGACATCGAGGGCGTATAGGCGAAGAACGCGAAGGCGCGGGCAAGCAGCGCGGGGTTGAAGACGTTCATACCCGTACCGCCGAACACCTCCTTGCCGAAGATGACCGAGAAGGCCGTGGCCAGCGCCACCATCCACAGCGGGATGTCCACCGGCATGATCATCGGGATCAGCAGACCCGTCACGAGGAAACCTTCGTTGACCTCGTGGCCGCGGGCCTGTGCGAAGGCGAACTCGATGCCCAGGCCGACGACGTACGAAACGACGATGATGGGCAGCACCTTGAGGAACCCGAACCAGAGAGAAGCCCAGAATTCGGGCTGCACGCCCTGCGAGAGGAAATGCAGGTAACCCGTGTTATAGAACCCGAACAGGAGCGCCGGCATCAGGGCGACGACCACCATGATCATCGTACGCTTCATATCGTTGCAGTCGCGTATGTGCGCGCCCTTCTGCGTCGTGGTGTTCGGTACGAACAGGAATGTCTCGAACGCATCGAACGTCGACTCCAGGAAGCCCAGCTTGCCACCCTTGGTGAACGTGGGCTTGATCTTATCTACCAAATTGCGTAATGCGCTCATCGTTATGCCTCCTTAATCATTAAGTTAATACCGTCGCGGATGATCTGCTGTATCTCGATCTTCGAGGGGTCTACGAATTCGCACAGGGCGAAATCCTCCTCCACGACCTCGTAGATGCCGAGGTTCTCCATCTTGTCGATGTCGCCGGCAAGGCAGGCCTTCAGCAGGTACATCGGGTAAATGTCCATCGGCAGGTACTGCTCGTAGAGCCCCGTCACGACGAACGGGCGCTCGCCGCCGTTCATGTTGGTGTCGAGGTCGTAGGCCTTCTTCGGGCAGAGCCACGAGAAATAGGAGCGCGATACGGAGAACTTGTTGAAACGGGGCATCGCCCAGCCCAGCAGCTCGTACTTGTCGCCCTCGGGGATCACCGTGAGCTGATTGGCATAGAAACCGAGGAAGCCGTCGGCCGGAGTCTTCGTGCCGGTGAGCACGTTGCCCGAGATGATGCGTACATGGTCGCCCTCCTTTTGGGGTTTCACGTTGCCCCGGAGGATCGAATCGACCCTGGCGCCCGCGACGACGCGGCAGTACTGCGGTTTTTCGATCTCAGAGCCGGCTACGGCGATGATCTTCGTCATGTCGACGCGGCCTTCGTTGAACAGGCGGCCGATGATGGCCAGATCCTGGATATTGACCGTCCACACGACATCGCCCTTGTTCACGGGGTCGATGTGGTGGATCTGGATGCCGACGTTGCCCGCGGGATGCTTGCCCGCGAAGGTGTGCAGCTCGGCACCCTTGAGCATGGGCATCTGCCCCTCGGCCTTGGCACGCACCGAGAGGTGCACTTTGCCCGGCGTGAGGCGGCGCATCACCTCGATGCCGGCCTGGAGATTCTTCTGCTCGTTGCGGAGCACGAAGTTGTAATCCGGGGCCAGCGGCGCGGAGTCGAAGGCGGAAATGAAAACGGCCTTCGGCGTGTCGTTCGGGTCGGCGATGATGCCGTAGGGCCGCTGCACGATCATCGGCCAGAGGCCGGAACGGAGCAGCAGTTCGACAATCTCCTCGCGGGACGCTTTCTGGAGGTCGGGCTTGGCGAACTCTTCGTAGCTCTGCGTGGCATCCGGCGTTACGGTTACGGAGAGCACCTTGCGCTTCTCCCCGCGGTTGACGGCAGCAACCGTCCCGCTGACAGGCGACGTGAAGAGGACACGCTCGCTGTACTTGTTGAAGAACAGCGGCGTACCGGCTTTCACCTCATCGCCCACCTTAACCAGCAACTTGGGAGTCACGCCTTCGAAATCGAGCGGCGAGAGGGCATACTCCGAAGCCTGCGGCGCATCGGCCAGAGACTCCTGAGCCTTTCCCCGGAGATTGATGTCGAGACCCTTGCGTAGTGTAATGATTTTCGACATGGTTAAAGATTTTGATTGTTATGTTTGGATATTTTTGGGTTAAATTTCGGGCCGGTTTTTGTTGTTAGCCTGCTAACAGCATAATTCGCGTGCGAAAGTACGAATTTTTTCCGAAAAATCCGTATGCATTATCTATTATTTTTTAATTTACTTAAAATTTGTACTTTTGTCGCAATGACCTCCCAATTCGTCAACATACACACCCACCGCCCGACAGGCCGGGGCATCGAGCTCCGCACCGCCGGCATCCACCCGTGGGATGCAGACAAAGAGAACATCGCCGCACTCGGCACGCTCCCGGCGGACGTACAGGCCATCGGCGAGACGGGGCTCGACTACGCCCGCGGCGCCGGGCGGCAGCGCCAGCTGGCCGCCTTCCGCGCCCAGCTGGCACTGGCGCGCGACCGGCAACTGCCCGTAGTGCTGCACTGCGTCAGGGCCTTCGAGCCCGTCATGCTGGAACTGGCCGCCCGCGAGCCCCGTGCCGTCATATTCCACGGGTTCATCGGCTCGCCCGAGCAGGCACGCCGCGCACTGGAGAAAGGCTACTACCTCTCGTTCGGCGTGCGGACGTTCTCGTCGCCCAAGACCCTGGAAGCGCTGCGCGAAACGCCCCCCGGGCAGCTCTTCCTCGAAACCGACGACAGCGACACCGGCATCGAGGAGGTCTACGCGCACGCGGCAGCGGTGAGAGGCACCACCGTCGAAGCCCTGAAACGGGCGACGACCGAAAATTACGAACGGATATTCGCCCCGCAAAATGGATAACTGGCTTGAACGCACCGAGCTGCTGCTCGGCAAGGAAAAACTCGACCTGCTCCGGCAGGCGCACGTGCTCGTCGTGGGACTGGGCGGCGTAGGCGCCTATGCCGCCGAAATGGTTGCCCGGGCGGGCGTGGGACGCATGACCATCGCCGACGCCGACGCCGTGGCGCCGAGCAACATCAACCGCCAGCTGGTGGCCCTGCATTCGACCGTAGGCCGGCAGAAGGCCGAGGTGCTCGCCGACCGGCTGCGGGACATCAACCCCGCGATCGGGCTGACCATCGTCAACCGCTACATCCGGGACGAGGAGACCTACACGCTGCTCGACGCCGCCGCATACGATTTCGTGGTGGACGCCATCGACACCCTCTCGCCCAAGCTGGCGCTGATAAAGGGTGCCCTCGACCGTTCGCTGCCGCTGGTCAGCTCGATGGGCGCCGGCGCCAAGACCGACCCCACGAAGATGGAGATCGCCGACATCTCGAAGACCCACCACTGCCCCCTGGCGCACATGCTCCGCAAGCGGCTGCACAAACTGGGCGTCCGCAGCGGCTTCAAGGCGGTATTCTCGCCCGAGGCGATGCGCGAGGGGGCGATGATCCTCTGCGACGAGCAGAACAAGAAGTCGAACGTCGGCACGATCTCCTACATCCCGGCGCTGTTCGGCATCGGCTGCGCCTCGGTGGCGATCCGCACGCTGATCGGGGAAATGGACTGACAACAAAACCATAAACACATACGCCAATGAAACCTAACATCGTATTTCTGGACGAGTACACCCTCGGGGGTGCCGACCTGACCCGCCTGCACGAGCTGGGCCGGTACACGGGTTACAGCACGACCGCGCCGGACGAGGTCGCGGATCGCTGCCGCGATGCCGAAATCGTCATCACCAACAAAGTCGTGATGCGCCGCGAGACGCTCGCCGCACTCCCCGGGCTGCGCCTGATCTGCATAGCCGCCACGGGCATGAACAACATCGACCTCGACGCCGCGGCTGAGCTGGGCATCGCCGTCAGGAACGCCGCGGGCTACTCGACGCACTCCGTAGCCGAAACCACCCTCGGGGCGGCCATCGCCCTGCGGCGGCACATCGTCTACTACGACCGCTATGTCAAGAGCGGCGCTTACTCGGCCGCCGGGCAGCAGTTCCACTTCGCCAAACCCACGCACCAGCTCTACGGCTCGAAGTGGGGTGTCGTGGGGCTCGGCGCCATCGGACACGAAGTGGCGCGGCTCGCCGCGGCCTTCGGCTGCGAGGTACGCTACACCTCGACCTCGGGCGCCGTGCGCGAAGAGCCCTACCCCGCCGTGTCGCTTCCCGAACTGCTGGGCTGGGCGGACACGGTCTCGGTGCACGCGCCGCTGAACGACCACACGCGGGGGCTGATCGGCGCCCCGGAGCTGGCCGTGATGAAGCAATCGGCCATCCTCGTGAACGTCGCCCGCGGCGGAATCGTCGACGAGGCGGCACTGGCCGAAGCCCTCGACCGGGGATCGGTCGCAGGCGCCGCGCTCGACGTATTCTCACGCGAGCCGCTGGCCGCGGACAACCCGCTGCTGGGCATCCGCGAACCCGACCGGCTGCTGCTCTCGCCCCACAACGCATGGTCGCCGCGCGAAGCCGTCGACGTGCTGGTAGGCTGCATCGCGGAGAATATCGAAGAATTCTGCAAGGCCCGATAGCCATGGAAGGAATGGAACCGGCAAGCCCCGGCGCCGCAACGACCGCCCCGACGCCGGACGAACGCCGGCAGCGGGTTTTCGGCTGGCTCGACGCCCGCGGCATCGCCTACACGTGGTACGAACACCCCGAGGCACCGACCATCGAGGCCGCACGCCGCTACTGGCGCGACGACGGGTCGAAGCACTGCAAGAACCTCTTTTTCCGCAACCACAAAGGCAACCGCCACTACCTCGTATGTTTCGACTGCGAACGGAACCTGGCCATCCACGACCTGGAACACCGCCTGAGGCAGGGCAAACTGTCGTTCGCTTCGGAGCAGCGCATGGAGCACTGGCTGGGACTGCGTCCCGGTTCGGTGTCGCCCTTCGGGCTGATCAACGACCCGGCCAGGCACGTGCACCTGTTCCTCGACGCCAGCCTGCAACGGCTGCCGGCCTACTCGTTCCACCCTAACGACAACCGGGCGACGGTGGTGATCTCCCGTGAGGAATTCCTGCGTTACCTGGCGGCCGTAGGCAACACCTACGAATTCATCGAGCTCTACTGACCCGCCCATGCGGTATATCGAAACCAAAACGATCCTCTCGAAGCTGCGGACGGCCGATCGGTGGTTCGGCATCGCCTACAACATGAACCTCTACCGGGGATGCCAGCACGGGTGCATCTACTGCGACACGCGCAGCGACTGCTACGGGATCGGGGACATTGCGCAGATAGCCGTGAAGCGCAACGCACTGGAATTGCTACCCGCCGAGCTGCGTGCCCGGCGGAAAAAACGCGCCACGATCGGCACGGGGTCGATGAACGACCCTTACATGCCCGTCGAACGTGAGCTGCGGCTGACCCGCCGGGCACTGGGCATGATCGCCGACGAGCGCTTCCCGGTGCATGTCATCACCAAGAGCTCCCTGGCGGAGCGCGATGCCGACATCCTGCAGGAAATTTCCGCCACCTACGCGGCGGTGAGTTTCACCGTGACCTGTGCCGACGACGCGCTCAGCGTCCGCACGGAACCCGGCGCCCCGGCCTCTTCGGAGCGGTTCCGCGCAATGGCGGCACTGGCTGCCAAGGGCATTTATACGGGTGTCACGATGATGCCGCTGCTGCCGCTGATCAACGACACGCGGGAAAATGTCGAAGCCATCGTCCGCCGGGCCAAGGACGCGGGGGCATCGTATATCCTCCCGATGTTCGGCGTAACGCTCCGCAGCGGGTCGCGAGAGCATTTCCACGCAACCCTCGACCGGGAATTCCCCGGGCTGAAAGCACGCTACGAAGCCTGTTTCGGCAACCGCTACGAATGCTTCAGCCCCAGTTACCGGAAGTTGGACGACACGTTCCGGAACCTGTGCGCGAAACTGGGGCTCGAAACCCGGATGCGGTTCTACGCCCCCACCCTGCCCGAACAGGGGTCGCTGTTCTGAACAGCCGTTCCGTTCCCGCAGGGCCGTACTTTGGGAAAATTATCCGGGGCAGGACATCCCATCTCCATATGGGAGACGCCGGGATGCGGTCACACTGTACGCTCCTGCATCCGGGTATTGAGCGGAGCGGGTTTCCGCACTACCGGAACTTCCCTTTCAGCCGGTATACGCCGACATGCGTCGTCTTCTTATCGTGGCGCCAGACGGAGATGACCGAATCGAACGAAAGATACTGACAGGGGCCGATTTTCGCCCAAAATTTACCGTCGCTGCAGAAAAAGGCGACCGGCATCTTCCGCTCCCCGTTTCCCTCCAGCAGGTAGATATACTCGTCCGAAAATTCAGCCTTGCGGGCAAAACGCTCGATATCCCCGCCGATACGCATCTTCCGGACAGGTTCGCAGCAATAGCCGAACAGCTCGGCAGCCTTGTCGCTCGACAGGTAGGTTTGCCAAGACAGCAGCGGTTCCGCGTCGATTCCCGCCCTGCCGAAAAGGTACTGCAGGGCATAGGACATCCCGCACTGTTTGGCCGGAAGAATGTCCATGCCGTCGGTAATCGTGCGGATGTCCTTCAGCGAATCCACCGCATGCCGAACCAGCTCGTCCGATGCGTCGAGGGGCAGGTGTGCAAGGGCGACGACTTGCAGCCACGCATTGTCCGCAGCGACGAAAGTGACCGTATCCGCTTCTTTGCGCACGACCTGCGGGTCACTCTGGAAGCGCAGTTGCGAGACCGGGCCCCCGGCGTCGCAGACAGTGACGTCGAAAAGGAACGTCCGGTACTGCACGGTATCGCCCGGGTGGAGAAATTCCGAGATGCTGCGATGCATGGGCAGACGGCGGAAGTCGAATTTTTCGTTGGTGTAGTTCATTACGCCGCTCTGCCGCTCAACGGCCTCGGAGAGTTCCCAGGCCGGCATCGGAATCTGGGCTGCGGCGAAAGTTGCGGCGAAACCGGCCGCAAGTGCGATAAACAGATGTTTCATGTGTTTCATGGCTGCTCGTTTAAAAGTTTTTCGATAATTTCAGCCGCTTCATCCAGCCGTTCGGGCGTATACCCCACTTCGTGATAACGCACCCTGGTGTCGGGCCCGATTATTACCAGTTGCGGAATACGCTCGTCGCCAAGCAGCTGCGAAATCTTTTCATAGGGGTCGAGCCCGACGGGGAAGACCACGCCCTGCTTGCGCAGCTGGGCAACCTTCTCCGCAACCCGCTCGCGGGGTTCGCCCTTTGCGATGGCAATCATCGTGAATTTGCGGCCCTCGAAACGCCGGAGTATCTTCTCCGGCATCTCGTTGAGCTCGCGCAGGCAGGGTTTGCACCAGGTAGCCCAAAAGGACAAAAGCACTACGTCGCCCCGGCATTTCGAGATTTTGACCTCCCGGCCGTCGAGCATCTCGACCGTAATGGCAGGAACTTTGGCGCCCGTCCGGAAGCCGGACTGCGCAAAGAGCGGAAACACAAGGAAAACGAAGGCAGACAAAAGGACGGAGAGTCGTTTCATGGGAACGTGTTTTTGGTTGTCAGAAGCAAAGATAACGATTTTTCCCAAAACTACTAATTTTTTAGTAGAAAAGAATCCGATCTCCGCAAACACTGTCCCGAAAATCCCTTCACAACATCCGGGGCTCCTGTTATTTCCCCCGACGCGGGGGATAATTTTTCAAACCGTGATGCCGGCAAAGAGCCGGAATTTTCATTATCTTTGTTCGAGACAACCCTTAACAACCCGATATGAAAAAATTCACACTCACCCTGCTCCTGCTGCTCGCCGGCATCCCGGCGCTCTTTGCCCAGCAGACCGTCCGGAACGACATTTTCACCTACCTCAAACACGAAGGCTATGCCCCGGCCCTGGACAAGGACTCGGACATCGAGTTCAAAATCCAGGGAATCCTCTACAACATTATCGTAAAACAGATCGAAAACGAGGATTATGCCTATGTGGAAGTGCTGGCGAACTTCGGCACCGTCACCCCCTACGACAAGCTGATGGAGATCGCCAACGACATAAACCAGAACAAGTTCGTCTGCAAATGTTCGGTCTCCCGAAACGAGAACAGGAACGTCTTTACGCTGGCCATGGAATTCGTCACCAACAGCCAGGCAAATACCGAATACCAGATGTCGCACGCCCTGCGTCTCCTTCCGGCATGGGTTAAGGAATTCAACGACAGGGTCGACGAATAATAGCTCCCAACGCACCGGCACGCGAGCCATTCTCGGAGGAAATAAAAAATCCCGCTCAGTTGAGAGGCAGGGTTTTTAAGTATAATTGATTAAATATCAGCAACGAGTTTTGCCGACAGACCGGAATCCTACATAACAGACCGCATGGACGACGGTTAATACTGTAAAAATGTCAAGAGCAAAAGTACAATGAATTTTCGTATATTTTGCTGATTTATAGCAATTATATTTCAAAGAGGTATAGACAGCATATTTTGGATGCTCTGCCCCTCCTTATCAGACGACATGAGGCCCATCTGCATAGCAGACGGGCCTCATTCTTTGGGAAAAGTTCTTTCAGGAATATCGATGGCTGACTGGTTTGATGTGAACTTCCACCCGCTTGTCGTCGATGATTCGGCGCACGGCTTTGTAGATGGGCATGGACTCGATTCCAGCGATTTTGAGCGCCTCGATCAAGATCGTATTCTCAACAAGCAATAAGTAATCCGCCTCTTTCAATTCAACATACTTGTCACTCCGGGACTTGATTTTTACCATTGCAATAAGAAGAGAGGGCGGCATGCCCTGCTCTGCACATACTACTTTAGCCCCGGATTCTTCGGTTGAATATAAAGATAGCCATCCGTCTCCATGTTTCGCACCAGTGCCTGTGCCTGTTTGCGGAAGGTTGCGAGCACCTGTTCCTTGTCGGCGATGTCCGGCCTGTTCTCCAACACCCCTACGATCCCTTCGATGGTTCGGCTGTTGAAGCTCTTTCCGTCCTTGGGATCGAAAAAAATCTTCTTGTTGCCGAATGTCACGGTCACCTGATAGATCGTCTTAGGCACGATGATCGTCTCGATGACCACTTTAAACAAAACCGGAGTCGCTGCGACCACCACATAACCGTGCTGTTTGTGCATGGGTTTGAGGTCTACTGCGTACAAAATGTTGGGCAGAACAGTCCCCTTCAAATCTTCCGAAAGAACGCATATCTGTTTCCCGAATCTCGAGTCTTCACGAACTCCTCTCAACTGACGTGTTTTGGAATGCCGCGAGACGAAGCCGATCAGCTCTCCCGTGGATTCCGATTTCGCAAATTTGAGTTGCGAATGTTCCAATGTCATATACCTATATCATAATGCAATCTTTTTTCTTTCAATTAACAATCTCCTTTCAGTCATTTTTTGTGTAAAATCCTGCGAATATACTGTGAAAAACGATGCGAAACAACTTATCAATCAGTTATTTTACAAGGGTTTAAGTGTAGTATAGACAACAAAAATGCACAGGACTAATACAGCCTTTCCTCTTCGGAAAAATGGCTGAACCGCTCGTCTGTCAGTGAAATATCATACGGAGCCCGACACTTCCAATATCGATAGATTGTCGGTGCGTCGGTAGAACAGCGAAAAACTTCACGAGAACCCCGGTATTGGTTCCCCTGCTCGGTTTGCCGGTTCATCCAGCGCGCTGAATTTTCTATACCGGGATTCGGGCCGATGTACAGATTCATCTTCTCATATCCCATTACGAAAATGTTGTGCAACATGACATCGGGACCGACATCGTACTGCTTGGCAAAAATTGCGAAATCGTAAATATCGGTGTAGAGCAGTGATCCCCCGAAATGGATCGGCGCGTCGTGTTGCAACCGCGCGAAAGCGTCTCGGATTTTTTCCCGCTTGCGAATCTCCTGCAATCGGGCATCGGTTACGGGTTTCACCGTCGTGTAAACTGTCCGGAATCCATTCCTTGTAGAATCGACCACGAAGACATGATCGACAACCCCGATGTTCTTCATATAGCTGTTGTCCATCGGATCGACGTCAGACCCGGAGCAATCCCTGATAAGGCCAATTATAAGGATAAGACCGATGAAGAGCCACGGGAGCAGTTTGGCCAGAATAAGCAGCCGGATGCGCGACTCGTTCTGCTTGTGAAATGTTTGGTTGTTCATGGCGGATTATTTTTAGGCGGCAGCCGTATCTAGATATTCAGCAACTTCATCGATGGATGACATTGCTTCATCGAGGGTATCGATTACCGATTGCATCTTTTCACCCAATTCTCCTTCCTGAAACGATTCGGGAAGATTGTCGTAAGATTCCTGTTCTTCATCCCGGACTTCATCGATTCTATCCCGAATCTCATCCAGGCTGTCTTTGATTTCACCAATGAGGGCGCGGCGGGAATTATTCATGGTTCTCGGTTTTTAAGGGATTCGCTGTTTGTTTCGGAGTTGTTTTTATTGCCATAGCTTGCCGAACCTGAGCAACCAGTTCGTCCATGCTGCGTATAGGGACACACGGCCCAATAGGCTTCTTTTTACTAAGGGGTGTGAACGTGAGATTGTAATTTTCGTCAGGCTGTAACCCGCCGACCATAAATTTCCTGTAATAAATGTAATAGAAATCGCAGCGCATGACATACAATTCATCGGGCGGGTTGAGCCGAAATTCGGGTAACAAACGAACCAATTCGTTTAGAATGGGCACGATGACTTCGGCCTGATAATCAGGCTTTGTCGGGGCATTCGTATTTTTACGAAGTGTGTTGTTGCTGACAGCGGCATAAAACGCGGCGGCGTTCTTGCGGTAGGCATCGATTAAAAGTTGTATTTTCATAATTCGATCTTGTGAATTGATTTTACTTTTCCACTCCTTGCAAGTGGTTATTATTCGGTTGTTGATTAAGAGTTTTATCGATCTCTTCTACACAGTGGCGTATGGTCGCCGAATCAATCAGACCGCCGAACAAGTCGTGAACGAACCGGTCGTCGTTCTGCTCGACGATCAGCCGCAGTACGTTGGCTGCAACAGCAAAATAGAGGGCCGCCATGGGCCCTCTATCCAGTATGCCTTGAATCTTCCGATCCAGAGTTATACGTTTTTCCATGGCGTCAGACTTCGATAAAGCGTACATAATACTGCCCAAACGCACAGTCGTTATCGTTGATCTCGGCGGCCAGTTCGTCAGGGGTTAGTTTGCGAACCTCGTAGAGTTCATCGTCGTCTTCATCATCGATGCTATGCAACGGGCCTTTCTCATACGCTGTGACGATCTGCTCGTCGGTAGCGTTGCGCGGCATCAGTTGGAAGGGCCAAATGAAGGCGAAGAGTTCTTTTTTGCCAGCATATTCTTCTGCCGCATTCGTTTCCACCACGTCAAGTTCGACCTCTCCGCATTTGTCGCACGTAGCGTCCGGATCGTCAAAAACGCAGAATACCTCACCCGTGTTAGGATTGATACGAGCATCGCAGGCCACATCCGTGCCGCCGCAAACGCTGCATGTCCACAAGGTCTTAGTTTGGCTCTTTTCGGGAGTTATATCCGTCATGGTCGATTCCAACTGGCGGAGGGTTTGTTGCATTTGTGTACTGGTAGAGTTCATCGCTTCTGTGTTTGTGTTAAATATTCATCAATGGATCGGTAGCGATCAGGAATTTTCGCGTTTTCGTTAAATTCATTCAGACAGTGCAGCAATGCCTTTTCGAGTTCGGTATAGCGGCGCGTGAAAGTCTGAATATTGTCCAGACAGTATGCCTTCACGGTATAACAGAACGGGGCGTACTGCCTGTCTCTCTCCTTACTGATTCGCGCGAACCACTGGAAGCGAAGCTGCACTTTGAAGCTGTCGCTTTCACCGGGCTTCATCAGGTGCTCCTCATCCAGAAGCCGTCGGACGAGCGCGGCATCGAGCCACCGATCGCAAGTCCGGTAGGACTTGATCCGGGACGTGTTGGTGGCCGCATATCGCTCAATTTTTTCCTGCGTTAGGCTGTGCTGCTTCGGGTAGAACTTCAGCACCTCTTCCGTGGTTACGGGAATACACTCCCCGTCGATCTCGATCCGGTAGGTTCGGTTCTCCAATACTTTCTGGAATTCGAAGTGCTGGCATCCGACGAGGGTAAAGCCTCGCTCGGAATCGGGGTCGGGTACGGCGAGAGCCTTCAGCGCATTGATGTCGCGGCATACAGCAACGGTGTCCGATCCGCCGACCGTATTCTCCGATCCGCCGATACGGATGTATGCCTGTTCGCAGCCGCCATAATCACCGGTGCGAACGACTTCGCACCGGACGAAATTGGGCACGGTGCGGTGAGTGGAGATATATTCGGTCCATATCCTGTCAATATTTGATTTGACCTGATCGGGATCGGTCAGGATCACGTTCCCGCAATCATCGCATTGCCCGTCGGAAAGGGCGCTATACCCGAACTCGATAAACTCTTTCGTGTTGGGATCGATGACGGCGGCACACCGAATCTGCGTGCCGCCGCAAATACTGCATAATATACTCATCGGTGCAGGGATTAAGCGTTTCTCACCAACAAACAGAAAGCATCGAAGAGTTCTACGACACATAAATCGGCAACCGGCACCGTCCGTTGTCTGTCGTCGCCGTAATCCAGCCGGGCGTAAAGAGTGCCATCGCACACAAGAAATCCGTAAACGCAGCAGACGTCGTGGTCTTCGTCGCCGATACGAACCGAATTCCCTTCGGCCTCGAAGGCTTGGTTCTCGAATTGGGCGACGAGTTCCTGCATGTGCTCCACCAGTTCCTTGTCGCGTATACTGTTGCGGTGCTCCTGCATGGCGAGCTGCTCCCGATCCACAAAGGATATCGGGAATACGATAGTGAGATATTCGGCCGGAGAATCCCATGTATCCTCTCCATTGCCGATAAGGATACTGCATTCCTGTTCTGGTTTGCCGGCATTGAGTTTGTCTTGAGGGTCGAGTACGTCGTACTCGCCGGACTTTTCATGAATCGGGTCGTTCCACCAGACCCGCTGTCCTTTTTTGAATGTTTGCATATTTTTCGGTTTTAGTTGAAATTAGGTCGTGCCCGCTGCACGACGTGCAGATAAATGTTCTTTTAACGAGATTATTCTTTCTCGGTAAGTTTAGCGCGCAGAACTCTGACCAGGGCGAAACAGCCGTCGAGTTTCGGGCCGCACTTGCCACTCGTACGGGTGTAGCTGATACTGTTCAAGGAAAGTTCTTCCACACACCTGCGCAAAGTTCCATGCGTGCGAAGCGATACGGGAACCTGCAGCTGTTTGCATAGGCAGATAAAGTCTTCGCAGGGGATAAACTCCCCAGCGACGAACCGTTCCCCTGCTTTCCGCAATCGCTCCTGCTTCCGTTCTTCGGCTTGCCGTCGCTGTTCCTCTTTGCGGCGTTTTTTCTCCTCGTCCTCTTGCCGCAGGCGCTCCCGGTACTCTTCTCGATAGCGGATCAGGGGCTCCGCATCGAGACCAAGCTCTTCGTAGATACGCACGAACAGGAGCTGCAGGTGTTGCCCCTCCTGCATGGTTCGTTCGACAATCTGGTGGAAAACCGCAAGGAACTGCGCTCCGGCCTCGGCTACATTTTGGCCGGCGAGGACTCTTCTGCTGTAGGCGGCGTACTCGAAGAAAACATTGTCCAGTTGCAGGACGATGGCGATCTGATCGTCCTCTTCGTGGTACGGATCTTTGCTTTTGAGGTAGGTATATACGCCCTCGCCGACTTTTTCCAGCTCGGCACAATGCCGGACGACCTGATTGAGTTTCGAGTGGCTGTAAGATAAAAATTTCGTTTTCATAGGATCGGTTTATTATTCGGTTTCGTCGGGGATTTCTTTCCCCGTGTAAGGATTGTACAAAGGAGTGTTGCCGACCGCCTCAGCATCGATGGCAAAAGCTCCGAGACTAACGTCATAGAAGAGTTCCAGTTTCTGCGGTGTCGAAGCCACGAACTTCTCGGCCTCCTGTTGCGACAGACCCGCGAGCATCAGGCTCTTGACACGGCGGCGGAACATTTCGGGATTGATGTCGGGTGTCGTTCCAACCTCGATGACTTCGCCGACTTCATCGTTGATAGCGAGCCGGTCGGGATCTGGGTCATCGTTATCCCGGTAATTGTCGGGAACATTGCGTCCGATGAGAGAATGGGTCTGCACATCTTCAGCAGAATATACGCTCGACACCACAGGAATCACGCTGGAGCAGCTTCGGCGCGAGGGAGCCGACCTGAAGACGGTGGCCAATGAAGTAATCGCTTTTGCCGTAAGGAATACCCTCACCAAAGGCCCGCAGTACAAACCTGTGCTGATCGGCCAGAATATCCCTTTCGACATCGGTTTCCTGCAACAGATGATGGCCTATGCCGGTCTGATGACGCAGTTCGCGCAGGCGTTCGCCGGCACGGTGGATTTCTATGGCAACTTCCAGCCCCGGTATATCGACACGCTCGACCTGGGGCACATGGCCTTCGCGCGTGATCCGTCGGTCGGGTCCTACAAACTCGAACTCATTGCCGAGCGGCTGGGAGTGGAACTCGCAGATGCCCACGATGCCGATGCCGACGTTACGGCCACACGTGAGGTAGCCGCACTATATGCCGCACGGCTGGGCTGTGCGAACGGTGCCGCCGGCACACCGCAGGCCGAGAAAACACGTACCCATTTTAAAATCTGAAACGATGGATAGTAACGAACTGACAAAGAGTGTGACCTTCCGCACGGACGAGCGCATGACCTACGGTGCGATGAACTACGACGGCACGGAGCTGATGGCCGTGATCTCGGGCTACGACCTCGATATCCGTTTCAACATGCGGCTGATAAATTCCCTTGCCGATGCCGAAGCTGCGGCCAACGCCCTTGCCGACGTCTTTTACGAGGTGCTGATGGAGCAACTGCTGGCGCAGAAAGCATCGTTTGCTCAACAACCTACCGTACAAACGCCTATTCTTCCCAAAGAGACACCATGAACGAAGATACACAACAGAATATGGAACTGACCGCACAGGAGGAGGCTTTCTGCGACCTCTATGTCCACGGAGGAATGGAGTTCGCAGGGCAGATCCTCAAATGCTACCGTAAGATCTTCGGCGGCACCGCATCGATGCGGGATTCGGCACAGGCCCGCAGCCTGCTGCTCCAGCCCCGCGTGATGGCCCGCGTCAAGGAGATGATCTCAACGGAACAGTACGAGATGGAGACGGCCGCCGTGAAGCTCCAGGTCGGCGAGACCCTCAAAGCCGTAATGGCCGAGGCTGCGACACAGAACTACCTCGACCGTTTCGGGGCGCCGCTCTCTCCGGCGCCCCTGCGGGCCGTGTCGGTGAATGCCGCCAAGGCCCTGATGGAACTTTACCCGATCAAACATGCTCAGGAGAGCCGCCTCCGCATCGAGGGCAGCGACGGCAACATCGTCTTCAACGTTATCGTACCTCAAACCGCACCCGCACATGCCCAGGAAGAAGATCGATAGGCAGGAGGTCGCCTTTTGGGTCTACATGGCACTGCTGGTCGTCATGGCGGCGTATGGCCTTTGGAACAGCGCGGCTGCCGAGCCGCTGATCCGCGTCCTGCGGGATGCTTTCTCGCTGATAATTCAACAATAATGCTATGGAACCTTTCAAAGAATTTATCCTCCGCAACTTCAAGATGCTCTCCGTTATGCTGTCGTTTATCGTGACGATCTACATTCAGCATGTGGGCAACATCGCCCGGATAAACGAGCTGACCGTGCGCTGCGATAATCTCGAACTGCGTATCAAGAACCAATACGAGAAGATTGACGCCATCAAACTCGACAAGGCCGTATTCGAGGCCACGATGACGCAGCTCGCGCTCATGCAGTCCGATCTGAGGGAGATGCGGGGCGACATCCGCGAACTACTGATGATGCAGAAATGATACGTCGTATTATTCTCTGTGCCGCACTCGTCTTATCCGCAGGGGCGCAGGCGCAGGATCGCTTCGAGCAAGCCGTAGCCCTCATCAAACAGGCGGAGGGAATGCACTCGGCACAGCATCACCCTTATGTCGGTTACGGACACCGCCTACGGCCCGGAGAACAGTTTACAGCCGGAATAACCGAAGAGCGGGCCGACTCCCTACTGCGGAGTGACCTACGGCAGAAGTGCCGGGTATTCCGCCGCTTCGGAAGCGATTCGCTCCTGTTGGGCGTGCTGGCCTACAACGTTGGCGAATACCGGCTCTTAGGCTATGGAGAACATCCCAAAAGCCGGCTGATTGAAAAGCTCGAAGCCGGCGACCGGGATATATACGGGGAGTACGTCTCCTTCCGCAAATACAAGGGCAAGGTGCTGCCCAGCCTCGAACGCAGGCGCAAAATGGAATTTTAACTTTTATACGAAAAATAAACATGGACAGACACATCACAATCGTACCCTCGGAAGGGCTTGCACGTATGCGCCTCTCGGGGCTGGCAGGGCGCGAGGCCGTCATCGTCGAAGACCTCACCGCCGAGGATCGCAACGACAAGGGATATATGGTACAACTTTACCATCCCTACATGGACGAAACACTCTGGTACATTCCTGCAGAATCCGCAGGCCGCTATGAGTAGGCTGCTCACACGCTTTGCCGGGTACGCCGTACTGGCGCTCTGTCTGGTCGTATATGTCCAGCACTGGCGCTCGGTACGGCTTAAGGCCGATAGGGATCGCCACCGCCAGAACAGCGAGGCGCTGCTTTCAGACGTGCGGAGATTCCGCATCGACTCGGCGACGACAGCTGTCGATGTAAAGGCCCTGCGGCTCTCGGTGGATGAGTTCGAGCGGTATCGGGCCGGGGACTTGGCGAAGATAAGGGCCATGGGCGTGAAGATCCGCAATCTCGAAGCGGCGGCAAAGCATCGGATGGAAGTTGCGGCACCCATCGACGCTATTATACGCGATACGATAATTGTCCGCGATACCGTCCCGGTAGTCGCGCAGCGGGTCGAGATGCTTACCCCGCATATCCAGATGCGGGGCGTCATAGAGGGCGGTAGGCTGTGGGGCGAGATTCGGGTTCCGGTAACGCTTCGACAGGCCGTATGGGTCGAGTATAAAAGACGGTGGATATTCTGGAAACGCGTGAAAGCAGTACATCAGACCATATCCAGTGACAATCCCTATGTTCAGATTAAATACTCTGAATACATCTTGCATCGGAAAATGAAATCACTTGAGGGTGATGGGTTCCCCCATGTAAAAATTGAGGATTTGTTTTCTCATGATATATTCATATTTTGCTTGTAAAAGCTGCGACTTCGCTTTCATCATATTATCAACTGCTATTTGATAATCGACATAAGTTGCGGCCCCCACATCGAGTTTTTGTTGTACATACCGAAACGACTCTTCGTTCGTTTCCACATTGGCTTCTGAAGAATAGTATTTTTGTAAAGCAGTTCTGGCGTCGATCACGGATTGCTGAACATCTTTATCCAATTGTTTTTGTGCGAGAAGTAAATTATATTCTGCTCGTTGTTTCGAAATGCGACTCGTGCGTACTTTATTTTTGGCTTGCCGGGAGTTGAAGATGGGAATATTCAGACTCAAAGATATATAAGAGCTGGCATTATCACGTATTTGATCTATAAATGGATAGTTGGCATAAAGCAGGTTGTTGTTTATATCAGTTATCGGGTTACCATTTGCATCGGTACGCATCTTCTGGCGCGCATCGGAGAAACTGCTCCCGTAACCTCCAGTTAGGGATAAAGTAGGCGACATAGTGGCTTTGGCAATACTTATATCTTTCTCTGCAACACGTATATCTATTTGTGCTTTTCGGATTTGTGGTAACATCACGACCGATTTCCGCACTTCCTCGAAATCGAACGAGTGTTGCTCTGCCGAAATGACAACATCATCAAGAGAAATGGCTCTGAATAATTCGTAATCACCTATTTCAAGCATCTGACAAATGTTCAAAGCTGCGGTTTCTCTGCTATTTTGGGCGCCAAGCAGCTCTCCTTGGGCATCAGCAATCTGAGCTTGTATCTGGAGTAACTCACCCAGCGTTATTTTCCCCGCATCCACTAATTGTCGTGTCTGCACCTCCTGAGTTCGCAACAAGGTAATTTTACTTTCGACGATCCGAATGTTTTCATCGGCGAGAAGAACATCCAAATAGGCGGCTGTAACATTTAAGGCGAGATCGTTTTTTGCTTTTTCAATTCCATTGAGTACCGATTGCAAATTGAGAGCGGCACGGCGCTTGGCATATAATTTTTTAAAACCAGCGAACAGTTCCGTAGATAGCGAAGCCGAAGCATTGAAATCCTGTACGGTATTGTTCTCGATAAATTCATAGGTCGTGGGGTCAAGCACCCGTCCCATGGAAAGGTTATAGCCGCTATTTACCCCCAACGACGGGATGTAGTCGAGTTTGGACTGTTGCAATGCAATCTGCGCATCCTGAATATCCAATTCCTGCTGTTTTATTGACACATTATGGGATTGTGCATGGGAGATACATTGCTCCAATGTCCATACGGTCTGTCCTTGCAAACGAAAGGTTCCAATCAGAAGGCCGACTACAACCAAACTACATATTTTTTTCAGCATATCACCCCATCTTTAATGTGAATTATCCGATCTGTTTTTTCAGCGATATACTGTTCATGAGTAACAATTATAACCGTAGTACCAAGATCTTGATTGATACCCTTTAATATACTCAACACTTCTTCTGAGGTAGAGGAATCCAACTGCCCCGTAGGTTCATCAGCCAGGAGAATTTTCGGATCGGTTATAATTGCTCTTGCAATCGCTACACGCTGCCGTTGTCCGCCGGACAGTTCATTAGGATAATGTGTCGACCATTCTTTCAGGCCAAGCCGATCGAGACACTCCATGGCCAATTTGTTTCTCGCCTGTTTTTTCTCACCCCGGTACAAAAGCGGGAGAGCGACATTTTCCACAATGTTTTTATAGGTAATCAAATTAGCAGACTGAAACACAAACCCCAGCATTCGGTTGCGATAATATGCTGCATCAATATCCGAAAGGTCTCGCATGAGTTTATCGTCGAGATAATACGCGCCCTCATCATAATTATCCAATAATCCGAGGATATTCAGAAGCGTGGATTTCCCCGAACCTGATGATCCCATTATGGATACGATTTCTCCATCTGAAACAGAGAGGTTCACCCCTTTTAGGACATCAAGACGGGTGTATTGCGTTGTGTACGATTTTCTGATATTTTTCAACTCAATCATCTGGGTCAGAATAATTGGTTATGACTTTCTCGTTAAGGGTAAGCCCCTCCACGATTTCAATCAGACTTCCATCGGAAATACCCGTTTTAACAAGCCGTTGTACCGGTTTATTCGTTAAGGAATCCAGGACATAAACGCAGATTGAATCCTGCCGGAATGTCAGGCACTTTTCAGGAAGTGTCAATACATTTTCCGCCTGCTGTAACAGCACCTCGGCAGTGGCGGAGTATCCGGAACGTATCACGGGCATTTTAGGGGTAATATCGAATTCTGCATCTACTGCGAATTTGACGATTCCGGTTGTTTCCGTACCCTTTGCTGCAATTTTCGTTACTGCCGCATCAACAGTTAATGAGTCGTAGGCGTTGAACGTGAGCCTCATTTTTGTTCCGAGGGAAATGTATTTGAGATATTGCTCATCAATTTGAGCCCGAAAGATAAAGCGATTCATCTCGGCAAGGACTGCGATCGTTGTGCCGACATTATAGTTATTACGCTCGATGATCGAAGAACCCACTTCGACAGGAATATCTATAATTATCCCATCAGTACTCGATTTGACCGTATTCGAGATGTCTTTGGAGGAAGCATAACCCCGACGAAGAATATTGAGTTGATTTTGTGCCGAACGATATTTTTCCTCACTTACAAAGTAAGCCTTTTCCGAAGCCTCCATATCCACTTTTGATATAGTTCGCTGAGAATAAAGCTGTTTGTTCCGCTCGTAGTCGATCTTTTGTGCTTCGTATTCGATACGTGTGATTTTAAGGTTATTTTCCAACTGTTCAATATCTGAAGAGTTCGGGACCAACCGGATTGTTGCTATTGGTCAGCCTTGATGCACTTCATCTCCGATTTTCACATAGAGTTCATCGATTACTCCCGAAAGTTGAGATTTTATTTCAATCTCTTTGATCGGATAAACACTGCCAGGGATGAAAAGTTTGTTTTCAACACGCTGTTTAGACGGACTTGTCGTTACGTAATATTTCCGATGTGAATCAGATATGACATTATAGGCTATGACGCCTACAACAACTAAAAAAACGGTAACAGCTATCGTATTAAAAATTTTCATATTAGTAGTGTTTATCCTCTGTTTTCATAGCGTATGGCATCGACCGGCATGATTTGAGCTGCCTTTATAGCAGGGAACAGACCTGCAATAATACCAGATAAAACCAGTACTAAAACGGCGAAAAGGATGATCGGTATATCGATTGAAGTTTGAGCCATAACAGATGTATCCGCCAAGGATTGAACAGCCAAATCGATTAAATAGAGAACGCCTGTACCCAGTATAATGCCTATAACCCCGGCCAGCATGGTAATGGTTACGGCTTCGGACAGCACAAGATTGATAATAGTCGTCGGCAACGCTCCGACAGCTTTGCGGATGCCGATCTCATTCGTACGTTCTTTTACGATGATTAACATGATGTTACAGATACCGACAATGCCGCTTAATAAAAAGCAAATGCCGATGCCCCAGATCAATATTTTCAGACCATTGAACAGACTTTCGAAACTCGAAGTCTGTGCTTCTATATTGGCGATGAAGACAGCTTGCGTATCCTCAATATCAAATCCGGATTTATAAGCAATATAATATTTTAGTTCGGTTTCGAATTTACGTGTGTCTGTCCGGGAATTAAGCATCATGCAGAAGGAATTGAAATGCGCATTTTTGGTAATATTGCGAGTAAAAGAGCCGAATGGAATATAAACCGAGTTGCGCTCCTGGATAGAAAAAAGATTATCGCTTTTCAACACCCCGACGATTTTGAAGATAGTCCCACCGATATTGACATTGCACCCCAATGAGCTTTTCTTGCCAAATAATGTCTGCTCAATACCTTCCCCGATAATAACGACATCACGTCCTTGACGGATATCGAATGCATTGAATAACCGGCCGCCGGATTTGGGCTGTAATAACTTGATATGAAAATAATCAGACTCCACACCGGTAATTGTAGCAAACGTATTTTTTTCTTTATAGGTTATACCCATATTAGGCTGCATAATTTCAGGCGATATAGCATTAATGGCAGCATATCGCTTATGCAAGGCATGGAGATACTCTTTGTCGAAAAGCACCTCCATACCTTCTTTCATATTCCTGTATTTCAGTGAAGTCCGGTTGCCGTAAACATACATACTCTTTTGGGCGAAGATGTCGAACATACTCATTACGCCGTTCTGAAAACCTTGCCCCACACCGAGCAGTATGACGAGAATAAAAATACCCCATGCAACCCCGAATCCGGCCAAAATCGTTCTAATTTTATTTTGGCGGATGGAATTGAAAACCTCCCGGATAGCTTCGGACTGAAACATAACAGGTTACTTTGCCGCGGTCTGGATTGCAGATTGCAGCCACATTCCCCATTGCTGTCCTACCTGCGTCGATTCAACGGCGATCTTGGGTTGTGCCCCGGAAATTCGTTTCCCGGCAGGAGTTTGATAGAATTTATTAATCTCTTTCAGATCCTCCAGTGTAATATTTTTCTGGTAAACGGGAGTCATCAGATCGACCAACTTGTCGAATGCCTGCGTGCGGATTTCCGCTTTCTTTTCTGCCGGAATGCCGCCCGCCATCATGAAGAGCTGGTTGACCATCGTGTCGAACGAAGCCGTCGAGCCGCTGGATTCCATGTAGGTGCGAAGTTCCTGCTTATAAGCCTCTTTAGTGGTCTGTGCCCTGGCAGCCGTACAGACCATGGAGCCGATTGCAATAGCAATCAGAAAAATAAACTTCTTCATTTGGTTCGCAATTTTTGATAAAGTTCTCTTCCTCCAATAGCAATGAATCCAATACCAATGCACAAAATGATTAAGCCATCTTTTTCTGCAAATTGTTTGCATAAAACAAAAATGGCATAAAGGGTTGCACTAATCCCAAAAAACAACGCTATTAAAGAAAATAAGTAGCGTACCATTTATCTCGCACAATCCATTACGCCTGCCATAGAACTTGCTGCTGCAAAAGTAAATTCTGCAGCAGCCCACCATGTGAACGGGTTCGACATACATGCTAAGGCACTTCCGCACAGCACAAGCGTACCTGCAAGCCCCCATGCACAAGAGGAAGACATACTTCCGTTGACGTTCTGCATCTGTTCAAAACTTAAAGTTTTCATAATACGTAAAATTAAGAAATTAATATTGTAGGAGTTTTTTGACAGGCTCCATTAACTGTTTATCCAATAGTCGCTGTAAAAGTTTTTTGTCCGCATCATCTCCTCGTGTGTCCCCGCAGCTTGAATATGCCCGTCGGCAATAACATAAATGATGTCCCCGATTTTTTTTGCGGTTTCCAGACGATGGGTTACAAACACGATAATATGCTCGTTTTTAAGCTGCACCAACAGATCGCAGATAGTTCGTTCCGTCCTTCGATCCATTGCTGCCGTCATTTCATCGAGCAAAAGAATTTGCGAGGGTTTGTATAATGCGCGGGCAAAGGCGATGAGCTGCTTCTGGCCGCCTGACAGGTTGATACCTTCTTCTCCGACCTGTGTCATCAATCCCTGCGGCAACTCCGCAATAAACTTGTCGAGTCCGTAGTATTTGCAAAATTCGAAAACCTCGTTTATGTCTTTCGGAATAGCCCCGAAGCAGATGTTGTCGAGTACAGTTCCATTATAGATATAAACTTCCTGCGGGACGACGGAAACCATCTGCGTCCATTGTTCCGAAGAATAGGCTTCGATGTCTGTCTGGTCGAGACGGATTGTTCCGGTCTCTGGTGAATAGAATCGTTGAAGTATTTGACACAATGTACTTTTTCCGCAACCGCTTTCCCCGACAATACATGAAACTGCACCTCGCTCAAAGCGCATTGAGATTGTGTCAAGCAGTTTCTTGCGGCCGACAAAGCGAAATGAAAGTTTATCGACTTCCAACGAATGTACAGCATCGGGCATACTCACGCTATAATTCTCTTTTCCGGGTTCGTTTATTCCGACAACCTCGAACATGCGGTCGAAGGCGACCTTTGCCTCATTAATCGGGATCGTTATCAAAGCAAGACTTGCCACGGCCGGGAACAGCGAGCCGGTAATTCCAACAACCGCCATCAATTCGCCGATAGAAAGTGTATTGTTAAATACCTGAAACGAACTATACGCAATCAGTCCCAACATAATGACGACACTTGCCACACCAGAAAGCACCCCGATACGAATTTGCGTTTTCCCCAAATCGAAAACCTTTCCTTGAAAAACTGCATAGAGCAGTTGGTTGATCTTCTGGAAAATGGATTGCCGGTTGAAGTTCTTGATCGCCGCAATGCCATTGATCGTGCTGATAAAGTTGCTTTCCGTCATGGCATAACCTGCCATAACCTCACGCTGTTGAGCGATAATGGTCGCATTGTGTCGGTATATCACCCAGAAAAATACGGGCATACACAAAAAGGCGATCAGAGCGATCTGCCACGAGTAGATGGCAAGAAAGACAAGCGACACGACGACCATCAACACGTTGATAATCGTATCGCCAGCCAAAGAACTTATAACCGTCTGTATGCGTCGCGTATCGTTCAACCGGGCTACCATATCACCGATTTTCCGCATATCGAAGAATACTTTGGGTAGATTCAGCAACCTATTATAAAAGAAATCGATGATGCGGTTGTTGAAATCACGGCTCTGCGTGATGAGCAATTTACTGCGTAAGGCGCTGATAAATACCCGCGCTTGCAACAACACAAACACCAATACCAATCCGACAATCAGTTTACGTGTATCGTGCGCCGGAAGTACTTCATCGACCAATTTCTGCGAAAAGACCGCCATCACCATGCCCAGCACAGAAAGAACGATTCCGATGACTACACTTGCAGTAAGTATTCCGGCATCCTCACGCAGTAGGTTCTTCAGCCATTGCTGTTTCCGTTGGCGAATATCCGACTTTAGGGTAAATTTTTCAGTCGGCTCCAACAACAGACATTTTTTAGTCCAGATTTCCCCCAGTTTCTCCGGTGCGTACAACTCCACACCGCTCGCCGGATCGCCGATCACAAATTGTCCGTTTTCAAACCCGTAGCATACAATGTAATGCTCGAAATTATCGTCTATCAAAACAGCAAGGATCGTCGGTTTTCCATGCTCAATAAGATCCGTAATGCCGTTTGCCTCCGCTCCTTCAGCTTTAAACCCGATCGCATTTGCAGCTTGATAGAGTCCGAGCAATGTCGTTCCGGTCTGCGATGTACCGCTGATCTCCCGCAGGTGTTGAATCGTCGAATCTCCGCCGTAATAACGAATCAGCGATAACAGACAGGCGACACCACAATCCGACGAATCGTGCTGTTTGACGTGCAAGCTATGTATGTGTTTCTTATTCATGGCATTTAGCCAGGTATTGTTTGAGTTGATCTACGGCAACCGTTCCTTTATGTCGTTTCACGAGTTGCTGATTGCAGTCATATATAAAACTCATCGGTGGGGATTCCACGTCGAAGGTGATGAAAAAATCGAAGTTGGTGTCGAGCAACACCTTCGCATTAGGAATGGCGTCGAGCGGATGCTGTTCCAGAAACGCAGTCGTTTCCTCTTTTGAAGCGAACGTGACGAACAGCAGGTTCACATCGCCTAAATCTTTGTAATGTTTGATAAGTTCATCGGCTTCCATTCCACAAAAATCGCATTCCGGGTGAAAGCAGACGATGATGCTCGGCTTTCCGGTGTTCGCCAGCATTTTCGTATTATACGCAAGGCTATCCAATGTCAGCAATTCGACCTTGGGCAAAGATCGGATCGGAGCCAGTTTGCGGTTATACTTGACAATCTGAATGACGAAGAGTGCGACGATCGCCGTCGCAATCAGGGCAAGGGTTAGCAATATTATTTTCTTCTTCATTTTAGTTGGTCAGATAGAGCAGCAGGAACATCAGAAAAACGATATAAAACAGGTAGCCGACGCCATAAGTAGACAACACGAATTTGAATGAGCTCCAATAACCGCTTCCGCTTTGCACTGCCACCAATTTGGCCATAAAGAACCAATAGACTACCTCGAAAATATTCAGTGCGGCTATCGGCACCAACAGCCATTGTTCAGTGATATTCGGATCTACAAGGAAGGCTAATGAACAATATCGTCCCACTACCTCAGCTTGTTCCGCTCCAAACATAACAGCAATAGTACAGACCATTACGCTTGAAAGAATTAAAATAATATCCGATTTTAATGCGACATTCCAGCCATCTGCATATTTAATCTCCTGCTGACGTTCAATAAAAAAACTGCCGAGGAATAAACACATCCCAACTAATGAAACTCGGATCAACAAGATTGCAAGAGGAATCAGATACATTAGCCAACGGTGTTTGTAATAGCCCTCAAATATCTTAGCTTTTAGTGTCTCATCCACCATAGGCATATTGCTGAGGTGTGGTATAACAATATACTCTTGTTGAAGATATGTTATTATCAAGATAAAGCTAAAGAGAATAAATAGCATATTTAACGAGTAAACATTCAGGAATGTCTTCATATAATTCCGGATCAATTCATTGGATTTTTTAATTAACTGCTGTACATTTGAGATAAAATGTACAGCAGTTAAAATACATAATGACACTATTCGAAGAATGCTATTTTTGTTTTTGCTTGTAGAAGTTACATATATTCCCAATCATACTGATAGCAGTAAACATCATTGCTAAAATCATTAAAAAATATGATTTGAAATCATGTTCTACAATCATTAACACAACTCCCACACATATCATTGCCACGGATAACATCAGGACAATTTTTGCCAATAAAAGCCGCCGATTTTGTTTAATCACCCAATGGGATGACATGAAAATACAAACAAGCCCTAATAAAGAGAGTCCAAGCATTAATGCAAACATTTTATTCTGCAGAATACTTTTAGAGTAATCTATACAAAATAGAATAATAACAATAAATATTATTATCCCCCCAATAGCTATTCTTTTTTGGCGTGTCATTTTTTTTGAGTTTACATTGCGCAAATTCCGAGATCAACAATGGCGAGCATGTAGCCGCCAACAGCCCATCCAAATCCACCGCTTAATGCGCCAGCGACGAAAAGACCAGCATAAGCAACACCTAGACCGGCCCACTGCCAGCCACAACCGCCTGCTGAAATGTCAGACATTTGGTTAATTGATAATGTTTTCATATTGAATTCTTTATTGAATTACTAACTTGGGTTACCACCACCCACAACTTTCGGCTGTGCCACTCATGGAGGTGCCAAACCCTAAAGCAGCAACGGCAAAAAGGGCAAATGCGCCACCTGTAGCACAAACCAACCCGGCCCAGGCAATGGTTGTAGAAACCATACCTGCAACACACTTACCAGTAGAGTAGGCTCCTCCAACCACCCGCTCCATTTGTTCCAAATTCATCGTTTTCATAATCGTAAGATTTGAAATTTTAGTTGGTTGTTTGACAACTTTGGGTATGACAGGTTGCCAGACTGCCATTTCAAAAAATCCGCATTGAACTTTCTGAAAAATTACTATCTTTGAAGTGCCTTCTTTCGGTTTGGTTAAACTTGTGAGCTTCCAACTCGGTTTTTCTTCTCTTGAGAGAAGGCTTTTTCATTGGGCTTGGGTTGCAAGCCCAAATCCAATGAAGGATTATCCCGTAATCCCTATTGGAGCGTGAAGTTACCGGTGAATGTATCTCCCGATTCTGTTTCTATGTCAATCGAATAATTACCGGGATCACCAGATATGTCCATTTCCATCTTATCGGTATCACCCATCTCGAACCACTGTTCTCCAGTCATTCCATTGACGACCAATACGGTATATTGTCCGGGATTATACCCGAAGTCGATTTTCAGACTACCGACGGTACCCACATATTCGCAGGAAGGGACAAACTCCATACTGCGCGGTCGCGGTCCTTTGTATATTTTGATAAGAGCAATAAAAACAGTTGTTTCTTTCGCTTTCCCGTCTAACATTGCGGCGGACCATACATTCGAGAAGAGAAAAAGCGTACAGCAAATGAGAATGATTTTTTTCATGGCTTGTGTGGTTTGGGATTTATCCAAAATTACTATTTTTTGAATCCGTAAGCACACATATCCTATCAAAAAATTCCATCCAAACTGGCGATTAAAATATTAATAATCAATACATTATCAATGTAATGGACGGGAAAAATCTATCAAACATTTAATACACTGAATATCAGCGCATTAAATATGCACGGGGGGGGGTGTTTGATAGATGTATTGATAATCAGAGACTTAACCAAGCATCTCTAAAAATAATTGCATGTCTCGCGGTTCGGAATTTGAAATCCGGGATTTTAAACGCGACTTTTTATTATAGATATTTTCGACTTTATCTTGTGTAAAGATACTGATTGCCCGATAGGAAAATCTGGCGAAGAAATAGCAGAGCAATTCATAATCCGATTCTTTTAAATTCGGCATTTGCTCCCTTATCTTGAACATGACATTATTGTTGCATGCGTCGACGATACGTTCCAAATCCATTTTTGTCTTCTTATCCGAACCTAAGTCCTGAATGGCTGACTTAACGGCGTTAAAGATAGCTTCCTTCTCGGCCGGAGTATTTTGGCGTTCATAATATGTACAACCTAATTTATCGATAAGTTCGAATTTATCATTAAAAAGGCGCTGGATTAATTGCGACATTTGTGTGTCATGATTTCGTAGAGTGTCTTGAATCTCAAAGGTCATATTCATATACTTACTGATCTCGAGATTTTTCTGTTGTAATCTCCGATGGAGATAGGTAATAGCAACTATTACAATGAATATAAGGAAGGCAAAAGCCAAGATCCATAATCGTTTTTCAGTTTTGAGTTTGAAGGCCCTAAAATCAGAAAGGTTGAGAAAATAATCTTTCTGTGCCGAAACCACGGATTGTTGAAGTGTCTCGCGCACTATACTATCCTGAATCTGAACACTTTTTTCGAGATTCTCAAGCGCTAATCGATAATTTCCCCTTACCTTCTCAATTTGGAAAGAACGGAAGAAAAGCGCAACGGTATCAATCTTGTCGCAAGCCAAAGGCCATGCTTTATTCATATAATAACTAACGCTGTCTCTTTTGCTTTCCAGGGCATAAACATAGGCCAGACAAGCATTATCTCTCATATCCAATGGTTCACCAAGAACTGATGCTTTTTCGTGGTATAGTTTTTTCGTTTTTTCACAGTCTCTCGATTCGATCGATTGCAAAGCAAGGTTACTCAGACAGGAAGCCAACAAAATCGTGTCTGCATTTTCCCGGGCAAGTTGAACGACCTGATTTAGAATATCAATGCTTTTATCCTTCTGTCCATTATTTGCGTATGCCAACCCTATATCCAACAAAGCATAATGTTGATGAGAAACATATTTTGTTCGTAAAAAATACTTATAAGCTTCTTCGGCTGCATTTAAGGAATTCGCATACTCGAAATTATTGGCATATATCTGGCTTATCTGAGAAAATAAAAGCCCCGATAGGTAATCGTCATCCAATTGTTCTATTAAGGGGATTGCCTCCATATACGATAACATTGCACGGGTATAATGTCCTGCATTATATTGTATACGTCCAAGATAATACAATGACATGAACTTCTCTTTTATATTCCCATGTTTTTTATAGTATTTGACGGCAATAGTAATTAGTGAATCATTTGTCTCGTCAATATAATTTTTATCGAGTGCCTGAGAATAAACAACGGCATATTTCGCGCGGATTTTTTGTGAATTGATATTCCCGGTGTTGAGAGAGCCGAGAAGAAATAAAGCACTATCAGGATTCTGTGGCATTAATTCTTCCGCATGAATAATAATTTCTGGTATTCCAGAGAATGTAGAACAACTCGTTGAGAGCAAAGTATAGAGAACATACAAAAGTATTCGACGCATAATACTTAGGTTTATTCTCAAATATACGAAAAAATGCTTCTAATCTCACTCATATTATAAAAGTTTTACCAGCATTTTCTTAAATGATGGTGTGTTCGCTCAAAGATCCGGTACGAACACTTTCGGCGTTCTGCTCCGACACATCCAAAGGTATTCCGTGTACCTGCCCGAAGAAAGTTTATGCATTAACAGCTATCCTCGCCTGAACCGCCTCTCCATGCAACATAGGCACGATATTTTCTGTTCCTCTTACATGTAGCCTCCGCAGAAGGGTACTGAGGATAAGACGCAACTTTATATTTCTTACACATCCGGCAAACGCCGAACTACTACCGACTTAAATATTGTTGAAATGACTACACAATGTCCTAAGACATTGCGTGCTGCCACAGTACCCCTGCGCCAGAACCGTACCTATGAACAGTCATTTCGATATATACGGACTCGTCACGTCGAAAGTCAGCTCCGTGCCCTACGTGAGCGAGGGAATCCCCGCGGGGTTCCCCTCGCCGGCCACGGACTATATTGGTGACCGCATCGACCTGAACGAAGTTCTCATACTCAATCCGGGTGCGACCTACTATGCCCGTGTGCGGGATTACTATATGGTCGAGGAAGAACTGGAGCAGGGCGATAGTATCCTGTTCGACACGAGCCTTGCGCCGCGCTCCGGCGACCTGGCGCTCTGCGAGGTCTGCGGCGAGCGGGTGCTCAAGTACGTCCGCCGCAAGGGACGCGAGGTGTGGCTCCACGGGGGCGGAACGGACGAAACGCTTCCGGTCGACGGCGATACCGAAGCGAGGGTGCTGGGTATCGTTACGGTCGTCATCAAAGTCCGGCGGTTCAAAAAACGACGCACCCGGCTCATCGAGCGCCTGCCTCAGAAGGAACAACCCGCGCTGTTCGAGCGGCGGGCTATCAAAGCCTCGTATTTCCCGGAGAACTATGTTCCCGTCGAAGGGCTGCTCGACCTGAACGAAGAGTTGATCCCCAATCCCGTGAGCACGTTCTTCGGCAGGGTGAAAGGAATCTCTCTGATCGACGACGACATCGAGGACAGCGATTCGGTGATCGTCGACCGGATGCTCGAACCCCGGTGGGGCGACCTGGCCGTATGCGTCACGCCCGACGGCTTCACCATGAAATACGTCGAGGTGCGCGACAACGGGGAGGTCTGGCTGATGCCCGGCAACAAGGACTTCGCCCCGCTCCGCATCACCGACGATAATGAACGCCTGCTCTGGGGCATCGTTACGCACTCCATCCGGCAATTAAGGGTAAAGAAGGGAGGTAAGAAATGAGTCAGAAACTATTGCCCCTGAATCCCCGGCAGATGGTAGGTCTTGCTGACGGAAATTCTTTCTATTGTTCCTGTGAGGAATCCGTGCAGCCGTGGCTCTATGGAAAGCCCATTATCGTGGCCTCGAACAACGACGGCTGTGCGATAGCAATGAACAGATTAGCAAAGAAATACGTCAAGATGGGCGATGCGCTGTTCCAGATTGCCGACACCATCCGGGAACCCGGTATCGTCACGTTCTCGTCCAATTATGAACTGTACGGCGACATGAGCAACCGGATGCACAGTATTTGGGCCTCGTACGTCCCCAACCTCGAAATATACAGCATCGACGAAGCCTTCCTCGATTTCACGGGCATGGAAGGCTTCGACTTCGAGAAGCTCGGGCGCGACATCATCCGCACCACCCGACGCGGGATCGGCATCCCAATCTGCCTGGGCATCGCCCCGACAAAGGTGCTGGCAAAGGCGGCCAACAAACTCGCCAAGACGGACGACGCACGCCGGGGACTCTATATTATCGACACGGAGGAGAAGCGCACGGAGGCGTTAAAAAAACTGCCGATCGGCGATGTGTGGGGCATCGGCCGGCGGTACGAAAAGCGGCTGACGGCAATGGGTGTCCGCACGGCTTACGACTTCTCCGTCCTGCCCCGCGAGTGGGTGCGCAAGAACATGACCGTAGTGGGCGACCGCCTATGGCGCGAGATGAACGGAACCCCCTGCATCAGTCTGGAGCTGGCGCCGCCGGACAAGCAGGAGATATGCACGTCGCGGGCATTCGGGAAAATGACCTCTGATTTCAACGAGGTGAAAGCCGCCGTGATCCGTTACCTCAGTTCCTCGGCCCGCAAGCTCCGCAACCAGCACTCCTATGCCCGGCGCATCTACGTCGGCATCGAAACCAACCCGTTCAACGAATACCAGCGCCAGACGTTCCGCGGCTACCAGATCGAGTTTCCCGTGCCGACGGACAACACCTTCGAGATGATCCCTTATGCCCTGACGATCCTGCGTGCGATCTGGCC
The DNA here is from genome assembly GCF_003435745.1 of Alistipes sp. AM16-43. Lineage (NCBI taxonomy): Bacteria > Pseudomonadati > Bacteroidota > Bacteroidia > Bacteroidales > Rikenellaceae > Alistipes > Alistipes sp. AM16-43. The sequence continues at coordinate 86,216 of NZ_QTUQ01000006.1, forward strand.
GCACTATGCGCCGGGCGAACGTCCCTACGTGTTCAAGCGGGCAACGGTCACCCTCTCCGACCTGATCCCGGCCGAGGCTGTGCAGCTCAACATGTTCCATCAAAGGCCCGATATGGAACAACTGCGGCGCTTGCAGGCGGCGGTGGACGAAGTGAACGGGCCGCTGAACCTCGATAGCCGTCTTATAGTATTAGGCGCGGAGCTTACAGGGCGCAACAACACCCGCCTGCGGCGCGAGATGCTTTCGAAATGCCCCACGACCAAATGGAGCGATCGGATCGACATTACCCTGTAACTACATCAGGACTTGATGCCTGGCCCGAACAGGGACGGGAACCGCTCTTCGAACAGGTCGTCGTACTTTTTCTGCTCGAAATAGACCTGCCGGAAGATCGGGCTTTGGTTTCCGCACTGCAGTTTGAAACGGCGGGACGAATATTTCAGGTCGAGGCGGATGATGGCCCGATAGAGCTGGCTCGGAGTGGCTTCACAGCTTTCTTTGATCGCCTTGTATTGATCCGCCCGGATCGGGTTTGTGGCCAAAGCCGCTTTAAGCTGTTTTTCCAACCTTCGGTTCACTCGCCCACGGAGCAGATGCACAGGGGTGTGCCTGCCGTCCGTGAGAAGGAACCCGAAGCCGTGCCGGCTGCAAAAATCCATGATCCCCTCGGCTTTGGCCTGCACCCGGTGGTCGAGCATGTCGCCCAGGGGCTTGATCTCGGCGAGGATGAAATGCCCGGATTTGAGGTAGATTCCGAAATCGGGATAGGTGCGGGTTTTGAGTTTTCCACGCCAATAGGGGATTGCGGCGGGCTGCTCCCAGTAGAATGAAACCTCCCCGCTGCGTTCCAACTCCATGATGAATTCTAGCTCCAGTCCGGATTCGTACTGGATTTCCCGGCCGCATTTGTCGGAGCGAAACACACCGCTCTTGTAGCGCGGCTTATGCGACACCTCCCGGCGCGGTTGCAGCATCTCGAAGTAGTCGATGTCGAAACGACCCCGGTTTTCGAACCAGAGGACTTTGCGGAAAAGAGTTGTATTTTTCACAATCAATAAACGTTGTAATGACTGTCCCTATTACATGACCAATCGCCTCAATGATATGACGAAGGCACAAAGTTTGTCACACTCTTTTGAAAAACAAGATTATGTGCTTTTTTACATCTTTATCAGCAAATGCTGCGGCCGTGGCCAAAAGATACGGCAAGCAGCTGGATATTATCGAAGCCGCGCGTCAGATCCTCGCCGAACAGGAACAGACGGAGCGTGCTAAGCAGGAAGCCGATCCGAAACACAAGGTCAGTGTGTACGATATTCGGCTGGCCGAGGATATATACGTCATTCCGGCTTATGCCGAGCCGCACTGCGTGATCGTTTCCGGCAGCGACGAGCTTCAGGTGATGCAGTGGGGACTGATTCCGCAGACGGCGAAGAGAGAAGATGTTGAACGCTTCGACCGGGAAAACCTGTTCAAGAACGCAAGGGCCGAAACCCTTTTCGAGAAGTGGCCGTGGCGGATGCTTTGGCCGCATAACCGGTGCATCATCCCCGTAACCGGATTCTTCGAGCCGCACAGACTGCCCGACGGAAAGGCGCAGTACTACTATACGACTTTGAAGGATCAGGAAATTTTCTCGATCGCCGGGCTATGGGACGAGTGGACGAATCCGCAGAGTGGGGAAAAAGTGCAGTCGTTCGTGCTGATAACAACCGCAGCGAACGCCATGATGCGGAAGATCCACAACGGCGGCAACAATCCTTTCCGGATGCCGAAGATACTCACCCCGGAGCAGGAGCAGCTATGGCTCGATCCGGCTATCGTAACGGAGGGGGACGTTGCCGCGCTTCTGACAGTTTACCCCGAAGAGGAGATGAGGGCCTGGCCCGTAAGGCAGAAGTTCAACTATGGGAACCCTTACGACGAAGGTATCGTCGAGCCGGTTGCAGAACAGCAAAATATCGGATTATAATTGAAGAACTGCTGGTATCTGGGTAACTGTTGATGACCGTGCGTTTTCACGGACGCATTGTCAGGTTGCAGAACCTGTATATAGCGATATAATCGGCTTGCTATTCTCGCCCTCCCCGAATATATAACAAGGCAGTATTAAGTCCGGATATTTCATCTATCGGCCGACTATTCGTAGTAAGCGACAACCGGTAAACTCCGATCGTTTTCCCAAGCTATTCTTCGGTATAAAACGATACCGAAGATGAACCTAACACTAAACCGCATTTTCAGGGGACCCGACTATACCATCGGCAAACTTTATATCGACGGACACTATTTCTGCGACACGCTCGAAGACCCGGTTCGCACACTCCCCGCATCCTGCCCCAATACATCCGAAGGCATTCTCTGCGCCTGTCCCGAGAAAGTCTATGCCCGCACGGCTATACCCGCCGGAACCTATAAGGTAACGATGCAATTCAGCCCCCGCTTCAAACGGGTATTACCCCTGCTGCATGATGTGCCGCATTTCCTGGGGGTGCTGATCCATTCGGGCAATGACCCCGGTGACACTGCCGGCTGCATCCTCGTTGGACATAACAAGGTCAAAGGCAAAGTTCTCGAATCGCGGGCTGTGTCCGATAAGCTAAATGCCCTATTGGAGAAAGAGAACGAGATGACTATCACGATCTGCTGATGGCAGCCAATCGCCTAAAAGCGCCCCGGAACCTTAAAATCGAATTTTCACTCTCACCCCGGCAGTTCGAGTTATGGAAACTCCTCCAGCCCAACTACTGCCCGCACTGCGGCGGTGAGATAGAACAGGTTCTCATCGGGTACGACGCACAGCACAATCCTCAATTCAAACCACAATGCAAACAATGCCGCACACAAGATCTTCCTCAGTTGATCCTGGGCGGGGGAGCCGCCGGCGGAGGTAAATCCTACATCGGCAGCGTGTGGCTGATAAGCAGTTGCATCCGCTTCGGTAATATCCCGGCCGTGGTGGCGCGTAAGACGCTCAAATCGTTGAAGGAGTCGACATGGAATACCATTAAGTCGATTCTCAAAGATTGGGGCCTACGGGTGGATGTGAACTACAAGATCAACAACCTCGAAGGGACGCTTACCTTTTGGAATGACAGCATTATCATCATGAAGGAGATGGCCGACATTCCCAGCGATCCGAACTTCGAGCGCTTCGGCTCTTCGGAGTATACCGTCGCATTGGTGGACGAGGTGTCGGAGATTTCCGAGCGGGCTATCGAGGTGCTGTTCTCGCGTCTGAGGTGGCGCACACACGAAACGTTCATGGTACCGCGGATGCTTATGACCACGAACCCCACGGTCAACTGGGTGCGCTCGCGTTTCGTGCAGGACGAGAACGGAGACAAAGTAGTCTGCCGGGAAGGCGAAGCCTACGTTCCGTTCTCAGTCTTCGACAACCTCAATATCGCCTTTCGCCAGACCTACGAAGCGGCCCTGAACAAGATTCGCGACCAGGCCACCAAGGAGCGCCTGCTGTACGGCAACTGGGATTTTGTCGAGGCCAACGACATGGCCGTATACCACCGCTTCGACGGGGTGCGCCATTTGGTGACAGGATTGCGGGAGAAGGTTTACGATCCGACCAGGCCGCTCATTACTGTCTGGGACTTCAATGTTGCACCCCGCATGTCGGTGCTTACGGCCCAGATCGACTACGAAGCCAGGAAGGTCTACATCCTGGAAGAGGTATTGGGCCGCCCCGAGGACAAGGAAAACAACACCCCGGCATTGGCCCGCAAGCTCCGCGCGAAACTATACCGCGACAAGCACATCGGCGGCGTGGACGTGACGGGCGACCCATCGGGGCTGCAACGTTCGACAACGAGCGAGGACGGCGTAAACAACTTTACGGTGATCGTCGATACGTTCGGCGGAGGTGTCTTACGCCCTCGTGTCAAGCTCTTGAAGAAACAGCCTCCGCAGGTGACCCGCTGCGAGTTCGTCAACGAGCTCTTCGACGGCTACAACGGCTGGGAGGTCGCCATCGACATCAAATGCCGCAAGCTCACCGAGGATCTGATCTACCAGCTCAAAAACGAGGACGGGAGCAAGTCGAAGCAGAAAACCACCGACCCCAAGACGGGCGTGAAATACGAGCGCTACGGTCATTTGTCAGACTGCCTCGACTACCTCTTGTGCTACTACCTGCGCGAAAGTTGGTATAAATACAAGAGCGGCGACACGGCGGGCTATGTGATCTCGACGGCAACTATTCAGGAAGGTTTCAACTATTAGGAAGTATGTACAGACGTTTTCTCAACAACAACGACTATCTGGGGCTGATCACACCGGAAGCCCTCGCGCAGCTAACGCGCGGCAACGAAGAACGCTTCCTGCAGGCCGAGGAGTCCGCCGAGAAGTCCCTCGTGGAGCGGCTCTCCGAGAACTACGAGGTCGAACAGGAGTTGGCCAAGGGGAAATACATTGCCCCATACGACCGGTGCATTACCTATCCCGTGGGTGTGCATATCTATTATGACGGGCAGATCCACGAGGTCATCCGTGCCGTCAGCGGATATACAGCACCGGCGAATGAACCTCATTGGGCCGAGAATCCGTTCTGCAATCAGGAGCAACCAGGATTGAAGTCTTACTCCCAGTTCGGAACCTACTACCCGGGCGACGAGGTATTATATAACAACATGGTTTACACCTGCCGCCGGGAGCATGGCTACAAGTTCGGAGAAATCCGCATCCCGGGCGTCGAAGGGTGGAGCAAGGTCGAAGTGCAGGGCTGGCAACCAATAACCTATACGCTGTGGGATGCGGTAATCTACAACGGAACTTTCTATACGTTGATGACAGATGCAGGTTTCGACAACAATCTTTCACCGGATAAATCCGACTGTTGGGGTGAGATTGCCGATTACGCGCCGGAGTACAATGCCTACGAGCTGTCGGGGCACGATTATGTGGTCTATGGCGGGGAAGTGTTCCTTCCGGAGATGGACGTGAATGCCGACATTCCGGCACCGGGCGTGAACCTCGCACTGCACGATCCGCGCAACTACAACCTCAAAAAGCACATGCTCCGGCTGGCGATCTATGAACTTACGAAGCTGATCGCTCCGAACAACGTCTCGGTGGTTCGCATGCGCGATTACGAGGACTCGATGAAATGGTTGAACGATGCTGCCAAGCTGCGGCTAAATCCGCAGATTCCCCGAAAACTCGCCCGGGACAAGCAACCGGTTATGGACTGGCAGATGGCGACTTTCCAGACCGATTACGACCCCTACAAGAATCCGTGGCTGACATAATTTTGTTTGCCACCTTTTTCTCTAAAGAGTTTCAAAAAAGGGAGGAAAAAACAAAGTCGAAAGCAAACGTGAACAAAGGAAAGGGCCAACAATCGGTTGGCTCTTTTCTCATTCTGGCGGATTATTTTACCTTCGCGGCAAAACTTTTTGAAGGCTTGAACGCATGAATGTCGTGCTCCGGAATCACGATAGTCGTGTTCTTCGAAATGTTACGCGCAACTTTCCGCGCCCGTTTCTTAACTACGAAAGTACCGAACTGACGAAGAAAAACATCCTCTTTCTTAATCATCGAGTTTTTCACGCTTTCCATGAATGCTTCAACAACGGTCGACACGACCGCCTTTTCGTAGCCGGTAGATTTTGCGATCTCCGATACAACATCTTGTTTTGTCATAGTATCTTATTTTTTGATTTATTGTCGTAGGAAAGAAGTTAAATATAAATTCTTACTTAACAATAGCCCTTCGATTATCCCTTAAACCGGACATTTTAACCGCCCCCCCCTGAAAGTATTTGTCAACAATTTTTTCTTTATCCTATATTGACTGACAGTCAATTACAAAACTTTTGTAATGTATAACTTTTGTCGCACCCAAGAAATTAAGTGTTATCTTTGATAACAAGGATAACCCTCTCTACGACATGAAAAAACATTGCTCTTCCTGCTTTTCTTTCTTGTCCAGCAATCGACTGTTCAAGCCCAACATCCGGACATCTCCCGCTATGAAACGGCCTACGCCGAAATCGCGGATATGCTCGACGGGAAATCCTCCCTGAGCATAAAACGCGCCGTATTCCTTGCAGAATGGGCGTACCTCGACGGAAATCTCGATTATGACTGGTTTTGTAGTAAAATAGATTCTGCCGTCATTTTCTTACATGGTTTTATGAAATCAAATGGACTGGATAAGTACAAGACCGGTAAGAATATGGCCATTATCGAATATTTCTTTAATCCCTGGTCGGGTAACGGTCATAAACCGTTCATTTATGACCATAACGACATGGATAGTACGCAGGATTTCACCCAACAATTTGTCAGCAAATTGCTCCGAACACATAAGGGGCAATGCCGTTCCTTGCCTTACTATTATAAGATTCTGTCCGAAGCTATCGGCGCCGAGGCATATATTGCCTATGCGCCGATCCATACCTTTATACGATACCCGAATGCAGACAACCTTTTTCCTGAAGATTGGGTGAATGTGGAGCTGACCACCCATCAATATACACCGGAATTCTACTACGTCGATAAATTCGAGATAAACGAAAAAGCGCTGCACAACAAGGTTTATCTCCATCCGCTGACCGACCGGGAAACGGTTGCCGCGCAACTTTCCGATTTAGCGTTCGCCTATACCGTCAAATATGGGGTGTATGACGACTTCACCCGGGTATGTTCATCCAAGTCGTTTGAATATTATCCACGGCACTACAATACCCTGATAACTATGGGTAAGTCTCTCGACATCGCAATAGGCCGGTATTTGGAAAGCACCGGGGGAAAGGTGGATGAATATGTTCTGTCCCTCGAAAAGAAATCCAAAGAGTTATACGAGCAGTTGCTTGCTATGGGCTGGGAACAACTAGGCGAGGAGTATTTCGAGCGGCTCGACCGGAAAAATGAAGAGGCGAAGAAAATACTCGAAGAAACCGGAGGAATAAAACTTTAACCAGTACATAAACCACTCAAAACATTCATATTATGAAAACAAAGCGATTTCTTATTTTGACTGCGATTATTTGCATTGCATCATTATTTTCTATAGATTTGGCATACGCATACCATCCGGTGAGTCCGTATGCGTACTGCTTGAATAATCCGGTACGATTTATTGACCCTAATGGGGAGGAGGTCTGGATCTACTATCAAGATGACGATGGTAATGACCAAAAAATGCTTTACACTGCCAATATGGAGTACAAAGGAACAAATTCGTTTGTTGCCAATATGGTTGGAAATTTAAATGCTGTTTATGCCTATGGTGGTAATGCAATGATGGACGTACTTATTGGCTCCGAGAATGCTTTTAATGTATTGAATCAAAATTCGAGCATTGATGCTGCTGCGGGTGCATTCAGAAGAAATATGGATGGCGGAGGAACTATTTTCGCTGTGAAGTTCGGAGGTGCTGTAAACTTTGCAAATATTGAAACAGCAGCCCATGAGTTTTTTCACGGGGTGCAACATGAGTTAGGACAAGGAGGCCGATCTGTATTTAATGAAGTTGAAGCAATGGTTTTTGGTAATTCTGTTGCAACAAATTGGAGCTTCGACAATGGTGGCGGAGGTTCTATGACTCCTATGGGACAAGATACTCCAGCTGGACAGGCTTATGAATCTGCATTTCGCAGTTTGCAATGGGACGGATATTCACAACCTTCAATGGTGCAGGCGATTAATAATTTTCAAACTGGTGCTTATGTGAATAGCACAGGAGCCTATAACAATATGCGAACCTTGCCGGTACCATATGGAGGGGGCAAAATAAAATCTATTTTATCAAAATTTCACCCAAATTTTAGACGATGAAAACCAGACTTATTCTTTTTATCCTGTTTACAATATTGATAGCTAAGGTTTGTGGCCAGGAGCAATCGAATTCAGATCAATATCCTTTGCTTATTCCGGTTAATGAGTCTCGGCAACGATTGAAGATAGAAATCCCGTGTAAATGTATTACCGATTCTCTGGAGGTTGTCGTATCAGTTGGTGTGCATTTTGATAACGAAGTGAGTGATACAACGACTACTTTGACTCCAATAAAGATATATATCGGAAGTATTATCTATCACAAAGGAACTCCTAAACAAGTATACTTATCAAATAAACAGAGTTTAAATAATTCTTATGATCGGTGTATTTGGAAAACCTGTTCAGATAAATTCCTCGTATGGATGGAATGTCAGCCGTATAGCAGATTTTTTAATCGAGAGAATCAACCCAAGGGAGGGAAAGGCTTGTCCTTTACTTATAAAGTTATGCTAACTCCAGACATTGAATTGCCCTAATTTATAATTGGAAGTTACATCTTACTAGACAGGCGACATATAAGAAAACGATAATATGAGAAGAAAGCATTGATTTTTCCGCTTTGCTGTACGCTTATCCAAGTGTGTACACCCGGAATGTGGTTTTGAAGCTACTTACTCAAAAACAAAGGCGCAGGAAAATAAATCCTTGCGCCTTGTTTTGTTACATGATGGCAGAGCCTATAATACAGCCCTCGTCCGCTCGGCCAACTTCTCCCGCTCGGTATTTTTGTAGTAGTTCTTCCAGATCGTCATCGGACTGTTCCCGGCCATCTCGGCTACGGCATACGGGGAATTACCGTCATCGACCATTCGTGAGATAAAACTGCCCCGGGCCGAATACCAGGTTACATGCTCTTTGATCTTCAGAATGCGGCAGGCTTTAGTAAGCGTTCGGGTAACCAGGTTTGAAATTTGATGCACTCGCGTATAGCGTTTTACCGAATCGGTGTGTTTGCGCGTGAAAACCGGGAAGACATAATTTCCAGAGCCCGTTCCCTTGTATTTTCGGAGCAAGGCCCTCGACTGGGGGGGGGTGAGAAGCGGTTTGGCGGTCTTCGGAAATTTAATGCGTTCGTAGACAATCTTATCTTCCTGAACGCAATCCCAGGTCAGGTTACATACATCCACATTAGCCATTCCTCCCGTATAGTAGCTGAACCGGAACAGATCCAGATGCAGTTGCTCCTTTGCGGAAAACAGACTCCGATCGATGTTTTCAAGTAATGCGATCGTTTTTGCCGATACGGCGCGGGAGGTTGTCTCAGGCCATTTGATCATGTCGCCCAATGAATCGAATGCTGTAATGCCTGCTCCCGGCATTCCGAGTTTAGCGGCATAATTGCACAAGGCGCGTAACAGCCGAAGGTGAGAAACTAAGCATCCCTGGTTGCCATTCTCCGCACCTCGGCGCTTCAAATAAAACGCATAGTCGGTGAGAAATTTCGCATCGATATCCTTAAAGAAATAGGATGACAGGCTTTTCCCATAGACTGCAGAAACAAAGGCTTTCAACGAACGATGGAATTTTTCATATTTCCGGGCATTGCTGCTGCTCAAAATAATCTGCCCGTTTTTGATGCGATCCTTGCTGTCGAAATACGTAATTCGTTCATCGATGAGCTGGCTTACCGTCCAGATACGGATATCCTGCCGAACAGCGGATTGCTGACGATCGAAACAGTGGGACAATTCCACCGGAGACCAAAAGAGACCGGATACTGTCCACTCCTCCGCCACACGCTGATAACGCATGCAGACCTCGCTCAGGCTCCTGTTCTTGGAGTAGGCGTCCGGACTGCCGTTGCGAAAGGTTTGTGACCGTTCATCCCAGTCCTTGTACTGTCCTGTGATGTCGAGAACTTTGGTGACACGCGGATAATCTGTCTGGAAAAAGACCAGCTCAAGTTTAACCAGATTCGAATTCTTCGGGTTTGGCTTACCCTTGACTTTGATAGAAAACATATTAGTTGCTTTTGCGCCCAATTTGTCAGTGCTCGGCAGATGCTCATCTGAGAGCATGTAGGACTGCAAAACAGGCTACATGAAATAGCCCCGTCCCCGGCAAATTGTTTGGAATGGACAAATAATCCGTTCGCGCAAAAACAACTAATATGCTGTCAATCAATGAATAGTAGAACTATTCTCTGTCATTACCTAAAAAACGCCGACCCAGTACGAAGCGGGATTTTTCAGTTACCGGGATTCCGGTTATTTCATCTCCACGAGCGCCTTGCCGGTCATTTCGGCGGGCTGCTCCAGCCCCATCAACCTGAGCACCGTCGGGGCCACGTCGGCCAGGATGCCGTCGTGCACCGACTTCACGCGGTCGGAAACGACCACGATGGGCACGGGGTTGAGCGAATGCGCCGTATTGGGCGTACCGTCGGCATTGACGGCGTTGTCGGCATTGCCGTGATCGGCGATCATGACGACCTCGTAACCGTTCTCCTTAGCAGCCTCGACAACTTTGGCGACACACCCGTCGACGGCCTTCACGGCCTTCACGATGGCATCGTAGACGCCCGTATGGCCGACCATGTCGCCGTTGGCGAAATTCAGGCAGATAAAGTCGAACTTCCGCTCGCCGAGCGCAGCAACCAGTTTATCAGCGACTTCCGGGGCGCTCATCTCGGGTTGCAGGTCGTAGGTAGCCACCTTGGGCGACGCGACCAGAATACGGTCTTCGCCCGCGAACTCCGCTTCGCGGCCGCCGTTCAGGAAGAACGTCACGTGGGCATATTTCTCGGTCTCGGCGATGCGCAGCTGCCGCAAGCCCTGCTTCGAAACGAACTCGCCGATGGTGTTGGGCACGTTCTCCTTGTCGAAGAGGATGTGCAGCCCCGTGAACTTGGCATCGTAGGGGGTCATGCAGCAATAGTAGAGGGGCAGGGTGTGCATCCCCTCGGCGGGCATGTCCTCCTGCGTCAGCACAATGGTCAGCTCCTTGGCGCGGTCGTTGCGGTAGTTGAAAAAGACCACCACATCGTTGGGGCGGATCATGCCGACGGGCTGCCCGTTCTCGTCGATGCGCACGAAAGGCTTGATGAACTCGTCCGTAACGCCCTCGTCATAGGATTTCTGGACGGCCTCGACCATGTCCGACGAACGCTCGCCGATGCCGCTGACCAGCGCGTCGTAGGCTACCTTGACACGTTCCCAGCGCTTGTCGCGATCCATCGCATAGTAACGTCCGATCACCGTGGCGATCTTGCCCGTCGTGGCCGCGAGGTGCTTCTCAAGGTCAGCGACGAACCCCTTGCCGCTGTGCGGGTCGGTGTCGCGGCCGTCCATGAAGCAGTGCACGAAGGTATTTTCGAGACCGTAGGCCGCCGAGATGTCGCACAGCTTGAAAAGGTGCTCGAGCGACGAGTGCACGCCGCCGTCCGACACGAGGCCCATGAAATGCATGTTCACGCCGTTCTTTTTGGCATGTTCGAACGCCGCCTTGACCTCGGGGTTCTCCAGGATCGAATTGTCGCGGCAGGCGCGGTTGATCTTCACCAGATCCTGGTAGACCACGCGGCCGGCGCCGATATTGAGGTGCCCGACCTCCGAATTGCCCATCTGGCCGTCGGGCAGTCCGACGTTCCCGCCGTCGGTGCGCAGCTCGGCATGGGGATATTTCGCCGTCATGGCCGAGATATATTCGGGATGGACGGTCGAAATGACATCGGCCTTGTCGTGGCGGCCGTTGCCCCAGCCGTCGAGGATCATCAGTAATACCTTGTTATTCATAATTATCCGGTTTTTAACTATTCTTTTACTTTACCTGGGCCATAATCAGCTCCACGGCCTTGTCGATGGCGGCCTGCAGCCCGTCGGGGTTCTTGCCGCCCGCCGTGGCGAAGAACGCCTGTCCGCCGCCGCCGCCCTGCATCAGCTTCGCAGCCTCGCGCACCACGGCACCGGCGTTCACGCCCTGGGCCGTGATCTCGTCGCCGAGCATCACCGTCAGCATGGGTTTGCCGTCGTTGACCGCCCCCTGCACGAACACCAGCTTCGGGGAGCGGGCACGCAGGTTATAGGCCAGGTCTTTGACGAACTCGGGCGTACGGTCGGTCTGCGTGGCGATGAGCTGCACCCCGTGGCGCTCGGGCGTCGAGGAGATGATCTTCTCGGCCCACTGGGCGACCTGCTCGCGGCGCATGGCCTCGACCTCCTTCGAAAGCGTCTCGTTGCTCTCGAACATTTTCTTTACGGCCTGCAGCACCTGCGGGTTGTGGAGGTATTCGCTGATGTCGCGCATCGTATCCTCGGCGGCGTAGATGATCTTCTCGGCCTGTTCGCCCGTGACGGCTTCGATGCGGCGCACGCCGGCCGAGATAGCGCTCTCGGTCAGTATCTTGAAGAACCCGATGTTACCCGTGGCGCTGGTGTGCGTACCGCCGCAGAGCTCGACCGACGTACCGAAGCGCACCATGCGCACCCGATCGCCGTACTTCTCGCCGAAGAGCATCATGGCACCGCATTTCTCGGCCTCCTCCTTGGTGGCCTCGCGGTTCTCCTCCAACGGATAGTTGGCGCGGACGGCGCGGTTGACGAGCATCTCGACCTGGCGCAGCTCGGCGGGAGTCATCTTCTGGAAATGCGAAAAGTCGAAGCGCAGGATCTCGGGCGTCACCATCGAACCCTTTTGCTCGACGTGCGATCCCAGCACCTTGCGCAGCGCCTCGTGCATGAGGTGCGTCGCAGTATGGTTGTTGGCCGCGGCCTGGCGTTTGGCAGCGTCCACGACGGCCGTGAACTCGGCCGCAGGGTTTTCGGGAAGCTCCTTGACGATATGGATAATCAGTCCGTTTTCCTTTTCGGTAGCCACGACGGCGATGCGCTCGTTGGCATTCTCGATATAGCCGATGTCGCCGATCTGGCCGCCCGAGTTGCCGTAGAACGGCGTGCGGTCGAAGACCAGCTGGTAGGAGGTCTTGCCTTTGGAGGTCACGCGGCGGTAACGGGCGATCTTCACCCGCTCGGTCAGCGTGTCGTAGCCCGTGAAGACGCTCTCGCGAATGGGGAACAGCTCCACCCAGTCGTCGGTATCGACGGCCGCAGCGTTGCGCGAACGCTCCTTCTGCGCCTGCAACTCGGTTTCAAAGGCTGCCAGGTCGACGCCGACGCCCTGTTCGCGGGCGATGAGCTCCGTCAGGTCGATCGGGAACCCGAACGTATCGTAAAGCTCGAAGGCGTTCTTGCCCGAAATCAGTTCGCGGCCCTCTTTCTTGGTCTTTTCGACCACGCCGTCCAGCAGGCTGATGCCCGTGGCCAGCGTACGCAGGAACGAGGCCTCCTCCTCCTCGATGACCTTTTCGATCAGCGCCTGCTGGGCCTTCAGTTCGGGGAACTGGCCCCCCATCTGCTCCACGAGCCCCGCAACGAGCTTGCAGATCGTAGGTTCCGTGAAGCCGAGGTAGGTATAGCCGTAGCGCACGGCGCGGCGCAGGATGCGGCGGATGACGTAGCCGGCCTTGACGTTCGACGGCAACTGCCCGTCGGCGATCGAGAAGGCGATGGCACGCAGGTGGTCGGCGATGACGCGCATCGCCACGTCGCACTTCGCGTCGGCGCCGTAGGTCTTGCCCGAAAGCTGCGAAATACGCTGGATCGTAGGCTGGAACACGTCGGTGTCGTAGTTCGATTTCTTGCCCTGGAGGATCATGCAGAGGCGCTCGAAGCCCATGCCGGTATCGACGTTGCGCGCAGGAAGCTCCTCCAGCGAGCCGTTGGCCTTGCGGTTGAACTGCATGAACACGAGGTTCCAGATCTCGATCACCTGCGGGTGGCCCTCATTGACCATCCCGCGCCCGGGCTCGGCGGCGATCTCCGCCTCGTCGCGCAGGTCGAAATGAATCTCCGAGCAGGGGCCGCAGGGGCCGGTCTCGCCCATCTCCCAGAAATTGTCGTGCTTGTTGCCGCGGATGATATGGTCTTCGGGCAGGAACTGCTTCCAGTAGTCGTAGGCCTCCTGGTCGAACGGCACGCCGTCCTCCTCGGAGCCTTCGAAAACCGTGGCGTACATGCGGTCGGCGGGAAGTTTGTAGACGCCGTGGAGCAACTCCCACGCCCATTCGATCGCCTCTTTCTTGAAGTAATCGCCATAAGACCAGTTGCCCAGCATCTCGAACATCGTATGGTGGTAGGTGTCATGCCCCACCTCCTCCAGGTCGTTGTGCTTGCCCGAAACGCGCAGGCACTTCTGGGTGTCGGCCGCACGCGGATATTTGCGGGGCGCATTGCCCAGGAAGATATCCTTGAACTGGTTCATGCCCGCGTTGGTAAACATCAGCGTGGGATCCCCCTTGACGACCATCGGTGCCGAGGGCACGATCACATGGCCCTTGCTCTCGAAGAAGTCCAGAAAGGCCCGGCGAATTTTATTCGATTCCATATATAAGATTTTATCCGATTTCCACGTTTGTGATTTCGGGTTGCAAAATTACACAATTAAAGTTAAATTTGCATCCTATTAACCGGAGTTTTTTCCGCAATGAAGCAAAAAGGGCAGAGATTCGACACGCAGGCGCTGACACAGGAAGCGCAGGCGCTGACGCGCGACGTGGTCACGGCACCTTTCCGCCTGCGCACCTACCGCCTGATCCGGAAAATACTCATCGGCTTCATCCTCGTCTCGATCGCCAACGTGCTCTTCTCGTACTTCTTCTACACCCCCAAGATGTACCGCATCATCCGCGACAACCGCGACCTGGTCATCAAGTACCGCATCCTGCAAGACCGCATCCGCACCTCGCAGCGGCGCGTGGACGAAATCCGCCACCGCGACAACTACGTCTACCGCTCGCTCTTCTCGACCGACACGGTGTCGATCGACGGCGTGTGGCAGCCCTACCCCGACACCAAATACGCCGCGATGGCCGGGGACGACTTCGCCCCGCTGATGGTCGGCACCTGGAAGCAGCTCGACGCGCTGGCCCGCATACTCTACCTCGAATCGGTGTCCTTCGACGAATTGCAGGCATTCGCCCGCGACAAGGAGAAGATGTCGGCGGCGATCCCGGCCATCTGGCCCATCGACCGCTCGGCGCTGCACAACGACCATATCGGCGCCTTCAACCTACGCCGGATGCACCCCGTGCTGGGGTATATCCGCCCCCACAAGGGCATCGACCTGGGCTGCGACCGCGGCACGCCGGTCTACGCCACGGGCGACGCCGTGGTGGAGGTCGCCTCCTCGGGGGGCAACGGCGGCTACGGACACATGGTGCTGCTGAACCACGAATTCGGCTACAAGACCCGCTACGCACACCTGAGCAAAGTCCTCGTGCAGCCGGGCGAACGGGTCGCCCGCGGGCAGGTCATCGCCGAAACGGGCAACACGGGCATCTCCTCGGGCCCCCACCTCCACTACGAGGTGATCCACAAGGGCATGCCGGTGAACCCGATTAACTATTTCAACCGCAACATGACCGCCGCGGAATACGACGCACTCATGGAGAACATGCGCGATACGAACTTCGAAAAGCTCTGAGATGGCAGGAAAGAAAGACCTGGAGCGGCTCCGCAGGCGTAAGCGCCGCAAACAGAACATCATACGCGCGACGGTGCACTTTTTCGTGTGGGCCGGGGTCGCCGTGCTCTACTACATCGGGTTCTCGCTTTTCTTCGACACCCCCGTGGAGTACGAGCTCAAACACTCGACCGACCGCCTGCGCCGCGAATACGCCGCCCTCACCCAGCGGTACGACTCGCTCACGACCGTCATGCACAACCTCTCCGAGCGCGACCGCAACGTCTTCCGCATCCTCTTCGAATCGGATCCCTACGACTTCGATTCGGAATACGAACGCCGGCAGGCCGTCACCTACGAAAACATCTTCAACCGTTCGTCGCGGCGGCTCAAGCTCGAACTGCGCGAACGGGTCGCCGACATGGAGAAGCGGCTCGACGAGCTGAACGCCTCGTACCTCGACCTGCAGGCGCTCATCGACTCGGCGGGCAGCGGCTGCAACAACATCCCGGCCATCCAGCCCGTGATAAACAAGCAGTTGACGCTGCTCACGGCCTCGTACGGCATGCGCATACACCCCTTCTACAAGACCCTGCAATCGCACCAGGGCGTGGACTACACCATCCCCGAGGGGTCGCGCGTCTTCGCCACGGCCGACGGCGTGGTGCGCGACGTGGCGCTGCGCAACTCCACGTCGGGGCAGACGGTCGTGATCGACCACGGCAACGGCTACGAGACTTCGTACAGCCACCTCTCGAAGATCAACGTCCGCAAGGGCCAGCGCGTGAGCCGCGGCGAGATCATCGCCCTTTCGGGCGACACGGGCCTTTCGCTCTCGCCCCACCTCCACTACGAAGTGCGGCTGAACGGCATGCGCGTCGACCCGATCCACTACTTCTTCATGGAACTCACCCCCACCGAATACCAGCGCCTGATGCGCATCGCACAGTCGGGCATGCAGTCGTTCGACTAAAAACAAAGGAGATGGGAAACGACTGGACAAAGGATTTCGGCTTTGCGCGCGAAGAAATTTTCCGCAGCGAAGAAACGCTCCGCACAATCCGCCATATCCGTGCCTCATGGGGCTGCGAACCGGAGTTCCTCTGGGAGAAATTCCCGGACTACGCCGTTTTCCGGCGGCAGGACAACGCCAAATGGTATGCCGTGATATTGACGGTGCAGGCCGGCAAACTCGGCCTCGCGGACGAGGGGCGGACAGAGATTCTCGACATCCGGGCCGATGCGGAGACCATGGCGCGGGCGCTGGACTTCGAACATTATTTCCCCGGTTACCATATGAATAAACGCACGTGGCTCACCGTACGGCTGGACGGCAGCGTACCCTTCGGGGAAATCGCCCCGCTGATCGCCCGCAGTTACGAACTGGCTGGGAAAAAGTAACCCGTCATGCAAATCCGACTTATCCTGCTCGACTTCGACGGCACGCTGGCCGACACGCGGCGCGCCAATACGCTGGCCTATGTCGCCACGCTGCGCGAGGCAGGCTATACGCTCACCGAGGAGGAGTATGCGGCAAAGTATTTCGGCATGCGGTGCAACGAGTTCCTGACCCGTTACGGCATCGCCGACCCCGCAGAGCGCGAGCGGCTGCGGCTGCGCAAGATCGCGCTCTACCCCGCGTTCTTCGACACCGTGCGGCTCAACCGCCCGCTGTGGGAGTTTTGCAGGCAGTTCCGGGCGCAGGGCGGCCGCGTATGGATCGTATCAACAGGCAGCCGCGCCAATATCGACAATGCCATGCGCCATTTGGGGATCACGGTCGCGGGACAGCTGACGGGGAGCACGGCTCCGGCAGGCTGCGCCGGCATGGACGAAGCGGGAATGGTCGGAGCTGGCAAGGGTACGACCGCAACGGGCATGGACGGAGCCGGTGTGGAAGGAACGGGCAAAGGTACGGCCGGAGCGGACGTGGATACGACCGGAGCGGGAAATACGGCGCCGGGCGCGGCCGGATCATATACCGCCACGGCCGGAACAGGTGCGGCAACCCCGGGTGCGGCATGGGATCCCGCGCCGGGCGAGGGGCCGAACGGCTCCGTGGACGGCATCCTCTCGGGCACTGACGTCGAGCACAGCAAACCCGCCCCGGACTGCTTCCTGGAGGCCATGCGCCGCGAGGGCTGCACGCCGCAGGAAACGCTGATCTTCGAAGACTCCGAAATCGGGCTCGAAGCGGCCCGCCGCAGCGGAGCGTCGTATTTTGTCGTGAAGTTGGACACATAAACTTCCGGAAACAAACCGTTTTTTCGGGAAAATTGTTATATTTGTCTCTGAAATTGTTCATTTTTGACAAATACTTTACTAATCCCATGAAACGATTCCTCCCCATCACAGTTTTGGCGGTTTTCGCATATCCCGCCGCAACCATTTCCTGCCAAAGCGGAAAAAAGGCCGCAGATCCCCAAATCTTCTGGGACGGAGGCGCGATTCCCGACCCTGTTTTCAGAACTTACGTACTCGATAATTTCGACACCGACCGCGACGGGAAAATCAGCCGTAAAGAGGCGGACGCCGTACTTGCCATCGACCTCGGCAGGCTCTGCGCAGAACTCGGTCCCGCAACCGAATCCCTCGCAGGCATCGAATATTTCAAAAACCTCAAACAGCTCATATGCAACGGAAATACACTGGCTGAACTCGATTTATCCCAAAATACGAGGTTGACCGAATTGAACTGCTGGGACAATCCGTTACCCGCACTTAATCTTTCAAAAAATACGGAGCTGGTAAAATTGAATTGCAACTACACTGCATTGGCCGAACTCGATTTGACCCAAAATACAGCGTTGACCGAATTGGCGTGCGAGGGCAATCCATTGACATCGCTCGATCTTTCCAAAAACACGAAATTGACGGTATTGTTTTGTCCTGCCAATCAATTGACGGCACTCGATCTCTCCAAGAATACGGCGTTAAAGGAATTACTCTGCTACAGCAACCGATTGACCGGACTCGATCTGACCCAAAATAAGGAGTTGGTTCATTTGCACTGTTACTACAACCAATTAACTTCGCTCGATTTGTCCCAAAATACGGCATTGGAGGAATTGCTCTGCTACGAAAATCAATTGACTGCGCTCGACCTTTCCAAAAATGCGGCCTTGATACAATTGAATTGCTACAACAATCGATTGAGGGCGCTCGATCTCTCCGAAAATACGGCATTGACAAAATTATTCTGCGGTTACAATCCATTGACCGAACTCGATGTGTCCCGGAACACGAAATTGACGGAATTGCTCTGCCACGAAAACCAATTGACAGCACTCGACCTGACCCACAACACAGCATTGGCGACAGTGTACTGCCCTAACAACCGGCTGACGGCGCTCGATCTCTCCAAAAACACGGCGTTGGCGACATTGGCATGCTCCAGGAATCAATTGACAGCGCTCGACCTGTCCCAAAACACAGCGATAACGGAACTGTACTGCAACAACAACCAATTGGCTGCGCTCGATCTCTCCAGAAATACAGCGTTGACGGAACTGTACTGCAACGGCAATCGATTGACAACGCTCGACCTGTCCCGGAACACGGAATTGACGAAAATCTACTGCGACGACAATCCATTGACAGAACTCAATATATCCAATCTTTCGAAAATAGAGGAGATCGTATTCGGCGATAATCCTGAAATAAACGTAATTGCCAACAGTCAAACCGTTGTCTCAGACGAAGTGCGACATTACATGGACGGAAAGCGGAAAACACCATGAACCGACTATTGCCGGTCATAGCATTGGCGGTTCTTGCATATCCTGCCGCGCCCGTCTCCGGCCAAAGCGGGGAGGAGAACGCGAAGCCCCCGATCTTTTGGGACGGCGGCATGATTCCCGACCCTGGTTTTCGCGCTTATGTACTCGAAAATTTCGACACCGACCGCGACGGGAAAATCAGCAGTGAGGAAGCGGACGCCGTACTCGTCATCGACTTGGGCAGGGAAGAACCGACCGACACTCCCGGAATCAAATCCCTTGAGGGCGTCGAATATTTCAAAAACCTCAGAGAACTCATAGGTGCCTTCCATCCGCTGACATCGCTCCGCCTCTCCGAAAATATGGCATTGACAAAATTGAACTGCCGCGACAGTCAATTGACCGCCCTCGACCTGAGCAAAAACAAAGCGCTGACCCTTTTGGACTGCGCATACAATCAATTGACAGCGCTCGATCTGGCCGACAATACAGCGTTGATCGGACTGGACTGCAGCGGAAATCAATTAAGCGTTCTCGACCTGACCCAAAATCCGGAATTGACCGGATTGAACTGCTCGCACAACCGATTGACCGCCCTCGATCTGACCGGAAATCCGGCGTTGACCCAATTGGACTGCCGCGACAACCGATTGACCTCCCTCGACCTGACCGGAAATCCGGCGTTGACCCAATTGGACTGCCGCGACAACCGATTGACCGCCCTCGACCTGGCCCAAAATACGGCATTAATCAGATTGGACTGCCACAACAATCGATTGACCGCCCTCAATCTGACCGGAAATCCGATGCTGACCGAATTGGTTTGCTCATACAATCTATTGCCCACCCTCGATCTCTCCGAAAATACGATGCTGACCGACTTGTGGTGCGAAAGCAATCGATTGACCTCAATCGATCTGTCCCAGAATAAGGCGCTGAGCAGGTTGTACTGCGACAACAATCGACTGACTACGCTCGACCTCTCCGCAAACACCGCATTGACTGGTTTGAGCTGCCACGACAATCGACTGACTGCACTCGCTCTCTCGAAGAATACGAAGCTGGTCGCTTTGGGCTGCTGCGACAATCCATTGATCCGGCTCAATTTATCCGATCTCGCCAAATTAGGAGCAATATCCCTCGATTACGACAACTATAAAATACAGGTAATCACCAACAGCCGGACGGCCATCGTGAGCAGCCTGACACGTTACATGCAATCCATCGAGGCCGAAAAGCAGAAAAAACACCTACAGCAAGAGGAATAACCTGCAATATGAAACTGCATATCTTAGTAATCCCATGAAACGATTCCTACCCATCACAGCTTTGGCGGTTTTCGCATATCCCGCCGCAACCATTTCCTGCCAAAACGGACAAGGGGCCGCGAATCCCCAAATCTTTTGGGACGGAGGCGCGATTCCAGACCCTGTTTTCAGAACTTATGTCCTCGAAAATTTCGACACCGACCGCGACGGAAAAATCAGCCGCAAAGAAGCGGACGCCGTACTTGCCATCGACCTCGGCAGGCTCTGCGGAGAATCGAGCGACACTCCCGCAATCGAATCACTTGCAGGCGTCGAACATTTCAGAAATCTCAAACAGCTCATATGCAACGGACATGCGCTGACCGAACTCGATTTGTCCAAAAATACGGAGTTGAATATACTGAAATGCAAAGATAACCAGCTAACGACACTCGATCTGTCCGAAAATACCGCATTGCTTACATTAAACTGCGGTCGGAATCCGATAAAGACGCTTGACCTGACGGAAAATAGAGCATTGAGCATGCTGGTCTGCGACTACAATCAATTGACCGTATTCGATCTCTCCCAAAATACAGCCCTGACGCAATTGTTCTGCGGGCACAATCAATTGACTGCGCTCGATCTATCCGAAAATACGATGCTTACCGACTTGTGGTGCGATTACAATCGATTGACGGAACTCGATCTTTCCAAAAATACGGAGTTGACCGATTTGTCCTGCGGTTGGAATCCGATAACAGCACTCGATCTCTCCGAAAATACAAAGTTAACTTATTTGAATTGCCTCAACAATCAATTGACCGCGCTCGATCTCTCCGAAAATGCAGCGCTGACCGAATTATACTGCGGCTACAATCGATTGACTGCGCTCGATCTCTCCGAAAATACGGAGTTGATTCGCTTGGGCTGCTCCGACAATCCATTGATCCGGCTCAATTTATCCGATCTCGCCAAATTAGAGGCAGTATCTTTCGATTACGAGAACCATGAAATACAGGTAATTACTAACAGCCAGACGGCCTTCGTGAGCGACCTGACACGTTACATGCAATCCATCGAGGCCGAAAAGCAGAAAAAATACCGACAGCAAGAGGAATAAACTGCAATATGAAACTGCATATCTTGAGTAATCCCATGAAACGGCTATCCCCCATTACAGCATTGATGGTTCTTGCGTATTCCATCACGACCGTTTCCTGCCAAAACGGGCAGGGATCCGCGAATCCCCCGGTTTTTTGGGACGGAGGCACAATTCCGGATCCGGTTTTTCGCGCTTATGTGCTCGGCAGATTCGACACGGATCGGAACGGGAAAATCAGCCGCGAAGAGGCAGATGCCGTATTCGCTATCGACGTCGACGCAGAAACAGCCGACACGCCCCTGATCGAATCGCTCACGGGCGTCGAATACTTCAAAAACCTCGGAAAACTCACATGCAACTGGAATAATCTGGCTGCGCTCGACCTCTCCGAAAATACAGCTTTGGACACATTGGACTGTAGTTGGAACAGGATAAAGGCGCTCGACCTTGCCGGAAACAAGGCATTGGCAAAATTGGACTGTAGCCAAAATCAATTGACAAAACTCGACCTGACCCAAAATACGGAGTTGAACGTATTGTATTGCACATGTAACCGATTGGCAGCACTCGATCTCTCCAAAAACAAAGCATTGACGGAATTGTACTGCAACATAAACGAATTAGCGACACTCGACCTCTTCGAAAATACGGAGCTGAAGGTATTGGATTGCAGCAAAAACAAGTTAATAAGGCTCGACCTCTCCGAAAATAGGGCATTGGCCAAATTGGACTGTAGCCGAAATAGCCTGGCGAAGCTCGACCTCTCCGAAAATACGGCATTGCATTTTTTGTCAGCATGGCAAAACCCATTGCTCCTGCTTGACATATCCGGCCTCTCGAAAATACGGCACATGGATTTCGATTTCGAGGACAATGACATACAGGTAATTACAGACCACCGAACCGCCATCGACGACGACCTGCTCCGCTATTATGCAATCCGCCGGAGCCGAAAAGCAGAAAAGGAATAACCGGCAGCGATACCGGCAGTTAAAAGTGACGGGCAGGCCAAAGAGCATTTCTGCCTGGACGGCTCCCCGAAGGAAGCCCCCCCCTTGCTCATCCTCACCGCTTGCAGATCACGTTGAAGTCGCAGTACTTGCAGGTATCGGCATCCTCGCACTGGCGGAACGGAACCGAGGTGTCGTAGAGTTCGGCGAGCTGCGCGCGCAGCAGTTCCTCGAAACGCTCGCGGTAAAGCGTATAGCGCGCCCCCTTCACCCCCGTTTGCTTGTCGTCCAGCTGCGGCGAATAGCCGGGGCGGTTCATGTTGCGGACGTAATAGAGCGCCGGTTCGACGTCGCAGCCGCGCGACCGGTGCAGCATCATCGCGTAGAGCAGCGTTTGCAGGATGTTCGAAAGGCGTTGTTTGCCCGTGCCCGTGAACAGGCTCTCCACGCCGTCGAATTCGAGGTGCGGCGCCCCGGTCTTGTAGTCCACCACCCTCAGCGCCCCGTCGTCGAGCGTGTCGATACGGTCGGCGATGCCGGCGAATTTCATCTCCAGGTCGCGCCCGCCCGCGCGGAAACGGAACGGATAGGCTACGGGCTCCTCCAGCCCCGACACGGAGAAAGCATCGTGCGCGGCGTCGTAGGGCATCACCCCGCCCCGCAGGTAACGGATCACGATGTCCTTCACCAGCAGCAGGTTGCCCGAATAATCCTCGGCCGTGGCATGTTTATCCTGCAAATAGTTCTCGTTGATGGCCGCCTCGACCGCCTGCGCCACTTCGCCCGTACGGATCATCGCACGCAGGGTTTCACCGGGATGCGCCTCCCCCGCGATGCGGGCGTAAAGCGTCTGCACGGCGGCATGGAGGATCGTACCGAACATCGGGGCGTCGACCTCCTCGGAAATTTCGTCATCGGCCTCCAAGCGGGCTATGGAATGGAAATAGAAGCGCAAGGGGCAGGCCACATAGCGGAAAAAAGCCGTCGGCGAGAGCGTCGCCGGGCTTTGGGCGTCGACAAAACGCTCCAGCCGGGCCATCACCCCTTCGTCCTTGGGCACCTCGATCGGCGCCGTTTCGGCCAGGTTGACGTCCACCCCCACTTCGACCTTGCGCACGTCGAAGCCGCTCTCGTAGTCCAACTGGTAGATATAGCGGCTCGGCTCGCCCGTCGACTTGTCGTCGGCGTGCGAGCAATAGAGCATGTGGACGGTCTTGGCGCGCTGGATCAGGCGGTAGAAATAGTAGGCATAGACGCCCTCGTGGTGCTCGGGCGTGGGCAGCTCGTAGGCCGCACGCAGGTTGTAGGGGATGAACGACGCCTGCGCCATATGATTGCCGGGGAAATTGTCGTCGTTCATCGAAAGGATGATGACGTTTTCGAAATCGAGGTTGCGGGTCTCGAGGATCCCCATGATCTGGATGCCCTCCAGCGGCTCGCCCTCGAAGGGGATGCGCAGCGTCTGCAAGTGCCGGCGCAGCAGCGAGGTGTAGACCTCGGCCGTAAGGTCGATATCGCACTCGTCGAGCGAGTTGCGCAACTTGGTGACCTGCTCGGCGATGACCGCCAGGAATTCGACCCGCTGCCGTGCATCGTCGCCCTCGTAGGGCTGGCGCGCCACGGCGGCGACCACGTCCAGCATGTAGTCGGACAACTCGCGCCACGTCGCGGCGGGCGTAAAGATCCGTTTCAGCAGTTCGTTGCGGCCCAGCCACGCGGCATCGACCGAAATGCGGCGGTCACGGACGATCTCCTCGTGCATCGTGCGCGTGAGTGCGGCGTCGCACTCGGCCACATAGGGGTGTGCGAGGATGCCGGCGACGTCGGCATGGTAGAACGTGCAGCCGTCGCCCTTGCGGCGGCGGTGGTTCTGCAACTCCACCAGACGCTCGACGAACGTGTAGGCCAGGCTCTGCCGCAGGGGGAAGCCCATCGTCACGTTCACCCGTCCGATGTCGGCGGGCAGGGCGTACAGCAGCGGCAGCAGCAGGTTCTCGTCGGTAAGCACCACGGCGGTCTCCTTGCCCAGCGCGGGCCTGGCGCCCGCGGCGATGCCGGGGTCTTCCTCCCTGCGGCGGCGGGCAAGGCCGGCGAGGATCGCCGCGGCATACTTGCACTGCACGGCGTTCGAGACGGCGGCGACCGACACGACCTGCTTCTCCCCCCGCATGTTGTCGTGCCGAAGTTCCGTGCGGGGCGGGAACTGCGCCACGTTCGAACGCACGAACATACCCGCCTCCTGTTCGGGGTCGTCCTTATAATAAGAGTCGTAGTCCCAGTAAAAATCGGTTTCGGCCGCCGTGGCGAGGAACCCGAAGAGGCGCTTCTCGCACTCGGAAAGGGCGTTGAACCCCGCCACGACATAACGCCGGGGCTCGGGGAAGGCGAACCCGCCCCCGCGGATGCGGTCGGCGGCGGCGCGCTGCACCATGCCGTTGTAGGCGATGCCGAGCGACGAGAGACGCTCCCGGAAGCGGCGGTAGATGGGGCCGAGGGTCTTCCAGATCGCCAGGAAACGGCGCTTCTCCTCCGAAAGGTCGGCCTGCTCGCCGAACGAGGACCAGAACGAAAGGATGCGCAGCTGCGCGGGCGTGAGATAGGAAATATCGGCTTCGATCTCCTTGATCTCCGAGATGTTGCGGAAGAGCATCTGCGCGTCGATCAGGTATTTGTCGATCGTATCGAAGTCCGTGAGGAGCATGTCGCCCCAGAAATAGAACTTGTCGAAGGGTTCGTTGTGGTAGGCCGAGTAGACTTTGTAGAGCTCGGTGATGAGCCGCACGCGGTCGCCCGTATGCAGCCCCGATATTTCGCCCGTCAGGTCGTCGATCGTCACCCATTCGGGCTGCCACATCGGACGCCCGGCGATACGCCCCAGGGCATCGACGAAAAACAACCGCGCACGCCGCGACGGGAAGAGCACCGCCCGATCGGACAGTCCCTCGCCATAGCGCGCATACAGGTCGGCGGCCACCTCCTCCAGAAAACCCTTCATAGCAGTTCGGACAGCCCCGGAAACGCATCCGGCGGTATCGTCCGCCCGGAATCCGGAAGCCCCCTTCGCATTATTGTTCCATGAGACTATTCTACGTGGCTGATCTCACCGCCCATGAACTTGGCGCCGCCGCGCACGACGGCAGGCTGCCCCTTATAGGTAATACGGGCGTTGGTCGTGGTCTTGCCGATGAACCGGTCGGTGATCCACAGCGACACGTCGGCCTTGCTCTGGGCATTGACCTCGGCCGACATCACCTCCAGCCCCGAGGCCGCGACCCTGCCCGTCGAGGCGAACAGCGTCAGGTAGCCCGCCTTGCCGGTGAGCGTCGCGCTGCTGCCGCCCGTGAGCTCCATCCTGAGGTCTTTGACATCGAACGCCGCCGTGAGCGACGCCTTGCGCCCCAGGGTCAGGTCGAGCAGCACCGCATCCACCGTTCCCTCGAACACGGCTGCGGCGCCCGACAGCGAAACGGACTGCAACGTATTGTAATAGACCGTCACCTCGGTGCGGTCGGGACGGCGCGAATCGGGCCTCTCGCTGATACGCAGGGTTTTGTCCTTCACCTCGGCGCGGAATTTCGATGTATAGGAGCCTTTCGTGTCGTATACGATCTTGGGGGCCTCGGTGTCGGGGACTTTCACGAATTTGATATCCAGGTCGGCATCCACCGCGACGGCCTCGAACGTGGTCAGCCACTCGTTATGTTCCGTAGGACTTGCGGCACCCGCCTCCTGTGCACGGCCGGAGGCTGCGAAAACCAGCATCACGGCGCTCAGAATCATCTTCTTCATACATTGTAGGTTTAAATACGTCGCTAAAATACAAAATTATTGCGAACCCCGGTTTGCCGTTCGGGATTTGTTTTGTACTTTTACTACCTAAAACGACATTTCGGACAGTGAGGGCGAGAATTCTGAATGCAAGCGCAGGGTCGGGCAAGACCTACCAGTTGGCGTACAAATACGTGCGCGACGTGGTCGAACAGCCCGGCATTTACCGCCACATCCTCGCCGTGACCTTCACCAACAAGGCCACCGAGGAGATGAAATCGCGCATCCTCAAGGAGATACACCTGCTGGCCTCGGGACAGCCGAGCTCCTACCTCGACAACCTCTGCCGTGAATTGTCGCTCGATGCCGCCACGGTGCGCCGACGCGCCCGGGAGGTGCGGTCGAAGATCCTGCACGATTATTCGCGCTTCACGGTGCTGACGATCGACACCTTCTTCCAACGCATCCTGCGCGCCTTCATCAAGGAGCTGGGCATCGACCTCAATTACAACGTCGAGATCGAAACGGCCTCGGTGCTGACCAAGAGCGCCGACACGCTCATCGAGCAGATCACCACCGACCGCGACCTGCAGCGCTGGCTCACGGACTTCGTGCAGGAGCGCATTGACGAAGGCAAGAAATGGGACATCCGCGACGGCATCCTCACGCTGGGAGGCGAGCTGTTCAAGGAGAAAAACAAGGACGCACTCTCGGCGGCCCGCCCGCGCGAGGAACTGGCGCGTATCGTGGGCGAAGCCACGGCGCACGCCGCGGCGACCAAAAAACGGATGCAGGACGCTGCGGCCGAAGCCGTGCGGATCATCGGGGACGCAGGCGCCTCGGTCGCCGACTTCCCCTACAAAGGCTCGGGCTTCGCGGCCTATTTCTACGCCGTGGCGGGCGGCAGCTTCGAGCGCTACGGAAGCCGCGCGGAGGCGGCCTGCACCCGGGACGAGGCGTGGGGAAAACCCGGCAGCACGGCACAGGGGCTGCGTCCCCGGCTGCAACCCCTGCTGCGCGAAATGTGCGGCCTCTACGATGAGAACGTCCGCGCGTGGAACACCTGCGACCTGCTGCGCGAGAACTACCGCAGCTTCGCGCTGCTCTCCGACCTCTATGCCAAGGTGCAGCAGATGTGCGACCAGGAAAACATGATGCTCCTCTCGGAGACCAAATACATCCTCTCGGAATTCATCGGCCACAACGACGCGCCGTTCATCTACGAGAAGGTCGGCAACCGCTTCGAACACTTCATGATCGACGAATTTCAGGACACCTCCGTGAAGGAGTGGGAGAATTTCCTGCCCCTGCTGCAAAACGCCATGGCGCAGAGCGGGGCAACCTCGGTGCTGATCGTGGGCGACATCAAGCAGTCGATCTACCGCTGGCGGGGCGGCGACTGGAAAATACTCCACTCGCAGGCGCAGCAGGCGCTGGGCGCGGACAGCACCGAACTGGTCAACCTCACGGAAAACTACCGCAGCCTGCCCGGCGTGGTGGATTTCAACAACAAGGCCATCGGCCGCGTGGTCGAAGCCGACAACCGGGCGCTCAACGCGACGCTGGACGAAGCCGCGGCGCGGGGCGACATGGACGCCCGCACCGCCGCCGGGCTGCGCGACACCCTGCAAAAGGCTTACCGCGAACATGCGCAGACACCCCGCCGCCTGGGCGGGGTGCCGGGCTATGTTTCGGTGGAGACCTTCGCCGAACGGCCGCCCGTCGTGGAGCGCATCTGCGAGGTGCTGGACAAGGGTTTCCGTCCGTGCGACATCATGATCCTGGTGCGCGGGGCGACAGACGGCGCCAAGGTGGCCGCCGAGCTGCTGGATTTCAAACGCCGCAACGACGACCCGCGCTACCGGTTCGATGTGATGACACAGGAAGCGCTGATCGTGGGCAACGCCCCCGTCAGTTCGTTCATCGCCGCGGCGCTGCGCCTGTCGCTCAACCCCGACGACTCGCTCAGCCGCGCCGTCTACAACCACTACCTGGGGCGCGGGTTCGACCGCCCGCTGCCCGGGGACGAACGCACCTTTTTCCGCTCGATCCGGCTGCTGTCGCCCGAGGAGGCGTTCGAGCGGATCGTCATGCGCCACGCGCTGCACGACGACAGGCAGCAGACGGCCTACCTGCAAGCCATACACGAACAGATCATCGGCTTCTGCGCCAGCAAGATCGCCGACATCGCGCTGTTCCTCGACTGGTGGGAGCAGCAGGGGCAGAACCGGTCGCTGAGCGTCGACGAGAGCGCAACGACCGTCGAGATCACGACCATACACAAGGCCAAGGGGCTCGAAAAGCGCGTGGTGCTGATCCCCTGGTGTTCGTGGCAGCTCGATCCCAAGTCGGGCGGCAACGTGACGAACATCGTCTGGGCCGAGGCACAGGGCGATGCCGGCGCCGTCGGGCGCTTCCCGGTGAAATACAAGAAGGCGATGGCCGAATCGGGCTTCTCGGCGGAGTACTACCGCGAGCTGGTCTATTCGCACGTCGACAACATCAATCTGCTGTACGTGGCCCTGACACGCGCCGCCGAGTCGCTGCACGTCTTCATCCCCCGCAAGGGCGGCAAGAGCGTCGGCGGGCTGCTGCTGCAAAGCATCGGAGCCGACGGCGACAAAGCGCTGCTCGACGGCACCGAAGGGCGCCGCACCGCGACCGAGGAGGGCGAAAGGTTCGAATTCGGACTCTTCACAGGCCCCGTGCCCGGCGGCGGCAAAGCTTCCGACGGCAGGCACGTCGTGCTGGAGAACTACCCCACGGCACGCGCCGACCTGCGGCTGAGGCTCCCCTCGCAACGTTATTTCGAGGAGGAGGACGAGGTGGAACTCTCGCCTCGCAACTTCGGCATCCTGATGCACAAAGCGTTCGAGCAGGCCGACGACCGGCAACAGATCTACGAGGCCGTGCAGCGGATGCGGGACGACGGCACGCTGTCGCCTGCCGAAGCCGAAGCGCTGCGGGGGATGGTCGCCCGGGCGCTGGCGCACCCCGTCGCGGGCGAATGGTTCGGGGGCGGCTGGCAGCGCGTGCGCAACGAGAACGAGATCATCGTCCCCGGCGCCGGGTCGACCCGGCGCCCCGACCGCGTGATGATCCGCGGCACGCGGGCCGTGGTCGTCGACTACAAGTTCGGAAGCCGCGAACCCGGACGCTACCGCCGCCAGGTGGGCGAATACCTCGGCCTGCTGCGGCAAATGGGCTACACCAAATGCGAAGGGTACCTGTGGTACGTGAAACTGGGGGAGATCGAAAAAGTGGAAGGATAAGATGAACGAAACCATCGGCATCATACCGCGTGCGTTCCGCCGCCGGGGAGTGTGGGTCGCCTGCACGCTCCTGCTGCGTGCCGGGCTGAATTTCCTCGGGCTGGCCATGCTGCTGCCCGTGCTGGCGCTGGTGCTCGACCCCGGCAGCCTCGAGGGCGGCGGGATGCTGGCACGCGCCTACGACGGGCTGGGCTTCGCCTCACAGCGCAGTTTCGCGCTGGCGGTCTGCGCGGCTGTGGTGGGCGTGATCGTCCTGAAAAGCCTGCTCGGGCTGTGGCTCGCCCGCGTCGAACGCAACTATATCTTCGCACTCTACCGCACGCTCTCGCGGCGGCTTCTCGTCACCTACCACGACCGGGGGCTGCCGTTCGTCAAGGCGTCGAACTCGGCCGTACTGGCCCGCAACGTCAACGTCGTCTGCCTGGCCTTCGCGGCGGGCGTGCTCAAACCCGCCGCCGCCATCGCCGCCGAGGCGATGCTGCTCGTGCTGCTGTTCGGGGCGCTGATGTGGTACACGCCCCTCGCGGCACTGCTCGCCCTGGCGGTCTTCCTGCCCTCGATCTGGCTCTATTACGGACTGGTGCGCAACCGCATCAACCGCTACGGGGAACTGGAAAACAAGGCGCAGCGCGAAAAGGCGCGGCTCGTGGCCGAGACCTTCCGCGGCTATGCCGACATCGAGATCAACAATGCCTTCCCGATGATGCTCCGCCAGTTCGACCGGGCGATGGATCAGGTGATCCGCACGCGCCTGCGCGAAACGGCGATCGGGCTGCTGCCCCAGACCTTCACCGAGGTCGGGCTGGCCGTGGGCATGGCGCTGCTCGTGGCACTGAGCCTCGGCGACGGCGACGGGCGGGCGCAAATGCTGTTCGGCGTATTCGCCGTGGCCGCACTGCGCCTGATGCCCTCGGTGCGCAACATCATGACCGGCTGGACGGCCATCAAATACAACCGCTACACGATCGGCATCCTGCGCGACGCCGCAGCGGACTGCCCCCCGGCGCCGGCAAACCCGGACTGCCGGGATACCCCCGGCCCGCGCAGCACCCCCGCCGCAACCGTTGCCCCCGGCAATTCCGGCAATCCCGGCAAACCCGGCAATCCCGGGAACCCCGCCGCCGATACCGCCAGCTCCCCCGAAAAGCTGCCGTTCCGGCACGAGATCGCCGTGCGCGACCTTAGGTTCCGCTTCGCGGACGGCGGGTGCGAGCTTTTTCACGGCCTTTCGCTGACGATCCGCAAGGGCGAGCGCATCGGTATCCGCGGAGCCTCGGGCGCCGGGAAAACGACGCTCTTCAACCTGCTGCTGGGGCTGTACGAGCCGAGCGGGGGTGAAATCGCCATCGACGGCACGCCACTTACGGCGGCCAACCGCCGGGCATGGCAGAACCGCATCGGGTACGTCTCGCAAAACCTTTTCATCGCCGACGGCAGCTTCGCGGCCAACGTCGCGCTGGGCATCCCCGCCGGGGAGGTCGACCGGGAGCGGGTCATGCAGGCGCTCCGCGCGGCACAGCTCGGGGAGCTGGTCACCGGGCTGGCGAAAGGGATCGACACCCACGTCGGGGAGTGCGGCTGCCGCCTCTCGGGCGGACAGCGCCAGCGCATCGGCATCGCCCGTGCGCTCTACCGGCAGGCCGACGTGCTTTTCTTCGACGAGGCGACCTCGGCGCTCGACAGCCGCACCGAAGAGGAGATCAACCGCTCTATCGCCGGGCTCGCTGCACGGGATGCCGGGCTGACACTGGTCGTCATCGCCCACCGCGAAAGCTCGCTCGAATACTGTAACAGGATCATAACGATAGGAGAATAAAACATGGAATACCTCATAGCCGGCATACGCATTGACATCCCGCACCGGTTCACGACAGGCGCCTTCGGCATGGCGCTGGCACCGTTCGCGGCCGGAAGCAAAACGGAAACGGATGCCGGCAGCAACCGTATGGCGGGCCCCGTGCCCGGAACGGCGACAACCGCAGCACCCTCCCCGTCGGAAACCCCGGGGACGGAAAGGAGTGCACCCCACCCTGCGACATCCCCGGCGGACACGGCACAACCAGACCTCATCCTGCACACGAGACTGCTCGCCGGCGACACGGCCGGCTACCGCGAACTCGACGCATTCGACTTCACCGACGCCGATGCCGACTGCCGTTTCGGCCGCGACACGGAGGGCTACCTGCTTACCATGACACCCCGCGACGGCAGCGCCCCGGCACGGTTTCACAAAGCCTTCGGCAGCCCCGACGCCACGAGCGACATCACCCCGGAGCACAATCCGGCGCTGTTCCGCTTCGGGCTGTGGACGATGTTCAACATCGCCGCGCTGGAACGCCGGGCGGTAGCCGTACACTCGTCGGTGATCAGCCTGGACGGGCGCGCCGTACTCTTCCTCGGCGAATCGGGCACGGGAAAGAGCACCCACACGCGCCTGTGGCGCGAGCATATCCCCGGGGCACGCCTGCTCAACGACGACAGCCCGATCATCCGGATCGCCCCGGAAAGGGCTGCCGAAGCGGCAAGCGCTCCCGCGGCAGACACGATTCCCGCCCTGCAAGGCGTTCTCGCCTGCGGGTCGCCGTGGAGCGGCAAAACCCCGTGTTACCGCAACGTAAGCCATCCGATAGCGGGCATCGTGCGGCTTTCGCAGGCACCGCAGAACCGCATCCGCCGCCTGCGTCCCATCGAAGCCATCGGGGCGCTGCTGCCTTCGTGCCCGCCGTCGTTCGCACACGACGAGCGGCTGGAAGACGCCATCTGCCGCCTCGTATCCCAAATCGTGGCGCAAGTCCCCGTCTACCACCTCGAATGCCTGCCCGATGCCGCGGCAGCCCGTCTCTCCTGCCGCACGGTATTCGGTGACGACGCCCCAAACACCCTCCGCTGATGCTGCTGACCAACCGCCTTTTCTTCGAACAGGTCGAAGCGATGCTCGCCGAAGGACACGAAGTCCAAATCCGCATGAAAGGGCACAGTATGCGGCCGCTGCTGCGCAACGAACGGGACATCGCCGTACTGACCCCGATTGCGAAATATGCCCCGGCACCTGTCCCGGCAGCCGGGGCATCGGCGGATCCCGTCCCCGAAACCCGCGCCGCCGACGGCAATGCCAGCACCGCCCGCCAGACCCGACTTTCGGGTAACACTCCCGGCATGGCACCTGACCAGCTCACACCCGCCTGCGGCACCCGCCATCCGGCTCCGCCGCCGAGCGGCATCAGCGCCCTGCGGCCGGGCGACGTCGTCCTGTTCCGCTGCGAAGGGCGCCATATCCTGCACCGCATCGTCGGGATCGAAACAGGCATCCGCTGCGAAGGGAACCGTCCCGTATGCGCACCAGCCGCAGGGAATGCCCCGTCCCCTGCGGCATCCGCGGAAAACCCCGCAGAGAGGGATTCCGCCGCGGGGACACTCCGTTTCACCCTGTCCGGGGACGGTAATTACCGCACGACGGAGCATTGCCTCGGCAAGGATATCGTCGCCGTGATGACGGCTGTCATCCTGCCGTCGGGACGCATCGTCCGCACCAGCTCCCGCCGCTGGAAACGGCGGTCGCGCAGGTGGCTGGCACTCCCCCGGGGCGTGCGGCGCTTCGTCCTCCGGGTCATGTGGCGGTTCGGAATCCGGTAACCGGAGACCGGACGGCCGATAAATGCGGTTCCCGGGAAACGGCAGTCTGCAAAAAAGCGCTCCAGACCGGCCAACGAAACAGCCGCACCGGAGTGCGTCTGTTTCCAGCACAAAGCGTTAAGCTTCATCGAATTCCCGCAGCTCGCGGATACGCCGCTGCAGGTCACGGATACGCCCCCACTCATGACGTGTTATCACGATGCAGGCAACCGCCGTCAGCGAGAGCAGGGCGGCGACCGTCCACCACATGCCATGCGCCGTATAGTAGCCCGCCGCATACAGCAGCATGCCTGCAACGAACAGGATTACGACGACATACTGGAAAATATAATACGCTCCGGCAAAGGCCGCATAGCGGGTCATGCGGTGTTCACACTCGACGATATCGGCATCGCAGCGCGACACCCGCAGCAGCAACCACAGGGAAAAGAACGAAGGGAGCAGACATAAAAGGTAGCCCGCCACGACCCACCAGATGAAAATATCGGATACTCCGCGGAATTTGCCGATTGCGACACATAGCGGGACAACCGCCACACCCAACAGCAGCATGAGCTGTACATAGTGCAAGTACGAACCGACACGTCCCCGCAGCATACGTTCCATATCCTGCCGCCGGATCACCTGCTCCCGGTCGAGCCGTTCCGAGAGTACTTTCCATTTGAGTTTCAACTCTTCGAGTTCCATAATTCCTGAATTTTACCGGTTATACATTTTACGCAGTTTGCAGCGGATACGGGTCAGCTTCACGGCCACATTACCGGGAGACAGGCCCGTGATGGCGGCGATCTCCCCGGCGGGATGTTCTTCGAGCCACAGCAGGATCAGCGCCCGGTCGAGCCGGCCCAAGCGTGAGATCACCGCATACAGCTCGTCGAGCTGCTCGCGGGCCTGCATATCGTCGTCGCACGCCAGGTCGACCGAAAGGCGCACGCTTTGCGGACGCCGCATCCGGCGGCGGACAAACGAAATGCAGGTATACAACGCGATGCGGTATACCCACGTGGCAGTTTTGCTCTCTCCCCGGAAATCGGGGAATCCCCGCCACAGAGCCAGCACGACCTCCTGAAAATAGTCGTCGATCTGCCCGCGCCCGGGTGCATAGACATAGCACACTTTGTAGATTATGCGTTTGTGATGCTCGATAAGTTCGATGAACCGCTGTTCCGTATCCATGTTTCAGCCTTTTACCCCAATAGTCGCCAGGGAGTGCAAAAAATTACGGCTGCCGATAAAAAAGGCCGAAACCCGCACGAATTTCCGGGGATAAAAAACAGAGGTATAAAAAAGTGTAAAGCAAAAGATAATCAA
>NZ_QTUQ01000007.1:0-93993 GCF_003435745.1 Alistipes sp. AM16-43
TTTTTGCAGCTTTTATTTGGTTTTATCTTAGAATTCTACCGTCGGAATAGGCGGCTTTCTGCGGCCCGGACGCTACCCTGCGGACTGCCCCTCCAATAGCCATAATCCACGACACGCACGTCATATACCCCAATAGGCATAACAACCGCTCCCGACGTTTCGTTCAGCTGTCCGTTATAATTCGCATTGTCTGTTCAAAACGGTCGTCTGTTGTTCTTCTTCTCGTGGAGATAATTCAGCTCACCGCTGTAAATGTCCATGACAAATCGCAGCATATTGTCGACCAAGGCCGTAAGCCTTGTACTCTCATTCCCTAACAGGTGGAGTATTTCCGATACTTTGTGCTTGGTTCGGGTACTGACATAGATCGCAGAGCGGTTGCGGCAATCCACCGGAGCGAAGAACGTGCGTTCAAAATCCGGTAGCGTGAGCTTTTTCCGACGGAAACCGGAATGTTCTTTTACGGTACTCGCAGTGGAGTCTATGCCTGTTTTCTCAGCAGTCGGCGCCGATGCTACGGATGCAGTTGCCGATGTCTTTCCCTCGGGAGCGTCCGTATTTTCCTCTTCCGGCTCGGGAATCCTACGGACGACTTTCGAGTCCAAAGGGGCTTGTCCGGCGATCATCTGACGCATCAGTTCCTCGTCGACTTCGATACGGGGACGCTTAGCAGGATTGGGTGCGGGGTTGTCTTTTTCCTTTAATGAATCCATGGTGCAACGTTTTTGAGATTGATTGTCAGCCATACGAGCATAGAGTATGTATGTCTGGTTTATTGGGTTAAACCATTCAAAATACCGTTTTCTATTTCATGCAGTTTATATCGGGATAATGAACGCAATAAGAAAACCGACCTTTCATGCTGCAAGATACAACCGGGTGAAATACCTTGGTTCCGATGTCCGCTCCAGACCGCTCCAGTCCGCACCGAGGGTTTGTTTTGGCGCCCGCATGGTTGTAATATTGCAGAGGGAAACGACCCACCCTCGGAAGCCGTAGCGGAGGTTTGGCATAGATTTTTCGAAAATTTTTCCGCCGCGGATTTTTCGCCTCACTTGAGGCGAGCGAGCTGTACCTTCGTATGCCGAAAATTTTTTCGGCATACGAAAGGTGCCCGCTCTGCGAGGCCGGGTGGCGTTCCCGAGTCACGCCACTTAAACTACCAGACTGATGACAACCACAAAAAAGAGGATCGGACGCCCGACAACGACAGATCCCAGAGTCCACAGGTATAATTTCAAACTCACCACGGAAGAGAATATCCGCTTTAAGCAGATGCTTTGTAAGGCAGGATCGGAGCATAACCGCAGCCGGTTTATCGTAAAACGCATCTTCAACGAGGAGTTCGTTGTCGTCAAACGTGACTCATCGAAGGTGCAATTCATCGCACGGCTCAACGACTTTTATTTCCAATTTCAAAAGCTCGGGAACAACTGTGCGCCCGTCAAGGCGATATAATAAATATAGCGATGGCAAGCTATTAGGTAAGTGTTCTTTGCAAATAACCTATCATCAACCGACTTATCTGAAAGGGAAACCGGACAGGGAGTGTAGCATGTCGGGGGTAAACCATAAGTCAGTCAGTTACCGGACTGCGACTGAATGGGGTGATGAAAGACAGATATGAGGATAAAATCCGGATTGATTGAATGACAGCCTGAGCGGTACCTAGCGAAACTGTGACGTTAAGGTAACTATACTCGTCATATCGTGATACTCTCATTGTGGTAGTTGTACAGAGAGAGCAAGAACTTATCACGACGCACCTGCAATAAGCAGTAAAAGGCGGACGTCATATCCGACAATCTGTCGCGCCATAGTTATTATATCGCAAACGGGGATTACCTAAACCGGAATGCCGTAAGGCTATTGGACGAAGGTCTATGAATATCCGGCATGGTAACGGAGCCGCCGTAGTAGTCCGAGCGAGGGAAAGCCTCGCACACGGCGAAGGGCGGCAGCTAATATTCATTAATACGATTAACGGAAAATGCGAGAGGCATTATGAGAAGTCCCGCAAGAGTATTAAACAGTCTGACAAAGCATAGTCAAACCACGGAATACAGGTTTGAGAGGCTTTATCGTATTCTTTTCAATGAGGAAATGTATTACCTGGCTTATCAGCGAATATATGCCAAGCCGGGTAATATGACACAAGGTGCAGACGGAGAAACCATCGATCGTATGAGCCTTCCCCGCATTGAGAAACTGATCCTTTCGTTGAAAGACGAAAGCTACTCACCCCAGCCATCGAGAAGAATGTACATCCCGAAGAAAAACGGAAAGACACGACCTCTCGGCGTACCCTCTTTCGACGACAAACTGGTGCAGGAGGTAGTACGAATGGTACTGGAAGCTATTTACGAAGGTCATTTTGAAGATACTTCGCACGGCTTCCGTCCGCATCGCAGCTGCCACACCGCATTGAATGCCGTACAGAAGACTTTTACGGGTAAGAAGTGGTTCATCGAAGGAGATATAAAAGGTTTCTTCGACAATGTCAATCATGATATTCTGATCGACATCTTGAAGGAACGTATCTCCGACGAACGATTCATACGACTTATCAGAAAATTTCTGAAAGCGGGTTACTTGGAACAATGGCAATTTCATGGAACGTACAGCGGAATGCCGCAAGGTGGAATTATCAGTCCGATATTGGCCAATATCTATTTGGACAAACTGGATAAGTACATGAAAGAATATGCTTCCAAATTCGACAAGGGAGATAGGGGAAGACAGCAACGGGAATACGAAGTTCTCACTTACCAAAAGAGGCTGGTTATGCGTGAACTCAAAACAGCGACAAATAATGTAGAAAGAAAAGTGCTCGTCAAACGGCTCAAAGAGATAGACAAAACCCGATCCGCGATGCCGTGCTTCGACCCTATGGACGGAAACTTCAAGAGGCTTAAATATGTGAGGTATGCCGACGACTTCCTCATTGGAATTATCGGCAGTAAAGAAGATGCCGTAAAGATCAAGGACGATATAAAGCGTTTCCTTGCAGACAGACTGGCATTGGAACTATCGGATGAGAAAACGCTCGTCACTCATACTGAAAAGCCTGCAAAATTCCTTGGATATGAGGTGACTGTCCGCAAGTCGAACCTGCAAAAACGGAACAAACGGGGAAGCCTGTCCCGTGTGTATGGAAACAAGGTCAGATTAAAGGTAACGACCGAAGTAATAAAGAAAAAATTGCTGGAACTCGGCGTGCTGAAATTCAGCTATCATAACGGGCACGAGCAATGGATTCCCAAACACCGGTCGGAACTTATCAATAATGACGACCTTGAAATCCTTGACAGTTACAATGCCTAGATCAGAGGGTTTTACAACTATTACTCGATAGCTAACAACGCTTCTGAACTGAACACTTTTCACTACATCATGCAGTACAGTATGTACAAAACCTTTGCCGGGAAATACCGGACCACGGTAAGACGAATTTGCCGGAAATACAAACGCAACGGAGTCTTTACAGTCGGGTATACGGTAAAAAACGGCAAAGCAAAAGAACGTCGCCTATACAATGAAGGGTTCAAAAGAAAAAGACCTTCCTATGATCGGTTGATTGACAGATGCCCGAATCCAATGCCCGGCGTCAGCACCACAAGCCTTATAGACAGGCTGAAAGCTCGGAAATGCGAGTTGTGCGGTGCTACGGATAATCTGGTTATGCACCATGTGCGTAAACTCGGAGAACTGAAAGGCAAGGAGAATTGGGAAAAACTGATGATTGCCAGACGTCGAAAGACTATGGGCTGTATGCGGTAGCTGTCATCAAAAGATACATCATGGAACGTTGTAGACTGACAATATTAGTGGAGAGCCGGATACGCTGGAAGGTGTACGTCCGGTTCGGAGGCGAGTATTGGGAAACCTATCATAGAAATATGACAAGGCGCCGGGTACTTAGCCTACATAATCAGATTGTAAAGGCTGTCAATGCGCACTTTTCCAACGTCGCTATCCCGCATCAGATCGCTATGCTGGAGCAGCGAACAAGAGAATTAAAGGCTCTGAGTATCGAGATTCTGAACCTTGCAAAACAGGCTAAGGAGTGGTTGCGAATATAAGATCGGGCTCCTCGCCCAGTGGAGCGTTGTATTATAACAAGGAGAAAGTGGATAAGGATGAAGCCGAAGTGCTCCTCTGGCAGAAGATGTTAGAACCCTTCGACAAACACGGGCGACTGGATATCGACGCTTGCATGGAGAGTTTCCGGCCGTACCTCGAAGCCAACAGAAGGACGACCAGCACGGTTTTCCATGCTTCGCTGAATTCCTCGCCGGAAGACAAGTTGACCGACGAACAGCTCCGTGAGATCACACAAGAATACATGGAACGTATGGGTTACGGCAACCAGCCTTATATCGTCTTCAAGCATAAGGACATTGACCGGCAGCATCTCCACATCGTATCGTTGCGCGTCGATGAGAACGGACATAAGCTGTCGCATGATTTCGAAACAGAATAACGGAGAGCAACGGCAAAGAATCGGGACTGTGGCTTTTCCGCGGTTCCGTTTTTTGCGCAGCGGGACATTATAAGATCTTCGACATCAACCTGCGGCAGCATTTCTATTCGTCGGAGGTGGTCCACGACTCGCTCTGCCGCAGCAATATTCTGAAAACAAACGACGAGGAGTTGACCGTCGTAAGCCGGATGTTCGGCATACAGGCGCAGTGCCGCGACCTGCTCGAAAAATACGGACTCCGTACCGTGATACTCACCTGCGGCGCCGTCGGAAGCCATGTATTCACTCCGGACGGCATGTCGTACGTCGCCACGCCGCACGTCGAAGTGGCCGACGGTGTCGGCGCGGGGGATTCGTTCACGGCGCAGATCAGGAAGGAATATGCGGCGGTCAGTTGACCGCCGCTTGTTCTGATGAAACACCCGGAGACTTTCGTTTGCAATAACGTTCGCACTGCCCGGCGATGTCGTAGCCGAGCATCGCGCCGAGCATGAAATCCTCCTCGGCGGAGAGTTCGTTGAGCGGCTTGTGGATGAATGTCGCCACGGTCTCCAGACACATGCGGTTGCCGAAGTAAAGATTCACCTTGCTGTCGGTCACCGACTGAATCCGGTAAGCGATACCCAGCCTTTCCAGCCGCTCGGAGAGCAGAGAAGCGCAGGTGCGGCACATCGTGCAGAGCACCAGACTCCGTACACCTTTCTGGAACTCGTAAATCTGGTGCAGGAACAGCTTCATCGAATCGTAACGGCTGAACTCCTCGGCGCTCATCGTTACTCGTTTTTAATCTGTTCGCACCATGCGGCAACCCGCCGGTCGGTCTTGTCGGACGCGCTTTCATCGACGGCAAGTCCCACGAACTTTCCGCCGCGGCAGACCAGCGAACCTGTTTCGTCATACCCTTCGGGCGCATAGGCTCCGACGAACGTGCAGCCGCTCTGCTGCAAGCCGTCGTAAATCAGCCCGACGGCATCGCAGAACGTATCGGGATAGGAACCGCTGTCGCCGCAGCCGAAAAGCGCCACCTTTTTACCGCTCAGATCCTGCGCCTTCAGCTGATCCAAAAAGCCGTACCAGTCGTCCTGCAATTCGCCTGCGCCCCACGTCGAAGAACCCAGCACGAGCAGGTCGTATTTCTGCACTTCGCCGGCCGGCGTATCGGCCACATTGTGTACATCGGCGTCCGCGACGCCCAATTGTTTGGCAATATCCGCAGCCACGGCCTCGGTCGTGCCCATCGTACTGCCGAAAAAGATACCAGTCATAATTTCGTCGTTTTTGGTTTACGGCAAAGAAATAGCATTCCCACCGGATCGTCAATACCGGATTTTAGGGGTTTTGGCGCGGCCGGATAGCATTATGATGGGATGCCGCACGAACGCAACTCATTATTATTGGTGATGATTGCAATGCAATTTACCAAGATATGGCGATTGCCGCATATGCCGGGGCGCTATACTTTTGTCCCGTGAAAACAGAACTATGCGGCTACTCCTGAAATATTTGCTATTTATCCTGCTGCCTGCGTACACGTACGGGCAGTCCGGCCGGCCCGACGCCGGGATCACGTTCGAAGTTACCGATTCCCTGCACAATCCGCTGGCGTATGCTACGGTGGCGCTGACTCCTATGTCGGGGGGGGGGAAAGGCCTACGCGACGACGACCGATGAGGAGGGCCGGGCACGTTTCACCCTGCCCGCGAATACCTACAATGCGGATATCTCATATATCGGATATGTCTCCCAACGGATGGAGGTACGGCCCGTCAGCGGCAGCGACATGCTGCGGACCGTCCGGCTCCGGACAAGCGACACGCAGATCCGCGAGGTCGTAATCACGGCGACCCAAGTGCGGGGACCGGTCTCGGGCGTGCATATCGGCCGGGACGCGATGAACCACATCCAGCCGTCGAGTTTCGGGGACCTGCTCGAACTGCTGCCCGGCGGACGGGCCTCCGACCCCTCGTTTTCCTCCTCGAACCACATTCATCTGCGCGAGATCGGCACCTCGAACAGCGATTACCAGACTACATCGCTCGGCGTTTCGTTCGTCATGGACGGAATTCCGATGTCGAACGACGCGGGCATGACATACAATTCGGGAACGACCGTCGGCAATAATATTTCATTGAACAGAGGCGTCGACATGCGCACGATGCCGACCGATGAAATAGCTTCGGTAGAGATTCAGCAGGGCATTCCGTCGGTCGAATACGGCGATCTGACCAGCGGACTGATCAAGATCAAGCGCAAGGAGGGAGGCCGCAACCTCGAAGCCCGCTTCAAAGCGGATCTGGGCAGCCAGCTGCTCTATGTCGGCAAAGGATTCGAATGGGGCGCTCCGGCCGACCTGCTGACGATGAACGTCGGCGCGACATGGCTCAACTCCCACGACGACCCGCGCAATACGCGCCAGAACTACCAGCGTGCGACCGGATCGTGGCGCATGAAGAAACGCTGGGAAAGCACCTCGGCCTACCGTTACACGTTGGGCGGATCGCTCGACTACACCGGCTCTTTCGACCGCCAAAAAAGCGACCGGGATATCGACGAAGGCCCGGCGGGCATCCCCCTCGAACGCTACAAATCGAGTTACAACAACGTCGTCGCGGCGGTGAATTTCACCGCCGAATCCAAGGGTGCGAATTTTTTCCGCAGCTTCGATTTTTCCGCTTCCGTCTCTTCCGAATTCGACCTGATCGACCGCTGGCGTTACCGAGCGAACAGCGGCAACGTCCCTATACGCACGGCAGTCGAAGAGGGCGTCTTCGATATGGAAGTGCTGCCGGTCCGCTATGAAGCGACCCTGCAGGTGGACAACAAACCGTTCTACGCCAACGCCAAGGCGGTAGCCCTGCTGGGAGCCGACACCCCGCTGAGCCGCAACACGATCCGCATCGGAGCCGAATGGAACATGTCGAAAAATTACGGCGGCGGTCT
The DNA here is from genome assembly GCF_003435745.1 of Alistipes sp. AM16-43. NCBI lineage: Bacteria > Pseudomonadati > Bacteroidota > Bacteroidia > Bacteroidales > Rikenellaceae > Alistipes > Alistipes sp. AM16-43. The sequence goes on from NZ_QTUQ01000007.1 coordinate 7,424, forward strand.
GCTTTACGACGTGACGCGCCCATTTACCGACCTGATGAGTTCCCATCCGCGGCGTTACGACGCCCTGCCGGCGCTGCACCGGCTCTCGGCGTTTCTGGAGGACAATACGACGATTACGGCCGGCGAGTGGCGGATCGAGATAATGGCCGGACTGCGTACGACGGCCATGGCCAATCTCGGAAGCCGTTACACCCTGCAGGGCAAATTCCATTTCGATCCGCGTGCCAACCTCTCGGTGACGCTTCCGGCGTTCGACATGGCAGGCGACCCGATGCGTATCACATTCGCGGGCGGCGCGGGATGGCACACCAAAACGCCTACGCTCGACCAGCTCTTCCCCGAACCGGACTACTCCTATTACACGCGGCTCAACTATTTCCCGGCGGACGACGAATCGAAACGCCGTATCAATGTGGAAGTCTTCAAGCACGACCCCACCAATTACGACCTGAAGGCGGCGCGGAACTTCAAATGGGAGGTGCGCGGCAATGCGGAGTGGAACGGATACGGATTGTCGGTAACCTATTTCCGGGAGAATATGACCTCGGGATTCCGCACCTCGACCGACGTACTCACCCGGACCTACCGCGAATACGACACCGGACCGCTCAAGGATATGGAGTTCACCGGACCGCCGCAGCTCGAATGGCTTCCCTACAAGGACAAAACGGTATTCCAGACCGTCGGCGTCAAGACCAACGGAAGCCGCACATTCAAGCAGGGCATCGAATTCTCGCTCTCCACGCGGCGCATCCGGGCGCTGGCCACGAAACTCATCGTCTCGGGCGCCTATTTCAAAACCCGCTATGAGAACAGCGAACCCCAGTACGTCCTGACGACCGTACAGCTCGCAGAAGGGACGCCCTATCCTTACATCGGGCTTTACGATCAGGACGACAACACGTTTCACGAAGTATGCAACACCAATTTCCTGCTCGACACCCAGATTCCCAAACTGGGGCTGATTTTCTCCACGTCGTTCCAATGCCAGTGGTTTTCCGGCATGAAGGCCGAATGGTGCAATCCTGCGCCGACCAGCTACCTCGACCTGCAGTTACAGGAACATCCGTTTACGGCCGAGTCGGCAGCCGACGGTATTTTGCAGCATATGATCCACGACAACGTATCGAAAGAAGCCTATCTCTACCGTCTCACGCCTTTCAGTATGAACGTCAATCTCAAAATCTCGAAACGGCTTTACCGCGACCGGCTCAACATTGCGATTTTCGTAAACCGGCTGTTCACATACAGTCCTTCGTACAGAAACGAGACCAACGCACTGGTACGCCGCTATTCCAGCCCCTATTTCGGCATGGAACTCAACTTCAAACTGTAATGCGATGATGATGAAATCTACCATACGGACTCTGTTTCTGCTCTCCGCACTGCTGTTTTCGGCCTGCGAAAAAGACGATTCGATTTTCACCGAACTGTCCATCCGGTTCGTGATGCCGGACAGCCGCCCCGTCGAAAAGCTGGAAATACGCACGGACATCTCCTACTTCGACAATATCAACTCCGGAGAGCGGGTGCCATTTCCCGCCGCCGAACAGAACAGCGCGACAATACGGCTCCGCAAAGGGGTTTACACGTTCATCGTCGAAGCCGACGCGACCTATTCGACCGGAGAAAAGAAGATTCTGCGCTGCACGGATTACAATCAGATTCCAGCAGCAATGACTTGGGTAGAGGACAGCGAATCGATCGTGTTGTTACTAAAATCGATCTGACGATGATGAAGGCCCTTTTCCTGTCGATACTGGCGCTGCTGCCCGCCGCCGCTTCCGCCCAGCGCGATACGCTCGGCGTATTGGAGCGTTCTTCCGTTTTCAGCGCGGAGGACGAACGGGCCGTAGCCGGATTTCATACGGAGTCGCCCGCGATGATGCTCTACCGCAGCGAACAGTCGCTTTCGCAGATCTCGCTCCGCATCGACCTGCGCCGTGAGCAGGAGGCGCTGCTGCAGCCGCTGGGCGACGGAGCCTTCGACGGGGGATTTTATGCCGAAAGCTACCGGCGGCTCAGCGAGCGGTCGGCAACGTGGGCAGACGCCCGGTACGTCCGCGGCAACCGCCGCAACGTCTGCTGGAACTCCACGGCCGACTACCTGCTGCTCTATCCCTGCATCACGGCGGATTCCGCCGGAGGAAACCTCTCGACCGAGGAATATGCTTTCGGCGGCGGCTATGTCCACCGGGTGGGACGCTTCGACCTTGCGATCCGGGGCGACTACCGCGCCGGACAGGAATACCGTCAGGTCGATCCGCGGCCCCACAACGTCGTGTCGGATTTCACGATCAAACTCGGCGTAGGCATGCAGTTCCCTCAGTACGTTTTGGGGCTGGACCTGCAGGGGCGGCTCTATAAACAGGATCAGGACATAGACTTTTTCTATCCGCCCGGCGCCAGCTCTTCCGAGCTGTATATGACCGGACTGGGCAGTTATTACACCCGCTATTCACTGAACAGCGAGAGTTTCAACATCGGCTATGACGGAAAGGGTTGTCTGCTGGCGGCACAGCTCATGCCGCGGCACGCGAAAGGCTGGTATGCCCGTGCCGCATTCGAAAGCCTTACGACGGAGCGGCTCAACAAATCCAACAACACGGTCCCCATAACCCGGCTCAAAACCCGTCAGGCGACCCTCTCCGCAGCCTACCGCAGCGGCCGCTGGAGCCTGCGCGCCGGAGGCGGCTATGAACTGCGCCGCAGTATCGAAATGATAGCCGACCGTACGGGACACAGCGTCATCGTCGATGAACAGGCGATGTATAAGAACCGTATCTGGCACGCCGACGCCGAAGCGACCGTCGAATGGCGGCGCGGCACGGTGAATTACATGCTCAGTCCCCGCGCGGAATGGCGGCAGTCCACGGCCACGTACGCCTATCCGGCACGGCGGATGCGGCTCGCGCAGTTCTGCGGAGCGGTACGCGGCAGCGCAGAATGGCTCCGTCCGCAGTGGCGCGTGAAAGCGACGGCAGGAATCGGCTGTTACGTCTCGCCCGACGAGGAGGTTTCGCTCAGCAACGTGCTGAACAACATTTCGGAATACCTGACTTACACGGCGGCGCGGCTGAGCGGCCGGGCCGTCGCCCCCGAGGTGTCCCTGCGGGCCGAACGCCGCCTGAGCCGGAATCTGGCCTGCTTCGCCGAGGCGGGGTGGACGCCCCGGTTTTACAGCGGAGGATTGTCCGAACACGTTCTGACGGCGACGTTCGGCATCCTGTTCTAAACGATCGAACCAATATTTGTCAAACCAATAATAAAAACCAATTATGAAAAAGCTTTTCTTAATTCTCACCACGGCCCTCTTCGCAGCGGGCTTCGCATCCTGCACCGACGATCCCGAAGAAACGGTCAATCCCGTCGTCGTATCCGAAATCTTGCGCGCGCTCGGCGGCAATGTGCTGGTAAACGTGCCCGAGGAAAATTTCGACGTGAATATTCCCGCCGATGCTGCGTCGTGGGTTCAGATCAATGAAGCCGAATCTTCGGGCAAAGCGCTGGTGCTGTCCGTCGATGAGAACGAAACGGGGACGGAACGTTCGACCGTCGTGAACGTGACGCGGAGCGGCAAGAGCACCGTTCTGGCGACCGTAACTATCAAACAGAGCGACATCACGCTGCAAGCCGGCGAATTCGTGATCGAGGAGATCTACTTCACAGGCACGGCGCTTCCCGAAACGGGAAAGCCTGACAGGTGGCTGGGCGACCAGTACATCAAGATCCGTAACAACTCCGACGAAGACCTCTATGCCGACGGCATGATGCTGATCCTTTCGAGCGGACTCAATTCGGGCATGAACAGCGAGATGATCGAAGGCAAGGACTTCCGCAAGGAGTGTTGTGCGGGCAATGCGTTCTACTGCATTCCCGGCAACGGACAGGATGTGCTGGTCAAAGCCGGCGAGTCGCTGATCGTCGTCAACAACGCCCAGAACCACACCATCGGCAACCCGAACTCGTGGGACGCCACGAAAGCCGATTTCGAGTGGTACGACGTTTCGTCGAACGAGAACTATCTGGATATCGACAACCCCGACGTGCCCAACCTCGACAAATGGTACGCTTCGACATTGACGGTCCAAGTGCTCCACAACCGCGGCTTCAACGCCGTGGCTATCGCCATGCCGCCCGTCGGCCTGACTGCAAAGCAGTTCCTCGCCGAATACCCGCTCGAAGACGCCCAGTATATCTTCCACTCCCCGAACGGCTCGGACTACACGATGCCGCTGCGCAACTGCTACCGCGTGCCTAACGAATGGGTGCTCGACGCCGTGAACACGGGCTGCCGCGACGAATACTACATCGCCCCGTGGGACGCTTCGCTCGACGCAGGTTACGCATGGTGCGGTACGGCCGACGGAGATGCCTACCGCTTCGGCAAGTCGGTGATCCGCAAGACCGGTTCCGACGGCAAACTCATCGACTCGAACAACTCGACCAACGACTTCGAGTCCAATACGAAGGCGTCGCTGATCAAGTAAGCCGGAAGAACGACCATTCTTTATGACCGATTCTGTCATCGAATGCCGCAACCTCACCCATTGTTACGGGGAGCGGCTGATATACAAAGACCTGAGTTTCGAGGTTCCGCGCGGGCGGATCCTCGGACTTTTGGGTAAAAACGGCACCGGAAAAACCACGACCATCAACATTCTGAGCGGCTATCTCCAACCGCGCGCCGGACAGTGTCTGATCTTCGGCGAGGATATCCGCACGATGCGGCCCGAAACCCGCGCCCGGATCGCCCTGCTGATCGAGGGACACGTGCAGTACGCCTTCATGACCATCGAGCAGATCGAACGGTTCTATGCGCGGTTTTATCCCCGCTGGAACCGCGACGCCTATTACGGACTGATGGAAATGCTGAAGGTGGCGCCCCGGCAGCGCATCTCGCGCATGTCGTGCGGACAGCGTTCGCAGGTGGCCTTAGGGCTGATTCTCGCCCAGAACGCCGATCTGCTCGTGCTTGACGACTTCTCGATGGGACTGGACCCCGGTTACCGCCGCCTGTTCGTAGAATACCTGCGCGACTATGCGCAGAGCGAGGAGAAGACCGTTTTCCTTACCTCGCACATCATTCAGGACATGGAAAAGCTCGTGGACGACTGTATCATCATGGATTACGGAAGCATTCTGGTACAGATGCCCGTCGGCGAACTGCTCGGTACGTTCCGGCGATACACCTTCACGCCGGGCGCCGACGTCACGATCCCTGCCGGCGACGGCCTCTACCACCCGAGCGTCGTGAACGGGCGCGCCGAACTCTATTCGTTCGACTCCCCTGCGACGGTACAGGGCGTGCTGGAGCGCGCGGACATTGTCTGCAGCGACCTGCGCGGCGAAACGCTGAACCTCGAAGACGCTTTCATCGGACTGACCGGAAAATACTAAACCCGAATTATGATCAAAGCCATATTCTACAAAGAGTGGATCAAAATGCGCTGCTTCTATCCGCTGAGCGCATTGTTCCTCTTCGGAGCCACCGCCTATGCGCTGCTGCGCGTCCAACGGGTGATAACCTTCAAGGGTGCGGCGCACGTCTGGGAGGTGATGCTCGAAAAGGAAGTTGTCTTCATCGACATTCTCCAATACCTGCCGGCCCTGCTGGGCGTATTGCTCGCAGTGGTTCAGTTCGTCCCCGAAATGGCCCAGAAACGGCTGAAGCTGACGCTTCACCTGCCCTTTCCACAGTGGAAGATGATTCTGCTGATGTCAGGCATCGGGCTGGGAGCGCTGGCATTGCTGTTCATCGTGCAAACCGCCGTGCTGTGGGGGTACTTCCACGCCCTGCTGGCGCCCGAACTGGTCGCGCGGATTCTGCTGACGGCGCTGCCGTGGTATCTGGCCGGGCTGACGCTCTACCTGCTGACGGCATGGATCTGTCTCGAACCCACATGGAAACGGCGGCTGGCGAATCTGCTGATCGCCGTGGGCGTCTGCCGGATCTTCTTCCTCTCCGACACCCCGCAGGCCTACGACGGCATGCTGCCGTGGCTGGCGCTGCTGCTGGTATGTTCGCTGTTCTTCCCGCTGCTTTCGGTATACCGTTTCAAGCAGGGATGTCAGGATTAACCCGCAAAACGACAAATCTATGATAAAGAGTATCAAAACCGGAATAATCCTCCTTGCGGCGCTTCTGCTGGCATGGCTGCTGCCGTGGTGCTACGCGTTCGTGTTCGCATCGCCTTCGTGGTCGCCGTTCACGCTCTACAGCTGCGTGACGCACGGATTCGCATCGGTGGATTTCGACCGCGAAAACAACGTCGCCGGACGCGATCTGCAGGGCAACACCTACACCCAGCAGCAGTTCGATAGTATCCTGCCGACGTTCTATTACCGCCAACTCGCCGCCGAAGGGAGGTTTCCGTCCGAAATCGAGGGCGTGGCGGTCGAATCGCGCGACGTGGAGCGCACGAACTTCATGTTCCGCACGTCGCCCGGCGAAATCAACCGCCGCAGACCGACGGTCTATCAACTGCTGGAATCGATGCCCGACCGCATCGATTTAGAACCGGCGACGGACGTGTTCCGCATCACCGGCGAGGGAATCGAGTTCGTCGATATGGAGACCAACACCATCGACCAAAAGAAGAGCGCGGCATTCACCAAAGTCCTGCGGGACAAGGGATTTTCGTTCCCGGCCCGCGTCGTCTCCGGCAACCCCTCGACGCGCAAGCGGTACGACAACGGCTACCTGCTGGTGGACGACGCGCTGCGCGTCTACCACATGAAGCAGGTCCGCGGCCGCCCGTTCGTGCGCCGTACCGACGTTGCGGACTCGCTGCAAATCGGCCAGATTTTCGTCACGGAGTTCGCCGACCGCAAAAGTCTCGGTTTTCTGGTGGACAGCGAAAAGCGTTTCTATACGCTCGGTGCGGAGGATTACAAACTGCACGAGATTCCCGTCGGGAAATTCGGCCCCACACGGGAGAACATGATGATCATCGGCGACATGTTCTACTGGACGGTCACCATCCAAGGCGCCGAATCGAAACGCTATGTCGCCGTGAACGCCCGCGACTATTCACTGGCGGACGAATACCGCCCCGAAGAGAAACCGCAGGCATGGGCCGAGTACGCAAAATACCTGTTTCCCTTCGAACTGTCGTTCACCTCGCCGCTGGACGGCTACGTAAAGCCCCGGATTGCGGAGGTGTCGTTTCAGGCCCTCTGGCTGGGACTCGTGCTCGGCGCGTTCTATGCGCTCATCCGCCGCAGATCGCCCGGCGGACGGCTCTGGCAGACCGTCGGCGTCGTCTTGTTCGGACTCTTCCTCTTCGTCCCGCTGCTGGTATTCGGCACGGCAAAACGATGACAACAAACCCATACGCAAGAGAAGGGCGGACGTTTTCGACGTCCGCCCTTTTATCACACGCAGTTTCCCGGATCAGGTCAGGAAAATAAACAGCAGCGGAATCAGAATCCCCGCGATCAGCTCGACGCCTCCGCGGCCCCGCAATCCTTTCGGGCCGCGCATCATCACCAGCCCGGAAAGCACGATTACGATCAATCCCGCTAAAAAGACATCCGAAAAGACCGTCCACCAGCGCGACGGATTGTAATGCAGCCGGTTCAGACTGCTCAGCACGGGCCGCTTGCGGATCGACTCGTAGACGGCGTGTCCCGACGCCAGATCGACCGTCAGCGAACTGCCGCCCCGGATAAAGACTTTCAACCGGTCCGGTTCGGGAAAGTAATGTTTCAGGTAATTGCCCTCCTCGCCGACGCGCAGGAGCAGTTCCTCGGCCCGCGCACGGGTCCACTCCTGCTCGGCGCGCGGTATCTCCTGTGCGAAGACCAGCTCGGTCCGGCGCACCGAATAATCGGAATTGAAATCGCGTTTGTGGTTGAGCATGAAGCCCGAAACCGCATAAATCAGCAGTACGCCCGAAAAGAAAAAGGAGAGGTCGCGGTGAACGGGCCTGCTCCATTTCCTCACGGCGGACATAAACGACCGTGTCCCCATGACGTGCAAAACTTCTTATTTCAAAACTTCATAACTCCCGCCGTCCACATGGTAGAACGAAAGGTATTCCTTGCCTTCTTTGGCTTTGCGGTCGGCGATACGGGCACGGAAGTCGGCGATACGCTTTTCGGTGCTGCTGGCAACCGATTCGCCGCGGGCCTGATGTTCGGCGCTGCATCCGGCTTCGCCCTCGCCGTGCTGCCGGGCGATCTGGTCCTTGAGCCGCAGCTCCCACTCGGCAAGGTAAGCCTCGTCGATCCGGTCTTCGACCAGCGTGCCCGTCACCCGCACGACGTTGTTCACGCATTCGGGCTTGAAGCTGCCGATCTTCTCTCCGGCTTCAATGCGGATCACCTGCGTATCGTCGGTTCCCATTAGGAAAATCTTGCGGCCCCCGTGGCGGCAGATATGCGTGCAGACGCCCTCGACCGTCACCTTGCCGCCGGTCAACTTCTCAGCATCGGCGAGCAGGTTATCGACCTCCATGACGGAACTCTGCGTTTCTGAGGTTTGAGTCTCCGAAGCGTTCTTTTTATTCGGGTTCCTGCCGCACCCAGCAAGGAAAAATACGGCGGCTGCAAGCGCCGCACAATAAACGAAATGTCTCATAATCGGTTTGAATTTTTTCTTCGTTTTCCGCATTCGGCGCAACGGGCCGTCCCGCAGCGTCTCGGCAGATTTTAGTAATACAAAGAAACGACATTACGCCGGGAACGGCAATACCTAATTTTAGGGGTTTTCAGGAGCCGCAATACCTTTATAGATGGATAGCGGCCGCTCCGAGACCGGGGTTTCAACGCTCCGTGATCTTATAATCTTCGCCCAGCACCCGCTGCAATTCGGCCAGCTCCGGCTCCCGCCCAGTGAATTCGACCGTCGCGGCAGGAGGATCGAGAGTAACAACGGCACGGAGACCTTCGATGCCGTTCAGGGCCTTTTCGACATGCATCCGGCAGTGGTTGCACATTATTCCTTCGATACGATACTCTTTTTTCATGGCTGTTTGTTTTTTTGGTTATAAATTCTGTATTTATTTTATGGACGGCTTTCGTGCCGAGCCGTTTTGTACTCAGCTGCAGGCTATTGGCCACAACGCTCACACTACTCAGGGCCATGGCGGCCCCGACGAGCATCGAATTGAGCAGAAACCTGGTCAGCGGATAGAGCACGCCAGCGGCGACAGGCACGCCGATCAGGTTGTAGATAAACGCCCAGAAAAGGTTCTGCCGAACGGTGCGCACGGTCGCGGCCGAAAGGCGGACCGCCGCGGCGATCTTCGTCAGGTCGGACGAAAGAATCGTGACCTTCTCCACGTCGATCGCAATGTCGCTCCCCTGCCCCATGGCAATGCCCAGATCGGCCTGCGCCAGCACCGCACTGTCGTTGATGCCATCCCCGACCATTGCGACACAGCGACCATGGCAGCGAATTCTTTTGTCATAAGAAAATTGCAAAAACTATCGGTACAAAAGTATGTTTTGTCGATTCATATGCTTCCCCTGACAGAAAAGGGGCAATTGAAAATCAGAATAAACCATCAGGCAATATATACTGAATGGGGCAGATTTCTTTGTGTTAACGGAAGAGTTTATTAAACAAGTGCAATACAATGAACAGAAGACATCGGGAAAATTAAAATTTTCTTCGTCTAAAAAAGTTCTTTAAACTAATTTCTTAAAATTGCACTCGCCGGTTGACCCTGCCTAATTTGCCCATCTCGAAAATTTTTCGTATCTTGCGATAGGTTATTTGAAATGCGGTATTTGAGCGCAAGAAGCTGAAAACAAACCGTTGCCTTCTCGTTACCTACTCTCCTATACAAAAATGTAACTACCATATAAATCAAGTCGTTACATTACTTTAATCCCGCACCCGTATGGTACGGTGCGTATCCTTGTCGTAAACCACCAGGTAGGGCATGCGTTTGGCGGTGATGCCGATTCCTGCATAACGGTCTGTCTCCCAGAATTGACCGTTGAAATAGGTGTATTCGCCCCTGTATTGTTTTATAAACCTTTCGAAATTGCCCCTGCACAGTTTTTCATAGTCGCCGGGAAGCGCATGGGAAGGAATGTCGAAAATATATTTTGCATATAATTTTTTATCCCGGAGCATGTATACTGCCGGCCGGAATGCCTTTTTGTAGATAACATCTTCGTCGAAGCCCTGCAAATCGTATTTGTTGCTGAAATCCATCGAGTACTTGTTTTTATAGACTTTTGCCCGAATATCCCCCTCGGGGCCTATCTCGAGCAATTCGTAGTTTTTCAGCGAATCGCATTTGGAATTATCCCCGCCGACGGCATAAATGGCAGAACCGTCGCCGCCCGACTCTATCTCATAAATTGAGTAGGGCAGGCGTACCGATCTTATAAATGTTCCGTCGGGATTGTAATAGAGAAGTTTATGGCCGAACATGTCGAACACCGTTACGGTCGAGTCTGATACGATGAAATCCGTCGGTTCGATAAACTCTCCGGGGCCGCGGCCTCTGCGTCCTATACGATTGCGGAATTTACCCTCTTCGTCGAATACGAACAGGGCTTTTTGCAGGTGCCGGTCCAGTATGTAGTACTTTTTATTCCGGCATGATAATTTATATACTTCGCCGACAAGGCATTCTTCCGATGTCTCGAGGCGGGTGAATTTATGGTTGCGGACAATGCTGTCCAAATCCGGCGTGTCGTTGCTTGTGGCTATTTTAATTGTAGTAGCCCGGCTCTCGTCAATACGATGATCCGCAGATTGTGGTGCGCCGCAGCCTGTAAAATATCCGGCCGTAATACAGGTTATAACAATTACTGCTGTCCGATTCATAGCCTCACATCTGAATTTCATTTCCGTTATCCGGGTGCCGTCATTCCATCGTCACGCACATATTTTCGAAGTCGATCCGTATCCGGCGCACATCGACGATGTTGTTCATCTGCCCGTCATAACCGGGCACCTCCGCCGTATGCATGTCCTCCGTGTCGAAAACGACCCGCACCTCCGGCAGGATCACCTCCCGCGATCCTATCTTCGCGCAAATGCCGCCGAGTGCATGGTAACGGTATTCCGCTGCCCCGGCCGCGGTTATTTCCGACCCCTTGCGGACAGAACCCAGTTCCGGGAGCGACGATGCGTGTTCCGCATAGAACTTGCCCGATAAGCGGGGTTTGGCGTTCATCCCCGTGTCCCAGTGCATCATTGCCGGGATACCGTTCAGTTCCAGCCACAGGTAGGGGATGTTGTCTTTCAGCATGAAGTTGGCAATCCCGGTTTGCGGTTGCTTCCCGGTGTCGAACGTGATGGTTCCGTGCTCTACATCCACGGTCAGGGCCGACAGCTTCCTCAGCGTCGAAATCCCCAGCATCGCCCGGATCCGTGTGATGCCCGAATCGGCGGTCGCTTCCCGATTCCGTGCCGCCAGACCGTCGGGGAAGACACAGCAAATCTCGTTTTTGAGGGTGATGGATCCGATTTGCAGGGAGTCGAGAATTCCCAGTTTCATGTAAGATGCCGGGGACATCCGCAGTGAATCCTGAAATATCCGGACACCCAGTTCGTCGGCCAGGCTCTGGTCTATCGAAGTATATTCGGCCCCGATATCCAACAGGGTTTTCACGCTTTTGCCGCAATAGCCTGCGTTCAGGTAAAATAGGCCGTCCTCCAACTCCATGCCGACCGTGCCGGGGGAACCCTCCCGCGAGCGGTCGATCACCTCTATCCGGGGCAGCCTGGCAATTTTCCGGCATTGCTCCAGCCCCGAGGCGATCCCCTTCCGGGTCTGGTCGTCGAGGTAGGGGGCGTCGTAGGCCAGCATATAGGTGAATACGGAGTCCATTTTCGCATAGGCGCGCAAGGAGGCGAGGTTTTTGGCCATCAGCATCCTGTACATGACGGCTTGTCCCCCGAGCTGTCCGCCGTATTTGGCCAGCAGCTCTTCGACAGCGGCCACCCCTTCGGCCGGCCTGTTGAAATATGCTCCCAGGAATGCGCCGGAAATCAGGCGGATAACCTCGGACAGGTCGTCGTGGCGGGTGTCGTAAAGGGATTTGGCATCGAACCATTTTTCCTGGTTGATGTATTGGAAAATTTGCTGGTCATACTCCTCCTGGGCATAAGTATGGACGGAAGCACCCAGAATCGGGAAAATGAGCAGCCCGAAAATTTTTCGTAACATGGTCGACCTTGTTTTAGTTGCAATTTACTGTGTAGTACCGATTTTCGTTATGAAAACCCGCAATCGCCCGTCAAAAACCCGAATCCGGTTTGAGCCGGGAGTCGCCGCACGACCGGTTTGTTGCACAGGCCGGAATCCGGCCTGCTATGATCCGGGTATTCCGGAAGGATGTTGTTTTTTTATTTTCAGATGCGAGATGAGCAGGGATGCAATGTGTTTTTGGGTTTGTATTTGTGAAATAATTTAAATCCAATATACGGATAAATAATTTATTTTACAATTATTCAGTCGATTAAATACTATTTTATTTTTTTTTAACTGCATCCTGCAATTGCCGTCTGCCTTTCCCTGCCGGCCTTTGGCAACCGGACAAACGCCCCCTCCCGGCCGACTGGTCGGGAGGGGGCGTTTCAGGATGCTGCTTTTCGGGTTGCTGTGTTCCCCGTCACGCGATCCGGGTTGTATCCCGCGATGCTGTGTCCTGCTGTGCACGTTTGGGGATGTTGTGTGCCGCGGTGCTGTGTACGTTCCGGGATATTGTGTTTCGGGTCATGCGATCCGGGTCGTGTGTCCCGTGATGCTGCCCCGGGAGCTTTACAGGCGGTTCTTCTCATCGGCCGAACCTGCTTCGACCGCCTTGCGTTTGAAGGTTTTGCCCGACTTGAAGTTGTAGGTCACCCCGATCGTGAAGCTGCGGTCGTTCCACTGCTGTTTGACGTCGACCATGCGCACGAACCCGTCGCCGCGGGCACCGATGTGCTGCGGGCGCTCGATCAGGTTGCGCACCGAGAACGAGGCGGTGAACTTGTCGCCGAAACGCTTCTTGATCCCTGCGTTCAGGAAATGGAGCGGTTTTACCCAGCAGTTGCCGAAGTCCATGCGGCTCTGGAACCGGTACGACAGGTCGATGTAGAATTTCGCGGGCAGCGAGAAGGTCGTCGAGCTGTTTACGAAATAGAAGTTGTAATGTTTTTCGGCGCTGTGCTCGTCGATGCGCTGCCCCTGCCGGATGTAGGTGAGGTTGAGGTTCAGCGTCCACCATTTGGTGAACTGGAACGGTGCGTTGGCCGTGAGGTAATAGTTTTTCGTCGTGTCGAAGTTTGTCCACGCCAGGCACAGGCGCGCCGGGTCGTCCGCGTCGGGGCGTATCGTCTGCTGTATCTCGTCGCGCTGGATCGTCATGCCGCCCGTGAGGGTGTACTTGTGCTTGAGCACCAGCGTCAGGCTGATGTCCTGCTTGTAAGCCGGGTCGAGTTCGGGGTTTCCCGTCTGGTAGGTGTAGTCCGAGATCTGGAACCGCTGCGGGTTGAGGCTCCAGAAGCGCGGGCGCTCGATCGTGCGGGCATACTGGGCGATGAGCGAGTAGGCCCCGTCTTTGGTCAGGGCATAGGAGACGTTCGCGTTGGGGAAGAGGCTGAAGTAGTTCTGCGAGATGTCGCTGCCCTTGCCCCGGGTGTGGGTGTATTCGCCCCTCAGCCCTGCCACGAGGCTCCAGCGCCCGAGGTTGGCCGAGGCGATGCCGTAAGCCGCCGCGATGTTCTCCGTATAGTTGATCGTGAAGCTCTGGTTGTCGTTGCACACCCACGCGCCGTCCTTCACGTATTCGTAGAGCGCGTCGTTGTGCATGTCGTTGTAGGTGAACTTGGCGCCTGCGCGCAGCGACCAGCGGGGCGAGAATTTCTTGTCGAGGGCCAGCGTGGCGGTCGTGATGTCGTAGAGGCTCGACGAGTTGTCGCGGTAGGTCGAGTCGACGGCCGTGGTGGGGGAGGTGATGCGGCTGAAATTGTCGTTGCCGGCCTCCGTTTCGCGGCGCGTGTAGTCGGCCAGCAGCTTGAGCGTCGACCCGAGCGTGTCAAGCTTGTAGATGTAGTTGAACGTCGCCGAATAGTTGTTGCGGATGTTGCGCGTGTCGTAACGGCTTTGCGTACGGGTCACGACGCCCGCGTCCGTGAAGTCGGTATAGGAGTCGTTCGGGCCCTTTTCGTTGTTGCGCCAGTATTCGAACTCGGCGCCGATGCTGTGCTTGGGGTTGATTTCGAATACCGAGCCGATGCTGCCGCCGAAGTTGCGGTCGCGTTCGGTGATTTCCGAATGGGACGTGAGGTTCGTGTCGCCCGTGGTGTAGTCGGTGTGTTCGTCCGAGACGGCCGTGTCCTTTCCCAGGTCGGCCCATGCCGAGGCATAGAGGTCGAGGCGCCCCGTGTGGATGTTGATGTTGCCGCTCGGCGTATAGAAGTGGTGGCGCCCGTTCTGTGTGGTGCGCATCGACAGCGATCCGTCCAACCCGTTCTCGCGGCGCTTGCGGAGCGTGATCCTGATGATGCCGCCCGATGAATCGGCGTCGTAGTCGGCGCCCGTCGTCGGTACGACCTCGATCTTCTGGATCTCCTCGGCGCGCAGCGAGCGCAGGTAGGTGAGCAGCTGCTCGGGCTCCATGCGCAGTTCGCGGTCGTTGACATAGACCTTCGAGCCCGACTTGCCGTTTATCGAGATCTTCTCGTCGTCGAGCCAAACGCCCGGAGCGCGTTCCAGCAGCTCGATGCCGTCCTTGCCGATCGCCGCCGGGGCGTTGGCTACGTCGACTACGAAGCGGTCGGCCTCGCGGCGGATAAGCTGCGCCTTGACCACCACGCCTTCGATCCGGGTCGCCGAGCTTTTCATCACGATCTCGCCCAGGTCGTTGTTCTCCTCGACCCGCACCTGCCGCACGACGGGGTCGAACCCGAGGTATTGTACCGACAGGGTATACTCGCCCGAAGGCACTTTCAGCACGAAGCGGCCCGTGTCGTCGGTGGCCATGCCCGCCACCTGGTCGCTGCCTTTCAGCAGCACGACCGTAGCGTACTCCACGGCCTGTCCCTGTTCGTCCACCACGCGGCCCTCGGCCGGATAGATGCGGGCTGCGAATGCGTTTGCGGCGGCCAGCGCCAGTATTACGATGAGGAAGATAAGTTTTTTCATACTATTCTGTCGTTGTTTGTAATCTGCACTGCATTTTAGTTGACGAGGCAAAGATATGTAAAAATATTTGTACTTTGCAATACATAGTACTAAATTTTACGAAAAAAATTATCCTTTCCCGGGGAGGGGCGGCCGTTCATGCATGAAAAAACGCGGACTCCCCTCTGTCGGTAGATGGGTACGACCAAGCACCCGAAGCCAAACAGGTAGAGCCCGCGCGTGACGCGGGAATACTACTGTTTTCTTGGCTTCGTTAAAATTGGTCGTTTTATCTACCCAAAAACAATAGCTTTCGCTAATATGTATGGCACAAAGTTATAAAAAAGGCAGGAAATTCAAAACGGAATCTCCCGCTTTGCTGCCTATTACCTGCGGCGACCGGCCGGCTGCCGCGTCCCGCACCCCCGTCAGCATTCCGCCTTTGTATAGTTGTCGGCGTACGCTTTCTGCGTCGCGGAAAGCGGGGGAGGGCTGTCCCCGATAAAATAGGTGTCGTCGAAATTTTGTTGAAAAATCGTGCGCCGCGAGGCTGGAATCCCGCGAATAATTCCTAAATTTGCAGATTGAATTATTATGGCTCATTGTCCCCCGATGTGATTCCGAACGCTCCGCCATGCCGTTTCCGACGCGATCCGGCAGCAGGGCAGGCACGGCGGGGCGGGAATGCCCGGCAAAAAATGCTGAAACTATGATAAGCGCGGTTTATTATATCTTCCTGGTGCTGCTGTGCACCTTCTTCATGATCCTGTCGGCCCTGGCGCTGGTCGTGTGCTATCCCTTCGACAAGGGCCGCCGCGTGGTGCACGAGCTGTCGCGCATCCTGGTGCGCACCTTCTTCGCCATCCCGCCCCGCTGGCGGCAGCGTGTGGAGGGGCTCGAACATGTCGACCGGAAGAAAAGCTACGTCATCGTGCTGAACCATAATACGGTGATCGACATTCCGACGCTCTATTACATCCCGCTCAATTTCCGCTGGGTCTCCAAGCGCGAGGTCTTCAAGACGCCTTTCTTCGGGCAGTACCTCATCCTCCACGGCGACATCTGCATCAACCGCGGCCGCGCCTCCGAGGCGCTGGAGCAGATGGTGCGCGACGGCAAACTGTGGATTTCGCGCGGCGCTTCGGTGGCCGTCTTCCCCGAGGGTACGCGTTCCAAGGACGGCGAGATACACCGCTTCAAGGCGGGCGCCTTCACGCTGGCCCGGGAGGCGGGCGTGGAGATACTCCCCGTGGTGCTGGACGGCACCAAGACGCTTATCCGCAAGAACGCGATGTTCAACTGGGGCAACCGCATCACCATCCGCGTGCTGCCCCCCGTACCGGCCGCGAAGGTCGTCTCGACCGAGACGCACGTGCTGATGGAGGAGGTGCACGACGCCATGAGCGCGGCCCTTGCCCAGATCCGAAACCGAAAATAGACTATGGCAGATTTACTCAATACCAATCCTAACGACAGCTACGGCGACGACGTCATCGTTACGCTTTCGCCGCGGGAGCATATCCGTCTGCGCCCCGGCATGTATATCGGCAAGCTGGGCGACGGCACGCAGGCCGACGACGGCATTTACGTCCTCATCAAGGAGGTCGTGGACAATTCGGTCGACGAATTCATCATGGGGGCCGGCCGCCAGATCGACATTTCGATCGAGGACAAGGTGGTGTCGGTGCGCGACTACGGCCGCGGCATCCCCCTCAAATCGCTCGCGGCGGCCGTCAGCGAGATGAACACCGGCGGTAAGTACGGCGGCTCGGCCTTCAAGAAGACCGTCGGCCTGAACGGCGTCGGCGTCAAGGCCGTCAACATGCTTTCCGGCGAGTTCACGGCCCGTTCGGTACGCGACGGCGAGGCCCGCACGGTGACCTTCGCCAAGGGGCTCGAGGTGAGCGACAAGTGGGAGAGCGGCGTGCGCGAGAAAAACGGCACCTTCATCTCGTTCCGCGTCGACGAGGAGGTCTTCGGCGAGTATGCCTACAACCTCGAATACGTCGAGCAGATGGTGCGCAACTATACGTACCTGAACCTGGGGCTGACGTTCAATTTCAACGGCAACAGCTACGTTTCGAAAAACGGCCTGCTGGATCTGCTCAACGAAAACATGACCGAGGAGCCGCTCTATGCGCCGATCCACCTTTCGGGCGACGACATCGAGGTAGCCATCGCCCACGGCACGGGCTACGGCGAGAGCTATTTCTCGTTCGTCAACGGCCAGTACACCTCGCAGGGCGGTACGCACCAGGCGGCTTTCCGCGAGGCCATCGCCAAGACCGTCAAGGAGTTCTACCACAAGGACTACGATCCGTCGGACATCCGCACGTCGATCATCGCCGCTATTTCGGTCAAGGTCACCGACCCGGTCTTCGAATCGCAGACCAAGATCAAACTCGGCTCCAAGGAGATCGAGCCGGGCGTGTCGATGCGCAATTTCGTCGTCGATTTTCTGGGCAAGCACCTCGACGACTACCTGCACAAGCATTCCGAGACGGCGCAGGTGCTCCAGCGGAAGATCGTCGAGAACGAAAAGGAGCGCAAAGCCATCTCAGGCATCCAGAAGAAGGCGCGCGAGACGGCCAAGAAGGTTTCGCTCAACAACAAGAAACTGCGCGACTGCAAGATACACCGCACCGACAAGCACGAGCTGGCCGAACAGTCGATGATCTTCATCACCGAGGGCAACTCGGCCTCGGGTTCGATCACCAAGAGCCGCGACGTGCGCACGCAGGCCGTCTTTTCGCTGCGCGGCAAGCCGCTCAACTGCTACGGGCTGACCAAAAAGGTGGTCTACGAGAACGAGGAGTTCAACCTGCTTCAGGCTGCGCTCAATATCGAGGAGGATATGGACAACCTGCGCTACAACAAGGTGATTATCGCCACCGATGCCGATGTCGACGGCATGCACATCCGCCTTTTGATGATGACCTTCTTCCTGCAGTTCTTCCCCGACGTGATCCGCCAGGGGCACCTGTTCGTGCTGCAAACCCCCCTGTTCCGCGTGCGTAACAAGAAGGAGACGTTTTACTGCTACTCCGAGGAGGAGCGGCAGAAGGCCGTCGGACGCTGCGGCGCCAATGCCGAGATCACGCGCTTCAAGGGCCTCGGTGAGATTTCGCCCGACGAGTTCCGCGAATTCATCGGCGAGAATATCCGCCTGGACAAGGTTCGTATCACCAAGGACGACCCGATCCACGACCTGCTCGAGTTCTACATGGGCAAGAACACCTACGAACGGCAGGGCTTCATCATCGACAACCTGCGCATCGAGGAGGACATCGTCGAGCAGGATCTCGCAATCAACTAAGCAATATGGCAGAAGAAAAAGATACCATCGGGCGGGACGAGCCGCTCAACGAAGAGGCCCCGACCCCTCAGACCGCCGGCGATGCGGCCGACGCGGCCCCTGCCGCCGACGCCCCGGCCAGGGCGGGCAAGTTCGACCGCCTGACGCAGGACGAAGGGGGCGTGCGCAAACTGACGGGCATGTATAAGAACTGGTTCCTGGACTACGCTTCGTACGTGATCCTCGAACGCGCCGTACCCCATGTCGAGGACGGCCTCAAACCCGTGCAACGGCGTATCCTGCACGCCATGAAGGTCGTCGACGACGGACGCTACAACAAGGTGGCCAACATCGTGGGACAGACCATGCAGTACCACCCGCACGGCGATGCGTCGATCAAGGACGCACTGGTGCAGCTGGGGCAGAAAGACCTGCTGATCGACTGCCAGGGTAACTGGGGCAATATCCTCACGGGCGACGAGGCCGCCGCGGGGCGTTACATCGAGGCGCGCCTGTCGAAGTTCGCCTCCGAAGTGGTCTTCAACAAGAAAACCACCGAGTGGATGCTGTCGTACGACGGCCGCAAGGAGGAGCCCGTCACGCTGCCGATCAAGTTCCCGCTGCTGCTGGCGCAGGGCTCCGACGGCATCGCCGTGGGGCTGGCGTCGAAGATCCTGCCCCACAACTTCGTGGAGCTCATCAATGCCTGCATCGCACACCTCGAGGGGCGCGAATTCCAGCTTTATCCCGACTTCCCGACGGGCGGCATGGCCGATGTGAGCCGCTATAACGACGGCCTGCGGGGCGGGGCGGTGAAGGTGCGCGCCAAGATTTCGAAGATCGACAAACGCACGCTCGCCATCACCGAAATCCCCTATACCACGACCACCGAGTCGATCAAGGATTCGATCATCAAGGCCAACGACAAGGGCAAGATCAAAATCAGGAAGGTCGACGACAATACGGCCGACAAGGTCGAAATCATCATCCAGGTTTCGCCCGACGAGTCGAGCGACAAAACCATCGACGCCCTCTACGCCTTCACCGACTGCGAGGTTTCGATCTCTCCCAACGCCTGCGTCATCTGGGAGGAGAAACCCCATTTCCTGGGCGTGAGCGAAATCCTGCGCCGCTCGGCCGAGCATACCAAGTGGCTGCTGGGACGCGAGCTGGAGATCCGGCTCGGCGAACTGAACGAAGCCTGGCATGCCGCGTCGCTCGAACGCATTTTCATCGAGAACAAGCTCTACCAGCTCATCGAGGGCTGCAAGAGCCGCGAAGAGGCCTACGCCGCCGTGGACAAGGGGCTCGAACCGTTCAAGAAACGGCTGCGCCGCGAGGTCACGCTCTCCGACGTGCAGCGCCTGACGGAACTGAAGTTCATCCGCATCTCGCGTTACGACAGCGACAAGGCCGACAACGAGATCCGTCAGATCGAGGAGGACATCAAGGCCACGCAGTACGACCTCGACCATCTCACCGAGTACGCCGTGGCCTACTACGAGCGTATCCGCGACAAGTACGGCAAGGGCAAGGAGCGCCGCACCGAGCTGCGTGAGTTCGACAACATCGAGGCCACGAAGGTCGCCGTGACCAATGCCAAGCTCTACGTCGACCGCGCCGAGGGCTTCTTCGGCATCGGCAAGTCGATGAAGGACGCCGAATTCGTATGCGACTGCTCGGACATCGACGACGTGATCGTCTTCACGAAGGACGGCCGCTACGTCATCACCAAGGTGAGCGACAAGGCCTTCTTCGAGAAGGGCATCTACTACATCGGGGTCTTCAAGCGCAACGACGAGCGCACGATCTACAACGTGCTGTACCGCGACGGCAAGAACGGCCCGATCATGATGAAGCGCTGCGCTATCAAGGCCATCACGCGCGACAAGGAGTACGACATCACCAAGGGCACGCCCAAGAGCGAGATACTCTATATGTCTGTCAATCCGAATGGTGAGGCCGAGGTGCTGAAGGTTTACTTCAAGCCCCGTCCGCGTCTCAAGAAGGTGATCGTCGACCTCGATTTCTCGACCCTCGCCATCAAGGGGCGCCAGAGCCAGGGCAACCTCTTCTCGCGCTACGGCATCCACAAGATCGTCCTCAAGGAGCGAGGCACCTCGACGCTCGGCGGTCAGAACGTCTGGTTCGACGAGGATGTCCGCCGCCTGAACGCCGACGGCCGCGGCAAGCTGCTGGGCGAGTTCAAGGGCGACGACCGGATCATCGTCTGGACGTCGAAGAACCAGTACTATATCACGGGTTACGACCTCGGGCAGCATTTCCCCGACGAGACCGTGCGCGTGAGCCGCTATGAGCCCGACCGCGTTTACAGCGTCTGCTACTACGACCGTTCGCAGCAGTTCTATTACATGAAGCGCTTCACGGCCGAGATGAGCGACAAGATGCAGTTCTTCCTCGACGAGGACGGACAGGCCGACCTGGTCGCCGTGACGGAACGCACGGGCGCCAAACTCGAAATCACCTACAAGGGGGCGCATGCGTCGCGTCCCGCGGACGAGGTCGACGTCGACGAATTCGTCGGCGTCAAGAGCCACCGCGCCAAGGGCAAGCGCCTGACGACCTACGAGGTCGCTACGCTGCGCTTCATCGAACCCGAACTGCCGCCCGAGCCCGAACCTTCGGACGACGGCGATGCCGGGGAGATTCCCGACGGCCTGCTCTCCGGCGGCGGGGCGGATGACGGGGCGGCGGATGCCGGTGCCGGCGACGCTGCGGCTGTTTCCGGCGGGGTGGAGTTCGAGATCGAACGCGCCCGGGGCGATGCCGACGAGGTGATCGACCCCGAACAACTGAACCTGTTTTGACCTGCCGGCGATGAAACCCCTCTTTTTGGTCGGTTACATGGGATGCGGCAAGAGCACCCTCGGGCGCAAGCTGGCGCGCAGGCTGGGCGTCGGCTTCGTGGATACCGATGCGCTGGTCGAGGAGCAGGCGGGAGCCTCCGTCGCCGATGTCTTCCGTTATGAAGGCGAGGCGCGGTTCCGCGAAGCGGAGCGCGAAGCGCTCGAACGGGCGATCGCCGCAGGCGGCGAAACGGTGGTCTCGACGGGCGGGGGGCTCCCCACCTGGAGCGATAACATGCAGCGCATGAACGGCGTGGGGCATACCGTCTTCCTGCACCGCACTGCGGAGCAAATCGCCCGCCGCCTGAGCCCCTACGGACGCCGGAAACGTCCCCGCTTGCGGGGGCTGGACGATGCCGGACTGGTCGCTTTCATGGAACGCGATATGGCCGTGCGCGAACCCTTCTATGCGCAGGCGCATCTGGTCGTCGACTGCGATGCGATGTCCGACGACCAGGTCGTGGAGCATATCCTGAGGCAACTCGGCCTGAAATAGAAAAGACCCTGCGGCTGCGGCCCCGGGAGTACCCGGGGGCGCGGAAACCGCAGCGAACGATACGACGCGGCCGTGCCGCGGACGATGATATGCTGCAACTCCTGAAAGACGTGGATAAACTTTCAAATAATGCACCCATCGGTGTTTTCGATTCGGGGCTGGGCGGGCTGACCGTCTGGCGCGAGGTGCGGCGTGCGCTCCCCGCTGAGTCGCTCGTCTACCTGGGTGACGGTAAGAACTGCCCCTACGGGTCGCGCCCCCGCGAGGAGGTGCGGCGCCTTGCCGACGAAGCGGTCGCCTTCCTTGTGGCGCAGGGGTGCAAGCTGGTCGTCGTGGCCTGCAATACCGCCACGGCCGCCGCCATCGACTTCCTGCGCGAAAAATACGCCCCCATGCCGATCGTGGGCATGGAGCCGGCCGTGAAACCCGCCTGCCTGGCGACCCGCAGCGGGGTGGTGGGGGTACTGGCTACCGAACGGAGCCTCGACGGCGAGCTCTTCCGCCGCACGGCGGCCAGGTACGGCGACGGCGTAGACCTTGTCACGGCGCCCGGCCGGGGCTTCGTCGAACTGGTCGAAAACGACCTCGAAGCTACGCCCGAGGCCGAAACCGCAGTCCGCGCCGCCGTCGCGGAGATGCTCGCCCACGGCGCCGACCAGATCGTGCTCGGCTGTACGCACTATCCTTTCCTGCTTCCCGTCCTCGAACGTGTCGTCGCGGGCCGCGGCGTCACGGTCGTCGACCCTTCGCCCGCCGTCGCCCGCCGCGTCGTGCAGCTGCTCGACCGTTACGGCCTGCACGCCGACCCCGCCCACCGCGCGGAATATACGTTCCGCACCTTTGCCGACGAGGCCTACCGCCTCCGCCTGGAACGCAAGGCCTTGGGGGCACTTTAATAGCGCCGGATTCGCTTCCGAACCCGATTTTACATCGCTATATTCCGAAATGTCGAAAAAAATGCGTAACTTCGCTTGATAAAAATCAAGCGCAACACAGATGGCATCTAAAAATACATCCTCATCCCCCAACGGACGGCAGAAAGTCCAGCGTTCCAACAGCGACAGTGCGCGCTGGGTCGCAGGATTGCTGCTGCTTTTCATCGGGGTGTTCGCCGCCTCGGCCGTACTGTTCTCGTTTTTTACCTGGGCGGCCGACCAGAGCGGGCTGCTGCTCTCGCCCGAGGAACGTGCCACGCTGGGTGTCGAGCCCGGAAACCTCTGCGGCTGGGCGGGTGCCAGGCTGGGACGCCTGCTGGTCGACAACTCGTTCGGCGTGTCCGGCATTCTGATCCCGGTGATGGTGGTGCTCGTCGGCGTGCGCGTCATCCGCCAGCGCCCGCTGCTGTTCAACCATTCGATCCTCTCGCTTTTCCTCATCCTGATCCTCGGTTCGCTGACGCTGGGCTTCGCCTTCTCGGACAAGTGGAGCCTTTGCAGTTCGACGGGGTGGGGCGGTGCCTTCGGCATCGAGACCGCAGCGCTGCTGCGCACGCATATCGGGGTGCTGGGAACGTTGATCCTGCTGCTGGGCTGCTGGATCCTTACGGGGGTATTCATCAACCGCAACTTCATCAACAAGGTCAACCGTGCGGGCAACGTCATGGTCGACAAGAGCGGCAAGATCGTCGAGATCGTCAAACATAAGGTCGTGCACGCGCACGGGCAACCGTCCGATGCCGCCGGGGATGCGGCTGCCGTAGCCGCGGAATCCGCCGGGAATCCCGGGGAGAGGCCTGCCAGGCGGTCGGCCGACACTCCGGCCGTGGAGTCTGCCGTGAAGGTGGAGCCCGAGGTGGTCGTGCGCCGTCCCGAACCCGAACTGGCCGTGCAGCGTCCGGTGCCGGAAATGCCCCGCGCCGTACGTACTCCCGGGCCTGCTGCCGCCGGGACTCCCGCCGCCCCGCAGGCCGCCCGCCGCGATGCGGACGACGATCCGTTCGTGGAACTGGGCCCCGATGGCATGCCCATTGTGCCCGAAACCCCGCAGGCGGCAGAGGCCGTCGCATCCGATGACGACGGCGAGTTTACCGAGGTCGACCTGTCGCGCCCCGAAGGCCGGCTGGTGATCGGCCCCAGCGGGCTTGTCGAGCTGGAACGCCCCGCGGTGCGTCCTGCCGCCGGCACTGCTGTCCGGCCTGCTGCGCCTGTGTCCGACGAACCTTTCACCGAATTATCCCTGGGCGGGGAAGACCCCGTCGGGACACCGGCCCCGGCTGCCGGGATGCCCTCTGTTGCCGGGGTGCCCTCCGCTGCCGCTCCTGTATCCGGGGAGCCGCTCCCCGACGGGCCGTTTACCGAGATACCCGTTCCTGCCGGGGGCGTCGTCGTGACCGTCGAGGCCAACGAAGCCCGCCTGGTCGATGAAAAGGCGATCCCGACCGAGAGCTACGACCCGCTGAAAGACCTCGTGAACTACCACAAGCCGCCCGTGACGCTGCTCGAAGACTATGTTTCCGACTCGGAAGTGAGCGACGAGGAGATTTTCGAGAACAAGACCAAGATCGAGGATACGCTCCGCAATTTCGGCATCCCCATCCAGCGTATCAAGGCCACGGTCGGCCCCACCGTGACGCTCTATGAGATCGTGCAGGCGCAGGGCGTCAAGATCTCGAAGATCCAGGGGCTCGAAAACGACATCGCCCAGAGCCTCAAGGCGCTGGGTATCCGCATCATCGCCCCTATCCCCGGCAAGGGAACCATCGGCATCGAGGTGCCCAACCGCGACAAGCAGGTGGTGTCGATGTACTCCGCCGTGCGTTCGCTGCGTTTCCAGGAGTCGAAGGCCGAGCTCCCGGTGGTGATCGGCCGTACGATCCAGAACGAGAATTACGTGTTCGACCTGGCCAAGATGCCGCACCTGTTGGTGGCG
Source organism: Alistipes sp. AM16-43 (assembly GCF_003435745.1). Lineage (NCBI taxonomy): Bacteria > Pseudomonadati > Bacteroidota > Bacteroidia > Bacteroidales > Rikenellaceae > Alistipes > Alistipes sp. AM16-43. The sequence goes on from NZ_QTUQ01000007.1 coordinate 32,030, forward strand.
GGCGCCACGGGACAGGGTAAGTCCGTGGGGCTGAACGCCATCATCACCTCGCTGCTCTACCGCAAGCACCCCGCGCAGCTCAAGTTCGTGATGATCGACCCCAAGATGGTCGAGTTCTCGCTCTATGCCAAGATCGAGCGCCACTTCCTCGCCAAGATGGAGTCCGAGGACGATGCCATCATCACCGACCCCAAGAAGGCGGTCTACACGCTCAATTCGCTCTGCACGGAGATGGACAGCCGCCTGGAACTTTGCAAGAAAGCCGGGGCGCGCAATATCGCCGAGTACAACGAGAAATTCACCGCCCGGCGGCTCAGCCCGCTCAACGGGCACCGCTACCTGCCCTATATCGTCGTGGTGGTCGACGAGTTCGCCGACCTGATCATGACCGCCCGCGAGGTCGAGGGGCCCGTCATGCGCCTCGCGCAGAAGGCGCGTGCCGTCGGCATCCACCTGATCATCGCCACGCAGCGCCCCGACGTGAAGGTCATCACGGGCGGTATCAAGGCCAATTTCCCCGCGCGTATCGCCTTCCGCGTGATGCAGATGATCGACTCGCGTACGATCATCGACCAGCCGGGGGCCAACCAGCTTATCGGCCGCGGCGACATGCTCTTCTCGAAGGACGGGGAACTGACCCGTATCCAGTGCGCGCTGGTCGAAACCAAGGAGGTCGAACGCATCGTCGAGTATATATCGAAGCAGCAGGGCTATACCTCGGCCTATTCGCTGCCCGACTATACGCCCGATACGGGCGATTCTTCGGGGAGTATGGGCAGCGAGGACTCCGCCCCCGTGAAATACGATTCGCTCTTCGCCGAGATCGCCCGCGACGCCGTTTCGGGCGGCAATATCTCGACCTCGATGATCCAGCGCAACTACGAGGTGGGCTTCAACCGTGCCGGGCGCATCATGATGCAGCTCGAACGTGCCGGCATCGTCGGACGCCAGCAGGGAGCCAAGCCGCGCGACATCCTTTTCCATGACATGCCCTCGCTCGAAGCCAAGTTGCAGGAGCTGGGCCTATTCTGATGCTGCCATGAAACGATTCCTGTCCCTCCTGTTGCTGCTTTCCGCGATGCAATGCGTCGCCGCAGTCCCGGCTGCCGCGGATGTTCCGGCTGCCGCAAATAATGTTCCGGCCGCCGGCCGTGCCGACGCGATCCTGGCCGGGGTCAGCGACGGCTTCCGAGCGCTGGGTGCCTACGGGGTGTCGTTCGAGGTTCGCTCGGACGAATACGTCACGCGCGGGCGCTATGCCGTCGAGGGGGAGAATTATTACCTCGTGCTGGGCGATGCCGAGGTCTACTGCGACGGAGCCGTGCGCTACGAGGTGGACAACCGCCGCCGCGAGGTGACGATCGACGTGGTCGACAGCGACAGCCGCAATATCCTCAATAATCCCGTCCATGCCTTCGATTTCCTCGGCAGCGAATATGCGGCCTCGCTCGCCGGCGAGCAGGAGGGCCGTGCCGTGGTGCGTCTGACCCCTGCGCCGGGGAATACCTCCTCGGCGGGCAATATCGTCCTTACGGTCGATACCGCCGCGATGCGTCCCGTGTCGCTCCGCTACGATTACGACGGCGAGCAGGTGCAGGTTTCGGTGCTGGGCATCAAGCCCCTCGAAACGCCGCTCAAGGCCTTTGCGAAGGATAACTACGCCGGGTACGAATTCATCGACTTCCGCTGACCATGTTCCGCCGGCCGATCATGCTGCTGTTGTCCGTCGCCATCCCCGCGGCGACGCTGGCTGCGGCGCCGGAAGACCCGTCGCCGACAGGCGGGCAGCTGCCTTCCGGCACGGCTTGGGAACTTACCTCCGAGCGCGATCTGCTCTATGCGGCGTCTTTCGTAGGGGATTCCATACCGGTGCGGGTGTTTCTCGAATCGGGCGTCTATTTTCCGCTGATCGACAGCGCGCTGGTCTGGTCGCACCCCGGGCTTTTCGAACCCGTCGAACTCGAACGCCCCGTGCGTTTCCGCATGGCCGGCGGCACGGACTATTCGGCCCGCTATAAACTGGCACCGGGGGTCAGGGTGGGGGATACGCGCAGTTTGTGCGAGAGCTATGTCGTCGATCTGCGGCGACGCAAGCCCTGCGACCTGCTCTACCCGCTCCATACCTTCACGACCGACAGCGTGGCTGCGCCCGGTATTTTCGAGCTCGATGTCCGCCGCGGCATTTTCCGTCCGCTCTCATTCGGGAGCCTGCCGCAACCCGGCGACGGGTGGGAGGCCTACGAACTGGTGGCCGACGGGCAATCGGGGATGTTTTGGGTTGCGGATACGGTGCGCTTGTCCGATGTCCGGGGACGCAGCCGTGCGATGCCGATGCGGCTGGTCGTCGATCTGGGCAATGCCAACCTGCTGGCACTCTTCGCATTCAAGCCTGCGGTCGGGAAATTCGTGTCGCGTGCCCCTGTCGATCTGGTGGAAGGCCGGACGCCGGGCGGGATGACCCTGCGGGTGCTGATGCCCGCCGTAGCCACTTTCATGGGGCGCTACCCCTTCTGCGGGCTGCCTGTCGTGGTGCTCGACAAACCGATGAAACTCCCCGGCGACGGTTTCCTCGGCGTAAAATTCTTCTCCGCCTTCCGGGTGGTCTTCGATTTCCGCCACGGGCGGTTGTGGCTCAGGCTGGCGGATTGACCCCTATTTCCGGTTGAGGTACCAGTAGAGCCCGCCGACGAAGATGCCGCCGCCCGCGATGTTCCCGAGCGTGGCGGGAACCAGGTTTGCGGCGACCATGTCCGCCGCCGTCACCGGGGCGCCCAGCATCATCCCCAGCGGGATGAAGAACATGTTGGCGATGCAGTGCTCGTAGCCGATCACCACGAAGCACATGACCGGGAAAAACAACCCCATCATACGGCCTGCCGCGTCGTCGGTACTCAGCCCGAGCCATACCGCGAGGCATACCAGCCAGTTGGCGCCCACGCCGCGCAGGAATACCGTCAGCCACGGCATCGAGACCTTGGCCTGCGCCACGTTGCAGGCCGCTTCGCGCCACAGCTCCGACGAGAGTACGCCGGGCAGCACCACCAGGAAATAGGCGAAGAAGGCCGCCCCGATGAAATTCCCCGCGTATACCAGCCCCCAGTTGCGCAGCACCTTGCCCCATCCGTACCTGCGGCCCAGCGCCCCGGGTACGAGCACGGCGTTGTTGCCCGTGAAGAGCTCCGCCCCGGCGAATACCACCAGGATGAGCCCCAGCGGGAATACCAGCCCCGAGAGCAGGCGCTGCAACCCGGGCGCTTCGGCCACCCCGGGGAACCCGAACCCCGCCATCAGCGAGAAGAGTCCGCCCATGGCGATGTATGCGCCGGCCAGGAATGCCAGCAGGAGGGTCTTGCCCGCCGGGAGTTGCATTTTGCCCGTTGCCGACTTCTGAGCCAGCGCGAGTACTTCCTTGGGTGTGTTTATCTGTGCCATGTTTGGGAATAGAGGCCGCAAAGGTAGTGAAACGATCCGGAACGCGCAAGCGGACGCCGTCATTCTGCCGGGAATTTTTTTTGAGGCCGTCAGATCGCCGGAAAAGGGGCAAAAACGGGGCGTCGTCCCGGAAATCTTCCGCGCGGAGGCGATATTTATCGGCTTAAAGTTGCTCAGATCGGAAATAAATCGTATTTTTGTTCGTTAAAAGACTGTAATTTTAAAGAGATAAGATGCTAACTGAAGAAGAAAAGAATGCAGGTTTGACAGGACGTATCATTCCTATCAATATCGAAGAGCAGATGAAGTCGGCGTACATCGACTATTCGATGTCGGTCATCGTGTCGCGTGCGCTTCCCGACGTGCGCGACGGCATGAAGCCCGTGCACCGCCGTATCCTCTACGATATGAGCGCGGAGCTCAACCTCTACTCCGACAAACCGACCCGTAAGTCGGCGCGTATCGTCGGCGACGTGCTCGGTAAGTTCCACCCCCACGGCGACTCGTCGGTCTACGACGCGATGGTGCGTCTGGCACAGGAGTGGTCGATGCGCTACCCGCTGGTCGACGGCCAGGGTAACTTCGGTTCGATGGACGGCGACTCGCCGGCTGCCATGCGTTACACCGAGGCCCGCATGAAGAAGATCACCGACGAGGTGATGGCCGACATCGACAAGGAGACCGTCGACTGGACGCTCAACTTCGACGATACGATCCCCGAACCCACGGTGCTGCCCACCAAGATCCCGCTGCTGATCGTCAACGGCGCCAGCGGTATCGCCGTCGGTATGGCCACCAACATGGCCCCGCACAACCTCAGCGAGGTGGTCGACGCCTGCTGCGCCTATATCGACAACCCCGAGATCACGGGCGAGGAGATGCTGCATTTCATCAAGGGCCCCGATTTCCCCACGGGCGGTATTATCTACGGCTACGAGGGTGTCCGGGAGGCCATGCTTACGGGCCGCGGCCGCGTCATGATGCGTGCCAAGACCGACATCGAGCATACCCCCAGCGGCCGCGAGTGCATCGTCATCACCGAAATCCCCTACATGATCAACAAGGCCGAGATGATTAAGAAGATCGCCGACATGATCAACGAGAAGAAGATCGACGGCATTTCCTACATCAACGACGAGTCCGACCGTGACGGCCTGCGGATCATCATCATCCTCAAACACGACGCCGTGGCGAGCGTCGTGCTCAACACCCTTTATAAGAATACGCCGCTGCAAACCTCGTTTGCGGTGAACAATATCGCGCTGGTGAACGGCCGTCCGCAGCTGCTGCCGATGCGCGATCTGGTCATGCACTTCGTCAACCACCGCCACGACGTGGTGGTGCGCCGCACGCGTTACGACCTGCGCAAGGCCGAGGAGCGCCTACATATCGTGCTGGGTCTCTTGATCGCACAGGACAACATCGACGAGATCGTGCACATCATCCGTTCGTCGCAGACGCCCGACGCGGCCAAGCAGGCGATGATCGAGCGTTTCGAGCTGAGCGACATCCAGGCTTCGGCCATCATCGAGATGCGCCTGCGTGCCCTGACGGGGTTGGAGTACGGCAAACTGACCGCCGAGCGCGACGATCTTACCAAGCTGATCGCCCACCTGAAGGACGTGCTGGAGAATGTCGGCATGCAGATGCAGATCGTCAAGGACGAACTGCTCGAAATCAAGGAGAAATACGGCGACGAGCGCCGTTCGGAGATCGTCTATGCCTCCGAGGAGTTCAACCCCGAGGATTTCTATGCCGACGACGACATGGTCATCACCATCTCGCACATGGGCTACATCAAGCGCACCCCGCTGGCCGAATACCGCACGCAGAACCGCGGCGGCGTCGGCGCCAAGGGCAGTGCCACGCGCGACGAGGACTTCATCGAGCATATCTACGTGGCTTCGATGCACAATACGATGCTTTTCTTCACGGAGAAGGGGCGCTGCTACTGGCTCAAGGTCTACGAGATCCCCGAGGGCGCACGCTCCTCGAAGGGACGCGCCATCCAGAACGTCATCCAGATCGAACCCGACGACAAGGTTCGCGCCTATATCAACGTCAAGCGCCTGAACGACGCCGAGTATGTGAACAACAACTTTATCATCATGTGTACCAAGGACGGTACGATCAAGAAGACGAAGCTCGAAGCCTACTCGCGCCCGCGCCAGAACGGTGTGAACGCCATCGTCATCCGCGAGGGCGACCAGCTGATCGAGGCCAAGCTCACCAGCGGCAACGCCGAAGTGATGATTGCGGCCCGCGAAGGCAAGGCCATCCGCTTCAACGAGTCGACGGTGCGCCCGATCGGGCGTGTCGGCGCCGGTGTGCGCGGCATCTCGATCGAGGAGTCCGACGAGGTGATCGGCATGATCTGTGTGGAACCCGATTCGACGCAGGACGTGCTGGTGCTGAGCGAAAACGGTTACGGCAAGCGTACCGACCTCGACGAATACCGCATCACCAACCGCGGCGGTAAGGGTGTGAAGACGATCAACGTGACGGAGAAAACCGGCAAACTTATCTCCATACAGGCCGTTACGGACGACAACGACCTGATGATTATCAACCGTTCGGGACTTACCATACGTACGGCCGTGTCGCAGATCCGCCTGGCGGGTCGTGCCACGCAGGGCGTGCGTATCATCAACCTGCGCGACGGCGATGCCATTGCCTCGGTGATGGCCGTGCCTGCTGCCGGCGATGAAGAAGAAGTACAGTCCGCGGAGGCTGCTGAAAACGGGGGCGCAACGCCCGAAGCAGGACAGCCGGCCGAGGAATAGATGAAATGAATTTGAAAACTTTAAATTAAATTTTGTTATGAAGAAAACATTTTTGACGGCTTTCGCGGCGCTGCTCGTGGCTATCCCTGCCGTGCAGGCGCAGAAAGTCAACAAGAGCGGGCTCCTCACCAAGATCGAGAAGAGCGACGCCGACATCGCCGACGCGAAGAAGAACGCCAAGGCCTCCACGTGGATCAACCGTGGCAAAGCATTGTACGAGGCTGCCGTGGAACCGACGAAGAGCCTCTTCGTCAACATGGACGCCGCGATGCTGAAGCTGGCCGTGGGCGAACCTTCGGCCACCAAGCAGGTGACGCTTCTCAACGTTCCCTACGAAGCGTGGGAGTACCCCTATTTCATCGCCTACATCAAGGACGGCAAGGTCGTTACCTGGACGCAGACCGACTGGGTGCTGAAAGAGGCTCCCGCCATGGCCATCGAGGCTTACAACAAGGCTTACGAGATCGACCCCAAGAGCGCTGCGAAGGTGAAGGACGGGTTGCAGCAGATCAGCGATTTCTGTTCGCAGGTCGGTAACACGGGTATCGACACGGGCGAGTACGTCGCCGCCGCCGATGCCTATGCCACGGCTTTCCAGGCACAGTCGAGCCCCGCTTACGGCGCAGCCGCAGATCCCGCGCTGCTCTACTATGCCGGTTACCTGCGCACAGTGGACGGTTCGGCGCACCCCTCGTCGTTCGGACAGGGTGCCGAGTACCTCAAGAAGGCGATCGACCTGGGTTATACCGACGAGGAGGGTAACATCTACTACTACCTCTTCCACTGCTATTACGGCCTGAAGAACGTCAGCCAGGACAACGTCATGCTGGCCAAGGACGCCCTGATCACGGGTATCGGGAAATTCCCGAAGAACGAGCGTATCCTCGACGGCCTGATGCAGCTTTACACGGCCGAAGAGGGCGTGGGCGACCCTGCCGACCTGGTAACGCTGATCGACTCGGCCATTGCCGACAACCCCGAGAACGTAGACCTCTGGTTCGGCCGCGGCCGTATCTTCTATGCGCTGAAAAACTACGACGAGAGCATCGCATCGTTCAAGAAGGTCGTGGAGCTGAAGCCCGACCTGTTCGAAGGCAATTATTACCTGGGCGTGTTCTACACGATCAAGGCCGACGAGATGAACAAGGTGATGAACGAGAAGCAGTACAGCAGCCAGACTGCCTACGATACCGACCTGAAGGAGGTGAATGCGGTCTATATGGAGGCGGTGCCCTGGTTCGAGAAGGCATACGAGATGAAGAAGGACGACGTCAACACGCTCGACTTCCTCAAGTCGATCTGCTTCCGCCTGCGCGACGAGGAGGGTATGATGGACAAGTACAACAAGTACAATACCCTGCTCAAAGAAGCCAAAGGCGAAGAGTAATCCCCTGCGGGGGCGGCGCTGCCGCCCTGTGCTTACAGGAATCCCGGCTCCGCATTTCGGAGCCGGGATTTTTCATGCGCCGATGCCGGTCGGAATGTCCCTGCCGTCGTGTGTGTGCGGATCCTGTCCGTGCGGGATCCGTGCGAAATGCCTGTACGGTTGTGTCGGTGCCGGTCGGGGATCCCTGGGGTGTTTTGCCTGTGCGGAGTCGGGGCGACCCTCGTGGCGCTCTGCCTGCCGCGCGACCCGCGCTTCAAGGTTTCCGGATGTCGAAGCCCAACTGCCGGAGCATACCTTCGTGGTCGAGGCAAAAGCGTTTCATCAGCAGGTAATGCGGCGTCTGCTCCAGTTCGGTGAGTTGCAGCCCGTTGTCCGCGATCTCGTAGATGTCGGCGCCGGGGTAGGCCATGACGATAGGCGAGTGGGTGCTGACGATGAACTGCGACCCGCTTTCCACGAGCTGTTTTATCCGGCACAGCATATACATCTGCCGCGACGGCGAGAGGGCGGCCTCGGGCTCGTCGAAGATATAGAGCCCGTTCCCGCGGAGCCTGTGTTCGAGCAGGCTCAGGAAACTTTCGCCGTGCGATTGCCTGTGGAGCGACTTGTCGCCGTAATAGCGGTGTATGCCGTCGGCTATCTGGTCGATCTCGGTGGCGACGTTGTAGAAACTCTCGGCACGCAGGAAATAGCCGTCGCGCGGCTGCAACCCGCGTCCGAGCACGAGGTTCCCGTATAGCGGGGAATGAGTCTCGCGCGTTGCGAACCGAAAGTTCTTCGACCCGCCTTCGGCATTGAATCCCGCTTTTACGGCGATGGCTTCCAGCAGCGTCGATTTGCCCATGCCGTTCTCGCCCACGATGAACGTCACCGGGCGGCGGAACCGCAACCCGCTGAACCCCGCCAGCGCGGGCACCGTATAGGGGTATTCGTGCGGCAAATCTCCGGTCTCTTTCAGCCGGATGTATTTGATGTAGAGCGTCGTTTCGGATAAGGTCATGGCCTGGTGTTTGGATCCCGTCCCGCTAATTTAGTGATTTCCCCCGGATATGCGGCCTGTTATCGCAGGAAACCTTTCAGGTTCCGGACGTTGCCTCTCCCGGGCCGTTCCGGCCTCTCCCTGCCCGGGGATTCACCGTCCCTCCCTTATGCGCCGGCTTTGCGGTAGATCGTCCGCAGGCTGTGCGTCATGAAGTATTGCAGTACGCCGCGCAGGAACATGTACAGCGTGAAGGCCAGCCACAGGGCGTTGTTGCCTATTACCGTATATCCGATATAGAAGATGCCGAAATAGGCTGCCGTAGCCCAGAACATCGAGTTGCGCATGACGCGCGTCTGCGTGGCGCCCACCATGATGCCGTCCATGATGAAGGGCATGGCGCTGGCTACGGGGATCAGGATGATCCATACGATATACCGTCCGGCGACCTCCACGATCGTCGCGGCGTTTGCGGCCGAATCGTCGATGAACAGCCCCACCAGGTCGCGCCACCAGACGATGTAGATTCCCACGAACAGTACCGACACGGCCGTGCCCCATGCGATGCAGCGCCGCAGGCAGTCGCGCAGCGCCTTTACGTCCCGGGCGCCGATGAACCGTCCGGTCAGCGCTTCGGCGGCATATGCGAAGCCGTCGTTCATGTACGAGAAGAGCGTGAAGAGCTGCAACAGCAGGGTGTTCACGGCCAGCAGCACCGGGTCTTCCATGCGGGCCGAAGCCCCCGTGAAGAAGGTGTAGACCGCCACGATGCAGAGTGTACGCAGCATGATGTCGCGGTTGACGATGAAGAAGGTCTTGAGCGGTTTCATGTCGAATACCTCGGTCCAGTCGATGCCCGTCAGTACCTTGCGGTAGCGCAGCATGAGCAGCAGCAGCGAAAGTCCCACGCCCGTCCACTGTGCGATCACCGAGGCGTAGGCAATGCCGACGATCCCCATGTCCATGCCGAAGGCGAACCAAAGGCTGCACAGGACATGCACCACGTTGACCGAAATAGCCGTGAACATCGGTATCATGGCATTCTGCATACCCGTGAACCAGCCGTTGAACCCGAACAGGAGGATGCCAGCCGGTACGGCCCAGATGCGGGCGTAGAAATACGCGCGCGTCATTTCGTTGCCATTGAGTCCCCACAGGGCCAGCTCGCCCAGCGGGTATTGCAGGGCGAGCATCAGCAATCCCATGCCCGCCGCCACGACCATCGCCCTTACGAGCATGTTGGTGCATTCGCGGAAATTCCCGGCGCCGAACGCCTGTGCCGTGAGTCCGCTGGTTCCCATGCGCACGAACGAGCAGTTCCAGTAGATGAAGTTGAAAATCGACACCCCGATGGCCAGTGCGCCGATCGTCGCCGCCGAATCCGCACCCCAGTGCCCGGCGATGGCCGTCGACACGATTCCCATCAGCGGTACGGTGATGTTTGATACGATATTCGGGAGCGCGATGCGCAGTATTTCGCGGTTCATGTTCATAGGTGCGGGACGGGGATGTCCGGCAACCCCTGCCGGACGTCGTTTACGGGTGCAAAGATAAGGCAAAAGCGGCGAATTTGTAACGGCCCCTGTCTTTTATCGCCAAATCGGGTCTGCAATATGCCGTAATCCGGAAAAATGGATTACCTTTGCCCCACAAACTCATTCAAATACGTATGAAAGACAACAAAAACGACTCGACCACGGTACTTTCGCGTTTCGGACGCGACAAGCGCCAGCGTACCGTGACTGCTACGGCGGAGCGTGTCGAGCGTCGCCCGCGTTTACAGCGTGATGCTGCCGATTCGGAGCAACCGTCCAGCGAGGGGCCCCGTGGGCGGGCCTCCTACAATCCCCATTTCACGGCGGACAACCGCCCTGCATTCGACAAACCGCGCCGCCAGTTCGGCGACAAACCGGCTTACGGCGAGCGTAAGTCCGGCGATAAACCCCGTTACGAGCACCGCGACGGCGACAAACCGCGCCGCCAGTACGGTGACAAGCCCGCCTATGGCGAACGCAAATTCGGCGACAAGCCCCGCTACGAAAACCGCGACGGCGACAAACCGCGCCGTCAGTACGGTGACAAGCCCGCCTATGGCGAACGCAAGTTCGGCGACAAGCCCCGCTACGAGCACCGCGACGGCGACAAACCGCGCCGCCAGTATGGCGACAAGCCCGCCTATGGCGAACGCAAGTTCGGGGATAAGAAATACGGCGACCGTAAATTCGGCGACAAACCCTATAAGCCGGGGCCGAGGAAGCACGACGACAAACCGGCGTCCTACCCGAAATTCACGCCCGAAAAGCAGGTCGGCGAAATGCGCCTGAACCGTTTCCTCGCACAGTCGGGCCTCTGCTCGCGCCGCGAGGCCGACGATTTCATCACCGCGGGCCTGGTCACGGTCAACGGCCAGATCGTCACCCAGCTGGGCACCAAGGTGCTTCCCACCGACGAGGTGAAATTCAACGACAGCCGCGTGCAGGGCGAGAAGAAGGTCTACCTCGTGCTCAACAAGCCCAAGGGTTATGTCACGTCGCTCGACGACCCCCATGCCGGCAAGACCGTCATGGATTTGGTCGAAGGTGCCTGCACGGAGCGCATCTACCCCGTAGGCCGTCTGGACAAGAACAGCCTCGGGTTGCTGCTTTTCACCAACGACGGCGACCTTACGAAGCAGCTCACGCACCCCTCGTACCTGAAAAAGAAAATCTACCAGGTGACGCTCGACAAGCCCCTGGCGCGTGCCGATATGGATCGCATCGCCGAGGGAATCACACTTGAAGACGGCGAAATCTTCGCCGACGAAATTTCCTATGTCAAGGAGAACAAACAGGAGATCGGCATCGAGATACACTCCGGCCGCAACCGTATCGTGCGCCGTATTTTCGAATTCCTGGGCTACACGGTCACCAAGCTCGACCGCGTCTACTACGCCGGCCTGACCAAGAAGAACCTCAAGCGCGGAGCCTGGCGTTTCCTCTCCCGCGAGGAGGTCGAACGGCTCAAGTCCGGCCAGTACGAATAAGTTCCTGCATCCGGTCTTTGTCCGGAGGGATAAGGGTACAATCAGAAGGAGGTTCCTGTCGAGGGAGCCTCCTTCTGTTTTAGCTGCGATAATCCCGGCATATCCGGGTGTTGCGGGATGTCCCCGTATTTCTGCGGTATGGCGGCAATTCCGGTGTGCCCGGAAAACCACGGCACCCGCGCGGCGGAAGCGTATGGTGACGGGCCGTGCATATCGCGCTATACCTGCTGCACCCGACCGCCGTCGTTTCCTGTCCGCCGTCGTTTCCTGTCCGCCGCTGTTCCCGGCTTCTGCCGTCTTCCGGGCGCCGCCGTTTCTTGTCCGCCGCCGTTTCTTGTCCGCCGCTGTCTCCAGGCCTCTGCCGTCTCCTGTCCGCCATGCCGCCGGGCAAAAACCGTCTGCCCGCACTTGCCCGCGCTCCGGGCGTCAGTGCGTTGCCTTGTACCAGCCCGTGTTTTGGATGTTGTTCACCACGATCCCGCTCGTGCTCGGCGCGCTGGTCGAAATGCCCGAATAGGTCGTGATCGGCCGCTTGCCGCCCGAATAGAAATACTCCGTATGCAGCCGGTAGCGTTCGGGGACGGTGCGCCCGAGCTGTTCGTCGAATTCCTTTAGCAGGGCGGTGTCGTCGCACAACTGGTAAACGTAATCCGCCAGGTCGTAGAACCGCGTCGGGTCGTAGAGGTACTCGTATTGCTGCAACGGTTTCTCCGGGTCGGGGATGTACGCGGGCGATGCATTGTTGATGCGGCGCATCACTTCGGCCATCGTTTCCACCTGGTCGCATACCGTCACGGCGATCGCCCCGCAGTTATAGTTCGGGGCTTCGTATTGCTCGTAGAATTCGTAGAAACTCCGGCATACGCCGTCCAGGTCGTATCCCGTGCCGCCGTCGGTGAACAGGTAGGGCATCACCAGGTCGTAAGGATAACCGTAGGCCATCACCTCGCAGGGCGAGGCGATCAGGTGCCTGGTGATTTTGCGTAGGTCGTACGCCACCTCGATCGACGACATGAAACAGTCGTCGAAGAGGATGTATTCGAACCGGATTCCTGCGGCCGTTATCGCCTCGGCGAAGGTCGTCGTGTTGGTACACCGCGAACCGCCGTCGCCGAACCAGCGGGTGAACTGCCCGTCGGGCGAAACGTATTCCCAGTGCCATTTCTCGGGGACGGTTGTCGCCGTCGGTTCCGTGCCGGCCTTCGCGTCGGCAGCGCTCCGGCCCGAGCCCGATGCGGGGATCCACGCCATGCCGTGCGACCCGATCGTGATGCCGTAGCGTTCGGCGGGTGCGGTCTGCTTGATGTAGTCGAAAATCCCGGTGATGGTCTCGGCCTGCGTCACGTTGAGGTCTTCGTACGTGCGCAGCTCCGTTTCGCGGCACTCTCCGTTGTCGTAGTACAGCTCACTGAGCGTACCTTTCGTCGTGCTCGTTTGTAGGAACAGCAGCAGGCGGCTGTCATGCAGGATGTTTCCTGCCACGGCTTTCTTCACGTCCTCGATGTTTTGGAGGAAATGCGTGTACAGGTTCCCGGACCAGGGCAGGTACATGACGACCGTCTGGGGTGCGACGGTCGGGCTCTGCACTACGGTGACCGTGGCCTCGGCCTTCCCCGACGACAGGCGCAGCGCCATGCTGCCCAGCGCCTTGCGCCGGGGCGTCGTATTGTCGTCCTGCGCCCTCACCGTTACCGTCGTCTCCCCGCGGCCGCCTCGGGTGGGGGAGACGTCGAACCCGCCGCCCGTCGTGGTGAGCGACCACGCTTCGGTCGACGACACCGTGAATGCCGCTTCCGAACCCGCCGTGCTGCGCAATACCACTTCGTTCTGCGTCGCGGTCAGCCGCGGGCGATCTACATACTTCCCTTCGCACCCGGCGAGCAGCGTCACTGCCAGCAGCAGCCACAGCGTGCGCCGGATTATTTGTAGGTACGGGGTTTCAGGTTGTTGAATTGCCATGTGCGGTCACGTTTATAGGTATATCCTTCGGGCTTGTTCCAGTATACGCGGCCGAAGTCGTAATAGAGCCCTTTGCGTTTCTTGTCGCCGACCATCCGGGGCGCCGTGAAGGGGATGAATTCCACCGTACGGCTGATGATGCGGCTCTTGCCGTAGGTGTAACCCTCCGATGCCATCACGTCGAGCGCATGGTCGAACATCAGGATATGGCGCGGGGTCTTCTGCGTGAGGGCATCCCCCGAATCCTTGATCGCGCGGAGCACCCCCTTCACCTTGTTGTAATACATCTTCTCCTGCAGCTTGTTGCCCAGCGCCCCGTGGGCATAGGCCATCAGGTTCAGGATCTTGGGGCTGAACGGGTCGCGGGCGAGCGCATCTTCGCCCACGTAGAGCATCGCGTCGAGCGTTTCGGCCAGCGGGTTGTCGGGATCGAGCCCCGATGCCAACATCAGCAGCTTGTCCAGGTCGGGGTTCGCCTCCATCGGTTTGTAGCTCTCCTGGTGGGCGTAGCCGTAGTAGAGGTAGTGGTAATCCTCGTCGGTGAGCGTCTCGTCGCCCGCGTTGTAGCGCATCATCAGCGATGTGTAGTAGAACGGCGAATCGGGGTCGGACGTCTTGGCGACGATGTCCTCCTCGACGGGGACTTTCGCCGCGGCCAGCGCCGGGAGCAGGAGCAATGTCAGCAGTAAATTTTTCATATTCGTATTTTAGGCACTAACGCTCAAATCAGCGCAAATCGTATTCCGCGATCAGTTTGCGGAACTTTTCGCGCAACGCCCCCGAACCTTCGACCAGCGGCAGCCGCATCGTCGGGCCGATTATGCCCATTTCGGCCAGTGCGCACTTCACCCCCACGGGATTGCCCTCTTCGAACAGGGCGTGCACCGCTTCGTCGAGGCATTCGTATGCCTTTTCCGCACGGTCGAACTCCCCGGCCTTGGCGTAGTTCACACACTCCATGAACCGCTTGGGAAAAGCGTTCGCGGCCACCGAGATCACGCCGTCGCCGCCGCGGCGCATCAGCTCGAGCGTCATGCCGTCGTCGCCCGACAGCACGATGAACCCTTCGGGGCGCCGGTCGAGGATGTGCTGCATCTGTTCGATGTCGCCCGATGCCTCCTTGATGCCGATCACGTTCTTCATCCCGCGAGCCAGTCGCAGCGTCGTCTCGGCCGTCATGTTGACGCCCGAGCGTCCCGGGATGTTGTAGAGGATCACCGGCAGCGGCGAGTGCTCCGACACGGTGCGGAAATGCTGGTACAAGCCCTCCTGCGAGGGCTTGTTGTAGTAGGGTGTAACGCTCAGGATGGCGTCGGCGCCCCGCAGGTCGAATTCGCGCAGCTGATCCAGTACCTCCGACGTCGAATTGCCGCCGCAGCCCATTACCAGCGGTACGCGTCCCGCGATGTGGTTGGTGATGAACATGGCTATCACGGCGCGTTCGGGCATGTAGAGCGTCGGCGTTTCGGCCGTGGTGCCCAGCGCCACGATGTAGTCCACGCCGCCTTCGATCACATAGTCGATCATGCGTGCCAGCGCCTGATAGTCAACTTTTCCTTCGGGTGTAAAGGGGGTTATCATGGCGGCCCCCACGCCGCAGAGCTTGTGTCGTATCATATGATTCTGTTTGGCATTATGTAGTTTTTTATGCGTATTCCTTTTCCGCGGGGCTCAGAACAACTCGCCTTGTTGGACGGGTTCGCCGTCCCCGCTTTCCGTCGCGGCCGGGGCGCCATTGTTCCTGCCTCCGGTATTTGCCGTTGTTGCGCTGTCGGCTTCCGTCCCGTTTGCCGCCGGGGCTTCCTGCCCGCCGACCATGGCGATGAACTCCTCTTCGGAAATGATCTTCACGCCCAGCTTCTCGGCCTTCCTGAGCTTCGCCGGGCCCATGTTGTCGCCCGCCACGATGTAATCGACGTTGGCCGATACGGCCGCGAGGTTCCTGCCCCCGTGCATTTCGATCAGCTCCTTCATTTCGTCGCGGCTGCGCGAGAACTTGCCCGACACCACGAAACTGCGGCCTGCGAGCGACTCCGACGCCAGCTCCCGCGCCTCCTCCTCGAACTTCAGCCCCGCGGCACGCAGGCGGCGGATGATGGCGTGGTTCTGCTCGTCGGCGAAATATTCGATGATCGCGTCGGCGATGCGCCCGCCCACCTCGTCGGCCTGGGTCAGCTCCTCGCGCGTGGCCCGCATCACGGCGTCGAGCGAGCGGAAATGCTCGGCCAGGTATTTGGCCGTCGTCTCGCCCACGAAGCGGATGCCGAGTCCGAACAGCACGCGGCGGAAGGGCACCTCGACCGATCCGCGGATGCTGCGTATGATGTTGTCGGCCGACTTCTCGCCCAGCCGCGGCAATTCCGCCAGCTGTCCGGCCTTCAGGTCGTAGAGGTCGGCCACGTCGTGCACCAGCCCGTTTTCATAGAGCAGTTCCACGGTCTCCTCGCCCAGCCCCTCGATGTCCATCGCCTTGCGGCGGATGAAATGGATGATGCGCCCGACGATCTGCGGCGGGCATCCCCCCTGGTTGGGGCAGTAGTGCTTCGCCTCGCCCTCGTAGCGCACCAGCGGAGTGCCGCATTCGGGGCATACGGTGATGTATTCGAACGGTTTGCTGTCCGCAGGCCGCTGCGAGAGGTCTACCCCCGTGATCTTGGGGATGATCTCGCCGCCCTTCTCGACGTATACCATGTCGCCCGGGCGGATGTCCAGCAGGGCCATCTGCTCGGCGTTGTGCAGCGTCGCACGCCGCACGGTCGTCCCGGCCAGCAGCACCGGTTCGAGGTTCGCCACAGGCGTTATGGCTCCCGTGCGTCCCACCTGGAACGACACGCTGTCCAGCCGCGTGAGCGCCTGCTCGGCCTTGAACTTGTAGGCCACGGCCCATTTCGGGGCCTTGGCCGTGAATCCCAGCTGCCGCCTTACGGCGAAGTCGTTGACCTTGATCACCACGCCGTCGGTCGGGAAGGGCAGGGCATGGCGCCCCTCGTCCCAATGCGCGATGTAGGCGTCGATCTGCTCCGCAGTGCGGCATATGCGCGCCGCGTCCGAGACTTTGAATCCCCACTCGCGGGCTTTCTGCAGGCTTTCCCAGTGGTTCGTGAAGGGCAGGCCGTCGCCCGCCAACTGGTAGAGCGTGCAGTCCAGGCCGCGGCGTGCGACCACCGACGACGCCTGCTGCTTGAGCGTCCCCGCCGCGGCGTTGCGCGGGTTTGCGAAGAGCGTCTCCCCGGCCGCCTCGCGCTCGGCGTTGATTTTGTCGAACGAGGCGTAGGGCATCAGGATCTCGCCCCGTATTTCGAAGTAGGGCGGCCAGTCGTCGCCCCTCAGGCGCAGGGGAACCGTGCGCACCGTACGTACGTTGGCCGTCACGTCGTCGCCCTGCGAGCCGTCGCCGCGCGTCACGGCACGCAGCAGCCGCCCGTCCTCGTAGGTGAGCGATATGGCCGTGCCGTCGAATTTCAGTTCGCAGACGAACTCCGTCGGCCCGGCCTCCTTTTCGATGCGGGCGATGAATTCATGCAGTTCGTCGAGCGAATAGGTGTTGCCGAGCGAAAGCATCGGGAACCGGTGCTTTACGCTCCGGAACTCCGACGTGATGTCGCTCCCGACACGCACCGAGGGCGAATTGGGGTCGGACAGTTCGGGGTGCGCCCGTTCCAGATCCTGCAATTCGCGCATCATCGTGTCGAATTCGAAGTCGGAGATCTCAGGGGCGTTTTCGACGTAATATCTGAAGTTATGGTACTCGAGCTGCCGCCGCAGCTCTTCGACTCTCTCGCGTATCATAATATAAGTATAACCTGCGTAAAGGTACGTATTTTGTTTATAACATCCTGCAAATTCAAAAAAAATGCAAAAAAAAATTACGGATGTGGTGCGATATGTAAATTTTGCTTATAATTGCAGAAAATTTCCAAGCATTACTATGGCTAAACAGAATACGACGAAGAAACATATCGTAACGAGCTTTCACAACCTGACTCCCGAACTGCAGGATGCCGTAAAGGAAAAATACCCGCTGGGGTTCACCGAAGCGATGATGCGCGTGGACAAACCCAACGGCGATTTTTTCTATGCCGTGCCGTTCGATACCGACGAGATCGCCTATATGGTGAAGATCGACGTGAAGATCGACGACAATGCGCAGGAGGAGGACGACAAGGATTACTACGACGACGAAATCAAGGGCGCCGACGAAATCCAGGACGACGCCAATTCCGACGACGGCGGCGGCGACTCCGACGACGACGTGAATATCTGATCCGGCCATGCTGCGCTTTATCCCTGTTCTCGCTCTGTTGCTGTTCACGGCCTGCGGCCTTGCAGAGAACGAGCAGGATGATAAGAACAAGCGTATTTATATCACCTTCGCAGATCCCGCCTTCGAACGATTCTGTCTCGGAATGTTCGATTTGGATCACGACGGACGCATTTCGCGCTACGAGGCGCAGCGCGTCCTGGCGATGGATTGCTCCGGCCGCAACATCTCCGCGATGTGGGAGATCGGCGAGTTTTCCCGCCTGCGCGAGCTCGATTGCAGCGGCAATAATCTCACGCGGCTCGACCTGCGCAAATGCCCCGACCTGCAAAAGCTCGATTGCGGCGACAACGAAATCACGTCGCTCGACATCGACGGCCTGCGCGGGCTTACGCAGTTGGACTGTGCCGAAAACCTGCTCGCACGCCTCGACCTGAAATCCAACTCTTCCCTGCGCTCGCTCGATTGCCGCGGCAACCTGCTGGTGACGCTCGACCTGACCCCCTGCTCGGGGCAGTTGCAGGCCGACACGCGCGACAACCCTTTCCTTACGACCGTCTATTGCCTCGCTTCGCAGGGCGTCGACCGCAACGGGCCGACCGAGGTGGTCGTCCGCTGACCGCCCCCCCCCGCATCGTTTTCCGCTGACTGCCCGCGTCGCTTCCCGTCACCTGCCCGCGTCGCTTCCCGTCACCTGCCCGCATCGCTTCCTGTCGGTTGCTGCGTTGTTTGCTGCTGCCGCCCCCCCCGCACTGTCATTTGCCTTCCGCGGCGGGTTTCCGGTACGCTTATTTCTGATACATTGTTGAAAAGTCGCCGCCGCGGGTTGGGTATTTCGGATAATAATTCTTACCTTTGGGTGCAAAAAATGTCTTTTGCGCCATAAATATTACCGGATACAATGAAAAAAGTTGACGTTATCCTCGGCCTGCAATGGGGTGACGAGGGCAAGGGAAAAGTTGTGGATGTGCTGACGCCTGGCTACCAGGTCGTAGCCCGCTTCCAGGGCGGCCCCAATGCCGGTCATACATTGGAATTCAACGGCGAGAAATACGTGCTCCGCTCGATCCCTTCGGGCATATTCCAGGGCGGTAAGACCAATATCATCGGTAACGGTGTGGTGATCGACGCCGTCCTTTTCCGTGAAGAGGCCGAAGCGCTCGCGGCCAGCGGCCACGACCTCACCAAGCAGCTCTGCATTTCGAAGAAGGCCCACCTGATCCTGCCCACGCACCGCATCCTCGACGCTGCGTACGAGGCGGCCAAGGGCAGCGCCAGGATCGGCACCACCGGCAAGGGCATCGGCCCGACCTATACCGACAAGGTCAGCCGCAACGGCATGCGCGTGGGCGATGTGCTGAGCGCCGATTTCGAAAAGATATACGCCCGCGCCAAGGCTCGCCACGAGAAGATCCTGCGCAGCCTGGCCTGCGAGTACGACATCACCGAGTTGGAACAGAAGTGGTTTGCGGCGGTCGAGTACCTGCGTCGTTTCAACATCATCGACAGCGAGTATTTCGTCAACGAGTGCCTCGCCGCGGACAAGAGCATCCTGGCCGAAGGCGCGCAGGGGACGCTGCTCGACGTGGATTTCGGTTCCTATCCGTTCGTCACCTCGTCGAATACCGTCTGCGCCGGCGCCTGCATCGGGCTGGGCATCGCCCCGAACCGCATCGGCGAGGTCTACGGTATCTTCAAGGCCTACTGCACACGCGTCGGCAGCGGCCCGTTCCCCACGGAGCTGTTCGACGAAACGGGTGCCCGGCTGCGCGACATCGGTCATGAGTACGGAGCCGTCACGGGGCGCGAGCGCCGTTGCGGATGGCTCGACATGGTGGCGCTCAGGTATTCGATCATGATTAACGGCGTGACGCAGCTCATCATGATGAAGTCCGACGTCATGAACGATTTCGAGACCATCCGCGTCGCCACCGAATACGAGATCGGCGGCAAACGTACGTCGTATTTCCCCTATGAGGTCGGCGACGACCTGAAACCCGTCTACCGCGAGTTCCCGGGGTGGAAGTGCGACCTGCGCGCCTTCACCCGCTACGAGGACTTCCCCGCGGAGTTCAAGGCCTATGTCGAGTTCATCGAACGCGAGACGGGTGTTCCGGTGAAGATCATCTCCGTCGGCCCCGACCGCGGCGAAACCATCGTAAGATAGCTATTAACCATAAATACCTACTATGAAAAAACAGCTGAAAATTGTTGTATTGGCAAAGCAGGTGCCCGATACCCGCAACGTGGGTAAGGATGCGATGACCCCCGAAGGGACGGTCAACCGCGCGGCGCTGCCGGCCATCTTCAATCCCGAAGATCTCAATGCGCTCGAAATGGCGCTCGCGCTTAAAGACCGCACCGACGCTTCGACGGTTCATATCCTGACGATGGGGCCCCAGCGTGCCGCCGACATCATCCGCGACGCGATGTTCCGCGGCGCCGACGGCGGTTACCTGCTTTCGGGCCGCGAATTCGCCGGTTCGGACACGCTCGCCACGTCGTACGCCTTGTCGTGCGCCCTGAAAAAGATCCGGCCCGACATCATTTTCGCCGGCCGCCAGGCCATCGACGGCGATACGGCGCAGGTCGGCCCCCAGGTGGCTGAGAAACTCGGCCTGCCGCAGGTTACCTATGCCGAAGAGATCCTCGACATCAAGGACAGCACGCTGGTTATCCGGCGCCGCCTGAACTGCGGCACCGAAGTCGTCGAGTGCCCCGTCCCGGCTGTCATTACGGTCAACGCCTCGGCTCCCGAGTGCCGTCCGCGCAACGCCAAGCGCGTGATGACCTACAAATTCGCCCTCTCGGGGTCTGAAATCGCCGCGGCGCCCGAATCGGAAGCCGCACGGCGCGCCGCCGCCAAGCCCTACCTGCAGATCGTCGAGTGGGCTGCCGCCGACGTCGATCCCGACCCGCAGCAGCTCGGCCTTCAGGGTTCGCCCACGAAGGTCAAGAAGATCGAGAACGTGGTTTTCCAGGCCAAGGAGGCCAAGAAGCTCACTGCTGCCGACGAGGATATCAATTCACTGATGGTCGAACTTATCGCGAGCCACACGCTCGGTTAATACGTGCATAGGAGATGAACAACATATTCGTATATATCGAGAACGAGGGCGGCAAGGCCGCCGAGGTGTGCCTCGAACTGATGACCAAGGGCCGCGAACTGGCCACGACGCTGGGCGTGAAACTCGAAGCCGTGGTGCTGGGCGAGAACCTCGCCGGCATCGAGCACGAGCTCGCCAAATACGGCGCCGATACCGTATGGATCGCCGACGACAAGGTGTTCGCACCGTTCCGTACGCTGCCCCATACGGCCGTCATGTGCGGCCTGATCGAGCAGGAGAAACCCCAGATCGTGCTGTTCGGCGCGACGTGCAACGGCCGCGATTTCGCGCCGCGCGTGTCGTCGGCGCTTTACAGCGGCCTTACGGCCGACTGTACGCAGCTGGTGATCGGCGACCACAAAGACGCCAAGAGCGGCAGGGAGTACAAAGACCTGCTCTACCAGATCCGCCCCGCCTTCGGCGGCAACATCATCGCCACGATCGTCAACCCCGACAACCGTCCGCAGATGGCCACCGTCCGCGAAGGCGTCATGCGCCGCGAATATGCCGCCAAGCCGGGTGCCGGCGAGGTGAAGAAGATCCAGTGGCAGAAATTCGTGAAGGACGCAGACCTCGCGGTGAAGATCATCGACCGTGAGATTGCCGAGAGCAAGATCGACATCAAGGGTGCCGGCGTCATCGTCGCGGGCGGCTACGGCATGGGTTCGAAGGAGAACTTCGACCTGGTGTTCGAGCTGGCCGACGTGCTGGGTGCCGAGGTGGGCGCGAGCCGCGCAGCCGTCGACGCCGGGTTCGCAGACCATGCGCGCCAGGTGGGTCAGACCGGTGTGACGGTACGCCCCAAACTCTACATCGCCTGCGGTATCTCGGGGCAGATCCAGCATACGGCCGGCATGGACGGCTCGGCCATGGTCATTTCGATCAACACCGACCCCGAAGCCCCGATCAACAAGATCGCCGACTACGCCATCACGGGCGACGTCAACGAGGTGATCCCCAAGATGATTAAGTACTACAAACAAAATTCGAAGTAATGGCTAATTTCTTTTCAGACAATAAGGATTTGCAGTTCCACCTCCAGCATCCGATGATGCGCAAGATCGTGGAGCTGAAAGAGCGCGGCTTCGCCGAGAAAGACCTCTACGATTTCGCGCCGCAGGATTTCGAAGACGCCATGGACTCCTACCGCCGCGTGCTGGAGATCGCCGGTGAAGTCTGCGGCGAGGTCATTGCTCCCAATGCCGAGGGCGTGGATCACGAAGGCCCCCGCGTCGTGAACGACCACGTGGAGTACGCTGCGGGCACGGTTCAGAACATGAAGGCCATCGTCGACGCGGGCCTGAGCGGCCTTACGCTGCCCCGCAAGTACGACGGCCTGAATTTCCCGCTGGTCTGCTTCGTGATGGCCAACGAGATGGTCGCCCGCGCCGATGCCGGCTTCGAGAACATCTGGGGTTTGCAGGACTGTGCCGAGACGCTCAACGAGTTCGCCTCGGAGGAGCTCAAGGCCAAATACCTGCCGTGGGTCTCCGCGGGCGCTACCTGCGCCATGGATCTTACGGAACCGGATGCGGGTTCCGACCTGGGCGCCGTGATGCTCAAGGCTACGTGGTCCGAGGAGAAGCAGACCTGGCTGCTGAACGGCGTCAAGCGCTTCATCACCAACGGCGACGGCGACGTTTCGCTCGTGCTGGCGCGTACCGAAGAGGGTACCACCGACGCCCGCGGACTGTCGATGCTCGTCTATGACAAGCGCGACGGCGGCGTAAAGGTACGCCGTATCGAGAACAAAATGGGTATCAAGGGCTCTCCGACGTGCGAGCTGGTCTTCACCAACGCCCCCGCGCAGCTGGTCGGCGACCGCAAGATGGGCCTTATCAAATACGTGATGTCGCTGATGAACGCCGCCCGCCTGGGTATCGGTGCGCAGTCGGTGGGCTTGTGCGAAGCCGCCTACCGCGAGGCGCTGAAATACGCCCAGGAGCGCGAGCAGTTCGGCAAGCCGATCATCCGCTTCGCGGCCGTTGCGGAGATGCTCTCCAATATGAAGGCCAAGTTGCAGGGTGTCCGTGCGCTGTTGTACGAGACGACGCGCTTCGTCGAGGTCTACAAGCAGTACGGCCATATCGCGCACGAGCGTCCGCTCGAAGGCGATGAGCGTCAGGAGATGAAGTTCTACAACCGCCTGGCCGACGGCTTCACGCCGCTCGTCAAGCTCTTCTCGTCGGAGTACGCCAACCAGCAGGCCTACGACGCCATCCAGATCCACGGCGGCTCGGGCTTCATGAAGGACTATCCCTGCGAGCGCCTCTACCGCGACGCACGTATCATGAATATCTACGAGGGTACTTCGCAGCTGCAGGTCGTGGCGGCGATCAACGCCGTGACCAAGGGCACCTTCATGGAGCAGATCGAGCGTTACGCCGCCGCCGAATACAGCCAGCCCATGCAGCCCGTCGTTGCGAAGCTGAAGGAGCTGACCGCGAAGTTCTCGGAAATGACCGCCCGTGTCGAAGCCGGGGACAAGGAACTTTGCGGCTTCAAGGATTTCCACGCACGCCGTCTGGTCGAGACCGCCGGCCATATCATCATCACCTACCTGCTGGCCCGTCAGGCCGGCGAGTCGGAGGAGTATGCCGATTCGGCGAAAATCTTCTGCAAACTTGCCGAGGGTAAGATCTCGGAGGCCTATACCTACGTCATGAACTCCACGCTCGAAGACGTCGCGCTGTTCCGCGCCGTTGCCGAAGAGACGGAGTAAGGCGCCGTATTGCAGTATGTAAAAAGGTTCCGCAGAAGCGGAACCTTTTTTTTGTACGTTGTCCGTTGCCGATTGTTGCCGCCGGTTCTTGCTTGCTGTTTATCTGTTTTTCGGTTATCTGTTTGCCGGTTATTTGTTTGCCGCTTATCGGGTTCGTCCCGGCGGATACCCGCCGCCGAAACTCCCGAGGTGTTTATTTGTCTTTCGGCGGGTAATTGAGCGGTGCGAAAAATTCGTCGAGTGTAACGTTGTAAAACTTGCAAATAATTGTTATAGTCGTCAGATTCGGAAAATTCTTGCCGGATTCGAGTTGTGCAATTCCCAACCCGGTCGCTTCGGCCAACTCCTCCTGCGATTGGTGGTCGTGCAAGCGCCTTAGTTCCTTCACCCGCAGAATGATTTTTTGAAGCAATTCTTCGTCGCGGCGTTGTTTTTTTTGTTCCATTATACAAAAAAATGGAATAAGTCGATTTTTTATACTTAAACATGTTTAAGTATTGAGTAATTTGCTTATATTTGTACAAGTAAAATTCCGATTACAGAAATTATGCTAACTTTGCAGAATAATACGGCATCGCCGTAACGACATACCATAAGGTTAAGACAACCTTTACGCCGTTAACAAACTTCCGACTGTCGATATGACAGGTTTATGCGTGGTGTAAATATTGTCTGAAACCCTTGCTATGTCCCGGCCTCGTGCCGGGACGGGCTCGGGCGTAAGGGCAACTACCATGCAAGGCTCGGAAGGCTGGTTAACGGGAGTTTGCACCTGCGCCCTTGCTTTTTTTTCGCAGGCCGCAGGCCGTATGCCGCCTCCGGGTACGGTTCGGGCGATGAATTCTTCTCCCCCTGAACAGCGTCACTATTGTTCGTCCGGCCGTACCCGTTTTTTTTCGCCCCCCCCCTGTTTTTGCCTCCCGGTGCATCCCGCAATGGAAAAGGCCTGCGCACGTCATGCGCAGGCCTTTTGCCCAGTTGCTGTCGCAGGTCTACGCCTGCGCCGCTTCCTTCTCGGCCATCACGCAGCGCGTGGTGCCGAAAATATTGAGGTTGAGGTGCCCGGCGATGTAGGCCAGCGCCTTCTGTGCCTTGACCGAGTTGCCGGCCTCGTCGAGCGGCGGGGCGAAGGCCGCTACGCCCATCACGCCCGGGACGACGCCCATGATGCCGCCGCCCACGCCCGTCTTGGCCGGGAGCCCCGTCGTGAAGAGCCAGTCGCCCGTGTGCTCGTAGAAACCCACGGTCGCCATCATTGAGGCGATTTTGGGCGACAGCTCGGGCTTGAAGACCTGTTGTTTGGTCACGGGGTTCTTGCCTCCGTTGGCGATCGTCGCCGCCATCGTGGCGAGCTGTTTGGCCGTCACGCCGATCGAACACTGGCGCGTGTAGATGTCCAGCGCCATGTCCGGGTCGTCGTAGATGCGGTTGTAATTCTTCAGCAGCCATGCGATCGACTTGTTGTTGAAGTTGGTCGCCGTCTCCGACTTGTACAACTCGTCGATCACCTCGACCTGCGAGCCTGCGAGCCCTTCGATGAATCCGGTGATCGCCTTCCATTTGCCGTCGCTGTCGCCTACGGGCTGCACCATCGAGCAGGCGCTGATCGCCCCGGCATTCACCAGCGGCGTCGAGGGATGGTCGTTTTCGAGCAGGATCGCCATGATCGAATTGAAAGGCAGCCCCGTCGCATCGGCGCCGATCTTCGTCAGCACCTCCTGTGCGCTGTACTGGTTCATCGCCAGGATGGCCGTCGGGACTTTCGATACCGATTCGATGCCGAATTTGTAATCGGTGTCGCCCACGGCGATCACCTCCCCGTCGGGCAGGCAGGCCGCGATGCCGAAGAGGGTCGACGGTACGTTGGCCAGGTAGGGGATATAGTCGGCGTTCTTGCCGCCCGTTTCGTTCTTGCAGCGCTCGTAGGCCTGCTGTACGGCCTCGCGAACCGTTGCGTTGTCGATTTTCTGGATCATTGTCTGATATATTTACCGATTTATTTGTTGTGAAGTTCCGTATCCGAAGGTTTCGCCATCGGTTCGGGAGCGTTGGTATGTACCGGAGCCGCTACGACGGGCTGCTGCTCCCAGTGGAACGGGGCGAAGTCGGCCGCGGCCTCGGGGTCTTTCCACGACGGTTTGCGCATGGCGTAGATCACGAACGGGGCACCCACGACTACCACGCAACCGATGATGAGCACCGAGAACCAAACGGTGTTGCTGCCGGTCGAGATCTGGCTGGGCGGTACGAAGCTCAGGACGAAGGCCAGCAGGGCTCCGCAGAAACCCAGACAGCCCAGGAACCACATCAGGCCGTTGCCTTTGCCCAGGCGGAACGGGCGGTCGGTGTTCTTCATCTTGTAGCGCAGCACGATCGCCGCCGAGAACATCAGCATGTACATGATCAGGTACAGCAGCACGGTCAGCTGCGAAAGTATCTGGTAGAACGACTGCACCGAGGGCATCACGACGAACAGCAGCGCCAGCAGCGTCACGACGCAGCCCTGGATGAGCAGGATATTCTTCTGTACGCCGTTCTTGTTGGTCTTCTGGAAGAACGGGGGCAGGTAACCCGCCTTACCCACGGCGAAGATACCCTTCGAAGGGCCGGCCACCCAGGTCAGCACGCCGGCCAGCACGCCGAACATCAGGGCGATGGCAATGATCGGGCCCGCCCACGACATGTGCAGGTAGTGGAAATAGTTGTCGAAGCCCACCAGCAGCGACTGCGTGAGGCTGATGTCCTTGGCCGGGATGATGAAGCCCAGCGAGAAAGTACCCAGCACGAAGATGCAGACCGTTACGAGCGAACCGATGATGATGGCCTTGGGGTAGTTCCGCGACGGGTTCTTCACGTCCATGACGTGTATACCCATCATCTCCATACCCGCATAGAACAGGAAGATACTGCTGGCCAGCACCAGGTTGTCGAATTTCGACAGGTCGGGGAAGAAACCCTGCGACATGTCCATGTGGTTGTGTCCGCCGGTCGAAATGTAGATGATGCCCAGCAGGATCAGCAGGCCTGCGGGAATGATCGTACCGATCATACCGCCCCATTTGCTGATCTTGCCGACCCATCCCAGGCCCTTGAGTGCGATGAAGGTGGCGATCCAGTAGATTGCCAGCACCATGCAGAGCGTGAAGACCTTGTTCGAGGCCAGCGCCGCGTCGTGCACGTCGTTCATGCCGATGAAGGCGATCGACACGGCACCGAACGTCAGTACGGTGGGGTACCAGATCGTCGACTCGATCCATTGCAGCCAGATGGCCAGGAACCCCGTGCGGGCGCCGTACGCCTCGCCGACCCAGCGGAATACACCGCCCTGTTTGGTGGAGAACATCGCGGCCAGCTCCGCGGCGACCATGGCCGTCGGGATGAGGAAGACGATGGCGGCAAACAGATAGTAGAATGCCGATGAAAGTCCGTAGACGGCCTCGGCGGGGAGGCCGCGCAGACTTACTACGGCAGTCACGTTCATAATCGCGAGTGTCATGACACTCAGTTTGAACCCTGTGCTTGTGGTAGTTTTCTTTACATCCATAATTCGGTTTGATTGAAATTGGTTTTAACGCTCATTGAGGTTGCAACTACCGTGCAAATCTGCCGTACAGGCTCTTTTTGCCCGGGCGATAGCG
Organism: Alistipes sp. AM16-43; assembly: GCF_003435745.1. NCBI lineage: Bacteria > Pseudomonadati > Bacteroidota > Bacteroidia > Bacteroidales > Rikenellaceae > Alistipes > Alistipes sp. AM16-43. Next base: position 59,320 of record NZ_QTUQ01000007.1, read on the forward strand.
GCCGTATTGCCGAAAAAAACTATATTTGCACATAAACTTTACGCCTATGTACCGTATCGCGCTAATCCTGGCCCTGTCCATCTTCGCCGCTTCCTGCGGCGGACGCCGTTCTCGGCCGCAGCAGACGGCCTGCGTGCCGCAGCCCCGTGTGTTCCTCCCGGCGATCGCGCCGGCGCGCCTCTCGCCCCAGGAGCAGCGCGACTACCTGCGCTGGCACTATTGGGATCGCTTCGATTTCGCCGATACCCTGTTCGTCCGCGAGGCCGATACCGTGCAGATGGTCGAGGCCTATGCCCGGTGGGTGGCCCTGATCTCCGACCGTCCGGCCGACGCCGCGCCGATGGATTCGCTCATGCGCCGCGCCTCCGCCTCGCGCCCGATGCTCGACTACTTCACGATGCTCGCCCAACAGGTGATCCACGACCCCAATTCCCCGCTGCGCAACGACGAATTCTATATCCCCGTGATGCAGGCCGTGCTGGCGAGTCCCTATTACGACGAATACGAACGCATCGGGCCGGCCTACGACCTCGCTATGGCGTCGCAGAACCGCCTCGGGCAGCGTGCCAACGATTTCCGCTACACGCTCGCTTCGGGCGCCACGGGCACGCTCTACGGCGTGAAGGCCGAATATACGCTGCTGTTCATCAACAACCCCGGCTGTGCGATGTGCAAGCAGTTGCGCGAGCAGATCGCCGGCTCGCCCATGCTTTCGGAGATGATCGAGCGCGGCCGCCTCAAAATACTGGCGCTTTATCCCGACGAAGACCTCACCGAGTGGCGGAACTACCGCGACCATATCCCCGCGAGCTGGATCAACGCCTACGATGCCGGCTGCCTCGTCCGCGAAAACGGCACCTACGACCTGACGGCCATTCCGTCGCTCTACCTGCTGGACAGCGACAAGCGCGTGCTGGTGAAGGATTCCACCGACGTGCCCTATATCGAGGAGGTTATCGACCGGAGAGGGTAGGGCGTCCCGTTCCCGGCGGCCCGCTTTCTCCGCCGGCTCTTCATACCGTTCTTCTCCGCCCTCCCCGCCTCTGCGCGCGTGCACATGACATCGGCTATAAGCGTTGCTTATCGCCCTATAAAAAAAGACAATCGTGATTTTATCCGGATTTTGTGCCTAATCGTTACCTTTGCACTGCACAAACAGAAAAACTAACACTCAAACATTATTACGATTATGGCAAAGAAATGGCGTTGTACCGTATGCGGTTACATTCACGAAGGCCCCGAGGCACCCGACCAGTGCCCGATGTGTAAAGTTGGCAAGGAGAAATTCGTCGAGGTCGTGGAGCAGGAGGACAACCTCGAATTTGTGACCGAGCATGTCATCGGTGACGGCAAGGGCGCCAGCAAGGAGCTTTGGGAAGGTCTCCAGAACCACTTTATGGGCGAGTGCACTGAGGTGGGCATGTACCTTGCGATGAGCCGCCAGGCCGACCGCGAAGGGTATCCCGAGATCGCCGAGGCATACAAGCGTTATGCATGGGAAGAGGCCGAGCACGCCTCGAAGTTCGCCGAACTGATCGGCGAGGTGGTCTGGGACACCAAGACCAACCTCTACAAGCGCATGAACGCCGAGAGCGGCGCCTGCGAGGACAAGATGCGCCTGGCACGCATGGCCAAGGAGCAGAACCTCGACGCCGTGCACGACACCGTACATGAAATGGCCAAGGACGAAGCCCGCCACGGCAAAGGTTTCGAAGGCCTTTACAAGCGTTATTTCGGCAAATAGTATTAGGTATTGCAATATATGCGAAAAGGGCGGCATTCACGTGCCGCCCTTTTCATTTGCGCATTTCGCGCAGCTGCATAAGCAGTAAAAACTTGTCTGTGAGCCACTCGTACCCCTCCTTGGCGGCACGTGCCACGTCGTAGACCGTTTCGACCTGGTCGCGGATGCGCTCCACGCCCTCGCGTATCGCGAGCAGGTAGATCACCGCTGCGAGCACGGCGAAGAATCCCCCGACGATGAGCGACGAAAGGATGAAGGAGCCCGTCACCACAGACAGCCACTCGACCAGCGCCGTAAGCAGCAGGAAGATGGCGATCGAGGCCGTCATCACGAAGAAGACCAGCGCCGCGACGAAGGAGCCGCCCGAAGTTTTTCTGTTATCCATCCCCATGAGACGTCATTCAGGCGATGTTTACTTTTCCTCGCATTTGCAGCGTGCCTCCTCGACCTTGCCGCGCACTTCGTCCACTTTTTCGCGTACCTTGTCGACTTCGTCGCCGATCAGGTCTTTGATTTGTTTGCGGAGTTCCGCACCCGACTGGGGCGTGAAGAGCATCGTGAGGGCCGATCCGATAATCATGCCGCCCACGAGCGATGCGATGACGATTCCTGTGTTTTTCATAGCTGTTGGTGTTTATTTGATTCAGCCCTTCGAGTTGCAAAGTCCGCGCCAAATTGTTACCTTTGGGAGCATGATCCCCGATCCCTGCACAACCGTGGCCTTCACCGGCCACCGTACCTATTGCGGCGAGGCCGCCGCCGCGCTTGCCGCCGCCATCCGCGGGCTTCATGCCCATGGTTTCAGGACGTTCCTCTGCGGCATGGCCGTAGGCTTCGACCTGGCCGCCGCCGAGGCGGTGCTCGAACTGCGCGGTTCCCTCCCCGGGCTGCGGCTCGTCGCCGTAGTGCCCTTTGGCGGGCAGGAGGCGCGCTTCTCCCATGCCGACCGCGCCCGCTACCGCGCTGCGATGGCTTCGGCTGACGATGCCGTCGTCCTGTCTCCGGTCTACCGTGCGGGGTGTTATGCCGTGCGCAACAACTACCTCGTCGACCATGCCTCGCTGCTCGTCGCCTGGTACGACGGTTCGCCCGGCGGCACGCGCCATACGGTTTCCCGCGCCCTGCGCCGGGGCCTGGAATTCGTGAACCTCCACCCGCAGCGTGCCGGAGTCGCGCTGACCGAACCGACGCTTTTCTGACACGGCTCCTCCCGCGGCACAAAAGGCTCGGACAAATTGTAAATAATATATGAATAATTCATCGGAACAACTCATCGGCAAGCACCCGCGCATAGAGGCCGTGGATGCTTTACGGGGTTTTGCCGTTATGGCTATTCTCCTGGTTCACAACCTGGAACATTTTATCTTCCCGGTCTATCCTGCCGATTCCCCGGGCTGGCTGAATACATTGGATCAAGGGGTATTCAACGTCGTCTTTACCCTGTTTGCCGGAAAGGCCTATGCGATTTTCGCCCTCCTGTTCGGATTCACGTTCTACATTCAAAGCGACAACCTGAAGCGGCGGGGCGGGGACTTCGGCTATCGTTTCCTGTGGCGGCTGGTGCTGCTGGCCGGTTTCGCGACCCTGAACGCGGCTTTTTTCCCGGCCGGGGATGTTCTGCTGCTGTTCGTCGTTGCGGGACTCGTCCTGTTTTTTACGCGCAACTGGGGCGACGGGGCTATCCTCGCCGCCGCCGTCGTTTTCCTGTTGCAGCCTGTCGAATGGTACCACTGCATAGCCGCCCTGCTGAATCCGGCCCACCGGTTGCCCGACCTGGGGGTCGGTGAAATGTATGCCCGAGTGGCCGAATACACGAAAGCCGGGAATTTTGGGGATTTCATCCTGGGCAATGTCACCTTGGGGCAGAAGGCCAGTCTGTTGTGGGCGGTAAACGCCGGGCGTTTCGTCCAGACCGCCGGGTTGTTCCTGCTGGGTTTCTATATCGGCAGGAAACAGTTGTTCGCCGCCACCGAAAAGAATCTCCGCTTCTGGGTGAAAACGCTGATCGTCTCCGCCATTGCCTTCGCCCCTTTGTATACGCTCAAGGAGCTTGTCACGGACAACGGTGCAGTCGTCGGGCAGACAGCCGGAACGGCGCTCGACATGTGGCAGAAGCTGGCTTTTACGCTGGTCTTGGTCGCTTCGTTCATCCTGCTTTACCAGCGCAGGAAGTTCAGTGCCGCCGTTGCCGGTCTGCGCTTCTACGGCAGGATGAGCCTTACGAACTACCTCTCCCAATCCGTCATCGGGGCCTTCGTCTATTTCCCGTTCGGCCTCTACCTTGCCCCTCGGTGCGGATATACGGCCAGCCTGTTGGTCGGGATTCTGGTGTTCCTGCTGCAGGTGCGGTTCTGCAAATGGTGGCTGGGGAGGCACAAACAGGGGCCGCTGGAATATATCTGGCATAAATGGACTTGGATCGGAACCGATAAATAGCCTGCCGGTTTCCGTTTCCGTTTCCGTTTCCGTTTCCGTTTCCGCTCCCGCTGCCGCCTCCCGCTGCTTCCCGTTGCAAAGCAAAATCCCCGGAGACGGTAGCCTCCGGGGATTTTCAAAATGTCCCTGCGCGGGATTATTTCCAGTTGAGGATCTTGTGGAAGTCGTACTCCTCGGGGTTTGCGACATACTGCTTCGCAGCCTCGTAGTCCGCAGGCGTGATGGCGTTGATGATGTTGTCCACCACCGACGAGAACTTGTCCGACTTGATGTCCACCAGACGGGGCGGTATTTTGCCCGTCGTCGGATCCTGCAGGTCTTTCAGGTAGAGCGGGTTGACATTGCCTTCCGAATCCACGTAGACCATGCATCCGGTCTTGCCCTCGGCAAAGAGCTTGTGTACGCCGATACCCAGTTCCGAGCAGTACGTCAGGTCGTATGCGATCGGGGTCTGGCAACGGATCTCGTAACCCAGCTCCACGGGGCGGCTCTTGACCTTGAGACCGATCTCCTTGAGCTTTTTCTCGATCATCTCGTTGAAGATGTGCGCTTTCGACACCTTGCCCAGCTCGGGGTGCCCGTGCTCGTCATAGGTGAAATGGATGCCGCTCTTGCGGATCTCCTCGTCGCTCAGCGCGTGGAATACGCCTTCCGAGATGACGGCGGCGCCGTAGTCCATGCCCATGATCTTACGCTTGATGATCGACGAGATGACGAGGTTCACGATCTTTTCGACCGTGATTTCCGTCTTGTCGAACATCTCGGGGATGACGATCATCGGGTAGTGGCAGGCCTCGCCGATGCCGAATGCCAGGTGGCCGGCGCTGCGGCCCATGGCAGCCAGTACGAACCAGTTGCCGCTCGTGCGGGCGTCCACGTAGACGGCGCGTGCGATGACGGCACCCTTGTCCTTGGCCGACTCGTAACCGAACGTGGGCGTGCCTTTGGGCAGCGGCAGGTCGTTGTCGATGGTCTTGGGCACGTGGATGTTTGCGATGGGGTATTTCTTGGCCTCCAGGAACTTGGCGATGCGGTTCGCGGTCGATGCCGTGTCGTCGCCGCCGACCGTCACGAGCAGCTTGACGTTGTTGTCGGTGAAGAACTTGAGGTTGAAGTTGTTTTCGAAATCCGAATCCTTGGGTTTGAAACGGCTCATCTGCAGGAACGAACCTCCCTGGTTGAAGATGCCGTCGGCCATGGGGTAGTCGATGTCCACCATGCGGGGCGACGGGTTGAAGAGCCCCGTGTAGCCCTCGTGCAGGCCGATTACGCGGTAACCTTTGCGGAGGAAAGTCTTTGCGACGCTGCCTACCACGGTGTTCATACCGGGTGCGGGGCCGCCGCCAGTCAGAATTGCGATTGCTTCTTTCATGATTGTGATTGGGTTTTTATGTTTGAACCTGAATTAACCTAAATTGCCGCCCAAAATTACGATTTATTTTTCAAACGGGCAAAAAAATGCCCGCCCTCTTGCAGGATGCAATTTTATTTATTATATTGTGAATAAAATAAAGCGTAGACTTTATAATAAACATGTCTCACTAAAAAATGTTGCCGTGAAAAAGCTTCTTTGCGATTGTTTCGCCGTGAGAACCGTATCGAATTTTTTATATTCCGCCACCCTGGCGCTGGCATTGGTGCTGGCCGGCTGTGCGGCAACCAAATCCGCCTCTGCCCCCGAACCCCGATCCGTTGACGGGGACGCCGCCTCGGCCGCCCTGCACGAGCAGGCGCTCCGGGCGCTCGATGCCCGCATGTTCGTGATCAAAGGGGATGAATTTTACCTGCCGGGCGATAAAATCCCGGTGAAACAATCTCCGGACAGTTACATTTCCATGCAGGGGACGCATGCCGTCATCCGGCTGTCACCCAGCCTCTTTCCCCGCAGTACGTGGCGCACCCTGAACATCGAGGACGATGCTGCCGAAATGACGTTGCTCAAACGCAAGCGCAACGGCGACCTGCAGTACCGGCTCTTGATCGTAGGCCCCCAAACCGCGCAGGACCGGGAGGTGATCGTGACGCTGTATAAGGGTTCGAACAAGTGCTTTGTCCGGATCAATAAAGATCTCAACAGGCGCAGCCATTTCCTCAATTTCACCGGGCATATCCATCCGGCAGGGGAGTGATGGGGCTGCGGCCGCCCGCCGCATGGTCTGCGCTCCGCAAAGAAAAACGGTGTCCGGAACTCCGGACACCGTAAATTACATAAAATTCAGTGCTTGGATATATTGAGTAAATACAGCTCTTATTCCCTGAATTTGGAGGACGCCGGGTTATTCAACCACGGTTACGTTCACAGCCTGCTCGCCTTTGGCACCGCTGCCGACTTCGAATTCGACTGCCTGCCCTTCGTTGAGCGACTTGAAACCGTCCGTCACGATACCCGAGAAATGAACGAAGATTTCCTTGCCGTTCTCTCCCGTAATGAATCCGTAGCCTTTTTTGCTATCGAACCATTTAACCTTGCCTGTCATAAAAATGTAAATTAAAAAGTTTGTACTCGGCAAAGTAAAATAAAAAACATTGGCTTTCAAAACTTTTTGGCATGTTTTTTCATCTTTGGCAGAAAATTTTTATCTTTTTTGTTTAAAAGTCATCTTATCATTTGTAACCGTTGCCATCGGCAGCCAAAGCAGGTGAAAAATCGAATTGTTTTGTCGTCGGACGACGATGGGGAAACCCAGATATGGATGCGGGGATGCGTTCCCTTATTACTTTTTTTGCTGGAACTTTACAAAATCCTTAATGATCTCCTCCTTTATAATTTCGCCGTCTTTGTATAAGGTACGCTTGCCTGAGAACTTACCCTTATCATTGGGAAAGTCGTCACGCTCCAACCATTCGCCGTCCTTTTCGCCGTCCTTATTGTATTTACCGGTTTTTTTGATTGTACCATCGGTGAAGATTTCGGAAAACGAACCTGTCATTTTTCCGTTCTCGTAGGTGACGCGCTGAATAAAATCACCGATATTGCTGCCGTAATGCGCAATTTGGCTTCCGTGCAAAACGCCGTTCTTGTAATTTCGGTTCGTGGTAATTTCCCCGCTTTCATAATCGTAATCACGTTCAACTCCGTCCTCTATGCTCATGGCATACCCTTTCTCCGTTTCAAGTTTGCCGTTGGTGTAATAGGTTTTTACGATGCCGTTCAATTTACCCTCTTTGAACGGAGCCTCTTTTTTTAATGCTACGCCATCCGAATAATACTCCTTGTAAACTCCGTCTTTGCGGCCTTCTTTATATGTTCCCTCTTCTTTGAGCCTGTTGTTTTTAAAATACTTATAGTCGCCATTATACATTCCGTCTTTGAATTCGGCGAGGATATATTCCGACCTGTATCCGTCGATAATGCGGTGCGAACCGTTCAACGGAGTGTTGTCTTTGTCATACTGGCGAAAGAGTAACCGTCCGTCGCCATAATTGATGACGGATAATTCATCTACCTGATAGACTTTTTCCTGCGCCATACCTGTAAGTGTCAATCCTACGAAAAGGAGTGAAATCGCTAACTTTACCATGTTTAAATTTGTTTTTATTTTGCAATAATAGCGGTTATCCATAAATAATCAGTTGTCCAAAACGATCATTTTGTTTTCCAATTATTATCCCTGCCCGATAATGTGCTATTAACAAATTACTTACAATAGGATACACAGAAAGACTTCTATCCGAGAGAGTATTCTTTCAATGGCTTTTTTTGTTGGCAGTCAACTTCAGGCAAGTGCAAATAAATAATGATATCAATGGCATGCGCTATTATTTTATTTCGTATCTTTGTCCTGAAGATTGTTTTTAACGTCGACGCAATATGAACAAAAAACTGAAACTCGCACTTGCGACCCTGCTGGGATTCTCGGCAGCCTGTTCCACGGTCAGGAATGCGCCCGCCAAGGGCGAGGGCGAACAGCGACAGGAAGCCGGAGCGCCCGAAGTCAGGGATTCGGTTGCGCCCCCGCGCGTGATGGTGATGTACGGGGTTCGCCCTCCCGGACAGAAAACGATCGGCGTGCCTCTCAAGGAGTCGGCGGTCGGCCCTGCCGAAGACGAGCAGCTCGACCCCGTAGCCGAGAAACCCGCCGACGACACGCCCTATATGGACACGAAGGGCAAGAAGGCTCCCGAAGGGGGGAAGTAACCCATGTCCCGTCGCCGCCTGGGGCTGCGCAAGCGTCTGGCCCTCAATATTTTTTCCGACCTTTACTCCTCGGCCGTCGCCGAGCACAGGCTCGATACGCTCTTCTGGGAATGTACGTTGCGCTGCAACCTCTCGTGCCGCCACTGCGGCAGCGATTGCCGCGTGGATCCCGGTGTGCGGGACATGCCGCTCGAAGATTTCCTGAAGGTGCTCGATGAGGAGGTCACGCCCCATGTCGACCCTGCGCAGGTGCTCGTCATCTTTTCGGGCGGCGAGGTGCTGGTGCGTCCCGACCTCGAACGCGCCGGAGCGGAGGTCACCCGCCGCGGCTATGCGTGGGGCATGGTGACCAACGGGCTGGGGCTGACCGAATCCCGCTTCCGCAGCCTGCTCGATGCGGGGCTGCGTACGGTCTCGGTGAGCCTCGACGGCTTCGAACGGGAGCACAACTATATCCGCTGTAACCCCCGCAGTTACGAACGGGCGCTCGGTGCCCTGCGCATGATCGTCCGCGAGCCGTCGCTCGCCTACGACGTGGTGACCTGCGTCTCGGGGGCGATGGTGCCCAGGCTCGGCGAATTTTGCGAAATGCTCGTCGCCGAGGGTGTGAAGCACTGGCGGCTCTTCTCGATCTTCCCCATGGGACGCGCCAAGGACGATCCGACGCTGCGCATGACCGACGAACAGTTCCGCACGATGCTCGAATTTATCCGGCAGACCCGCCGTGAGGGGCGCATCGACGTCAGCTATGCCTGCGAAGGCTTCCTCGGCGGGTATGAAACCGAGGTGCGCGACCATTTCTACCAGTGCGCCGCGGGCGTTTCCGTCGCCTCGATCCGCGTCGACGGCGCCATTTCGGGCTGCACGTCGATCCGTGCCAATTTCAACCAGGGCAATATCTACCGCGACAAATTCTGGGACGTGTGGCAAAACCGCTTCGAACCCTTCCGCAACCGCGAGTGGGCGCGGCGCGGCGAATGCGCCTCCTGCAAGATGTTCCGCTATTGCCTCGGCGGCGGTATGCACCTGCACGGCGACGACGGCGGGTTGCTCTATTGCCACTATCACCGGCTTTGACGCATATCCCTTCCTGAAAAAGGGGCCGCCGTCCGTCGGCGGCTGTTTTTTCCTCGGTTGTCCCTTTCCTTGTCGGCTCTTACCTCGGCGGTTCCGATCTCAGTTGTTCCGATCTCGACTGCTCTTCCTCGGATGCCCTTCCCTTGTCGGCTCTTCCTCGGGGCTCGGCAGTTCTTTCCTTGTCGGCTCCGATCTTAGCTATTCCGATCTCGACGGCTCATCCTCGGATGTTCTTTCCTCGGCGGCTTTTACCCACGGCATTGCCGGGGCACCTGTGCCCGTGCCCGTTTATTCGGGCAGAAGCCCGTCCAATGCGAGCCCCTCGTCAAACAGCCTCGTCTTGTAATCGACCCCCAGCTTGTCGAGCAGCCGGACGATATTGAACCCTGTGGCATACATATACTGGGATATGTCCGTCCGGTAGAGCCAGTCGTTCGCGTCAAGGTCGTAGCCGCCCGGACAGGCATGGAACTCGATGTAACGCGCCGTGCCCTCCATCGTTTCGTAAACCCGTTCCGCTCCGACTGCTTCCGGGGCCAGTTCGCGCCGCATTCTTGCATGGCGCTCCGCGCGCAGTTTCCGGAACCCGTCGATGTCCCTGCGGATAATCTCTGCATCGGTTTGCCTGAGTGCATCCAGCAGGAATGCGTTTTCCCGGTCTACGGATTCTTTGTACCAGCCGTATCTTTGATAGTGTCCTACCAGCTCCGACGAAGGGATGAGGCCCGCTCCCGAAGCTTCGAATTGCGCGAGATACGCCGGATGCCGGAATTGGAACCCGTGGAAATATTCGTGCAGCACCATCGTCCGCCATATGGCGACCTCTTCCGTGCCGGGTATGCAGCGGGCCGTAATCTCGGGCGAACTGCACAGCAGGTATGCCGAACGGTAGTCGTATGCCGAACCGGCATCGGCCGGGTCTAAGGAAATCGTTCCCTGCATGTGGAATTCGAGCGAGTCGATCGTGGGCGTCGTATAGATTTTCAACTCACCGTCCCTGTAACGCAGCGTTGCCGGATATTGCGCCAGAAACCGCGCTTCGGGATTTACGGCATAGCAAAGCGAGTCGGTGAAGTAGACCAGCGGCACTTCGAATTGCGGATCGTCGAATCCCGGCCAGACGGCTGCGGCAACCTGGGCTTTCAGCTCCAGCACCTCGCAAATTCGTGTCACGGCGATCCGGTCTTGGGCGGTCATCGGTATTTCACAACCGGATAGCGCGGTGCCGAACAGCAGGCAAAAACAGATATGGAGTAGTTTCATCGTGGGGTAGGTTAGGATCAATACGAAAAAAGAGGATATCGAATATCCTCTTTTTTCTTGTCGGGGAGACTGGATTCGAACCAGCGACCTCCAACTCCCGAAGCTGGCGCGCTAACCGGACTGCGCTACACCCCGAACATTTGGGGCTCTTATCGTTTTAAGAGCGCACAAAGATAAGTCGAAAATCCGAAAAGTCAAAATAATTTCTGCAAAAAACGCCTTCCCGGTTATATTTCGGCTGCCGCCTCTTCTGTCAGCGCTTGCAGTACCCCTTCTGTTGCCTTTCTCTGTTGCCCCTTCCATCATCCCTTTCGGCACCTTTCTAATCGTCCTTTCCGTCGTCCCTTCCATTGTCTCTCCCTGTTTCCCCGTTCCGTCTCCCGCCTGCAAGCCCCGTGCTTTCGAACTGCTGCTGCCGGGTGGCTGCGATACATGGTCGCGGACGGTCTGCGGGGCGGACAGTTTCCGCAGTTCACTATACCCGCCGCTGCACATCGGTTTACACAAATAGTCGAAAAACGTGTTAACCGAGCAAAAACCGGCAAAATAGGATGCTTTGTGGCAAAACACAAAAAAGCCTTCCAGAGCTGTCTGAAAGGCTTTTTTCTCGTGTCGGGGTAGCGGGATTCGAACCCACGACCCCCTGCTCCCAAAGCAGGTGCGCTAACCGGACTGCGCTACACCCCGTCGTTCCCGACCTTGACCCCGTGATTGGCCTTGTGCAACCCCGCGAGGCTGTTGTGTGTCAATCCCGGGCATTCCGGCCGGGGGAACCATCCGGGTTCCGGGTTGCAAAGATAACCGCTTTTTTTCGTTCCGGCAAACTTTTGCCCCGAAATCCGCCCTTCCCGGCCGTGTGCCGGATTCCTGTTGGGCGGGGCTGTCTGTTTGCTTGCCGGACGTTTTTTGCAGTCCTGTTTTTCGGAAACAGGCGGCTTTCCCGGATATAACTTTGCCGCGATCCGTATGCGTTGCCTTTCGGCAGGAGCCCTGTGGCCTCCGTATTTGCCCGGTTGCGGCCCTGTCTCCGGGCATTCCGGACGGCGCTGCTATTTCGTTGCGGTTATCTCTTCCAACAGGTGTCCGAAATCCTCACCCGGTGCGGGCTTGTACACCGCGAAGCCCAGCGCCTGTGCCGCGTCCACATTCTTCTGCCCGTCGTCGATGAAGAGTGTTTGCGCGGGGACGATGCCGCTGTCGGCGATCACCTTGCGGAAGATCGCTTCCGAGGGTTTCAGCTCGCGCAGTTCGTAGGAGAGGTATACCTTGTCGAAATAGTCGTCCATCGTGTGCCCGTCGGCCGTGAATTCGCCGCGGATGACCTCCATCGACGCCGGGTTGTTGTTCGACAACACGTAGGTGCGAATCCCCGCCCCGCGCAGCCGTTCCACCTGGCGCAGTTTCCAGACCGGAACCCCCGCCAGGAACGCGCCGTATGCCCCAGCGATCTGGGCGTCGGTGACATCGTACCGCCCGTCGAGCTTCCGCATCGCGTCGCATGCTTCGTGGAACGACAGGTCGCCCCGTTCCAGCCGTCCGATCATCTCGGCGGGATAGCAGGGGTTTATCAGGTCGGCAACCCGGTTCATGCCGAGCTGCCTGAATGCCGCTGTGCAGCGGTCTATGTCGAGGTCTACGAGGACGCCCCCGAGGTCGAAAATTACATTTTTAATATTTTTCATAGTCATCTAATGTCTTGTCCGTGCGCCGCGTCCGCGGAGTTTGGCTCCGCCGTACTGCTTCCTGCTTCTCCCCGGCGACGCAGCCCGTGTCTGTGCCGTGTGCTGCCCGGCAGGACAGCCCGCTTCCTGCGGTGGCTGCCTGCGTCGTTCCGCCTTATTTCTGGAACTTCATCGTGAAACGCCGCACCGGCCGCAGCACCCACATCGGCAATACCTTGCAAAAGGGGATCCAGGCGCGGTTCCACCAGTCGGGTACGATGCAGCGGCGGCCTTTCCACAACGCCTTCAGCCCTCGGCGCGCACAACTGTCGGGGGTGATGAGCACGCCCAGTTTGCGGCCGATGCGCTGCCAGTAGGGCGTCAGCCCGTAGAGGTCTGTCGCTACGCCCGCCGGGCAAACCGCCGTGACGCGGATGCCCCGTTCGCGTACCTCCTTGGCGAAAGCCACGGAGAACGAGCGCATGTAGGCTTTCGAGGCGCTGTATAGCGCCAGCCCCGGGAACGGCATCCACAGCGAGTAGGACGACATGTTGAGGATGTGCCCCCGCACGCCGCGGCGTACCATGTCCGCGGCGAAGAGGCGGCATAGCTGCGTGACGGTCAGGTCGTGCAGCAGGATGATGCGCTCGATGCGCTCCGCCGGCGTGTCGAGGATGTCGCAGAACGAGAATATCCCGGCGTTGTTGATCACCACGTCGACCATGATCCCCTCGGCTGCCATGCGGTCGTACAACTCCTGTGCCGCCCCGACCCGCGCCAGATCTATCGCAATCACCCGCACGTCGGGCGTCACGGCCGCCGTTGCCCTGTTGCCGCACTCCTTTCCGCTGCCGACGCCTTGCTGCGCACTACCGGCTGCGAGCGCCCCGTTCCCGTCCGTTTCAGCCCCGGGTTCCCCCGTAGCTTCGGCAATCGCCGCCGCCGGTTCGCGTCCCGGCGCCCCGCTTCCGTCTGCGGATGCTGCAACTCCCAGTCTTTCCGCAACTTTCGATTTTTCGGTAACTTCCGATCCTTCCGCGGCTTCCGGCTCTTTCGCGGCTGCTTTTCGCCCGGCCGGCCGGGCATTCCGTATCTCTTCCGCCACGGCTTCGAGCGGTGCGCGGTTGTCGCCCGCGATCACCAGCCGGTAGCCCAGCGCCGCCAGCCGCAGGGCGTAGCAGCGCCCGATGCCCGACCCGGCGCCCGTCACCAGCGCCCATGCGCTGCCCGGCGCCACTGCGCCGCGTTCCATCCGGCGGCCTTGCGGCTCGGCTGCGTGCTTCCGGCTCCCGGCCGGCGTCCCGCCTTGTGCCGCGGCCCCGGCCGTTTTGCCGTTCCGTTTACGCTTCTCCATACACTCCATGCTTACGGCAGCTTGGCCAGTTCTTCCTGTATCCTGCGTGGCAGCCCGTCGCAATGCTTGCAGCATTTCATGTCCACCGAGTACATCCGCGCGATGCAGTAGTTGCGGTGGTCGCAGCCGCTGCGTGTCGAAGCGTCGCCCTCGCGGAGCTTGTTTACGAACGCCGGGTCGTTGACCAGCGCCCGGGCCATCTGCACCAGTTCGAACCCTGCGTCCAGCGCCTTGTCGATCCCTTCGCGGCTCACCAGCCCGCCGACATATACCAGCGGGCATTTCAGCTCGGCGCGGAATTTCTTGGCGTCTTCCAGGAAATAGCACTCCTCGAAGGGAAACTGCCGGATCATGAAAGGCCCGCACCAGCGGATGAAATAGCGCAGCCACAGGGGCGAGTAGTAGCTCATCGTGTAGATCGGGATCAGCCCCCGCATCACGGCCATCGGGGCCTTGGACACGAACCCGCCCGAAAGCACGATGCCGTCCACGCCGAAGCGTTCGATCTCGCGGGCTATGGCGATGCTTTCGGGAATCTCGATGCCGCCCTTGAACCCGTCGTACATGTTGTGCTTCACCAATACGGCCGTCCCCGTTTTCGCCGCGGCCTCCATCACTTCTGTGAGGCACATCCGCATGAAGCGCATCCTGTTTTCCAAAGTCCCGCCGTACTCGTCCTTCCGGTGATTGGTGTAGGGCGAGAGGAACTGCGAGATCAGATAGCCGTGCCCGGCATGTACCTCCACCGAGTCGAACCCCGCGTCGTGCGCGGTGTGGACGGCCTTCCCGAAATCCCGTGCCACCTGCGCGATCTCGTCCTTGCGCATACCCCGCACGGGGGTGTAGGCATAGAGGTTGAACCCCGTCGATGCGCCGATCGGGATCTGCCCGGCGGTCGTCAAATGGGTCATGTTGCCGCAGTGCCCGATCTGGATGCCGGCCGCCGCGCCTTCGCGGTGTACGGCGTCGGTTATCCCGCGCAGCCCGGGCACGATCTCTGGGCGCAGCCACAACTGCTTGTCGAACGACAGCCCGCTGCGGCTCACCGCGGCGTAGGCCAGCGTGGTCATCCCCACGCCGCCGCGCGCCACCGAAACGTGGTACTCCTTGAGCTGCTCTGTGGGGCCGAAATGACGCCCCATCGACTCGAACGCCGCCGAACGTACCGTGCGGTTGCGCAGTGTCACGGGGCCTAATTTATAAGGGGTGAACAGTGATGACATTTTCCGGTAGGTTAATAGATGAAAGGTATGATCTTTTTTCGTTTCAGCGCCGTGAATTCCTTCCCGAACTCTTGTGCGTAACGCTTGTAGAGCGATGCCGCACGGGGCGCGAGGTTGGCGAACGTCCACCAGGCGAATACCGCCCCGGCCCACGACCACGAAGCTACGGCGAAGCCCGTCCATTCGAGCAGTTCGCCGAAATAGTTGGCCGACGAGACGTATCGGAACATCCCCCCGCGGGGAATGTAGTGGCGCGTGTCGCCCGGCTTGCGCAGGTGGCGGATGATATGGTCGGAATGGAGGTTTACGGCCATCCCCGCGAGGAACATCGCCCCGCCGACATAGATGTAGGGCTTTGCGAACCAGTCGGCGTAATAGCCTTCGGGCGAGACGTAGAAGATCCACCCGCCCTGCATCAGCGCGTTGAGCGTGTTGAACGCCATGCCCATCACGACGATCCCCAGCGGCATCTTCGACTCTCCGCGCAGCAGCAGCGGGAAGATGAAGGCGCGCTGCAGGTAGTGTGTCTGGAACAGCACGAAGAGCGCCAGCGGCCCGGCCTCCCATGTCCGCCCGGACATGAGCCAGAGCACGCACATTGCGACGAACACGGGCGACTCCATCATGATCCAGCCCGCCTTGTTGGGTATCGGGGGGCCGTATTTCGGGTTGAAAAGATAGCCGTATCCGGCTTCGAAAAAGTGCAGGGCGACGTAGACCCCGGCGGCCAGCACGGCCATGACGATCAGGAAGATATTGAATGTTTCTGCCATTTGTCTGCGGTTGGATAAAAACGTCGTAAAGTTACAAAACAAATCGGTATAATGAAAATCGCATCCGCCTCCCCTCCGGTTGTTTTTCTCCTTTCCGGGCACATATTTGTCTTATTGGTCGCAGCGTCTCTCCCGCCGGCCGGATTGTCCCTTTACGGCCGGTGCCCGCCCTGTGTCCGGGCTGAATGCTTTCTTCCTGTGCCCCGGCCAGTGCGGATGCCCCTCTGAGGGCCTGTGTGATTCCGCGGTCGTCCTTTGTGCCCCTCGGCTGCATCCCGATAAAAAAAGACGGCCTCCACTGCGAGTGGAAGCCGTCTGCGCGACCCTTCGCAACCCCGCAGGGCGCGAAATGCTTTGGCTGCAGGCGCCGGGGCGCCCGCTTTCCGGCATTCGTTCCGGGGTGCCGGAGCCCTCTCGTAAAAACCCCTGCCGAAGCAGGGGTGCCGGGACGGTGACCTGTGACGCTTCGGCGTCACGCCGTACGTACAGTCCGATATGGGAGTTGCCCGCTCCCGGCTGTCGGTCTGCCGTCCGGTGCCGGCGGCCCGGCATGCCCTTCCCGGACACGCCTGCGGCCGGACGGGGCATATTAGTGCGTAAAGACTTTTCCTTTCTGGTGTTCCTTGTTCTCGTACTTGATGCGCGAGGTAGTGGGGTACTCCAGCTGTTCGAATTCGGCGATGGCGTTGCGGATGTCGCCCATCAGCATGTCGGCCATGTCGCGCGACATGCCCTGGCGCACCACGATACGCATTACGACCACGTCCTCGATGTTCTTGGGCATCGTATAGGCGGGAACCATCCAGCCGCTCTGCTGCAACTTGGCCTGCAGGTCGAACAGCGTCCACTTGGCCTTCTTGTCATACTCGGGATCCATCATCCAGATGAACAGCGGGTTGACGACCTCCGTCGAGTAGTTCTTGAAGCATTTCATCGTGCCGATCTGCTGGTGGCAGTACTTGGCGATGTCCATCGAGTTCTGCTGTATCTCCTTGTATCCCTCGAATCCCAGGCGGATGAAGTTGTAGTACTGGCCGAGTATCTGCGCTGCGGGGCGCGAGAAGTTGAGGCCGACCTGCGTGATGTTGGCGCCCAGGTAGTTTACCGAGAACGACATTTCCTCGGGCAGGTATTTCTTGTCCTTCCATACCACCCATCCCAGGCCGGGATATACCAGGCCGTACTTGTGGCCCGACGTGGAGATCGACAATACCCACTTGAGGCGGAAGTCCCACTTCTTCTCGGGTTTGAGGAACGGCAGGATGAAACCGCCCGACGCTGCGTCGACGTGGATCGGGATTTCATAGCCGGTCTTGGCGTTGTACTCGTCGAGCGCCTTGTCCAGCCCCTCGATGTCGTCGTCCAGTCCCGTCCACGTGACGCCTGCGATCGGCACGATGCAGATCGTGTTCTCGTCGCACATCTCCAGCGCCTGCTTGGGGTCGAGCGTGATGTGGTCGAGCGTCAGGGGCACGGTGCGCATTTCGATCTGCCACAGCTGGCAGAACTTCTCCCATACGACTTGGAACCCGGCGCTCATCACCAGGTTCGGTTTGTCGAAGGGCTTGCCTGCGGCCTTGCGGCGCTGGCGCCAGCGGAGCCATGCGGCCACGCCGCCCAGCATACATGCTTCCGACGAACCGATGCCCAGCGCACCGGTCTTCCATTCGGCCTTCTCGGGGGTGTTCCACATGTTGGCGACGATGTTCAGGCAGCGGCCGCACATCACCGCGACACGCGGGTACTCCGTTTCGTCGATGTAGTTGATGTTGATGGCCTCGTTCATCAGCCGTGTGGCGTAATCGTCCATGTAGGTCGTTACGAACGTGGCGAGGTTCAGCCGCGGCTGTGTCTGCGGATAGGTCTCGTCCTTGACTAACTGGTAAGCGATCTCGGGAGCCGTCTTGCCCTTGGGGATGAATTCCGTGGGTGCCGGACTGCGCATTTCCTCCGAACCGAAAATGTCGGTCAGCGTGTCTTCGTTGGTGTGTCTTTGCTGATTCATGATGTAAATTTTGTTTTGGTTTACGCCCTCCAACCTTGCATGAACTGTGCCACGGAGCGGTTTCTTTCGGCCTAAACCGGGCTGCGGGGCCTCTTTTGCTTCGGCCGAAGCCGGTTGTGAAAAAAATGTCCGGAAAATTTGCAAATCCCAAAATGTTCGATATATTTGTGATATCAAAATAATATCACTAAAACTGTACGGATATGGAAAATGGAAATTTCGTTTACAAAGGCTGGAAATGCAACGGTTTCCTGGCATTGGTGCTGATCCTCGGTGGGTTGGCCTTGGGGGTTTACGCGATCGTCGCGGGCGCGCAGCGCATCGACGCCGGGCTGGCGCTCGGCGGCGGGCTGGTGGCGGCGGGCGTCGTCTGGTGCCTTTGCATGCTGATCTGCATGGCGGGATTCATGCTGCTCGAACCCAACGAGGCGCGCGTAATGGTCTTTTTCGGTAAATACAAAGGTACCTTCTACGAAACGGGCTATTGGTGGGTCAACCCCTTCATGTCGGCCAAGCAGATCTCGATCCGTGCCCGCAACCTGAACGTCGACCCGATCAAGGTCAACGACAAGACGGGCAACCCGATCCTGATCGGGCTGGTGCTGGTCTGGAAGATCAAGCGCGACGATATTTATAAGGCCGTTTTCGAGATCGACGCCCCGACTACGGCCGGGCAGACCGGCGTTTCGGCCTCGGCGCGCATGAACATCCTCGAGAACTTCGTGGGCGTGCAGAGCGACGCCGCGTTGCGCCAGGTGGCCGGTTGCTATTCCTATGATAACAATGGTGTTGCGGACGATGAGCTGACGCTCCGCTCGAACAGCGAGCAGATCAACGACCAGCTCGAACACACGCTCAACGAACGCCTGGCGATGGCCGGCATCGAGGTGGTCGAGGCCCGCATCAACTACCTGGCCTATGCGCCCGAAATCGCCGCCGTGATGCTGCGCCGCCAGCAGGCCGATGCCATCATCTCCGCCCGCGAGAAGATCGTCGAGGGTGCCGTGTCGATGGTGCACATGGCTTTGCAGCGCCTCGGCGACGAGCATATCGTCGAACTGGATGAAGAGCGCAAGGCGGCTATGGTGTCGAATTTGCTCGTAGTGCTCTGTGCCGACGAAGCCGCGCAGCCCGTGGTGAATGCCGGAACCCTGCACCATTGATTTAACTGGGGATGGCTAAAGAGAATAATAACAAGAGTTTCGTACTGCGTATCGACGCCGCGACGATGGACGCACTGGAGCTATGGGCTGCCGACGAGTTCCGCTCGATCAACGGCCAGCTCCAGTGGATCATCGCCGATGCCCTGCGCCGCAGCGGCCGCCTGAAGAAGCCGCGTGCGGCCGCCGGGGCGACCCTGCCGGCCGCGGATACGGGCGTTGCTTCGTCGGGCAGGGACTTCCCGCCGGCCCCGGCGGCCGTTTCTCCCGCGGTTGCCGCCGCTCCTCCTGCTGACGTTGCGTCCGGCGAAAGCACGCCGCCGCTGCAGGATGCCGTCCCTCCCGTTGCCGCAGCGGCAGCCGGGGAAGCCGGCCCGCTGCCTTCGCACGCCCGTATGCAGTCCGACGACCCGCAAAAAAATAAAGCCGATATAAAAAAATGAATCCGATGTTCAGGATGTGGAGATGTTATTTTTCCGGCCTGCTCGATGCCGGACGCTGGCGGATGTTTCTGCACAGCCGCATGTGGCTCGGCCTGCCCGTGGCAGCCGTTGCCGCGTTCGTCGTAATTTTCCTGCTGCGCCGTTTCGGCGAGGGTCTCCCGACTGCCGAGGCGCTTTGGAAGGGGGCTGTCTGTGCACTGGTGATTGCTTTTTGCTGGGCTTTGGGCGTGTGGGCCGCCGTCGGGCCCGAACCGTTCGATGACGACGGCGGGCAGGACGGGGAGGCCGTCGGTGACGTGGGAGCCCGTGCGGCGTGGCGGGGCAGGGTGCTCTGCTTCGTATTGCTGCTGGGGGCGTTCGCCCTGGTTTGCTCGTCCCAGATTTCGGAAATGCTGGGCGGCGAATGTTCGCTGGCCCGCGGGTTCGGGGGGATACTGCTCAAGGCGATGGCGGTTGCGGCCGTCGTTGTTCCCGTATGGCTTGATTCGGGACGCAGTAAATGGCAGGATCAATAAAAGCCGGTGCTATGTCGATCCCGATGTTTATAAAAAGGATGTTGCTATGAATCGGAAATGGATTTTTGCGGTTGTTTCGGTGCTTGCGGTTGCGCTGGCAATGTTCCCGCTCAACCTGCTGTGGGTCGGGCAGTCGCCGTTGCATGCGGCAGTGAGTTCCCTGCTGTTCGGCCTGCCTGCACTGCTCACGGCATGGACGCCCAAAGGGCGGTGTGCCGGCGGCCGGGCCGAATCCCGCAGGGCTGCCGGGAATACGGGATTCCGCACCTGCACCGGGCGCCCGGATCGCACTGTGCCTGAGGATCGCGCGGTGCTCCCGGATCATACTGTCCCTGCGGATCGCACCGAACCAGCCGGGCGAAAGTCCCTGCTGGCGAAAGTCGCGCTGGGGATCGCTTTTTTCGTGCTGGCGGCGATGCTGGCATACGATATTTCGACCGAAGGCGTTGCCGTCGGAGTTACGAATGCAGTCGGATTCGGTCTGTTGATACTGCTTGCTGCCGTTGGGCATAGATTAGGTTATCTAAAGTTATAGTTTATGAAAAAAATCGTCGTTTTTACGGGTGCGGGGGTCAGCGCCGACAGCGGTCTGGCGACCTTCCGCGATTCCGACGGGTTATGGGCTTCCTACCGGATCGAGGATGTCTGCACGCCCGAGGCGTTGGCGCATAACCGTGCCACGGTCATCGGGTTTTACAACATGCGCCGCCGCGAGATGCTCGCCGCGCAGCCCAATGCCGGGCACGAGGCCATCGCGGGGCTGGAACGGGATTTCGAGGTCGAGGTCTTGACGCAGAACGTAGACGACCTGCACGAGCGTGCCGGTTCGTCGAAAGTGACTCACCTGCACGGCGAACTGACCTGCCTGCGCTCGTCGCGCAATCCCGATCTGGTCGTCCCGATCGAGGGGTGGGAGCAGAAGCTCGACGCCACGGCGCCCGACGGGGCGCTGCTGCGTCCGCACATCGTCTTTTTCGGCGAGGCGGTGCCGATGTTCGAACGTGCCGCGCAGATTGCCCGGACGGCGGATATCATGGTGGTCGTGGGGACTTCGCTGGCGGTCTATCCCGCCGCGTCGCTGGTGCGCTACGTGCGCCCCGGAATCCCGATCTATGTCGTCGATCCCGGTAATCCCGATACGGCGGGCATCCGCAATCCGCTGACCCTGATCCGCAAACGCGCCGCCGAAGGCATGCCCGAGCTGGCCGCCCTGCTGCGGGAGCGGTATAAAGGATAACGATTCGGAATAGAACTCCGCCTGTTTTTTGCGGGTGCGGGCGCTCCGCATTCGTTGTCCGCGCACATTTGAGCGTTATGATCTATTGCAGCGCAATCGAAAAGCCCGCCCCTCGGTTAAAGGGGCGGGCCGTTCGTTTGTCTGTCGGGCCAATCAGAAGTGCATGGCGATGCCGAACGTGATGCCGAAGCGGTTAAACCGCGCTCCGCGCTTCTCGATGCCGATGAATTCGCCGGTACTGCTGTCGTAAATATTGGCTTTGCCCACGAGGTTCAGGTATTCCAGTCCTGCCGTGAAGTCGAGCCGCGTACGGCGCGTCATGGCGAGCCGGTAGCCGCCGCCCAGACTGCCCGTCAGGCCCGCCCCGTTGTCCGGGTAGAAGGTCGCGCCCGCTTCGGCATAGTTGAACCAGCGGCTGGCGCGTTTGCCGTACAATCGTTCGGCCTTGAGGTAGCCCAGAAAGGTCTTTTCCCCTTGGTCGTCATAAGAGCCGAAGCCCGTGCCTGCGCCGACATTCCAGTCGGGCGTAAGGCGCACGGTCACTTCAAACCGCAGTTCGCCGCCGCGAAGATATTCGGGCGCGCCCCACGGCGACGTGATTTTGCCGAAGTCGGATA
The DNA here is from genome assembly GCF_003435745.1 of Alistipes sp. AM16-43. NCBI lineage: Bacteria > Pseudomonadati > Bacteroidota > Bacteroidia > Bacteroidales > Rikenellaceae > Alistipes > Alistipes sp. AM16-43. Next base: position 80,966 of record NZ_QTUQ01000007.1, read on the forward strand.
CTATTTTGTATTTTTCCGTCAGGCCGAGGCTGTAACGGTATCCGACACCGAAGCGTACGCGGGGCTCTTTGTGGTTTTTGGATTGCTGTGCCGATGCGGAGAAGGCGCAAAGCATCAGCAAAGATGCGGTCAGAAGCAGTTTTTTCATATCGGGTGAGATTAGGTTGATGACACAAACAATAAATCCGGCCGGGAGAAGTCCGGCCGGATAAGAGGCGGATCTGCAAAGCGTTTATAGGACTGGTTCCCGGGCGTTTCGGGCATTTTCTCCTCGGGGAATCGTCCTTCGTTATTTCAAATCCTTGAAATAGATGTCCAGCAGCTCCTTGGCGGCGATGAACGACGATATTTTGTCCTCCAGCACGCGCTTTTCGTACTCTGCGACGCGCGCTTCGACCGCCGGGTCGTGGTAGAACGAGTTGCGCAGCACTTCGTTGATCGACTCGTACATCCAGTATTTGTTCTGGCGGTTGCGGTTGTGGCGGAAATAGCCGTTGGCCTGGATGTGGTCGAGGAACTCCTCGACGCCTTTCCATACCTCTTCGAGCCCCGTCGCGGCCACGGCCGAGCAGGTGTATACTTTGGGCCGCCAGCCCGACTCGGGCACGGGGAACAGCCTCAGTGCCCCCTGGAACTGGGTCTTGGCCAGTTCGGCCTTGTGGATGTTCTCGCCGTCGGCCTTGGTGATGACCATGATGTCGGCCATCTCCATGATGCCGCGCTTGATGCCCTGCAACTCGTCGCCGGCACCCGAAATTTGCAACAGCATGAACATGTCGACCATCGAGTGCACGGCCGTCTCGGACTGCCCGACGCCCACCGTCTCGATGAATACCACGTCGAAGCCCGCGGCTTCGCACAGGACGATCGTCTCGCGTGTCTTGCGTGCCACGCCGCCCAGCGACCCGGCCGAAGGGGAGGGGCGGATGAAGACGTCGGGGTTGCCCGAAATGCTCTCCATGCGGGTTTTGTCGCCGAGGATCGAACCCCCGCTGCGTTCCGACGAGGGGTCGATGGCCAGCACCGCCAGTTTGTGCCGCAGCGAGGTGACCATGTTGCCGATGGCCTCGATGAAGGTCGACTTGCCTGCCCCGGGGACGCCCGTGATGCCGATGCGCACCGATTTCCCGGCGTGCGGCAGGCAGCGTTCGATGATCTCTTGCGCCTGCGCGTAATGGGCGGGGTTGTTCGACTCGACGAGTGTGATGGCCTGCGACAGGGTGGTGATGTTGCCCGCGAGGATGCCTTCGACGTATTCGTCGGTCGAAAGCCGCTTCTTCTTGCGGCGCGTGAAGTAAGGGTTTACGATAGGCTGGTCTTCAACGCCTTCGGTGACGTTGAGCGCCGTGTCGTGATGGGTATCTGCGTACTCTTTTTCGTAATGGTTTATTTTCGTGAAGGACATGGTGCTATTTACTTGATTTTTCGATCATTTCGGGTGTCAGCTGTAGCGAGTTGCCCATCCACAGCGCCCTGTTTTTGGCGTCTACCAGCACCCCGAACGGGACGTACTGCACGTTGAATGCCGAGAATATCTTGCCCCCGGTGTCCAGCGCGACGGAGATGTGCCGGGAAAGGAACGGCGAAAGCAGAGGGGATATTTTCTCCTCGTTTTCGCGCGTGACGACCACGACGCGGAGTTTGGCGCCTAATTTGTCGGTTATCGCCCGAAGTTGTTCGAGCGACGCGGTGCAGGCCGGATTCGACGAGTGGAAAAACTCGACGTAGGTCAGGCGCGGGGTGGCGGCGGGTTTCTCTCCCCCGAGCCATGCCGGAACCTTGACCTCGGGTACGCGCTCGCCGAGGGCGATGTTTTGTGCCACGGCCGCCGCAACGGGGAGCGCCAGCGCCAGGAGTAAAGTGAGCAAAACTTTCTTCATAAAAGGCAGCCTTATTTTCAGCGAAGATAACAATTATTTGCCATATGGACGAAAAATTTTACATAGAGTTATGAAAATCGGATTCGAAGAGACCCCGGCCGCGCCTGCCGGGACTTACTCCCGGCACCTTGCCGAACTTTTGGCCGAATATGCCCCCGAGCACGAGTATATCGTTGACGGGGCGCGTTATAAGGAGCTCGACCTCTACCACGGCTTTCGCCCCGGGTTACCCCTGCCGCTGCTGCGGAGGATACCCAGCGTGATGACCGTCCAAAACCTCAATTTCCTGCGCTACCCGCATCTCTATTCGCTGCCCGAGCGGCTGGTGCTGCTGCGGCTCTACCGCCGTGCGCTGCGCTCCGCCAGCCGTCTGATTACGGTCAACCGCGATGCCCGCGAGGAGTTGTCGGAGCGGTTGCGGATCGACCCGGGGCGCATCGAGGTCGTCATGCCCCTCGCCGCGCGCGTCCCGCACGAACCGCCTGCCGGTGCGCAGCTCGAGGCGGTGCGGCGCAAATACATGTTGCCCGCCGAGTTCATCCTCATGCTCGGCACCGTCGAAGAGCGCCATAACCACAAGGTGCTATTCGAGGCGGTCGGCTCGCTCGGCGAACGCGAACGTGCGATCCGTGCGGAGGGGCTCGGCGCGGCGCAGCGCGAAGCCGTGGCCCCAGACCCGGAGCTGCCCGGGCTGGCTGCCGGACGTGCCCGGGGGCGGGGAGCCGCCGCAGCGGCAGGGCGGGGCGGCATCGCCACGGGCATGCGCGGCGAGGCCCCGGCGGATGCTGCCGTGCCGCCTGCCGCATCTTCCGCCGAGCGGGTCGGGATCGTGGTCTGCGGCCGCCGTACGGTCTATGCGGATTCCCTGCTGGAGTATGCCCGCGGGCGGCATATGGCCTCGCGTGTCGATTTCATCTACGAACTCGAGCCCGACGACCTGCCGGCGCTGTTCCGCCTCGCCCATGCCTTCGTCTACCTGCCCGATGCCGGGATCGAGGCGTCGATCGTGCCCGTGGTGGAGGCGATGCGTGCCGGAGTGCCCATGGTGCTGAGCGACACGCAGCTCAACCGCGAGGCCGCCGGCGACGCCGCGGCCTATGTCCGCCCCGAGGCGGCGGGGGAGATTGCCGCGGCGCTGGAAAACGTGCTGTCGGACGCGAATTTCCGCCGCGAGATGAAAGCCCGCGAACGCCGCCGCGCCGAACTTTTCTCGGAATATGCCGTCGCCCGCCGGCTGATCGACATTTACAGTTCGCTGTGAAGCGCTTGGCCTTCCCGAAAGGAGCAGTAATCCGGAAAAAAATACCATAAAACGCTTGGGTATTTCCAATTTAATACCCTATCTTTGTGTTCGCAAAATAACAAGCTGCTATTTGACGTGAAATATTCACTAACTTAAATTTTATATTTGCTATGAAAGTTTCTCATATCGAGCATCTTGGCGTCGCAGTGAAGAGCCTCGATGAAGCAATTCCCTACTGGGAAAACGTATTGGGCCTGAAATGCTATGCCATCGAAGAGGTCGCCGACCAGAAGGTGCGCACGGCGTTTTTCATGTTGGGGCAGACCAAGATCGAACTGCTGGAACCCACTTCGGAGGAGTCGACCATCGCCAAGTACATCGAGAACCGCGGTGTCGGTATCCACCACATGGCGCTTGCCTGCGAGAATATCGAGGAGCAGCTCGCCGATGCCGAAGCCAAGGGCATCCGCCTGATCGACAAGACCCCGCGCAAGGGCGCCGAGGGGATGACCATCGCTTTCCTGCACCCCAAATCGACCCAGGGCATCCTGACCGAGCTTTGCGAGAATAAGAACAAATAGTGTAACAAGGAATATTGCGGAATCTCCGAATTCCGCCAAAGGCGGAACAGAAGTCACTCCCGAGGGAGGGACTTAGGGTGGGGCAGACCTGTGAACGCGGCCGCGAGCTGCGGGCGATACCTGCCGGGAAATTCCGGGGTTCGGAAAAATTACAAACCTACATACTTATGAGTGAAATTCAGAACAAGATCAACCAGCTGATCGAGAACCGCGAAACCGCGCGTCTCGGAGGCGGTCAGAAGCGTATCGACGCCCAGCATGCCAAGGGTAAGTACACGGCCCGCGAGCGCATCCAGATGCTGCTCGACGAAGGCTCCTTCGAGGAGTTCGACATGTTCGTGACGCACCGCTGCTATGACTTCGGGATGGACAAGAGCCATGCCTTCGGCGACGGCGTAGTGACCGGTTACGGTACGATCAACGGACGCCTGGTCTATGTTTTCGCACAGGACTTCACCGTGACGGCGGGTTCGCTGTCGCTGTCGATGTCCGACAAGATCTGCAAGGTCATGGATATGGCCCTGCGCAACGGCGCCCCCTGCATCGGCATGAACGACTCGGGCGGTGCGCGTATCCAGGAAGGCGTGAACGCGCTGGCCGGCTATGCCAACATCTTCCAGCGCAACGTGATGTCGTCGGGCGTCATCCCGCAGATTTCGGCCATCTTCGGCCCCTGCGCCGGCGGTGCCGTTTATTCGCCCGCCCTGACCGACTTCATCATCATGAAGAAGGAGACCTCGAACATGTTCCTCACCGGCCCGAAGGTCGTGAAGACCGTGACGGGCGAGGACGTGACGCAGGAGCAGCTGGGCGGTGCCACGATGCACACCACCAAGTCGGGCGTGGCGCAGTTCGCCGTCGATACCGAGGAGGAGGGCATCGAGCTGATCCGCAAGCTCATCTCCTACATGCCGCAGAACAACATGGAGGATGCTCCGCTGGCCGTCTGCAACGACTCGATCACGCGCCTGGAGGATTCGCTCAACGACATCATCCCCGACAACGCCAACAAACCCTACGACATGGCCGAGGTCATCCGTGCGATCGTGGACAACGGCGAGTACCTGGAGTCGGCTCCCGGATACGCCAAGAACATCATCACCTGCTTCGCGCGTTTCAACGGCCAGTCGGTCGGCATCGTCGCCAACCAGCCCAAGTTCATGGCCGGCGTGCTCGACATCAACGCCAGCCGCAAGGCCGCGCGTTTCATCCGCTTCTGCGATGCGTTCAACATTCCGATCGTGACCCTGGTGGACGTTCCGGGCTTTCTGCCGGGTACGACCCAGGAATACGGCGGCGTGATTACGCACGGCGCCAAGCTGTTGTTCGCCTATTGCGAGGCTACGGTTCCCAAGGTCACCGTCACGCTGCGCAAGGCGTACGGAGGCGCCTATATCGTGATGTCGTCGAAGCACATCCGCGGTGACATCAACTACGCATGGCCGACGGCCGAGATCGCCGTGATGGGCGCCAGCGGTGCCGTCGAGGTGCTCTACGGCAAGGAGGTAGCAGCGATCGAGTCGCCCGAAGAGAAAGCCAAGTTCGTGGCCGAGAAGGAGAAGGAGTACAACGACAAGTTCTCGAACCCCTACAACGCCGCCCGCTACGGCTATATCGACGACGTGATCGAACCGCGCAACACGCGCTTCCGCATCATCCGTGCGCTGCAGTCGCTGGCAACCAAGCGCCTGCAGAACCCCGCGAAGAAGCATTCGAATATTCCGTTGTAATAGAATCGCATGAGTATGAGAATATTATCGGTAATAGACTGGAGCTGGTCGGAGATGCTGTGGGTGGCACTCATCAGTATCTGCCTCGTGTTCCTCGTGCTGGTTCTGCTGGTGTGGGTGATGAAGCTCTTCGGCTATGTCTTCACGCGCCGCCAGGCCGCTGCGACTGCCGCTGCCAATAAGTCCGCGGTAGTTCCGGGGCAGATCCACGACGAGGAGATCGCGGCCATCACCACGGCCCTGAAGCTCTACCGGAGCGCCCTGCACGACAGGGAGTCCGAAGTGCTGACCATCCTGAGCATCAAGCGTGCCTATTCGCCCTGGAATTCGAAAATTCACGGTTTAACCCCGCTTCCCGAAAGGAAATAGAACTTAAATAACAATGAAAGATTACTCACTGAAAATCAACGGACAGAATTATACCGTGCAGATCGACGAGGTGAACGACGCCTCGACGGTGGCGCACGTCGTCGTCAACGGTACGGCCTACGAGGTCGAGATCGAAGGCGCCAAGACCTCTGCCGCATCGCGGCCCCAGGTGGTGCCCGCTCCCAAGGAAGCCAACAGTGCGATGATTACCCCAGCGACGGCTTCGCCTTCGCCCCGCATCGCCCCTTCGGCCCCCTCGTCGGGTTACGCCGTGAAATGCCCACTGCCCGGCACCGTGCTCTCGGTCAAGGTGCAGGTCGGCGACAAGGTGGCCTCGGGCCAGACGCTCGTCGTGCTCGAAGCCATGAAGATGGAGAACAATATCGACGCCGACCGTGCCGGTGTAGTCAAGGAGGTCTGCATCCAGCAGGGCGCTACGGTTATGGAAGGCGATAACCTGATCGTTATCGAATAGCCCTATGCTGACAATGCTAACCTCGAACGCTGACTTCGTATGGGACAGCCTGCGTAATTTCGCCGGTTCGACCGGTATCGCGGGTTTCTTCTCCGAGATGGGCTGGGGGAGCGTCGCCATGATCTGCGTGGCATTCTTCCTGCTCTATCTGGCTATCAGGCACAAGTTCGAACCGCTGTTGCTGTTCACCATCGCCTTCGGCATGCTGCTCACCAACCTGCCCGGTGCGAACCTGTACCATACCGAGCTTTTCGCCGACGGACATGTCCACTGGGATATTTTCGTGGCTAACGCCGGACTGCTCGACTACCTCTACCTGGGTGTGAAACTGGGTATCTACCCCTGCCTGATCTTCGTCGGCGTGGGGGCGATGACCGATTTCGGCCCGCTGATCGCCAACCCGAAGAGCTTCCTGCTCGGCGCCGCCGCGCAGATCGGCATCTTCGCGACGTTCCTCGGCGCCTACGCCCTGGGCTTCACGCCCGCGCAGGCCGGTTCCATCGGTATCATCGGCGGTGCGGACGGCCCGACGGCCATCTACCTCACCTCGATGCTCGCCCCCGAACTGCTGGGCCCGATCGCTGTGGCGGCTTATTCCTACATGGCGCTCGTGCCGGTGATCCAGCCGCCCATCATGCGCGCGCTGACCAACAAGAAGGAGCGTGGTATCAAAATGCGTACGCTGCGCCCGGTGTCGAAACTGGAGCGCATCCTCTTTCCGCTGATCATCGCCGTGATTATCTCGCTGCTGCTGCCGAGTGCGGCGCCGCTGATCGGCTGCCTCATGCTGGGTAACCTGATGAAGGAGTGCGGCGTGGTAGACCGTCTGAGCAAGACGGTGCAGAACGAGCTGATGAACATCGTGGTGATTTTCCTCGGCCTCACGGTCGGCGCTACGGCTACGGCCGAGGCGTTCCTGAACTTCCGTACGCTGGGGATCCTCGTGCTGGGCGTCGTGGCGTTCGCCATGGGTACGGCCGGCGGCCTGTTGCTGGCCAAGCTGATGAACGTATTCAGCAAGGACGGGAACAAGATCAACCCGCTGATCGGTTCGGCAGGCGTTTCGGCAGTCCCGATGGCTGCCCGCGTATCGCAGACCGAAGGCCAGAAGGAGAACCCTTCGAACTACCTGCTGATGCACGCCATGGGGCCCAACGTGGCCGGCGTGGTCGGTTCGGCCGTCGCTGCGGGTATCCTGCTGTCGTTCCTCGGATAATACTACGCCGGGCGGCTGAAGTGTCGTCCGCGACAGGGGCGGGCTCCGGTTTTCGGAGCCCGCCTTTTTTGTGAGTGGTCGTGCCGGGTTTTTGCAGGCAGTCGGCGCCGCTCTTCCGCCCCCGTAGGGACTCCCTCGCCGGGGTCTCCGGCTCCCGTCACGCTCTCCCTCTTCATGCCGTTTTTTTTGTTGCCGGATGCGTTTTATTGGACAACAGTGCGATTTTTTTTGTATCTTTATGAAAACTCCGATCCGCTTGTATCCGGTGAAAAAACATTGACTATGAAAAAATGGTGTGTATGGCTGCTTGCCCTGTGTGTGTCGCAGGGGGCTGCGGCACAGGATTCCGAGGCCGGGGAGTGCGTCTTCCACACGGGTTTAGAACAATATCCGACCTTTATGGGCGGAGACCTCACGGAGTTCCGTGCCTGGGTGTACCGCAATATCCGCTATCCCCGCGAGGCCTTCGACCGGGGCGAGCAGGGGCGTATCCTCGTTAGCTTCGTCATCGACACGCTCGGGAACGTTACGCAGGTGGGGCCGTTGAGTGCGGCAGCCCGTGGTGATGAGGAGTGCGGCAAGGAGTCCCCGGGGACGGATGAACGGTACAAGGAGCTGCTGCCGGAGCGGAAGGCGGGGCCGATAGGTATTTCGGAATCGCCGGCGCTGGTTCGCGAGGCCGTGCGCGTCGTGCGCAGCTCGCCCCGCTGGGCGCCTGCCCGGATGGGAGGCGGCATTGCGAACAGCGCGAAAGTGCCCGTGAAATATCTCCTTCCGATCGACTTCCTGCTGAAGCCCGATACTTCGCACCGCTGGCCTGCCGTCGTGCCTCCGGCGGAGTGGAGCCCGGAATATATCTTCTGCCCCGAACCGCAACGATGACCCCGAACCGCCATAATCCGGCTCTGCCGTCGTTGTACGGCATCCGTTCCTCGTTTTTTGTATTTTTGTCCGGACTGATTCCTGAATTATGAGCCGAGGTAAATGGATCATTGCGTTTCTCTGCGTGCCGGCTGCCCTGCTCGGGGCGGCCATCCTCCGGTCGGGGCATATCTGCGGAAGGTTGCAGGCGGAAGGCGCCGAGACGAAGGCCGTGCTGACAGGCTGCTCATCGCGGGTCGGATTCGTCGGGTACAGGCCGCACGGTCGCCGTTACCGTGAGAAACATGCGGTCTGCTGTTTCGATTACCGCTATGAGGTCGGCGGACAGGCGTACACCGGCAAGGTACGCAAGAAAGAGAACCTCCATACGGCCCGCATCGGCGATTCGGTCGTGGTGCGCTACCTGCCCGACAACCCCGGCGTGCACCGGCTCGTGACGGATTCGGCGGGACGCTACGAGGTCGTCCGCCATGCCCGCGGACGTTCCCGTAGCGGTCGCTGACCTGCGGCCTGTTTCCCGCCTGCCCGTTCGATTTGTAATTCCGGATATAAAATCGTATGTTTGCAGGGATCGTCTACCCGAATCCATTTGAAAATGACCCGATTCTTTTTTCTCCTTGCTGCGCTCCCGTACTTTGCGGGCAGCGCTGCGGCACATCCGGCCATCCTGCCGGATTCTTCCGTCGTGGTAAGGCCGGATACCGCCGCTTCCGACCGGACTGTTTACCTGCGCGTGGACGAGCCTCCCCGGTTCCAGGGGGGCGACGTGCTCGCTTTCCGGGACTGGGTGTTCCGGCATCTTTGTTTCGGCGGGGAGATGTTCCGCGAGGGGGTCGAGGCGCGCCTGGTCGTGTCGTTCGTCGTCGGCAGGCAAGGGGCGGTCGAGGAGCCGGAAGTGGTCAGTTCGACGGACGAACGCTGCTCGGCCGAAGTCCTGCGTGTGCTCGCCTCCGCACCGCGGTGGACTCCCGGACGCCTGGGGGACGTTGCGGTGCGCACTAAACTGGTAATGCCCGTCAATATCCAGTTGGCGGTGCCTACGGCCGCGGATTCGCTCGCGGCGGGGCTGTCGGATGGAATTCCGTTGGAGGAGGATGTAGCCGGGGAACTGGAACAGATGCCGCTATTTCAGGGCGGGGATCTGCAAAGTTTCCGCAAATGGGTGATGGAGAACCTGAAATATCCCCGGGAGGCGCTCGAGGATGAAGTCGAAGACGACATCGTGGTGACATTCATTGTCGAAAAGGACGGGACGCTGTCCGACATCGTCGTGGAGCAGGGGAAGAATCTGGCCCTGATCCGGGAAGTGGGGCGGGTGCTCACCCTGTCGCCCAAATGGGAACCCGGACGGCTCGGGAACGGCGAACCGGTGCGGGTGAGGTATACGCTTCCGTTGATTTTTCGGCTGGACAGAACCCGGCCTGCCGGGCAGCCGGTGCGTCCGTCCGTCCCGGGACGGGAAGTCCGGGTCGGCGTTGATGACTATTCTCGTTTTTAATCCGTATTATTTTGCAGAACGAAAACTTTTTAGTACCTTTGCGCACCCGTAAAGTGCGGGGAACGGATTACAAACAAGTTAAATTAAACGTAAAACACAGTGGATTCATTAAGCTACAAGACTATCTCGGCCAATGCTTCGACGGTGACCAAGGAATGGGTCGTCATCGACGCTGCGGATGAGGTATTGGGACGTCTTGCATCGCAGATCGCGAAGATCCTCCGAGGCAAGAACAAGCCCAGCTACACGCCCCACGTGGATTGCGGTGACTACGTCATCGTCATCAATGCGGACAAGGTGAAGCTCACGGGCAAAAAAATGACCGACAAGGTCTACACGCGTCACACCGGATACCCCGGCGGCCAGCGTTTCGCTACGCCTGCCGACTATCTGGCCAAGAAACCGACGTTCATCGTCGAAAAAGCAGTCAAGGGCATGCTGCCCCGCACCCGTCTGGGCGCCGCGCTGCTCAGAAACCTGAAGGTATATGCCGGTACGGAGCATCCGCATGCAGCGCAGAACCCGAAGACCATTAAGTTAAACGAGATTAAGTAAGAGTTATGGAAGTTGTAAACACCGTAGGTCGTCGTAAGGCCGCTGTGGCTCGCGTATACGTGAAGCCGGGTAAGGGTCAGATTACAATCAACCGCAAGGCGCTTGAAGTTTACTTCCCGCTCGAAATTCTCCAGTACCAGGTGAAGCAGCCGCTGCTGGCTACCAACACGGTGGAGAATTACGACATCGTCATCAACCTCGATGGCGGTGGTGTTACGGGACAGGCTTCGGCCGCTCGCTTGGGCATCGCACGCGCATTGTGCGAAATCGACGCTGAGATGCGTCCGGCACTCAAAAAAGCCGGGTTCCTCACGCGCGATCCCCGCGAGGTTGAGCGTAAGAAGCCCGGTCAGCCCGGAGCACGCCGCAAGTTCCAGTTCAGCAAGCGTTAATCGTACGACCGAATTTCGGCAAGCACGGTGCGGGTCACAAACCGGAAAGACTACCTATATTATCTATACGCGTATTACTTTCAGGTTGCCCCGCCGCGGAAAACCCGTGGGATCGGCCAGGCCGCTACCCGTCGGGTTGAAGAAAAGAGAATTAAAATTAACAAACACGATTGAATTAAAATGTCACGTACAGATTTTAATACATTATTGGAAGCCGGTGCGCACTTCGGTCACCTGAAGCGCAAATGGAACCCCAAAATGGCTCCTTACATCTTCATGGAGAAGAACGGCATCCACATCATCGACCTGCACAAGACCGTGCTCAAGATCGATGAGGCTGCCGCAGCCATCAAGCAGATCGCCAAGAGCGGCCGCCGCGTGCTGTTCGTAGCCACGAAGAAACAAGCCAAGGATATTGTTGCCGAAAAGGTGGCAGCCGTCGGTATGCCTTACGTCACAGAGCGTTGGGCAGGCGGTATGCTGACAAACTTCCCCACCATACGTAAAGCCGTCAAGAAAATGGCTACCATCGACAAGATGAATAGCGACGGCACGTTCGATAACTTCTCCAAGCGTGAGAAGCTCCAGATTTCCCGCCAGCGCGCGAAGCTCGAGAAGAACCTCGGCTCGATCGCCGACCTGACGCGCCTGCCGGCCGCCCTGTTCGTCGTCGACGTGCAGAAGGAGGCCAACGCCGTAAGGGAGGCAAAACGCCTGAGCATCCCCGTATTTGCAATGGTAGATACTTGTTGTGATCCGACCGACATTGATTACGTTATACCTGCAAATGACGATGCTACCAAGTCGATTGCCGTGGTGCTCGAAGCCATGTGCGCCGCAATCGCCGAGGGTACCGAGGAGCGTAAGCTCGAAAAGGAGAAGGAAGCCCAGGAGGCCGAGGCAGGTGCCGACGCTCCCGTGAAGAAGGAGGGCAAGCCCCGCATCAAGAAGGCCGTGAAGGCGGCCATCGATGCCGAGCAGGCCGCCGTAGCCGAGGTTGTCGCAGCTGTGGAGACTCCGTTCGAGGAGCCCGCAGCCGAAGCAGCAGTTGAAGCTGTAGCCGAAGCAGCAGCCGTTGAAGCAGTAGCCGAAGAGGCAGCTGCGGAAGCGGTAGCCGAGGCCAAGGCCGAGTAATCGCCTTTTGGGGAAATCAATTAACAATAAAAAGAAAGGAAAATTATTATGGAAATCAAAGCTGCTGATGTAATGAAGCTCCGCAAGATGACCGGTGCCGGTATGATGGACTGCAAGAATGCCCTGATCGAGGCCGAAGGTGACTTTGCACGTGCTCAGGACATTATCCGCGAGAAAGGCAAGCTCGTCGTTGCCAAGCGCGCCGACCGCACCGCTACCGAGGGTGTCGTCGTTACGAAGATCGTAGGCCAGAAGGCTTACCTTCTCTGCCTGGCCTGCGAGACCGATTTCGTGGCTCAGAATGCAGAATATACCGCATCGGCCAACGCGATGCTGGAGGTTGCCGTAAAGAACGACGCCGCAGACCGCGACGCCCTGATGGCCTCGAAGAATGACGAAGGCCACACCGTCGAGGAGATGGTGACCGAGAAATCGGGACAGACGGGCGAGAAGATCGAACTGGCATACTATGCCCGCATCGAGGCTCCCTATTGCGCCGCTTACGTGCACTTCAACAAGAAGCTCGGCACGATCCTCGGTTTCAACAAGGAGGTTCCCGCCGAGGTCGCCCACACCGTTGCCATGCAGGCTACGGCGATGGCTCCGGTTTCGATTTCGGAGGCCGACTGCCCCGCGGAGATCGTGGAGCACGAGCGTAAGATCGCCGTCGAGGCCATGAAGCAGGATCCCAAGAACGCCAACAAGCCCGAGGCTATCCTCGAGAAGATCGCCGAGGGTAAGATGCGAAAGTTCTTCGAGGAGAACACGCTGCTGAACCAGCCGGTGGTAGGCGAGAAGGAGACGATCGCCGAGTTCATCCACAAGGCTGACAAAGAGGCTACGGTTGTCGCTTACAAGCGTTTCGCGCTGGGCGAGTAATCTGTCACCAGGAGGGGTGCGATGTGCCCCGCTATATATTCGAAAAGGCCGAAACCCTATGGAGTTTCCGGGGATTTACAAAGCAATGCTGTAACTGAATGAGTTACGGCATTGCTTTTTTATGAGGTAATGATTTAGAAACGCAAGTCTCGAATAAACTTACATCGAGGTTCATCCTGTCAAACAACTCTATA
>NZ_QTUQ01000008.1:0-90822 GCF_003435745.1 Alistipes sp. AM16-43
AAAATGTTTATCTTTAATTATCAATCACTGTAAACCTTTTTCAGGACGGGACATACGCAACCCGCATTGGGAGTTATACGAAAGGCCGCTGCAAAATTGCGTTGCAGCGGCCTCGTTGCCGTAACGTGCTTGTTATGCCGCATCCGGTCGGGGAATCCTGCAGGGATGTTGACCCGGGGAATCCTGCAGGGATAGTGGCCCGGAAAATCTTGCGGGGGTGCCTGTCCGGCGTATTTTGCATGGGCGCCCGTGATCCCTGCGTGGTTCGGTTGCCGGGGCGGGCAGGCTTGGACGTCTACCGGATACGGTTTCGGACGTAAACGAGTTTCAGCTCCTTATTTTCCGACGGGCGCTCTTCGATTTCGACTATTTTCGAAAGGGATTTTACCAGCAGCGACAGTTTTTTGTACCCGTAATTGCGGGGGTCGAAATCCGGCATCTTCTTGGTGAGTACCCCGCCCACGATTCCGAGGAAGGCCCAGCCGCTGTCGTCGGCGGCGTCTTCGATCGTGTTTGCGAGCAGTGTCTTGAAATCGTCGTCGATCGGACGGATGATCGGCTGGGGCTGTGCCGTATCCGGAGCCGGGGCTACCTTTTTCTCCGCAGCGGCGGGTTCTGCGGGGGCTGCCTCCGCAGCAACGTGTTCCGCGACGGCTGCTTCCGGCATGTCTGTTTCGGGTGCATTGCGCCCCTGATGTTTTTTCGCGGTTTTTTTCGGCGTCGCAGCTTTTGCTGCCGGCACAGCTGCCGCTGTTTGTGCCGGTGCCGATACCGGAGCCGGGGCGGGTGCGGACTGCCCGAGTATCTCGACATAGATGAATTTGTCGCACGATTTGATGAACGGCTTGGGGGTCTTCTTCTCCCCGAAACCGAGTACTTCCCGTCCCGATTCGCGGATACGGCTCGCCAGGCGGGTGTAGTCGCTGTCGCTCGACACGATGCAGAATCCGTTGACCGACTCTTTGTGCAGGATGTCCATCGCGTCGATTATCAGCGCCGAATCCGTCGCGTTCTTGCCTGTCGTGTAGGCGTATTGCTGGATCGGGGTGATCGAATTCTCGAGCAGCACGCTTTTCCATGCCGCGAACTTCGGGTCGGTGAAATCGCCGTAGATACGCTTGATCGTCGGTGTGCCGTAGTTGGCGATTTCGTCGAGTATGTCCTTGATTTTCCGGTGCGAGATGTTGTCGGCGTCGATCAGCACCGCGAATTTTTTATCGGATAGTTCCATGTCAGGCGGTTTTATTTTCCGAAAGATAGGAAATTTTTTCGGAATCAGGGTGCCGGTTCATCTTCTTTTGCGGCAGGTTCCCGGCTGCGGGTTCCGCCCTTCCCGCTTCTGCTGTGCCGTTTTTGCAGTACAATGTCCGGCAGCGGGTTTGCGGCGGACATCGGGGCGCTGCCGCCGGGATCGTTTCCCGGGAGATACGGGCATACGGGCGCCCCGTCCGGGCCGCTACCGGATCGAGTTCATCCTGATGCTGGCCTTGACCAGCGCGATTGCCCTTATGCGGTTGATCGCCACGTCCTTGTCTGCGTGGTGCGGGTTCTGGCTCACGAGTTTCACATACCCCTCGCGGTCGGATTTCTGAATGTATTTCACCGTCACGTACTCCTCGCCGTCGATGTCGATCGACAGCAGATACATGTCGCCCCAGAAGATATCGTTGATGTCGCCCAGCTGTTTGTATAGTACGATGTCGCCGCTTTTGAGCAGCGGGTACATCGAATCCCCTACGATATATATGGCGCCGTCGCATTTGGGCAGGTTGGGAATGTGGATGAAATTCACGGGTTTGGCCTGCGCCTGGTCGGCGAACAGCGGTACCAGTCCCGCCGTGCCCTCGATCGAGTAGAGGGGCACGCTCTGCAACGGCAGCGAATTGTCCGTGCGGTGCATGTAAGCTGTCAGGTCGGGTTCGGCGTTGAACATGTTGCCCTTGCCGCTTTCGAGCCATTCGGGATTTACGTTCAATTCCTGAACCAGGATGTTCCGGTTGCGTGCCGAGAGCCCCGCCTTGCCGGTCTCGATCATCGAGAGCGCCGCCTTGCCGATGCCAAGCCGCTGTGCCAGTTGTTCTTGCGTCATCCCCAACTGTTTCCGTATCAGTTTTACCCGTTCGTTCATAACTTTTAATCGGAAAATTTTATATTAAAAAATTGAATGTTTTATTTGGGAATTCAATATTTGAACTTATCTTTGTCCTGCAAAGTTAAACAATTTATTTCTACCTGCAAATTTATTTGCAAAAATCTTGCTAATTATCAATTATGTATTCGGTTTCACCTGAACTTTACCATGAGGCGGCGGCACGGTTGTCGGACGCCATCGACGGCGGGAACTATTTTTCGGGTTCGCTCGCGTTCCGCTTCGGCGATACGGACTGCCGCCTCACGGCGTCGGTCATCGTCTACCGCGGCCGCCTTTCGCTGCCCGAAGGGGTGCAGCACCCCGTTACGGATCTCGTGCCCGTCTGGTGGGAATTCCACACCACGCAAGCCGGGGGCGAAGTGCTCAACGACTTCGACTTCTCCGAGCTGAAGCGCTGCGTGTAATCCGCTTCATCCGTTCCGGCCATCCCTCCGGGCCCGGCGCAGCCGCCGGAACGGCATTTTCTTCCGAACCTCCCGCCGCGGCGCCGCGCATAGGGTTCAAAAATCAAACCAATGTCTGTTAAAACCGACCCGGCCTCTGCGGAAATTCCTTCCGCAGAGGTTTTCGTACCTGCCGCCATCCTCGATCCCGATTTCCCCGGCCTTCGCGCCGCGCCCGGCCAGCCCGATCCCTCGGGATCTTCCGTTCCCTGCGCCCAATCGGTTCCCTGCGATCAGTCCGTTCCCGGCGATATTTCCGTCGCCTCCGGTCAGCCCGTCACACCCGGCCTTCCAGCTGTGTCCGTCCGGCCTGTTTCCCCCGCCCAAGGTGCCATTGCCGGCCGGCCCGCCGTGCCCGGGTACGGGGCGGTCTGCACGGATGGAGCCGGGCCGTCCGGGGCTCTTCCCTCCGTCGCGGGTGTGCCCCCTTCGCTGGGCGCATTCGCGCTGGCGGTCTATCCCTTCCTCGAGCTGCAACCCTTCCACCGGGCGTATTATCGTGTGCTGGAGTCCTTTGCCGCCGGGCGCATCCGGCGTCTGATCGTCACCATGCCTCCCCAGCACGGCAAGAGCGTCGGCGCGACGACACTGCTTCCGGCCTATGTGCTGGGGCTTGATCCCGACCTGCGCGTTGCGATCGCCTCCTATTCCGGGGCGCTGGCTTCGAAATTCAACCGCCGCGTGCAACGTATCATCGAATCGCGCGAATATGCCGCGCTTTTTCCCGCCACGACCATCAAACAGGGGGCGAAGCCGCCCGGTTATATCCGTACGGCCGACGAAGTGGAGGTCATCGGCCGCCGCGGCGGGCTGCTCTCCGTCGGGCGCGAAGGGGCGCTCACGGGTAACCGAGTCGACTGCTTCATCCTCGACGACCTCTACAAGGATGCCCTCGAAGCCAATTCGCCCATCGTCCGCGCCAATTGCTGGGAGTGGTATACCTCGGTCGTGCGGACGCGCATGCACAACGCCTCGCGCGAACTGATCGTCTTCACTCGTTGGCACGAAGAAGACCTTATCGGCACGCTCGCCGCGCGTGAACCCGTCGTCGAATTCACCCGCTGGGCGCAGCTCGACGGGCTGTCCCCCGACACGTGGCTGCATCTGAATTTCGAGGCGCTGAAAACCTCGCCGCCTACCGAGGTCGACCCCCGTGTCCCTGGCGAGGCGTTGTGGGAAGGGCAGCAGGGGCGTGCGTTGCTCGAAGCCAAACGGCGGCTCGACCCGCTGCAATTCGAAAGTATGTACCAGGGGCATCCCTCGTCCCGCGAGGGTTTGCTCTACGGGCTGAACTTCGCCGAGTACGACCAGCTGCCGCACGAGATCGTCCGCCGCGCCAACTATACCGATACGGCCGATACGGGCGACGACTACCTCTGTTCGCTCTCGTATGCAGTCGATGCCGACGGGGTAGTCTACATTACCGATGCCGTCTATTCGCGCGAACCGATGGAGGTCACCGAGCCGCTCGTGGCGGGAATGCTCCTGCGCTCCGATACGCGGCAGGCGGCCGTCGAAAGCAATAACGGCGGCCGCGGTTTTGCACGCTCGCTGCAGGCTTTGGCACCCTCCGTGCGCATCGAATGGTTCCACCAGGGCGCCAACAAGGAGGCGCGCATCCTCTCCAATTCGGCCACGGCGCTGCACCTCGTGCGCTTTCCCCGGGGCTGGAACCTGCGCTGGCCGGAGCTATACGCCCACCTGACGACCTACCGCCGCCGGTTCCGCGCCAACCGCTGGCACGATGCCGCCGACGTGGTGACCGGTATCGTCGAGCGCGAAGCCCCCGGCCGCAACCGCGCCCGGGTGAGAGGTGTCCGGTTCCTGTAATTCCCGCTCCCCGGCGGCATGACGGGGCGCTGCATCCTCCGCCCGTGCCTTCCCGACGGTTCCGGCGCCGCCCGGCAGAGAATTAACAATTAATTCGTATGGGATATGGTGTGTTCCGTTTTGTTTTTCGTACCTTTGGTGCGGTTAATTAGGTTTGCACTAATCCACAACAAAATGAAAGCACTGAAAATCGGAAATTTGCTCGCTCCCGTCCCCATCGTGCAGGGCGGTATGGGCGTAGGCATATCGCTCGCAGGGCTGGCTTCGGCCGTCGCCGACCAGGGCGGCATCGGCGTCATTTCGTCGGCCGGCCTGGGAGTGATTTACAAAGACTATTCGAAAGATTACCGTACGGCCTCGATCTGGGGTCTGAAACAGGAACTGAAAAAGGCCCGCGAGGCCACGAAAGGCATCGTCGGCGTGAACGTCATGGTCGCCATGTCCAATTTCGCCGACATGGTCAGAACCGCCATCGCCGAGAAGGCGGACATCATCTTCTCGGGCGCAGGGCTGCCGCTCAACCTGCCGTCGTTCCTTACCGAAGGAGCCAAAACCAAACTGGCACCCATCGTATCGTCGGCGCGCGCCGCGAAACTGCTGTGCCAGAAATGGTTTGCAGAATATAAGTACATTCCCGACGCCATCGTGGTCGAAGGCCCCAAGGCGGGCGGCCACCTCGGCTATAAGGAGGAGCAGCTTGTCGACGAGCACTATGCGCTCGAGAGCATCGTTCCCGAAATCGTCGCCGAAGTACATGCGTTCGAGGCCGAGCACGGCTGCCATATCCCCGTCATCGCGGCCGGCGGCATCTACACCGGCGAGGACATCTACCGCATCATGTCGCTGGGCGCCGAGGGTGTGCAGATGGGCACCCGCTTCGTCACGACCGAGGAGTGCGACGCCGACCCGGCGTTCAAGCAGAGCTACCTCGATGCCACGCAGCAGGATATCGAGATCATCAAGAGCCCCGTGGGTATGCCGGGGCGGGCCATCCACAGCTCGTTCCTCGACCGGGTGAAGGAGGGGTTGAAACGCCCCAAGAACTGCCCGTTCGACTGCATCAAGACGTGCGACGTGACGCACAGCCCTTACTGCATCATGCTGGCGCTCTACAACGCCTTCAAGGGAAAATTGCAGAACGGCTATGCCTTCTGCGGCGCCAACGCATGGCGGGCCGAAAAGATCCAGTCGGTGCGCGACCTGATGGCTTCGCTCAAAGCCGAGTACGACAATTTTTCGCTGAAGGGAAAACTCTTCGGCGTAAAATAATCCGGTCTCCGGAAAATCCGGGGATGCCCGGAGGAAAAAAGGCTCCCGACCTCGAAAGGTCGGGAGCCTTTGTGTTGTCCCGAACTGGCCGGATGCTGTCCCGGAATACCCGGGAGCGCTCCCGAATCGATCGTTGCCCTCCCGAAATAACCGCGGTGGCCTCCCTGCGCAGTGCTGAGGCTTCCGGGCGGCTATTGCTTTTTCTCGAAATGCTGGTAGTCCTTCAGGCTTTTCCAGTGGCCGCCCCAGGTGAATCCGTGGCGCAGGAACTCCCGGCAGCAGGGGTCGTCCTCGGCGATCTTGTAAGGGAAATCCCGTGTCCGGTCGGCATAAGGGGCTGCTTCCGCGGGGTCGACGACCGTGCGGCCGCCGTTCGTTTTGACATAGGGGTTGTAGAGCGGGTTGATGTCGACGGCCATGCCCTGGCTGTGGCTGGAGAGCACCCCGGTTCCTGCGACGAACCGGAAGTTGAATGCCGAAGAGTTGTTGCCCCGCATCGAAGGGCCGTCCTGCGCGTCGTATTCGTCGATCAGCACCATGCGTTCGATGGGGTAGGAGGTGTCGTAAAGCACCCGGAAAATATCGAGCAGGTCGCCGCAGATCGCTTCGTTGCAGACCAGCTCGCCCAGCAGGGTTTCGCCTGCGAGGTTGCGGTGCAGCACCCGCAGGTAGCGGAGCTCCGAGCGGGGGACGGTGCAGTCCGGCTTGTAGGATTTGCCGTACATGCGCGCGGAGAGTGCGTCGCCGATCTCCGAACTGGCGAAACAGCGGTCGATGCCGTATTCCGCCACCGCTTCTTCCGAGACCTTTTCCCCGGCGCGCCATGCGCGAAGCCGCTCCGCATCGCCGTCGCCGGCGTATGCACTGCCGATCCCCGCCAGGAGCAGCACGAATGCCGCGAGCCGTTTCATCTTCCCGGCCGCATTACAGCTCTTCGAGCCGTGCCACGGGCGACACGTCGAGCGACGAGAAGTCGCCGTGCTGGTAGTGGTAGTAGCCTGCCATGGCGATCATCGCGGCGTTGTCGGTCGTGAACTTGAATTCCGGCAGGAACGTGCGCCAGCCGCGCTTGAGGCCCTGCTCGACGATGCCGTTGCGCAGTCCCGAGTTGGCCGATACGCCCCCGGCGATGGCGATGTCGCGGATGCCCGTGTCCTTCGACGCCCGTACCAGTTTGTCGAGCAGGATCTCCACGATCGTGCTCTGGAGCGACGCGCAGAGGTCGGCCTTGTTGCGCTCGATGAAATCGGGGTCGCCGGCCACGGCGTCGCGCAGCATATAGAGGAACGAGGTCTTGAGCCCCGAGAACGAATAGTCGTAGCCGTCGACATGGGGGTGTGCCAGGCGGAACGCCTTGGGGTTGCCCTCCTTTGCCAGGCGGTCGATCACCGGGCCGCCGGGGTAGGGCAGGCCCATGACTTTGGCGCATTTGTCGAACGCTTCGCCTGCGGCGTCGTCGATCGTCGTGCCGATGATCTCCATATCGAGCGGCGAATCCACGCGTACGATCTGCGTATGCCCGCCGCTGACCAGCAGGCAGAGGAACGGGAAGCCGGGATGGGGCAGTTCGCGGTCGGGCAGGTCGATGAAGTGCGAGAGGATATGCCCCTGCAGGTGGTTGACCTCGACCATCGGGATGTCGTGCGCCACCGAGAGCCCCTTGGCGAACGATACCCCGACGAGCAGCGAACCCAGCAGCCCGGGGCCGCGCGTGAAGGCGATGGCATCGATCTCCCCGACGGTGAGCCCGGCCTCTCGGAGTGCCGTGTCGACCACCGGTATGATGTTCTGCTGGTGCGCCCGCGAAGCCAGTTCGGGGATCACGCCGCCGTATTTTATGTGCACGGCCTGGGAGGCGATCACGTTCGACAGCAGCAGGTTGTTGCGGATCACGGCAGCCGACGTATCGTCGCACGAGGATTCGATGCCGAGAATTGTAATATCCATCCGGTTTTTCGTTTTTTTTAACTATTTTAGTTAAATTTGCAGGTTATAACGACCTATCAATGCGCAAAGGTATAAAAATATTGGGAAAGGTGTTCTCGGTAGCGGTTTTGTTGCTGATAATTCTGCCCATGGTGCTTTCGTTGCTGCTCGATATTCCCGCCGTGCAGAACTACGTGGTACAGAAAGCCGTGCGCATGGTGTCCAGGAAGCTCGAAACCACCGTGAGCATCGACCGCGTGGACATCGGGCTTTTCAGCAAGGTCAAGGTCAAGGGTTTCTACGTCGAGGATTACCAGCGCGACACGCTGCTCTACGTCGGCAGCCTCGACGCCTACATCACGGGGCTGGGCATTTTCGGCGGCGGGGTAGTACTCAGCCGCGGCGAGATCGGTGGGGCGAAGCTCTACCTGCGCGAGACCCCCGAGGGGGAGATGAACATCAAGCAGATCGTCAACCGCATCAGCGACCCCGACAAGCCCCGGAAGGGCAATTTCCGCCTGTCGCTGCGCAAGGCTTCCATCGAAGGCATGGATCTCTGCCTGGAGCGGCTCACGCGGCGCGACCCCGAATTCGGCATCGACTTCAGCCACATGCACCTCTACGGCATCTCGGCGCGTGTCGGCGACTTCACCATCGACGGGCAGTCGATCTACACCACCATCGAGGCCATGTCGGCCCGTGAGCGCAGCGGCTTCGTGCTCGACCGGTTCTCGGGACGTTTCTACCTCACGAACGGTGCGCTGGGCTTCGAGGATACCTCCGTCGTCACGCCCCGTTCGAACGTCGACATCCCCTACATTTCGCTCGTCGGCGATTCGTGGGCCGGCTACAAGGATTTCCTGGGCGAGGTGCGCATCGACGGCAAGCTGCGCAACAGCACCGTCTCCACGGACGACATCGCCTATTTCGCCCCGCGGCTCCGCGGGTGGCATACCGTTTTCAGCAATATCGACATCGAGGTCGCGGGCGTCGTCTCCGACTTCACGGGCAAGGTCAGGAGCCTACAGGTGGGCCAGGGGACGTGGTTCACGGCCGACGCCGCGATCAAGGGGCTGCCCGACATCCGCGCGACGCATTTCGACCTGACGATCCCGCGCCTGACCTCCACGGCCGAATCCATCGACGCCCTGGCTGCCGGCATCGGCGGCCGTGCGCTCTCCGACAAGCTGGTCGCGATCCTCGGGAATTCGGGCGACATCGACGTCAACGCCCGTTTCCGCGGGCTGCTCTCGTCGTTCGACATGCGGGTGGGTGCCAAGACCGACGTGGGCGGCATCGACTGTAACCTGCAGATGAGCCCCTTGCGCGACGGGCGCAGCAGCGTCAAGGGCGATGTGGCCGCGCGCAACCTCAGGCTGGGCGAACTGCTCGGCCGCCGCGACCTGCTGGGCAACGCCACGCTTACGGCCTTCGTCGATGGCGTCGTCGGGCGTGGTTTCACCGACGCCAATGTCGTGGGCAACGTCACGCAGCTGGGCTTCAACGGCTATGTCTACGATTCGCTGCGCCTCGACGGGCGGCTGCGCAACCGCGAGTTCGACGGCCGTATCACGGCACGCGACCCCAACCTCGATTTCGATTTCCTCGGCATGGTCGACTTCAACGACTCGGTGCCCCGTTACGACTTTACGATGGATCTGCGCCGTGCCGACCTGGCCCGGCTGCATGTCAACCGCCGCGACTCGGTCTCGGAACTTTCGGCGCATATCGTCGCCAAGGCCGGCGGCCGCTCGCTCGACGACCTGAACGGCCGCATCCGGGTCACCGACGTCCTCTACCGCTATAACGACAAGCAGCTCACGTCGAAGAGCATGACCGTCACGGGCGAGAACTCGGCCCGGAGCAAGTTGGTCGAACTGCGCTCGGACTTCGCCGACGCCACGTTCCGCAGCAAGACCAGCTACCGCGAGGTCTTCCGCTACCTGCGTGCGAGTGCCTGGAAATACCTCCCCCTGTTGCGGCACGGCGACGAGGAGTCGGGGCCCCGCGCATCTGGGATGGCCGTGGCCAACGACTTTTCGCTCCTCTCGGTCGACATCCGCCATATCGACCCGATCGCAGATGCCATCTCGCCCGGCCTGCAGGTCGCCGACGGCTCGTCGCTGCAATTGCTTTTCAACCCCGCGAGCGACCAGCTTTCGCTCAAGGCGACTTCGGAATATATCGAACGCAAGCGTATGCTGGCCACGCGGCTCAACGTCAACGCTTCGAACCGGGGCGACTCGCTCACGGTCTACGCTTCGGCCGAAGACCTCTATGCGGGTATGCTCCACCTGCCGGGGCTTTCGCTCACGGGCGGCGCCAAGCAGGGGCGCGTGCAGCTCTCGGCAGGCTTCAACGATACGCTGCGCAAGGTATCCGGACTGGTGGGCGTCCGGGCTGACGTAGTCGACGAGCACGGGCCCAACGGCCGCGTCGTCGACCTGCGCATCCTGCCGTCGCACATCACCCGCGGCTCGAAGACCTGGCAGATCTTCGCCCACAAGATACAGCTTGACACGGCGCAGGTCGTGATCGACAAGTTCTTCGTGATGAACCGCGAGCAGGAACTTCTGCTGGACGGTATCGCTTCGCGCAGCCGCGAGGATTCGGTGACGCTTCGCCTGCGCAATTTCGACCTCGCGCCCTTCACGCAGGTCATCGAACGCATGGGCTACGTCTTCGAGGGGCGCACCAACGGCTCCGCGACGATGAAATCAGCGCTCCATGCGGGCGAGATCACGGCCGACATCCTGCTCGACAGCCTTCAGGTCAACGACATACCCGCGCCGCCGCTGCGCCTCACCTCGCGCTGGGATTTCCTGCGCAACCGTGCGGGCGTTACCGTCACCGACCGCCATAAGCGCGATACGCTGGTGCGGGGGTTCTACGTCCCGTCGCAGGTGCGCTACTATGCCCGCCTGGACGTCGACAGCCTCGACATGGGGCTGCTCGACCCGATCCTCACGGGCGTCATTTCCGATACCCGGGGGCACGCCTCCGCCGAGCTGGTGCTCCAGGGGCAGCGCCGCGAAGCCGACCTCGCGGGCGAAATCCGCGTCACGGGACTGTCGACGTGCGTCGATTTCACGCAGGTGCCCTACACCATGCCCCGGGCGGTGCTGAACGTCAGGGGCAACCGCTTCCGGGCTTCGAACGTCCCGATATTCGACCCCGAGGGCAACGAGGGGCGCTTCGACATCGACCTGAGCCTGCAACACCTCTCGAACATCGCCTACGACGTACGCGTCGCACCCCGGCAGATGATGGTGCTCAACACCACCCCGCAGGACAACGACTCTTTCTACGGCAAGGTCTACGCCACGGGCTCCGCCCGCATTTCGGGCGACAAGGGGCTCGTGAAGATGGATATCGCCGCCACGACCGACGACCGTTCGTCGTTCTTCATGCCGCTGTCCAACAAGTCCAATATATCGAGCGCCGACTTCGTGACCTTCAGAGAACCGGCCAGGGTCGATACGGTCGACAACCTCGCCCGCAAGAAGATGATGTTCGAACGCAAGCGGCAGCAGAAGTCCGATGCCGGCAGCCGGATGGATATCTCGCTGGCGCTGAACGTGCGGCCGGGCGTCGAGGTCGAACTCACCGTCTCGGGCAACACGCTCCGGGCGCGCGGCGACGGTACGCTCAACCTGCAGATCAACCCCCGTTCCAACGTCTTCGAGATGTACGGCGACTATACCATCACCGAGGGGAGCTTCCTCTTCTCGCTGCAGAACATCATCAACAAGAAGTTCGTCATCGAGGATGGCTCCACAATCCAGTGGACGGGCTCGCCGATGGATGCCATGCTCAACATCAACGCCATCTACAAGCTCAAGGCGTCGTTGCAGCCCCTGTTGCAGGGTACGTCCGACAACCTCGCGGCTGACCGTTCGGTGCCCGTGGAGTGCGTCATCCACCTCGGCGAGCGGCTTTCCAACCCGGCCGTCACCTTCGACGTGCATGTCCCCGGCACCGACCCCGAGACGCAGACCGTGATCGCCAATGCCCTCACCACGCCTGAGACGGTCGATACGCAGTTCGCCTACCTGTTGCTGTTCAACAGCTTCATGGGCGAGAACAGCTCGTCGTCGTCGAACATCGGCACCTCGGTCTCGGCCGCCACGGGTCTGGAATTCGTGTCGAACATGGTGAGCAACCTGCTCTCGAACGACGACTACAACATCGTCATCCGCTACCGTCCCAAATCGGAACTGACCAGCGACGAAGTGGACTTCGGCCTTTCGAAGAGCCTGATCAACAACCGCCTGTTCGTCGAGGTCGAGGGCAACTACCTGATCGACAACAAGCAGGCTGTGAACAGTTCGATGTCCAACTTCATGGGCGAGGCGTACATCACCTACCTGATCGACCGAGCCGGGACGCTCAAGGCCAAGGCCTTCACGCAGACCATCGACCGTTTCGACGAGAACCAGGGTCTGCAGGAGACCGGCATCGGTATTTATTTCAAGGAGGATTTCAATAATTTCCGGGATCTGCGGAGGCGTATCAGGGAGCGTTTCACCAACAAGAAACGCAAGGCGCGGCGCGAAGCCCGGCGGCAGGCCGCCCGCGAGGAAAAGGAGCGGCTGCGGCAGCCGGCGGATACGCTTTCGGCCCTGCGGCCCGTTATGGATAAGAAGGACGAAAACAACTGAACGGCAGAAAAAGAACTCGAATCAAACAATAACAATTTTTCTTTAAACTATGATGACATTTTTGCAGGCCGCCGAGGCGGTGGCCACCAGTGAAGAAACCCGCATGGGACTTTGGAAACTGTTTTCGATGGGCGGCTGGCTGATGTGGCCGCTGCTGGCGCTGGGCGGCGTGACGATCTTCATCTTCGTCGAGCGCTTCATGGCCATCCGCAAGGCGTCGGTGCTGGACATGAATTTCATGAACCGCATCCGCGACTACATTTCCGACGGCAAGATCCATACGGCCGTGAACCTGTGCAAGAAGACCGACACGCCGATTGCCCGCATGATCGAGAAGGGTATTGAGCGCATCGGCCGCCCGATGAGCGACGTGCAGACCGCCATCGAGAATGTCGCCAACCTCGAAGTCTCGAAGCTCGAAAACGGCCTTCCCTTTCTGGCGACGATCGCCGGCGGCGCCCCGATGATCGGTTTCCTCGGTACGGTGCTCGGGATGGTGCAGACCTTCATGGACATGGCGGCTGCGGGCGGCACGGTCGACCTGAGCCTGCTGGCCAGCGGCATGTACGTGGCGATGGTCACCACGGTCGGCGGTCTTATCGTCGGCATCCCGGCCTATTTCGGCTACAACTACCTCGTTGCACGCATCGAGAAGCTGGTCTTCCAGATGGAGGCCAACTCGATCGCCTTCATGGACATCCTGAATCAACCCGTTCAAAAATAACGCGCTATGGCAATTAAACACGGATCGAAAGTCGATAAATCCTTCTCGGCATCGTCGATGACCGACCTGATGTTCCTGCTGCTGCTGTTCCTGCTGATCGCTACGACGCTGATCAACCCCAATGCCCTGAAGCTGATGCTTCCCAAGAGCTCGAACATGCTCAAAGACAAGGCGGTGACCACGGTGTCGATCCAGGATACGGGGCACGGCAAGTACCGCTACTATGTCGAATTGCAGGACGTGGGTTCGGTCGAGGGCGTGGAACGGGCGCTCAAGTCGCGCCTCGACGGTCAGAAGGAACCCACCGTATCGCTGCATGCCGATAAGACGGTGGCATGGGACGAGATCATCAAGGTGATGAACGTCGCCAAGAACAACGGATATAAACTCATTGCGGCGACATCGCCGGAATAAAGGCCTATGTACTATTACGACCCGAACGGCAAGTCGCCCCGCAGGTGGGCGGCGATCGCGGCGGCAGCCTATGTGCTGCTGATCGCTGCTTCGTTCGCATTGGTCTCGTTCGATTTCCGGAAGATCCACGACAAACCCGGCGATACGATCCTGGTCGATTTCACCGAACCACCTGTCCCCGAGCGCCCCAAGCCGCCCGTGAAGGCGGCTACCGAGCCCCGCGTGCATGACAAGGCCGCCCCCGTGGAACAGACCGCGCAGGTGGCGGGCAAGGACGAGACGACGCAGACGCCCAACCCCAAAGCGCTGTTCAAGATGAACAAGGGTGGCGCCGACGAACCCGACAATGCGGGCAACCCCCGCGCGCCTCAGGGCGAGGACAAGGCGAGCGGCGACGGCCCGGGGCTGAACCCCGACGGGCTCGACCAGCTCGACCAGGGGCTTCAGGGACGCGGCCTTGTGGGCAACCTGCCCAAACCTTCGTATCCCGGTTCGAAGAGCGGGAAAGTCGTCATCCGCGTTACGGTGGACGCCAAGGGCAAGGTGACGGGCGCTTCCTACGAACCGAAAGGCTCGACGACCGATGCCGCCGAGCTTGTCGGGGCGGCGAAGAGCGCGGCGCTGAAGGCCCGCTTCACGGAGAGCCGCGCCACGCTGCAGGGCGGGACGATCACTTATGTTTTCCGTATGGAGTAATTTTTGAAACGAGCGTATACATGCGAACCTTATTACTGACAATCCTCGGGTGCCTGGCCTTCACGGCGGGACATGCCGGGGCGGCGCAAAACCCGGCCCCGGAAACGGCCGGGGCGCAGCAAGACGCGAAGGCGCGGGGGGCGCACCTTCGCATGGAGGTCGCCGGCCACGATTTCGGCGACGTACCCCGCAAGGGCGGCGACCTGGTGCGGGAATTTACCTTTACCAACGACGGCACGGCGCCGCTCGTGGTGACGCGCGTCATCACGTCGTGCTCGTGCCTCAAGGCGTCGTTCCCCAAACGTCCCGTACCACCCGGCGGACAGGGCGTGATCCGCATCACCTACGAACCTCACAAGAGCGAACCGGGCGTGTTCAACAAGGTGATCCAGGTCTATTCGAACTCCGTGGACGGACGCGATGTCATCACCGTGCAGGGCAATTCGATCGACACCCCGCCGCGCAAGATAAAGACCGACAAAGTGAAAGTGAAATACAAATAATATGGACATCCTGTTTACCAACGCAACGATCCTGCCGATGACGGCGGCCGGGGACGAACCCAGAACCTTCACGGGGGCTGTGGGCGTCGCGGGCAACCGCATCGCGCTCGTCACTGCGTCCGGCTCCGAAGCCGACGCGTTCCGCACCTGCAGTCCCGGCGTGCGGGTCATCGACTGCACGGGCCGGCTCCTGATGCCGGGCCTTGTGAATACGCATTGCCATGCGGCCATGACGTTGCAACGCAGCTATGCCGACGACATCGCCCTGATGGAGTGGCTCAACGACTATATATGGCCTTTCGAGGCGCGCCAGACGGCCGACGACGTGGCGCTGGGCATGACGCTCGGCATCGTCGAGATGCTCCTGGGCGGCATCACCTCGTTCGTGGACATGTATTACCACGAGAACCGCTGCGTGGAGGTCGCCCGGCGGCTGGGCATCCGCGCGATGCTGGGATGCAACTATTTCGACAACAATGTCGACGAGGTGCTGCCCGAGGCGGAGAAGGCCGTTGCGCTGGCTGCTGACTGTGACCGCATACAGATTGCCCTCGCACCCCATTCGCCTTATACCGTGTCGCCCGAAAACCTGCGGCGCGGCAAGGAGCTGGCCCGCAAATGGGGGCTGCATTTCATGACCCATATCGCCGAGACGCGGGACGAGGTGCGTATCGTGCGCGAAAAATACGCCGCGACACCCGTCGAGCACCTCGATGCGCTGGGTATGCTCGACGACAAGACCATCGGCGCACACTGCATCCATGTCACCGACAGCGACATCCGCACGCTGGCCCGGCGGGGCGTGGCCGTGTCGCACAACCCGCAGAGCAACATGAAAATTTCGAGCGGCGTGGCTCCCGTCGAGAAGATGCGTGCCGCGGGTGCGCTGGTGACCATCGGCACCGACGGCACCTGCTCGAACAACGACCTCGACATGTTCGAGGAGCTGCGCACGGCGGCCTTCCTGCAAAAATCCGCCACGGGCGATCCCGTGGCACTCCCGGCCTACGAGGCGCTGAAGCTGGCTACGGTCAACGGCGCCCGCGCCATGGGTTATGCGGAGGGTGAGCTGGGCGTCATCCGCCCCGGGGCGCTGGCCGACCTGATCGTCGTCGACCTGCAGAAACCCCACTTGCAGCCGATCCACGACCTGGTCTCGAACCTGGTCTATTGCGGCAAGGCGTCGGATGTCGACACGGTGGTGGTCGACGGCCGCATCGTGGTCGAAAACCGCCGTGTGGCCGGTGTCGACCTGCCGAAGCTGTACGCCGACGTCGCCGCGGCCGTGGAACGCATAACCGGGAGATAAGGGAATGCCGGGGAAAATTCGATTCGGCATGGTCGGCACCGGGTTCATCGCCGACTGGGTGCTGGCCGGGGCGCGGCAGGACGCGCGCTTCGAGGCCGTGGCGATCTGTTCGCGTTCGCAGGAGAGGGCTGACGCCTTCGCTGCGAAGCACGGCATCCCGCACACCTTCACCTCGCTCGGGCAGATGGCGGCAAGCCCGCTCGTCGACGCCGTTTACATCGCCACGCCCAATTTCCTGCACGCTTCGCAGAGCATCCTCTGCATGCGCCACGGCAAGCACGTGCTGTGCGAGAAGCCCCTGGCCTCCAATGCCCGCGAGGCGCGGCAGATGGTCGCCGTCGCCCGCGAATGCGGCGTCACGCTCATGGAGGCCATGATCTCGACGCTCAACCCCAATTTCCGCGTCGTGCAGGAGTACCTGCCCCGGCTCGGGACGATCCGCCGCTATTTCGCCAGCTTCTGCCAGTACTCCTCGCGCTACGACAAGTTCCGGCAGGGGATCGTGCTCAACGCCTTTAACCCCGAACTGTCGAACGGCGCCATGATGGACATCGGGGTCTATACCGTCTATCCGATGGTCGCGCTGTTCGGGCGTCCGCTGGAGGTCGAAGCGCAGGGCATCGTCCTCTCTTCGGGTGCCGACGGGCAGGGCGTCGTCAATTTCCGCTACGAGGGGATGAATGCCACGGTGCTCTACTCCAAGATCGCCAATTCATCGCTTCCGACCGAGATCCAGGGCGAGGAGGGCAACCTGTTGCTGGACGCCATCCACACCATCCGCGACGTGGCGTACCTTCCGCGCCCGGCGGCCGCTTCGGGGCGGGGCGACGCCCCCGTCCGCCACAGCGTCGGGCTCCCCCTGGAGAAGGATACCTATTATTATGAGGTCGCGGAGTTCATCGACCTCATCGAACAGGGACGGATAGAATCCACCGTCAACAGCCACGAAAACTCCCTCGTGACGATGGAGATCATCGACCAGGTGCGCCGCCAGCTGGGCGTGTCCTATCCCGCCGACAGGTTGCCGTAGAGGTGTAGCGCTTGTCCGTCCGGGAACCTTTCTCCCCGTCCGGCGGCCTCCTTTCCCGGCCGACCAACGCCGTTGCGCGTCCCAAGCCCGCCATTTGCGACCGACAAGCGTTGCAGCCCTGCCCATAGCCCGCCTTTCCCGGCCGACAAACACTGTTGCCCTGCCCGGAATGCGCCTTTCCCGGCCGACAAACTGCCTCAGGCCGGGAGCGTTGCGGCCCGAAAGCCCGCCTCTTTGCCGGCAACCGCGGTTGCGTGACCCGGAGCCTGCCCTTTCCGGCCGGTGAGGGTCGTCCCTGCCCGAGGATAAAACAGCAGGCCTGTCCCCGCATGGGACAGGCCTGCTGTTTGTCGTCTCCGGCTGGTTTTCGTCGGTGCGGAGGACGCACCCGCCGCTATTTCTTCCGCAGGTAAACCGTCGCCGTGCGCGAGGTGTTGTAGATGCGGATATGGGGCCGTTCGGTGTTGTCGCCGTCGCGTGCCGGGAACGAGAAATGCTCGGCGTCCATCGCCTGCCGCTGCTGCCCTCCGAAGCGCTTTTCGTCGGTCGAGAGCACGGGCACATACTTGCCCGGCGCCTGCACGGGCAGTTCGTAGTCGGGGATCGAGGCCGTGGGGTGCCAGTTGAACACGAACAGCAGGTTGCCGTGCGAGAAAACCATCGTCTTGTTGCACTCGTCCATCGCGAGGTTCCAGGCATAGCCGTCCGCGAGTACCTTGTAACGCTTCACCAGCTTTATCATCGCCTTGTCGAAATCCCCCAGCCACGAATAGCGCAGGAACCCGTTCTTCGCCAGCGACCATTGCCGCCGGGCGTGGGCGTAGCTCCAGCCGTTGCCTTCGCGCGGGAAGTCGATCCACTCGGGGTGCCCGAACTCGTTGCCCATGAAGTTGAGGTAGGCCTGCCCGCCCGTCGAGATGGTCATCAGGCGGATCATCTTGTGCAGCGCCATGCCGCGGTCGATCACGATATTCTCCGACGCCTTGTCCATGTGGAAATACATCTCCTTGTCCATCAGCCGGAATGCCAGCGTCTTGTCGCCCACCAGCGCCTGGTCGTGCGATTCGGCATAGGCCACGGTTTTCACTTCGGGCAGGCGGTTGGTCATGACGTCCCACATTTCCCATATGTTCCACTCCTCGTCGGGCACCTCCTTCAGCTCCTTGATCCAGAAGTCGGGGATCGCCATCCCCAGCCGGTAGTCGAACCCGATGCCGCCGTCGGCGATGGGGATGCACATGCCCGGCATTCCGCTCACGTCCTCGGCGATGGTCATGGCCGCCGGCCGGAAGTCGTGCACCAGGCGGTTGGCGAGCGTCAGGTAGGTCAGCGCGTCGCGGTTGACCCCCTCGTCGAAGAAGTGTTCGCGGCAGTCGAAGTCGACATAGCCGTGGTGGTGGTAGATCATCGACGTCACGCCGTCGAAGCGGTAGCCGTCGAAATGGAACTCGTCGAGCCAGTACTTGACGTTCGACAGCAGGAAATGCTGTACCTCGTCCTTGCCGTAGTCGAAGAGCTTCGAGTCCCAGTAGGGCTGGTAGCCGGCCTTGCCGGGCAGCGAGTACAGATGGTCGGTGCCGTCCAGTTCGTCGATGCCTTCGTTGAGGTTGCGGACATAGTGGGCATGCACCAGATCCATGATGACCGTCAGCCCCAGCTCATGGGCGCGGCGCACCAGCTCCTTCAGCTCCTCGGGCGTGCCGCAGCGCGATGCGGGTGCGAAGAAACTCGACACGTGGTAACCGAACGACCCGTAATAGGGGTGCTCGGCGATGGCCATGAGCTGCACGGCGTTGTAGCCGTCCTTTTTTATTATAGGTAGTATTTTCTCCGTGAATTCGCGGTAGGTGCCCACACCCTCCTTTTCCTGCGCCATGCCCACATGGGCCTCGTAGATCAGCAGGCTGCCGTTCTTCGAGGCGTCGAACGCGTCGCCCTGCCAGTCGAACGGCTCCGGCGCCCAGAACTGGGCCGTGTAATTCTTCGTCGCCTCGTCCTGCACCACGCGCGTGGCATAGGCCGGGATGCGGTCTTTCCAGCCGTTGTCGCCGTGGACGTGGAGCTTGTAGAGCGACCCGTGGCGGAGCCGGTCGCGGTACATCGCCTCCGGGAAGAAGGCGCTCCATACGCCGTGCGCGTCGCGCTGCATACGTATCTCGGTACGCTGCCAGTTGTTGAAATCCCCGAAGACGTAGACGTCGTGCGCGCCCGGCAGCCATTCGCGCAGCCACCATCCGTCGAGCAGCTCGTCCCGCTGCCAGCCGAAATAACGGTAGCCGTTGGCGTAGTCGACGATCGAGCCTGCCGCCTGCTCGATCGCGTTTATTTTGTCCGTATACCGTTCGTAGCGGCGGTTGAGCTCCTGCTCGGCGGGGAGCAGCCACTCGTCGCGTTCTACGATCGGGAGCCTGCGGGTCGTTTTTTCCATAGCGGTTTTCCTTTTATACAAATATATGAATTTTTTTTCTATCTTTGTCCAAGACTAAAAAACAGCACCTTATTAAAAAAAATTACTAAAACCAAAATCAACTTATGAAAGGACAACCCAAAGGACTGATCGCGGCGGCCCTTGCCAATATGGGCGAGCGTTTCGGTTTCTACATCATGATGGCTATCCTGACCTTGTTCATCTCCGCCAAGTTCGGCCTGAACGAAACGACCGCGGGGTATATCTATTCGGGATTCTACGCTTCGATTTACCTGTTGGCGCTCGTCGGCGGTATCATTGCCGACAAAACCCGCAACTACAAGGGAACCATCATGTGGGGGCTCGTGGTGATGTCGCTGGGCTACCTGATCATCGCCATCCCCACGCCGACGCCCGTGTCCAGCCTGCCGCTCTACCTGACGCTGACGTGCGTCGGCCTGCTGGTGATAGCCTTCGGCAACGGCCTTTTCAAGGGCAATCTCCAGGCGCTCGTGGGGCAGATGTACGACAACAAGGAGTTCAGCGCCAAGCGTGAGTCGGGTTTCCAGATTTTCTATATGTTCATCAACATCGGGGGCTTCTTCGCGCCGTTCGTCGCCATCGGCGTGCGCAACTGGTGGCTTAAGGTCAACAATTTCGACTATAACGCCAAGCTGCCCGAGTTGTGCCACGAATACCTTGCCAAGGGCGAGCACATGGCCGGCGAGGGGCTTGCCAACCTCACGTCGTACGCCAATTCGGCCTACCTCGACGGCACGCCCGTGTCGGCTGCCGGCCTACACGATTTCTGCAACGGCTACCTCGATGTCTTCAACCGCGGTTTCCACTATGCGTTCATCGCGGCCATCGTGATGATGCTCGTGTCGCTGGTCATCTACCTGTCCAACAAGCAGCGCTTTCCCGACCCGTCGAAGAAAGCCGCGGCCGGCGGTGCCAAGGCTTCGGCCGAGGAGATCACCATGTCGGCGCAGGAGATCCGCCAGCGCATCTACGCACTGTTCGCCGTGTTCGGCGTCGTGATCTTCTTCTGGGTTTCGTTCCACCAGAACGGCTATTCGCTGACCTATTTCGCACGTGACTACGTCAACCTCGACGTCATCAACATCAACCTGGGCTTCACGACCATCAAGGGCGCCGAGATTTTCCAGAGCGTTAACCCCTTCTTCGTCGTGACCCTCACGCCGCTGATCATGTGGTTCTTCGGTTGGCTGCGCAAACGCAACATCGAGGTTTCGACCCCGATGAAGATCGCCATCGGTATGGGTATCGCCGCCACGGCCTACCTCTTCCTGATGTTCTTCTCGTTCGCACTGCCCGACAAGGCCGCCCTCGCAGGCATGAAGGCCGACCAGGTGCAGTCGATCCTGGTGACCCCGTGGGTCATGGTGGGCCTCTATTTCATCCTTACCGTCGCCGAGCTCTTCATCTCGCCCCTCGGACTGGCATTTGTATCGAAGGTGGCGCCCCCGCACATGCAGGGCCTTATGCAGGGCTTCTGGCTGGCCGCTACGGCCGTGGGCAATGCGTTGCTGTTCGTCGGCGGATGGCTCTACATGCACACCCCGATGTGGGCTACGTGGTGCGTCTTCGTCGCAGCCTGCGGCATGTCGATGCTCGTCATGCTCTCGATGGTGCGCTGGCTCGAACGGGTGACGAAATAACCCCGTGTCATGTTCTCCCTATGGCCGCTGCGGACAAACCGCAGCGGCTTTTTTTTCGTAGACGGTGCGTGGGGCGTATCCCCCGGTGCGTGTCTCGATGGCATGCGTCCCTGCCGCGCCCGTGGGCTGGCATGCAGGCTCCGGCAGTCGTGTTCCTTCGCCCGTGCTGCGCTGATGCGAGCCCCGCCGGCCCGGCATGCGTTGCGGCAGTTTGCCCGGCGTCTCCCCGGATACGATCCCTACCGGCCTGAACGGACGGGGGATACCTCCCATATTGTTCGGATTTACTACATTGTTCGCCGTTCGGTGTGTTATTTGCTGATGAAACGACAGAAAACAGAAAACTTTTTTGGTTTCATGGGTTTTCTTTCTATATTTGCCACCGGATCCGAAATATTTGAATGCTATGACCCCTCCTCAGAAAGGACGCATTATCGACCAAGCCATGCAGATGTTCGTTTCGCAGGGTATCAAGTCGGTACGAATGGACGACATCGCGCAGCAGCTCGGGGTGTCGAAGCGAACGCTCTACGAGATGTTCGGCGACAAGGAAGGCCTGCTCTACCTGGCCATGGAACGCTATTCCGAACGTAACCGCCAGCGGTGGAACGAACTCACGGCCGATGCGCACGACGTTCTCGAAGCCATGTTCATGGTGCTGGGCGAAGTGATGGACAACGCCGAGGTTTCGCGCCGCATGATGGACAACCTCCGGAAGTTTTATCCCGCCGTGCACGACAAGCTGATGCGCGAGGGGATGGTGAAAAACCGCACGAGCCTGCGTTCGATGCTCGAACAGGGCATCGAGGCCGGGCTGTTCGTCAATAATTTCAACATCGACCTCTCCATTTCGGTGCTTTACTATACGGCTTCGGCCATCGTGACACGCCGCGAGTTGATGCTGCCCGACGGGATGTCCGAACGCGAGGCGTTCGTGCAGATCATCAGCAATTTTTTCCGCGGCATTTCGACTGCCAAGGGCCTGCAGCTGATCGACGACAACCTGAAGCGGTACAAACTGTCGAAAACGGGAAATAAATTGAATTTGGATAGATGACTATGAAAAAACTGATTCTGACATTGTGCCTCACGGCAACGGGTACGTTCGCTGCCGTGGCGCAGATGCGCCTCACGCTCGACCAGGCCCTCGACCTGGCGCTGAGCGAGAATCCCACCATCAAGGTCGCCGAGATGGAGGTGCAGCGCTACGACTATGTGAAACGCCAGACATGGGGCGGCCTGCTGCCGCAGGTGTCGGTGACCGGGCAGGTCAACCACAGCTTCATCGTGCAGCAGATGTCCAAGGGCTTCTCGCTGGGCAACGACCCCTATACGACGCTCAGCGGGGCCGTGGATGCTTCGGTGCCGCTCTTCGCGCCGCAGGTTTACCGCATGATGAAGATGAACGACAAACAGATGGCCACGGCCGTCGAGGCGGCTCGTTCGTCGCGCATCACGCTGACGGCCGAAGTCAAAAAGGCCTTCTACAACATCCTGCTCGCCGAGCAGTCGCTCGACGTGCTCCGCGAGTCGCAGGCCACCGTACAGCGTACGGTCGACGACACGCAGGTGCAGTACCAGAACGGCCTGACCTCGGAATACGACCTGCTGACGGCGCAGGTGCAGCTCAGCAACCTGAAACCCTCGATCCTCCAGACCGAAAACTCGATCCGCATCGCCAAGCTGATGCTCAAGATGTACCTTTCGATCCCCGAGCAGGTCGATATCGAGGTCGAAGGCGAGCTGGACGCCATGCGCGACAAGGTGCTCGCCGGAACCGAGGGGCTTACGACCGACACTTCGGACAACTCCGACCTGCGCACGCTCGAACTGCAGGAGGATTTGCTCCGCCTCCAGCTCAAGGCCGAGAATGCGAGCCGCCTGCCGACCATCGGGGCGTTCGGCAACTTCACCCTCACCGGGAACAACATGGGCTCGGTGTCGTTCGACCAGGCGACGATGGAAATGACGACGATCAAGGACGGCTATTTCTGGCAGAACCCGCTTTCCGCCGGCATCCGCGTCTCCGTGCCGCTCTTTTCGGGGCTGACGAAGATGAACCGCTCGCGCGAGATCAAGAACCAGATTTCGCAGATCGGCCTCCAGCGGACATACGCCCGGCAGCAGGTCGACGTGCAGGTTCGCTCGGCGCTGAACGACCTGCTGACGGCGCGCGAGACGATGTACGCCCAGGAACTCACCGTCGAGCAGGCGCGCAAGGCCTACTCGATCTCCGACACCCGTTACCGTGCGGGGGCGGGTACGATCCTCGAGCTCAACAGCGCCCAGCTGGCGCAGACGCAGGCGCAGCTCAACTACTCGCAGGCGATCTTCGATTACCTGACGGCCAAGGCCGAGTACGACCGCATCGTCGGCAAGGAAAAATAGCGTGGAAATTGAAAAACAAAGATAGCATATGAAGAAAACAGCAGTTATATTGTTTGCCGCGGCTGCCCTCGCCGGCTGCAAAGGCAAAAACGGGGCAGGCGACGTGCAGCAGGACAACCGTGTGCTGACTAAAACCGAAACGGCGGAGTCCGCCACCGTGCAGCTTACCGAGGAGTTCACTTCGGAGATCGAGCCCTTCAGGGAGAACGACATCACTCCGGCGGCTTCGGGCGTGCACATCGACCGCATCCTGGTCGAGGTGGGCGACCCCGTGCGCGAGGGGCAGCTCATCGTGACGCTCGACCCGACGCAGTACACCCAGCAGCTCGTGCAGCTGAAGACCGTCGAGGACGATTACAACCGCCTGCTGCCCGTCTATGAGGCCGGCGGTATCTCGGCGCAGCAGATCCAGCAGGCCAAGGCGCAGCTGGACGTGCAGCGCGAGGTGGTCGCCAACCTCAAGAAGAACATCGAGGTGCGTTCGCCCATCACAGGCGTGGTCACGGCGCGCAACTACGAGTCGGGCGACCTCTTCTCGGCGCAGCCCATCCTGCACATCATGCAGATCGACCCGCTGAAGGTCATCGCCAATATTTCCGAGCAGTATTTCCCCAACGTGAAGGTCGGGATGCCCGTCGAGCTGAAGGTGGACATCTTCCCCGACCAGACCTTTACGGGTACCGTGTCGCTGATCTATCCGGCGCTCGACCCCACGACCCGCACGTTCAAGGTCGAGGTGAAGGTGCCCAATGCCCGGCGCACGCTGCGCCCGGGTATGTACGCCCGCACGATCTTCAACATGGGGCATAAGGAGGGCGTCATGGTGCCCGACGTGGCCGTCCAGAAGCAGGTCGGCACTGCCGAGCGCTTCGTGTATGTCATCGAGGGCGATAGCGTTGCCCGTCGCCGCCGTGTGGACGTAGGCCGCCAGGTCGGCGACCGCGTGGACATTCTTTCGGGCGTCGGGGCGGACGAAGCCGTGGCCGTTACGGCCCTTTCGAAGCTCTACGACGGTGCCAAAGTGGAAATCAAACAGGAATAAAACGTCCCGAAACATATGAAAATATACGAAAGCGCGGTTCGGAAACCGGTCTCCACGGTGCTCATGTTCGTCGGCGTGATGGTCTTCGGGCTCTTCTCGCTGATGAACCTCGCGGTAGACCAGTACCCCGAAATCGAAATCCCCCAGATATCGGTCATCACCTTCTATCCCGGTGCCAACGCTGCGGATATCGAGACCAACATCACCCGTATCCTGGAGGATAACCTCAATACGGTGAGCAACCTCAAGAAACTGACCTCCAAGTCGCAGGACAACGTGTCGATGATCATTGTCGAATTCGAGTACGGATCCGACCTGACCGAGGGCGCCAACGAGATCCGTGACGTGGTGAGCCGCAGCCAGTCGCAGTTGCCCGACGACATCGATTATCCTACGATCTTCAAGTTCTCGACCTCGATGATCCCCGTGATCATGCTTGCCGTGACGGCCGACGAGAGCTACCCGGCCCTGAAGAAGATCCTCGACGATAAATTCGTCAACGTCCTGAACCGTGTCGACGGCGTGGGTGCCGTGACGGTCATGGGCGCCCCCGAACGCGAGGTGCAGGTCAATGTCGACCCGGCCAAGCTCGAAGCCTACAATCTGACCGTCGAGCAGCTGGGGCAGATCATCGCCGCCGAGAACGTCAACATTCCGAGCGGCACGATCGACATCGGCAACAACACGTTCAACATCAAGGCCGACGGCGAATTCAAGCTGAGCGACGAGATGCGCAAGGTCGTGGTTTCCAATGCCGGGGGACGCACGGTGATGCTCTCCGACGTGGCCGAGATCCGCGATACGCTCGAAAAGGCCACGATGGACGAACGCGCCAACGGGCAGCGGAGCGTGCGCGTGATGATCCAGAAGCAGTCGGGTGCCAACACCGTGGATATCGTCCATGAGATTCAGAAGCGCCTGCCCGACATCCAGGCGAGCCTTCCGCGCGACGTGAAGATGGAGACGATCTTCGAGGGGTCGCAGGAAATCACCAATGCCATCGGGTCGCTCTCGGAAACGATCATGTACGCCTTTATCTTCGTGGTGCTGGTGGTGATGGCCTTCCTCGGGCGGTGGAGGGCGACGCTCATCATCTGTATGACGATCCCCGTGTCGCTGATCTGTTCGTTCATCTACCTCTTCGCCACGGGCTCGACGCTCAATATCATCTCGCTCTCGTCGCTCTCGATCGCCATCGGTATGGTCGTCGACGATGCCATCGTGGTGCTGGAGAACATCACGACGCACATCGAGCGGGGTTCGAACCCCAAGGAGGCCGCCATCTACGCCACCAACGAGGTGTGGCTGTCGGTCATTGCCACCACGCTCGTGGTCGTTGCCGTGTTCCTGCCGCTGACGATGGTGCCGGGCATGGCGGGTATCCTCTTCCGCGAGCTGGGCTGGATCGTGACCATCGTGGTCTGCGTTTCGACTACGGCAGCCATTTCGCTGACCCCGATGATGTCCGCCTACCTCTTGAAACTCGAGGGCGGCGTGCACGATTACAAGGGGCTGGGTGTCATATACAAACCCATCGACCGGGCACTTGCATGGCTCGACGACGCCTATGCCCGCTCGCTGAACTGGGTGGTGCGCCACCGCCGTATCACGATCTTCTCGATGATGGGGCTTTTCCTGGTTTCGCTGGGGCTTGTCACGCAGGTGCCGACCGAATTCTTCCCGCCTTCGGATAACGGCTGGATCTCGGCCACGGTCAAACTGGAGCAGAACCTTTCGGTGGACTACACCGCGCGGATCGCCCGCCAGATCGACAGCATCATCTACAAGAACTATCCCGAGGTGACGCTCGTGTCGGCCTCGTCGGGCGCCAACTCGTCGGACGACGCGTTCGCCGCGATGCAGACCACCGGTTCGCACATCATCAATTACAACCTCAGCCTGCCCACCTCCGACAAGCGCGAGCGGTCGATCTACGTTATCTCCGACCTGCTGCGCAAGGAACTGGATCGCATCCCCGAGGTGCGGGAATATTCGGTGATGCCCGGCGGCGATAACGGCAGCATGAGCGGTTCGGCGACGGTCGACATCAAGGTTTTCGGCTACGACATGGACGTGACCAACGCCGTTGCCAACGACCTGAAGGAAAAGCTGGGCGGCCTGGAGGGTACGCGAGACGTGCAGCTTTCGCGCGACGACCTGCGTCCCGAACTCAACGTGGTCTTCGACCGCGACCGCCTTGCCTATTACGGCATGAACAGCGCTACGGCGTCGCAGGCCGTGCGCAACCGCATCGACGGCCTTGTGGCCTCGAAATACCGCGAGGACGGCGACGAATATGACATCGTGGTGCGCTATGCCGAACCGTTCCGCATGTCGCTCGGGGACGTGGAGAACATCACGCTTTACAACGGGCAGGGGCGCCCCGTGAAACTCAAGGAGGTCGGCCGCGTGCAGGAGGAGTATGCCGCGCCGATGATCGAGCGCGAGAACCGCCAGCGTGTGATCACGGTCAAGTCGTCGCTCGGAGCCGGCGTCGCCCTGGGCGACGTGGTGGCCGAGGTCGATCAACTCATCGCCGGGTATCCCGTGCCCGACGGCGTCGACCTCGAAATCGGCGGTACGGTCGAAGACCAGGGCGACGCCTTCAGCGACCTGGGCGTGCTGTTCATCCTGATCGTCATCCTGGTCTACATCGTGATGGCCACGCAGTTCGAATCGCTGCTCTTCCCGTTCATCATCATGTTCACCATCCCGTTCGCCGCCACGGGCGTTTTCCTGGCTTTGTGGATGACCTCCACGCCCATGTCGCTCATCGCCCTGATCGGCGCCATCATGCTGGTGGGCATCGTGACCAAGAACGGTATCGTGATGGTCGACTACATGAACCTGCTGGTCGAGCGCGGCTCGGGTGTCTTCGACGCCGTGATCGCCGGCGGAAAGAGCCGTCTGCGCCCCGTGCTCATGACTTCGTTCACGACCATCCTGGGTATGCTGCCGCTGGCGATCGGCACGGGTGTCGGGTCGGAGACGTGGCAGCCCATGGGCATCGCCGTGATTGGCGGCCTCACGTTCTCGACCCTGCTGACGCTGTTCATCATCCCGGCGCTCTACTCGGTATTCGTCAACCGTTCGCAGCGCAAGGAGAAGGAAAAACTGGCACGCCTGGCAGCAGCACATCAGGCCAGCAGCCATTGAGGATCCTGAAAATGACGAGTGATGCGACGTCGCCTTCCGCTTCCGGCGATCGGGGGCAACACCTGCGATTCCGGGTTGTTGGGGAAGCCCGTCTCGTACGGGTTCCGCGACAATCCCTAAAGACGGCAGGGCGGCGGACGATTGTTCGATTTAATAGAACGTAAATTATGAAAGCAGTATTCTTATCATACAATCAGGCGCTCACCGACCGTGTGAACGCCATCCTCGACGAGCAGGGCATCCGCGGCTTTACGCGTTGGGCGCTGACCGAGGGGCGCGGGTCGTTCGACGGCGAACCCCATTACGGCACGCATGCCTGGCCGTCGATGAACGCTTCGCTCATGGCCATCGTCGACGACGAAAAGGTCGCGCCGCTGATGGAGGCTTTCCGGGAGATGGACGCCGCTACCAAGATGCAGGGCTCGCGTGCCTTCGTCTGGAATATCGAGCAGACATTCTGAGTTTTCCCGGGTTCCGGTACTTTGGATTTTCCCGGGCTCCGGGGTAAGGGTTCGGGTTTCCCGGTGTTTCCGGGTACGCCGAGCGGATGCGCCGGGACTTTCCGGAACGTTCCGGGAGTTTTCCCCGCTTGTCTTCTCCGGTTTTGCAGGCGGCCTGCGGCTTGGGGACGGTGGTGACAGCTCCGGACTTTGCTGCTGCCGTGCCGGTGCACCGCGGCAGATTCTTCGGCGTGCCCGTACGCAGTCGCCCTATTTTTACTATCTTTGCCTGCATGAAACTCACCTTTCTGGGAACGGGCACCTCGCAGGGCGTCCCTGTCATCGG
Organism: Alistipes sp. AM16-43; assembly: GCF_003435745.1. Taxonomy (NCBI): domain Bacteria; kingdom Pseudomonadati; phylum Bacteroidota; class Bacteroidia; order Bacteroidales; family Rikenellaceae; genus Alistipes; species Alistipes sp. AM16-43. The sequence goes on from NZ_QTUQ01000008.1 coordinate 28,419, forward strand.
GTGCCGCTGCAAGGTCTGCACCTCGGCCGACAGGCGTGACAACCGCCTGCGCACTTCGGCCATGGTCGAGGCGTGCGGCGTGCGTATGGTCATCGACGCCGGCCCCGATTTCCGCTGCCAAATGCTCCGCACGGGCATCCGCCACCTCGACGCCATCCTCCTCACGCACGAACATAAAGACCATATCGGCGGGCTGGACGACGTGCGGGCCTTCAACTTTGTCGATTACCCGCCGCTGGTGCACAAGGTCGACATCTATGCCGCACCCCATACCATCGGCGTCGTGCGCAAGGATTTCGACTATGCCTTCGCGCAGGATAAGTACCGCGGCGTGCCCGAAATTGAGTTGCATGAGATCGACGTCACCCGGCCGTTCCGGGTCGGGGGGCTGGAGGTCGTCCCCGTATCGGGACACCATTCCGACCGGTTTGCCGTCACGGGCTACCGTATCGGCAGGCTGGCCTACCTGACCGATTTCAAGACCATCGGGGATGCCGAGGTCGAAAAACTCCGGGGCGTGGAGGTGCTCGTCGTCAACGCGCTCCGCTTTACGGAGCATTATTCCCATTTCAACGTGGCCGAAGCCCTTGCGCTCATCGCCCGCGTCGCCCCGCGCGAGGCCTACCTCACGCACATGTCCCACGACATCGGCCTGCATGCCGTGACGGAGCCGACGCTCCCCCGCGGCGTACACATGGCCTACGATACGTTGCAGCTTGAAATAAACGATTGATATGAAAGATTTTAAAAATAAGGTCGTCATCGTGACGGGTGCTTCGTCGGGTATCGGCGAGGCGATGGCACGCGAGTTCGCCGCACAGGGCGCCCGCGTGGTGCTGGGCGCGCGCAGCGTGCAGAAATTACAGCTTATCGCGGGCGACATCCGCTCCCGGGGCGGGCAGGCCGCCTATTGCGGCGTCGACGTGACCGATGTCGGCGAGTGCCGCGAACTGATCGACACGGCCGTACGTGAGTTCGGGGGGATCGACGTGCTGGTTTGCAACGCCGGGCTTTCGATGCGCGCCATTTTCGACGACGTCGACCTGGAGGTGCTGCACCGCCTGATGGACGTCAATTTCTGGGGTACGGTCAACTGCTGCAAGTTCGCCCTGCCGTACCTCCAGCAGTCGCACGGTTCGATTGTCGGCATCTCGTCCGTCGCCGGGCTGCACGGGCTGCCGGGGCGCACGGGCTATTCGGCCTCGAAGTACGCCATGACGGGTTTCCTCGAAACGCTGCGCATCGAAAACCTTAAAAAGGGACTGCACGTGATGATCGCCTGCCCGGGGTTCACGTCGTCGAATGTCCGCTTCTCGGCCCTTACGGCCGACGGCACGCAGCAGGGCGCAACCCCGCGCGACGAAGCGAAGATGATGACCCCCGAAGAGGTCGCCCGCATCGTCGCCCGCGGCATACAGAAGCGCAAACGCCTCTGTCTGATGGAGAACGAGGGGCGTGCCACGCATTTCGTCAAGAAGTTCGCCCCCGGCTTCCTCGACCGCATGTTCTACCTGGTGATGTCCCGGGAGCCCGATTCGCCGCTGAAATAACGTCGCCGCATCCGGCGGGGCGCGCCCCGGGGAGCGGTTTGAACCAAGGGAACTATGGCACGGGAAGAAAAACACTCCGAAGAAGAGGTCAGGCGCGTCTGCGCCGGGATCCGCCGTCAGGCCGCTTTGGAAAACGCCCGCTGGCAACTCAAGGCGGGGTATGGCGGCTTGGCGCTCATGTCCGTCGTGCTGGTCGTCGTCCTTTGCGGAGGCGACGGCTGGAGATGGTGGTGGCTCTTTTATTTCGTTGCGCCGGTCATGCTGGTCATCAACGGCCATCGCGTGGTGCGGGGTAAAAAATCGTGGTAAGTGGTAAAATAAAAGAAGGCGCTCGGTTATTTTGAGCGCCTCTTTTTTTGGTCGTCGGTTCATCGTTCCCGCCTTTCCGGCCCCCCCCCTTCCATTTGCCGTTCTTCCTTCCGGGTTGGCCGGGGTGGATTATTCCGTCCGCCGTTTCCCCGATAGTAGTGTCCCGGGTTGCTGTCCTTCGCGCTGCCGTTTTCCGTACCGCTTCCGGTACCGCTGCTCCGGTGCTTCGCCGGCATTACCTATGCCGTCCCGTATGTCCTGCGCGTTGGGTACATGGCTTTTGTTGCCCGGATGCGATCCCGCTTGCCTGTCTGTTCTCTGGGTGCCGGGTGCCGGATGCCCGCCGCTTGCCTGTCTGCTCTCCGGGGGGGCGCCGCTTGCCGTAGTTTTTCGCTCGTGCCGGACGATGCGTTTTCCGCGCCGGCGAGCCCTGGGCTCCGGGGGAATACGATGTCGTTTTCCCCGGCACCGCAGCCTTTGCGCGCGGTTATTCCTTTTTCTTCGTCCCGCCGTCCTTGCCGTCTTCCTTCGAGGAGTCCTTGAACTCCTTGACGCCGCGTCCCAGGCCGCGCATCAGTTCGGGGATTTTCCTGCCGCCGAACAGGAGCAATACGACCAACAGGATAAGTATCAACTCGGTCGGGCCGAGGAACAGGGGGATGATGAATAATGTCATGGTATGTTCGGGTCTTTGGTGTGTGCGTTTTCCGTCCGGGCTTTCCTGTCGTATTCCCGGAGACAGGGACTGCCTTGCGGACAAATGTACTAAGAATTTCCGAAACCCCGCCTTCCGGGGTGAAAAAAAGCGGGGTGCACCCGAAGCACCCCGCCCGAACTGTCTTTCGGGAATCCGTTATTTGAAGAATATCGACGAAATCTCCTTGTAGTTGTGTACGCGCTCGATGACGTCGGCGAACATGTCCGCCACCGACAGCACCGTGAACTTGTGTAGGTCTTTGTCGGGGTTGAGCGGAATGGTGTCGGTCACGATCACCTCCTGCAGCGCGCTGTCGTTGATGCGCTCGTAGGCCGGGCCCGACAGCACGGGATGGGTGATGGCGGCGCGAACGCTCTTCGCCCCGCGCGACATGAGCATGTCGGCGGCCATGCAGATCGTGCCTGCCGTGTCGATCATGTCGTCCACGATCAGGATATTGCGGCCCTCGACCTCGCCGATGGCGGTCATCGTACCCACGACGTTGGCCTTGGCACGTTCCTTATGCGAAATGATGATCGGCGTGCCGAGCAGTTTGGCATAGGTGTTGGCACGCTTGGCGCCGCCCATGTCGGGCGCTGCGATCGACAGCTCTTCGATGTTGAGGCTCTTGATATAGGGGATAAAGATGCCGCTGGCATAGAGCGCATCGACCGGTACGTCGAAGAAACCCTGTATCTGGTCGGCATGCAAGTCCATCGTCATCACGCGGTCTACGCCTGCGGCCATCAGCAGGTTGGCTACCAGTTTCGCGCCGATCGGCACCCGGGGCCGGTCTTTCCGATCCTGTCGTGCCCAGCCGAAGTAGGGTATCACGGCCACGACCTTGTAGGCCGAAGCGCGGCGTGCGGCGTCGATCATCATCAACAGCTCCATCAGGTTATCCGAAGGCGGGAACGTCGACTGGATGATGAATACCGTACACCCGCGGATGGACTCGTTGAAGCAGGGCTGGAACTCGCCGTCGCTGAAACGCAGTACTTCCGATTGCCCGAGCGTCGTACCGAAACTCGCCGCGATTTTTTCGGCAAGGTATTCCGATCCGCGACCCGAGAAAATTTTGATTTTGTGGATAGCCATAGGTTACGAGGATTTTTGATGGTGCAAAGATAGTATATGCCGTCGGAAAAACGAGCCCTGCGGGCAACCTTTTTTCAACAATCGGTTAAACATCGAGGCATTCGCCGATGAAGCCGAGGATCTCCTCGCGTCCCGTACCGCGTTCGCCCGACGAGACGAACATCGGCGGAAGTTCCTCCCATTGCTCGCCGAGCGTGGCCTTGTAACGCTCCACGCTCTTCGCACACTGCGTCTTGGAGAGCTTGTCGGCCTTGGTGAAGACGATGCCGAACGGAATGCCGTTCATGCCCAGCATTTCGATGAAGCGCAGGTCGATCTTCTGGGGTTCGAGCCGGATGTCCACCAGCACGAACAGGAAGTGCATCTTCTCGCATTTGAGCACGTAGTCGGTGATGATCTTGGCGAAATCGCTGCGCATGGCCTTCGACGTACGGGCATAGCCGTAGCCCGGCAGGTCGACCAGGTACCACGCATTGTCGATCAGGAAGTGGTTGATGAGCCGTGTCTTGCCGGGTGTCCCCGAGACCTTTGCCAGCCCCTGCCGGCCGGTCAGCATGTTGATGAGCGACGACTTGCCGACGTTGCTGCGCCCGATGAAGGCGATGTCCTTCAGCGAATCCTTCGGAACTTGCGAGATGCGCTCCGAGCTGCACCTGAATTCGGCTTTGTGGATCTGCATGGTGTTGGAATTTTGTGCAAAGATAGCAATATTTCCGGATACGGCACGGGGACGGCGCCCGCCGATCCCTTCTTGCCGCACCCCGGTTCGTTTACCCTCCCCGGGCTGCCCGTTATTTCCCCGGCTGCTTACCCCGTTCCCAGGCGAGCGTCACCCACAGCGGACAGTGATCCGATGCCGCGGCCGTATGGTCTACGGCGCTTTCCGCGACCGTGGCCGACGTGGGCAGCCCGCGGCCGAGGATGTAGTCGATGCGCACGGCCGGGTTGTCGGCCGGGAACGTCATCCGCGTGGTGTCGGAAAGTATCCGGAAGCCGCCGCCCAGCCCCGCAAGCACCGCCGCGGCATCCCCTGTGTTGAAATCCCCGGCCAGCAGCACCGGTTTGCGGCATGTGTCGGTGGCTTCGCGGATGATTGGCAGCGAGGCGTGCCGGTCTTCGGGCGTCAGCGAAAGGTGGGTGACGCATACCGTGTAGTCCGGGAATTCCGCCATGAGCAGTACCCGGGCCTCCTCGCGCCCCGGGAGCGGGATGCTGCGTACGGCGAACGGCTCGGTGCGTGACAGCAACCCGACGCCGTAGCTTCCGCCCGCGAAGCCGATGGCGCGGCCGAACGTGGCGTGCATACCCGTCATCCGCCCCAGTTCACCGGGGATGTAACGCCCGTCCACACGCAGCGTGGCGCTGTCCAGTTCCTGCAACGCCACCAGGTCGGGCGCTTCGCGCAGGATGACCCGGGCGATGCGGCCGATGTCCTGTATGTTGTCGATGCCGATGCCGTTGCGGATGTTGTAGGACATCAGTTTCAGGCGTTCCTGCCGCTGCGTGCAGGCGGCAGCCAGGCCGCAGCAGACGGCCAGTAGGAGGGTGCGTAGGGGGTGTTTCATGCCGGAGGGGGTTTTCCGCAAAGGTAATACATCCGCTGTTGAATGCCAAATAAATCCGGCTGATACCGGCTGTGTGTCATGCGGTTCCGTGGCAGACTCCCTGTGCCGGGCCTCGTAAATTCCTTCCGGTTTGGTTTAACGGTGAATTTTTCGTACCTTTTAGCATCCGATTTGCAGCGACGGATATACTTAACTTATCATGCTTATGAAAAATCTGTTTCCGATCGTGCTCGGCGCTGCGGCGCTGGCCTTTCTTCCCACCGAATCCCCGGCCTGCACGCGGGCCGTCTATCTCGGCCCCGAGGGTATGACCGTCACCGGGCGTACCATGGACTGGCGCGAGGATCCGCTCACCAACCTTTACATCTTTCCGCGCGGTACGGCGCGGCGCGGGGCGAACACAGACAACACGGTGTTCTGGACCTCGAAATACGGTACCCTGTCGGCTGCCGGCTACGACATCGGCATCACCGACGGCATGAACGAGGCCGGGCTGGTCGCCAACCTGCTGTTCCTGCCCGAATCCGTCTACGAACGCCCGGGCGATACGCGCCCGGTCATGGGACTGAGCATCTGGACGCAGTATGTGCTGGATAATTTCGCCACGGTCGACGAAGCCGTTGCGGAGCTTTCGAAGGAGAAGTTCCGCATCGACGCCCCCGACCTCCCGAACGGTGTCAAGTCGCGCCTGCACCTGGCCATCTCCGACGCCTCGGGCGACAGCGCCATCTTTGAGTATGTCGACGGCCGCCTGTCGGTGCATCACGGCCGTGAGTACCAGGTGATGACCAATTCGCCGTTCTACGACCGGCAGCTCGCCATCCTCGATTACTGGCAGCAGATCGGCGGGCTGACGATGCTTCCCGGCACCAACCGCGCCCCCGACCGCTTCGTGCGTGCGTCGTTCTATATCAACGCCGTCGTCAAAAGCGCCGATCCGAAAGTCGCCGTGCCGGCCGTGATGTCCGTAATGCGCAACGTCTCGGTGCCCTACGGCATCTCGACCCCCGATAAGCCCCATATCTCGTCGACGCGCTGGCGCACGGTTTGTGACCAGAAGAACCGGGTCTACTATTTCGAGCCTACGCTGGCGATGGAAACTTTCTGGGTCGACCTTTCGAAGATCGACTTCGGCCAGGGGACGCCCGAACGTGTCCTGAAACTCGTCGGCGGCCGAACCTTCACAGGCGACGCCACGGCCGAATTCCGCAGGAGCGACAAGCCGTTCGTCTTCCTGTTCGGAGCGTGAAATAAGCTCATTGCCAAAGGCGAATAAATACCTATAATCGTAGTTATGTCCCGGTTTTGTTTTTCCTTGTTATCCCTACTGCTTGTCGGCTGCGGCCGGCAAGCAGTATCTTTGTCCGCCGGGCAATTCGATGCTGCCGCACCGGGCGATTCGCTGTATGCGGTTCGTATTCCCGTCGGCACGGAGTATATGGGCGAATATCCGGTTCAAGTCGCCGGGGATCGTATTGTGATGCATAATCTTGGGGTGTCCGAGAAGAAATTTTCCGTCTATCGGTTTTCGGGCGACTCCCTGAAAAAAGAGGGCGAGTTCCTCGGTTACGGGCGGGGGCCGTACGAAATGATGATCGCCCGGGTTGCGTTCGACCCCGATACACGGAGCCTCACGATGCTGGCAGATTATAACCGGGAGAACCGCTTTTGCCGGGTTTCGCTCGATCCTCCTGAAAATCTTTACGATGTCTCGACCTGGGAGTACCGGCAGTTGTCGTTTATCGGTGACTGTTCATTGGGCGAACCCTGTCTGATCGACCGCTCGTCCTATCTGACGATGGGACACCATACGGACTCGCTCAATATGTTCTCGCTCCTCGATATTGACGGCGGGCGGGTCGTCCCGCTCGATTTTTCCTATCCGGCCCTGCCCCTCGGGTTATCCCCGATGGTGCAGGAGGTCGTCTGGACAGGACGCATCCGCAAACATCCGCGCAAAAACCGCTTCGTTTACAATGCGCAGGATTTCAAGTACCTTTTTATTTTCGAACTGGAGGAGGGCAACCATATCCGGATCATCCGCTATTTGTATGACAAACTGCCGCAGGTGCATGCTACCCGCGAACAAGGACACCCTTATGCCTTCGATGATGCTTGCGAGGACGGATGCAACAGCATAGCGGTGGACGACGACCATTTTATATCGGATATTCGCAGACGACCTATGGGCAGATCCGCGATGCCGCCAGGGCCCGCAAATCGTTGTCGACGTTCGATCCCCGCCGGATCAATGTCTATGACTGGGACGGTAACTTTATCCGCAGATTGGTATTGGATATGCCTGTCGGGCCGATGGTGGTTGTCGGCGACCGACTCGTCGCCGCATCCGTCGATCCCGAGACAGCCGAAGAGATCATCGTCAGCTATCCTCTGCATTGATCTGCGATCGCAGGTATGGCCATGCGCCGGTTCTTCGTCAGAGTCCGGCTCTTGCCGTATATTTCTCTTTTCGCCGCGGCCGTCGTCCGCATCATGGCAAATGACGGGTGGTGTGAAATCCGTATGGAATTTTTCCTATCTTTGCGGCGATATAAATCTCCGCAATGGAAAATTACTCTCATTTTATCATTACCCGGTTCAACCTGAACCTTTATGCGCAGGACAAACACGACCTGCCCACCCGTACGGATCGGTGGCTCGAACACCGGTTCGAGGTCTTCGAGCGCTATTGCCTGCCGTCCGTGGCAGCGCAGACGAGCGGGAACTTCACCTGGCTATGTCTTTTCGATGCCGCGACGCCCGAGCCCTACCGCAGCCGTATCGAAGGCTATAAGGCCCGGTGCCCGCAGTTCGAAGCCGTCTATTATACGGCTGCACAGGCGGCGAACCTGACGGAAAATCTCCGCACGACGATTACAGCGTACGTGTCGTGCGACCGGAAGGGGAGAACCCCCCCCCGAAGCTGCTGATCACCACTAACTTGGATAACGACGACGCCTTCTCGTCCGATGTCGTCGAACTGCTGCAACGCGAGCTGCGTCCCGCTCCCGGCAAACGGATTTACAGCCTGCTGTACGGTTACCAGTATTTCACCGACCGCCGCTTCGCGCTCAAGATGCGCTATACGAACAATCACTTCCTGACCCTCGCCGAGCCGTTCGATGCGCATGCCGAAACCATCATTTCCTACCGCCATACCAAGGCCATCCGGCAATTGCCGACCATCTATCTCTCCACCGCCCGGGGCAAATGGCTCGAAATCGTGCACGAGGACAACGTCAGCAACGATTTCCGCATCAACATCAAAGTCTGGTATATTCCCCTGCTCTACGGCCGGTCGTTCGCCGATTTCGGCCTCGGCGGATTCCGCCTCTCCTGCGCCTGGCAGTGGGCGGCCACGCTGTTCGTGGTTCCGGCACGCTTTTTTGTCACGGCGGTGGGGCGTTTGCGCCGCAAGTGGTCGAAATAACCCTTTCCCGGCCTGAAAAAACGGCGATGCTTCCGGAAAACACCGGAGGCATCGCCCTGTATTCGACGCGCTATGGCGCCGCAGCCTTACCGCAGCCTCGGGTATTTGTTGTTGAAACGGAACCCGACGCCCAGCATCAGGTAGTTCGGGGTCTGGAAATCCTTGAGGCAGTAGCCCACATGTACGAACGTATTGCGTGTGACACCGACCTTGAGCGTCAGCATCTGGTAAAACGACTTGAGGTCTCCGCCCTTGTGCAGTACGTTGAAACCCAGCCCGAAGCCGACCGTGAAATAGGGCATCACGAACTCCGCGCGTCCCGAAATTCCCAGTGCGATCTGCTTGTCGAACGAGGGGGTATGGAACTGGTACCCGGGGTCGTCCCCGTCGTAGCCTACGATGTAGTCTTCGGTGTAGACGTTGGCGCTGCCGTCGTACACGCCGTCCACTGACAGGCCCGCGCGGAACTTGTACCCGAAATTATACATCGTCGCGAAGTTGAACCCCGCCACGCCGTAAGCATCGGGCGCGGCGTATTGCTTGTCGCCGACCGCCACTCCCTTGCGGCGCCACGAGCCGAACAGCACCAGATCGTAGCTCAGGTGGCGGGGAAAGGGTTCCGCGAGCAGCCGTGCCCGTGGCCGCGAGAGCGGGTTGTCGACCCTTCCGAAACTGTATACGAGCCCGAGTTTCATGCCGATCGAGTTGAGTCCCGCGTTGGGGAATTTGGTGTTGCCGTTCGAAAAGTGGGTCATCGAAAGGCCCGTGGTGAGTTCCAACCGCTGCGTGAGCAGCCAGTTGAGGTAGAAATCGACGTTGAGGTAGGCGTTGACCCTCGACCCCATCATGATGTTGGCGCGGTTGTAGTTCGTGTCGTAGGGTTTCCATCCGAACGACAGGCCGAAATTCCACTCGTAGTTGAACGATACCAGCGGGCTGATGCGTGCGATGCGCGCGCCCTGGAAGAGGTAGACGGCAACCGGGTTGCCCAGCTCCCCGCGGTTGCCGAAGCTGTAATAGGAGACCCCAATTCCCTGGTATACGCCGCCGTAGATGCAGTCGGGGCGCGACCCGGGGCGGAAGCGGAACGAATAACGCAGGTGGGCGGCCAGCGAGCGCTGGATCGGCTCGCCTGCCATGTTGGCTCCGGCCAGAAAGATGTTCGTTGGGGGAATGTACTCCGGGCGGAATTCCGCGCCGATACTGTGGACGAGCCTCCGCCTCCGGCCTGTCGTGTCCGCGGAGAAGGAGGACAATAGCGGGGTAGTGGCTGAGGCTTGTTTCTTCGTCTGATCCAGGGCGGCCCGGTATCCGGCGGCATAGCCGTTACGGTAGCCCGTATCGTAGCCCGTCCGGTAGGCGGATGCGCGGCGGCGTGCCGCTCCCCGGGACACGGTGCCGGCCTCAGCCCCGCCTGCCATGCCTGTCGTATCCGGCTCCATGCTGCGGGACGTGCCGTCCCCGGCGCTCGCGGCGTCCTTTGTGCGTTTTGCGCGCTCGGCGTTTCCGACATCCCCGGCGCTCGCGGCATCCCGGTGCGCCGGTGCGTTTTGCCGCGGGGCGCCGCCCGCCCGGGCGGGTACGGGCTCCGCGGCGGTCGCCTCCGCCGACAAGAAGAGCAGGCACCCCGCAAAGAGCCCTGCCGTCCTCCGTATGATATGTCGCATTCTCTCCAATCGCGGTATTTTGACCGCACAAGTTACGAATTTTTACGCGAGTGCAAAGCGTTGATCCGAAAAAATACCCCGCAGGTATTCTGTTTCGTCGTTTCCGCTTTCCGGTTTCGTCGGTTCCGGCTTCTCTGTCCTGTTGCGCCCTGCCGGTTTTGCCCTTCCGGGCTTTTTCCCCGCCTGCTTCGGTATCCTTGCCCGCGCCGTTGCAGGGTATCGGGGAACGCTGCCCGTCGTCACCCGCAACCGGCATTTTGCCCGCGAGGCCGGCATCACGCGGACAGTGGTTCTGCCGCCGCCGGAATAGGTGCCCTCCCGATCGGCCGGTTTGTCCCGGATTGCGGCCTGCACCGTGGAAAAAGCGGACGAAAAATTGCAAAATCCGGCCGGATTTCGTATACTTGTACATGTAAATCCCGGGAAGGCGGGTTGCCGGCCTGAACTCAAATTCGGGCAGTCTTTCCCGGGACTGCCGGACGAGAAATTTTTGACGAATGAAACAATTTTCCCTCATACTCTTTTCCCTGTTGGTTTGTTCTTCCTCTGTCCGCGGCGGTGACGCTATGCCGGGCGACCTGCTGCGGACGCTCAATGCGGCGATCGACAGCAGCGAAGTCTATACCGGCTATAAAAAGGCGCGCATCGAGGAGTTGCGGCTGCGCAAGAGCGGTGCCCGGAGTACGGAGGACATCTACCGGATCAACTGCGAAATCATCGACAACTACGAATCCTTCCTGTGCGACTCGGCCGAATATTATGTCCTGCAGAATATCCGGATCGCCCGCAGCCTCGGCAACCCGGATCATCTCTCCGAGAGCAGGCTGCGGCTGGCGTTCCTCTACTCCCTGTCGGGGCTTTTCCTGCAGGCCAACGACATTTTCCGGTCTATCGACTACGGACGGCTGCCTGCCGACCAGAAATGCCGCTATTACTGGAACTCGATCCGCTATTACGAGAATCTGATAAAATACACCAACGACAGCCATCTGTCGGACGAATATAAGGGGGAGATCGGCCGTTGCCGCGATTCGCTGTTGTCGCTGCTGCCCGTCGGTTCCACGGACTGGCAGACCGAGCGGGCTTTCCAGCTCATGGAGCAGGGGCAGCCGGACGGGGCGCTCGAAATATTCGAAGGCATATTCCGTTCGCGCGATCCCCAGACCCATCCCTATGCTATGGGTGCGATGTGCCTGGCCAAAGCCTACGGGCAGGCGGGCGACAGCGCGATGGAGGAACGCTACCTGACCCTGGCCGCCACGATGGACATACGCCTTGCGGTGAAGGAGAACGAGGCGCTGCTCGCGCTGGCCACGCGCCTGTTCGAAAAGGGCGACATCGACCGGGCATACTCCTATATCTCCTATGCGCTGAACGATGCCAATTTCTACAATTCCCGTTTCAAGAACACCGTGATCGCGCGCCTCTATCCGATCATCGAGAGCAGCTACCTCTATAAGCTCGACAAGCAGCGGCACAACCTGCGCTTCTATGCCACCATGTCGAGCCTGCTGGTGCTGGCGCTGGCCATCGCGCTGTTTTTCTATTTCCGCCAGACGAAGGTCATATCGCGTGCCCGGCGGGAGCTGGCGGCACTGACGCAGGAGCTTATCAGCCTGAACCGCAACCTCGACGAAGCGAACCTGGTCAAGGAGCGTTACCTGGGTTATTTCATGAACCAGTGCGCCATCTATATCAACAAACTGGACAAATACCGCCGCGATATAAACCTGAAGATCAGGAATAAACAATTCGACCGCCTGCACGACCTTTCGTTGCAGGCTCCCGGCAGGGAGGAAGAGGAGTTGTGCCGCAATTTCGACCGTGCCTTCCTGAACCTCTATCCCAATTTCGTGGAGAAATTCAACGCCCTGCTCAACCCCCGGAGCCGCTATACGCCCGAAGAAGGGCGTCTCAACACCGAACTGCGTATCTTCGCGCTGATCCGGCTCGGGGTTTCCGACGTGAACCAGATCGCCGATTTCCTGCGCTGTTCGCCGCAGACGATCTATAATTACAAAAGCAAAATCAAGAAAGCCGCGCTCAACGGCGGCGACAATTTCGAGGAGACGGTTCGCAAACTCGGTTCCTTGTCGCTCGACGCGTTTCCATCCTGTTTACCGGCCGACAATGCATAATCGCTTGCAAGTCGTTGTTTGTTAGCTGTTTGTTCGGAAGATTGTTCTTTTCCTGTTCATTTCCGATCCGGTGTGTGCCCCGCTTTCAGCCTCGTCGTGATTCGGGCGAAATTCTGGTGTGCTCCCCGTGTGAGCCGGCATGCCAGCCCCGGCCGGTGCGGCCTGCAGTTTCCTCTTTATTTCCGATCCGGTGTGTGCCCCGCTTTCAGCCTCGTCGTGATTCGGGCGAAATTCTGGTGTGCTCCCCGTGTGACCCGGCATGCCAGTCCCGGCCGGTGCGGCCTGCAATTTCCTCCTTTCTTCCGATGCTCCGGCGTCCGTCTGCCCCTTTCCGATACGCTGCACCCTTCGGGGATTTCCTCATAGCCTTGACTGACCGGGCAAAAAAGAGACCCCTGCCTCAATCGCATGAAGCAGGGGTGATATATTCCGTATGGAAGCTTAGTATCTCCTGTTGCCGTAGCCGCCGCCGTAACCGCCGCCACGGTTGCCACCGCCGTAACCGCCGGCAGGTCTGTCTGCCTTGGGCTTTGCGACATTGACTCCGATGGTCTTGCCTTCGAAGTCGGTGCCGTCGAGCGCGTCGATCGCAGCCTGTCCTTCGGTCTCGTTAGGCATCTCCACGAAGCCGAAGCCACGCGAGCGGCCCGTTTCGCGGTCGGTGATTACGTTAGCCGAGGATACCTCGCCGTACTGTGAAAAAAGGTTCTGCAGGCTGTCGCTTTTCGTACCCCAGCTCAGATGTGAAACATAAATGTTCATCGTTCTTGTTTTTAATTATTGTTTGTTTATAATTGATATACGTACTGCGGCCAATCCGCGCGTCCCGCGTTCAATTTCAAATGTTACTTTGTCTCCTTCGGCAATGGTGTCAGGTGCGGAAGAGATGTGGAAAAAGTATTTTTCGCCGCTGTCGGCATCCTTTATGAAGCCGTAGCCTTTCGAGGCGGTGAAATACTCGACGCGCCCTGTGGAGGGCAGTATTTCCATTTCCTCCTGTTTGGGTGTCGAAATCTCGATCTGCGAGACGTCTATCTCCGTCTTGGGTTTGACATCCTGGGGCGTGGTGTGCAGTATGCCGTTCTCGTCCACATAGGCTATCATATCCTCGAAAGAACTCGTACCGCCGCTTTTGCGTTCGTCCTTGCGTTTTTGCTTTTCCTGTCGTTTTTGCTCCTTGAGCTTTTCCCGGTCTCTTTTACCTGTCGTTATTCGTTTTGCCATTCTATGTTGTTATGCGGCTATCGCCCCTGTCGCGGGACTGTATCCGTCGGTTTTGTCGTATTTCCGCTGCCCGATACCCGTGTTAAAAGCAGAAAAGGTGCCAGATTCGGCGGCCTTTCCCTCGGTATACGGAATTATGGGACATGGATTTCGTGCTTGTCTGTAAAAAAATTCACCATCATTTCCTTTTTGCATCACCTCCGATGCCTGTTGCCTCCATGAGGCCGTTTATGAACAAAGAAGCTGATAATGAGATCTATTCTGAGATGGGACAGTCCGCCAAAGTACCGCGGAAACAAATACGCACGAAAGAAGAATTCAATATAAACCCTTGTTTATGCCGACAAAGGTAATCAAATTATTCGGTTATTCCTATTTTTTTGCGGATTAATGCGTCGATATTCCGCAGAAATGTATTTCCGCCCCGTTCCCGGGGCGGGAGCGACCGCCGGCAGGAAGCCCCGGGGCTGCGGCCTTAGTAGCCGAGTATCCTCAGCATCGAGCGGTAGGACTGCTCCTTGGCGAAGAGCCTCGTGTAGTACTCGTTGTCGCTCTTGTCGCGGTCGATGATGATGTGCTTGGGTGCCGGGATCAGGCAGTGCTGGATGCCGCCGAAACCGCCCAGCGACTCCTGGTAGGCACCCGTGTGGAAGAACCCGATGTATTGCGTGTTGCCCGGTTCGAGCTTGGGCAGGAAGATGGCGTTGGTGTGCGATTCGGCATTGTAGAAATCCTCGCTGTCGCAGGTCAGTCCCCCGAGCAGCACGCGCTGGTATTCGCGGTCCCAGTTGTTCACCGCCAGCATGATGTAACGCTGGTTGATGCCCCACGTGTCGGGCAGGGTAGTGATGAACGACGAGTCGATCATGTACCAGTTCTCGCGGTCGTTCTGCTGTTTCTGGTTGACGATCGAGTAGAGCGCCGCGCCGCTTTCGCCTACGGTGAACGATCCGAACTCGGTGAAGATGTTGGGTTCCTCCGTGTCGTTGCGGTGGCAGATGTTCTTGATCTGGGCGATGATCTCCTCGGTCAGGTATTCGTAGTCGTACTCGAAGTTGAGCGAGTTCTTGATGGGGAACCCGCCGCCGATGTTGAGGCTGTCCAGCTCGGGGCAGATGGCTTTGAGTTCGCAGTAGACGTTCATGCACTTCGACAACTCGTTCCAGTAGTAGGCCGTGTCCTTGATGCCCGTGTTGATGAAGAAATGCAGCATCTTGAGCTGGAATTTCTTGCTGTTCTTGAGCTTGGCCTTGTAGAAGTCGATGATGTCGTTGTAGCGGATACCCAGCCGCGAGGTGTAGAACTCGAACTTGGGTTCCTCCTCGCAGGCGATGCGGATGCCGACCTTGCATTTCTTGGTGAAGGCGTCCTCGAACAGGTCGAGCTCCTCCTTGTTGTCCAGCACGGGGATCGTGTTGACGAAGCCGTCGTTCACCAGCTGGGCGATGTTCTCCACGTACTGCGGGCGCTTGAACCCGTTGCAGATGATGTAACGGTCTTTGTCGATGATGCCGCCGTCGTAAAGCGCATTGATTATATGTATGTCGTATGCCGACGACGTTTCCAGGTGGACGTCGTTCTTCATGGCCTCCTCCAGCACGAACGAGAAATGGCTCGACTTGGTGCAGTAACAATAGTTGTACGAGCCTTTGTAGTCGACCTTCGCCATCGCCACGTTGAACATGCGCTTGGCGCGGTTGATCTGTTGCGAGATCTTCGGCAGGTACGTTATCTTGAGCGGCGTACCGTACTGCTTGATCAGTTCCATGAGCGGGATGTCATGGAAATTCAACTCGTTGTCTTCGACCGAGAACTCATCCTGCGGAAAGTCGAACGTCTGTTCGATGAGGTCGATGTACTTGTCTTTCATGGCTGGTTCGTGTAAGTTTCGGCAATCCGTCTTCGCTACATCCGTAATTTCGGGCCAAAGTAGCTCTTCCGGATTTTTTGAAATTTCGGGATGCAAATCAAACGAATATTTTTCGTATAACCAATAGTTTGCCCGATTATTTTGAAAATCCGTGCCGAATTTTGCTTTTTTCATCGGAAAAGGGTATTTTTGAACCGGATTTCAAAAGTGGATTTCAATCGTGTTGGTTCAGACCATATCGCAATATCTCGGGTCGCACAAGCGGCTCGTCGTGCCCCAGCTCGGGACGTTCATCGTCAAGGAGCCGGGCGTAAGCATTGTTTTTTCGGAGTTGCTCAAACGCGACGACGGTGTGCTGCGCGGCCTGCTGCGAGAGGCGGGCGTCGGTGAACTGGAGGCTGCGGGCGAGATCGACCGCTTCGTCTTCGAGGTGCGCCATGCCGCCCAGCACGGGCAGGAGTTCCGGCTCGACGGCTTCGGGGTGTTGCGCCCCGGCCCCAACGGGACGATCGCCTTCGCCTACGAGCCGCGGCCTGTGCAGTCCGCTGCGGACGCAGCGCCGGGTGCCGCCTCGGTTCCGGCCGGGACGCAGACTGCCCCTATGGGGCAGAAGCCCCCGAAGCTGCCTTATTCCGAGCCGCGCGTGTCGCCCTCGGCCAAAATGAACCCCGACCCTTCGGTGCGGGGCCTGCGCTACGGCAAGCCGCCGAAGACTACCGCCGCCTACACCTATGTCGACCGGCCGCCGCGCCGGCGCCGTGCCGACCGTTTCATTTGGGTCGCCGCCATCGCCGCCGCCATCGCCGTCGCCGCCATCGCTTTCGGCTATCTGCGTGAAGCGAACGACAAGGAGGCCGAAATGCAGTACCTCGAACAACCCGCCGACCCGCAGCCCGCAACGGACACGGGCGCGGCGACGCCCGAACAACCCATAACGGAATAAATGACGGACATCACCACAGTCAAGCAGCGCTTCGGCATCATCGGCACTTCGGAACTTTTAGACCGGGCGCTGGAGGTCGCCGTGCGTGTGGCTCCCACCGACCTGACCGTCCTTGTCACGGGCGAGAGCGGCGTGGGCAAAGAGTTCTTTCCGCAGGTCATCCACGCCTATTCGGCGCGCAAACACAATAAATATATAGCCGTCAACTGTGCGGCGATTCCCGAAGGTACCATCGACTCGGAACTCTTCGGGCATGAGAAAGGCTCCTTCACCGGGGCGCTCGAAGCCCGCAAGGGCTATTTCGAGGAGGCCGACGGGGGGACGATCTTCCTCGACGAGGTCGCCGAGTTGCCGCACCCGACCCAGGCGCGCCTGCTGCGCGTGTTGCAGACGGGCGAGTTTATCCGCGTCGGGTCGTCCAAGGTGCAGAAAACCGATGTCCGCGTCGTTGCCGCCACGAATATGAACCTCCAGCAGGCCATCGCTTCGGGGCGTTTCCGCGAGGACTTGTACTACCGCCTCAGCACGGTGCCGATCACGGTGCCTTCGCTGCGCGAGCGGCCGCAGGACATCCCGCTGCTGTTCCGCAAATTCGCCGCCGACGTGGCCGCACAGTACCGTATGCCTGCCGTGACGCTCGATGCCGCGGCGCGCGAGATGCTGATGCATTATTACTGGCGGGGCAATATCCGCCAGCTCAAAAACGTGGCCGAGCAGATCTCGGCCATCGAACAGACCCGCCTTATCACGGCCGACGTGCTGTCCCGCTATCTTCCGCCGCAGGACGGCGGGACGCCCGCACCGATGGGCGGGATGCGCGCGGACGACACGATGTCCACCGAACGCGAACTGCTCTACAAGGTGCTGTTCGACATGCGGGCCGACATCAACGACCTCAAGCGGATGATGTCCGAGTTGATGCACAACACCCAGGCACCCTGCGGGCCTGTGCACGACGTCAAGGCGCTGCTGCCGACCACGGCCCAGAGCTCCGCTTCGGCCTATGCCCCTGCGGCGGTCTATGCCGAGAGCGAGGATGTCACCGACGAGCCGCCGCGCGAGATGACCAAGGCCGACATGCAGCGCGAGCAGATCATCCGCGCCCTGCGCCGCAATAACGGGCGCCGCCGCGAGGCCGCCGCCGAATTGTTCATGTCCGAACGTACGCTCTACCGCAAGATCAAGGAGCTGGGCATCGAAGATAATTAGGCCGCCCGGGCACGGCGTATCCGTGCCGGAGCCGCCCGGAGAAGAGAATTTTTGTGCTATGAAGATAAAATTTGCTATCACGGCCCTCTGTGCCGCCCTGCTGACCGGGTGCGGCGTGGCCATCAAATATTCGCTCTCGGGCGCCTCGATCCCGCCCGATGCCAGGACTTTCAGCGTGGCCTATTTCCCCAACAACGCCACGATGGTTGCGCCCATCCTCAGCTCGACGCTCACCGATGCGCTCGTCGACATGTTCACCCGCCGTACCCGCCTGATGCAGGTCGAAGAGGGCGGCGACTTCGCTTTCGAAGGCGAGATCATCAACTATACCTCCACCACGGCGTCGGTGTCGAGCGACGATTACGCCCTGCTGAACCGCCTGACGATCACCATCAAGGTGCGTTTCACGAATGCCCTCGACGAGAAACAGTCCTGGAACAGGACTTTCACGTCCTACGAGGACTACGAATCCACACGTCTGCTGACCGAAGTCGAGGGGGAGCTCATCCCGCAGATCGTCGACAAGCTGGTGACGGACATTTTCCAGGCTTCGGCTTCGAACTGGTAAACCTTCGCGGCAATGGCTGACCTGAAACAATATATCGCATCGTCCGGCGCGGGTGAACTTCCCGCAGAGGCGGAACTCGACGCGTTGCTCGCGCGCTGCGAGTGGTTCGACCTGGCGCGTATCGTGCGCGAAATCGCCACGGGCAGGCCCGATCCCCGGCTGGACGTGACCGCCCCGTGGCGTGCGCAGAGTTCGCTGCGCATGGCTGCGGTCGATGCCGATGCCCTGTGCCGGCTGTCGTCCGACGACATCATCGACCGTTTCCTGCGCGAGGAGGATCTGCGCATCGTGGCCGCCGACGGCGAACCCGAGGAGGAGGTGTGCACCGAGGCCGTGCTGGACGACGACGACCAGGTCGTGAGCGAGGAACTGGCGGAAATCTATCTTGCCCAGGGGCTTCGGGACAAAGCCATAGCGATTTATCGCAAATTAAGTTTGCGAAATCCCGAAAAAAGTGTTTACTTTGCCGAGCTAATTGGCAAATTGGAAAACAATAATTAAATTTCAACGATATGTTATACACGATTTGCATTGCCTTGATACTCATTGCCAGCGTTCTGGTGATCCTTGCGGTATTGGTGCAGAACCCCAAGAGCGGCATGGCCGCCAATTTCGGCGCGTCCAACCAGGTTATGGGTGTGCGTGAAACTTCGGATTTCCTCGAGAAATTCACTTGGACGATGGCTATCGCTATCGTTGTGCTGAGCCTCGTGGCTACGCTCGCCATGGACAAGGGGCGCGTCGCAGAGAGCAACAGCGAAATTTCGAAGGACGCCAAGGCACTTCAGGAGCGTGTCCTTGAGACCGAGGCGCCCGCCACGATGCCCCAGGCCGAGATTCCGGCACAGGCTCCGGCCGAAACCCCTGCGGAGCAGCCCGCCGAATAGGGTAGTATCCCGGAGGCTGCCCCTGACGACGGGGAACAGAAGACAAAAGACTGCGGAAGCGATTCCGCGGTCTTTTTTTTGTATTGTGCATTTCCTGTATACATTTCCTGTCTTTTCTGCTTCCACCGCCTGTTCCCCGCGTTCCCGGTGTTCCCGGTGTTCCCCGCATTTTCTCCGTTCTTCTCCGTTCTCTGCCCCATCTGCCCACCCCCATCCTCCTCTGCTTCTGCCTTTGGTTTTTTCGTCTGTCCCTGTCTGTCCCTGTTTGCTCCCTCCTTCCTTTCCGGCTTTGCCCTTGCAGCCTGTGCTTCTTGTTCCGCATAACTTGTTCATGTGCGATCTTTCATTTTTTTGCTATCTTCGTTTGCCGTCCTACTACTGCATCCTCTTCGAGCCTCTTCCTGGGGCCTCCTCTTCCTGGGGGTGTCCACTTTTTGCCTCCTCTCCGCGTTCCACGCTTCTGCCCCCCCCCTTCCTCTGTGATAGCCTCGGAATCGTAATAAATGTTTTTAATGGCTTTGACTCTTTGAAAATAACTTTATCTTTGGTGGGTTATAAAATAATTTTTATCTTTGTATGTCAAGAGTTTTAATCAATATATTACGTGTATATGTATATTTATTTTAAATATATTTCCTAATGAAAACCAAAACTTATGTAAAAGGCATTGCCGCATTTTGTGCCCTCGCGGCGGTCGCCTGTACGGGCGTCCAGCAACCCCGGGGCGATGTGGCCGTCTATCTGGACGAGTCGCAGCCGCTTGAAAAGCGCGTCGAGGACGCCCTTTCGCGCCTGACGCTCGAAGAGAAGGTCGGGTTGCTGCATGCGCAGTCTAAATTCTCGTCGGCGGGCGTTCCGCGGCTGGGCATACCCGAAGTGTGGTGCACCGACGGCCCGCACGGCATCCGCCCTGAGGTCTTGTGGGACGAGTGGGATCAGGCCGGCTGGACGAACGACTCGTGTACGGCATTTCCGGCGCTGACGTGCCTTGCCGCGACGTGGAACCCCGAAATGTCGGCCCTCTACGGCAAGTCCATTGGCGAGGAGGCGCGTTACCGGGATAAGGACGTGCTGCTGGGCCCCGGCGTCAACATCTACCGCACGCCCCTGAACGGGCGCAACTTCGAGTATATGGGCGAAGACCCTTTCCTGTCGGCCCGCATGGTCGTGCCTTACGTGCAGGGGGTACAGCAGAACGGGGTTGCCGCCTGCGTGAAGCACTTTGCCGTGAACAACCAGGAACTGCGGCGCCATGAGGTCGACGTGGTGGTCGACGACCGTGCCCTGCACGAGATCTACCTTCCGGCCTTCAAGGCTGCGGTGCAAGAGGGCGGTGCGTGGGCCATCATGGGCGCCTACAATAAATACAAGGGCGAGCATTGCTGCCACAACCAATACCTGCTGAACGACATCCTCAAGCGTGACTGGGCGTTCGACGGCGTGGTCATCTCCGACTGGGGCGGCGTGCACGATACGCGCGAGGCCATCTTCAAGGGGCTCGACATGGAGTTCGGCACGTGGACGGACGGCCTGAACTGGGGCGCGACCAATGCCTACGGCAATTACTACCTGGCGAATCCCTACCTCGAACTGCTCCGCAGGGGCGAGGTGGGTACCGGGGAGCTCGACGACAAGGCCCGCCGCGTGCTGCGCCTGATCTTCCGCACGGCGATGAACAGCCGCAAACCCTTCGGGTCGCTCTGCTCGCCGGAGCATAATGCCGCGGCACGCCGCATTGCGGGCGAGGGTATGGTGCTGCTCAAGAACGACGGCGGGGTGCTTCCCGTCGACCTTTCGAAAACGAAGAAACTGCTTGTCGTGGGCGAGAACGCCGTGAAGATGATGACCGTCGGCGGCGGTTCCTCGTCGCTCAAGGTGAAACACGAGTGTACGCCGCTGGAGGGTATCCGTGCGGCCGTCGGCGACAAGGCCGAGGTGCTCTACGAGCGCGGTTACGTCGGCGACGTGACGGGCGACTACAACGGGGTCGTGACCGGACAGGATCTCTCGGAAGGACGCTCCGGGGCTCAGCTCCTCGCCGATGCCATCGCCGCAGCCCGCAAGGTGGATGCCGTGGTGTTTATCGGCGGCCTGAACAAGGGCGACCATCAGGATTCCGAAGGCGCCGACCGTTTGCAACTCGGGCTGCCTTACGGACAGGATGCCGTGATCGGGGCTTTGGCCGAAGCCAACCCCAACCTTGCCGTGGTGTTCGTCTCGGGCAATGCCGTGGCGATGCCGTGGATCGACCGCGTGCCCGCCGTACTGGAGGCATGGTATTCGGGCTCCGAGGCCGGCAATGCGCTGGCCGACGTATTGTTCGGTGCCGTCAACCCTTCGGGTAAACTGCCCTTCACCTTCCCGGTGCGTCTGGAGGATTGCAGCGCCCACTCCGCCGGGGAGTATCCCGGCGAGGGGCAGGTCGTCTACCGCGACGGGATCTTCGTCGGTTACCGCTGGATCGAGAAGGAGCGGATCGAACCCCTGTTTGCCTTCGGCCACGGCCTGAGCTATACGACGTTCGACATTGCCAACGTGCGGGCGGATCGCACGTCGCTTGCAACGACGGGCAGGCTCCGGGTCTCTGCCGACGTGACCAATACGGGCGGACGTGCCGGCGCCGAAGTCGTGCAGCTTTATATCGGCGACAAACTCTCGTCGCTGCCGCGTCCCGTGAAGGAGCTCAAGGGCTTCGAAAAGGTATACCTCGCGCCTGGCCAGAGCCGAACCGTCACGTTCGAAATCGACCCCGGGATGCTCGCATGTTACGACGATGCGAAAGGTGCCTGGGTCGCAGAGCCCGGTGAATTCACCGCCTATGTCGGCGCCGCGTCGGACGACATCCGCGGAACCGTCGATTTCGTGCTGAAATAATCCCCGCTGCGTGGGCGTCGCGGAACCGGCGCTGCGGAATGAGCGGGTGCGGCGGACAGGCTACGGCCGCTGCCAGCGGTGAGCACCACCCTTGAGGCGGCTCCTACCTTGTGCCCGAAATAGCAACAACCCCCGCAAACTCGATGGTTTGCGGGGGTTGTCGTTGCCGGGCTTTCGCGGCCCTGCGATATCCGCCGCAGCGTGAACTGCGGGGCTCGCCCGTTGCCGGAACCTATCCTTTGATCCCTGTCCAGTAGAGCACATGCCGCCGCAGGGGGTGCCCCTCCGGCAGGGCTGGGTGGTTGAACTGACCCACGCACTCCATGCCGATTTTCTGCATGACCCGCTGCGAGCGCAGGTTGGCGACGGCGGTGAAAGCAATCACCTCCTCGATGCCGAGTTTTGCCGCGAGCGCAAGGCACGCCTGCGCGGCTTCCGGGGCGTAGCCGTTGCCCCAGGCGTCGGCACGCAGCCGCCATCCGATCTCGATCTGGCCGCACAGCCCGTCGAACGTCACGCGGTGCAGACCCGTGTAGCCGAGCAGCAACCCGTCCGAAATCCTTTCCACGGCGTAAAGCCCGAACCCTTCCGTTTGGAACTCTTCGCGGATATGCCCGAAGAATGCTGCCGACTCTTCCCGGGTCAGCGGGGCGGGGAAATACTCCATCACGCGCGGGTCTGCGTTCATGGCCGCAAACGCGTCGAAATCATCCTCCCTCCATGCACGCAGTACGAGGCGGGATGTCTGTGCCGGAAAAATCATAGTTTTAATCTTTATCGTGTGAATGTTGCGTCTCGAATAGAGGCGGAACCGAGCGCAGACCCTGTACCTTCGTTTTGAGCCTGCCGGGATTTTTGCCGTGCCGTCCGGTTGCTGTTTTCCGGTTACTGTTTCCGGTTACTGTTTCCGGTTGCTGTTTTCCGGTCGCTGTTTCCCGTCAGCGTCATCTGCCTGCCGTTATCCGGTTACCTACCGTTATTTGGTCGCCGCAGCCGGGCTTTGTCGTCGCTTGCCGGATATTGGCCGGGTAATCCGACCGGGTTTGTATATCTTCCGTCGGCTTTGCCGCTGTTTTTGAGGCTCTGCTGCCCCTCCCCGGCTCCGGCCTTACTCGGCCACCTCTTTTTTCGAGCGTTTGCGGGTGTTGATCGTCAGGTAGCGTTGCAGGGTCTGCTGCAGGCGCACGGGGTCGATGTCGCGGCGGAGCTCCCCGCCCTGCGCGATCGAGATGCCGCCCGTCTCCTCCGAAACGACGATGATGATGGCGTCCGATATCTCGCTCATGCCGATCGCAGCGCGGTGGCGGGTGCCGTAGGATTTCGGGACGTCGCTCTGCGTCACCGGCAGGATGCACTTTGCGGCCACGATGCGGTCGCCTTCGATCAGTACGGCGCCGTCGTGCAGGGGGGCGTTCTTGAAAAATATGTTTTTTAACAACGACGTCGAAACCTTGGCGTCGAGGGCGATGCCGCCCTCGGCGATCAGCCGCAGGTCGCTCTGCTGGCCGATGACGATCAGCGCACCGGTTTTCGTTTCCGACATTTCGCGGCAGGCCGTGACGATCGGCACGACGTTGGTCTGCACCGTGTCGTCGCCCGTCGAGAAGATGCGGGTGATGAAGTTGAAGTGCTTCTGGCGCATCCCGATCACCTGCAGAAACCTCCGCAGTTCGGGCTGGAATACGATGATCAGCGCAATGGCCCCGACCGAGATCAGCTGTCCGAGTATCGTCGACAACAGTTCCATGTTGAGCGTCCGCACCACCACCCACAGCAGGTAGATGGCGATGATCCCCGAGAGGATATAGGGCGCGTTGGTGCCTTTGGTCATGCGGTAGATCCAGTACATGATCACGGCGACCAGGATGATGTCTATGAAATCGACGAATGTGAACGGAACGAAACCCATTGCTTGTGTGTTGCTGTTAATTTGCCTGCAAATGTATAAAAAATTACGGACATTCCGCTTTTGCGCTCCGATTATGTCTCCTGGCTGCCCGCCGCCTGCGTACTACCGCCCGTTACCTGGTGTGCCTGCCGTCGCCCGTCGCAGCATGTTGCCTGCTCTGCCGCCCGAAAAAAAAAGCCGCCCCGGATCGGGACGGCTCGGCGGGGGGCAATGCACACTCCCTTATTTCTTGGCGGCTTTCTTGTCCGCTGCGTAGAGCTCGTTGACCTTCGCAAGCACGGCGGGCGTGATGTTGAGCGTCGAATCGGCGTCGATCAGTGCCGTGGCGTTGATGATGAGCTTGTATTTCTTGTCGCCGTTGATCTCCTGCACGGCGCGGTGCAACAGATCCTGCGCACGGTTGGTGAACACGTAGTTCTCTTCGTCGAGCGCCTGGGCCTCTTTCTGTGCGGAACTCTGGTACGAAGCCACACGCTTTTCGATGCTCTGCTGCTGGGCCTGTGCATCGTTGGTGGTAATCAGCCCTTTCTGGTATTTTTCCTGCAACTGGGCGGCTTCGGCCTGCAGGTTTTGCTCTTTCTGAGCCCAGCTCTTCTGAGCTTTCTGGGTCTTTTCCTGCAGGGCTGCGCCTTCATTCAGGAAAAGGTCGCATTGTGCCAGTACGGCTTCGACCTGCACATAAGCGATATCGCTTGATCCGACTTCGCGGGCAACCTCCTCGGCGGCGGCCGTCTCGGTGGTCTTCGTACCGCAGGCTGTCATGGCGCAAGCCGCAACGAGCGCCGTAAAAAGCATTTTTTTCATGTCGTTTTTTATCTGTTTTAGTTAAATATTCGGCTTTTGAATCACAAAGGTAAAAAAAAATCTTTATTTTTGCCCCACGCCTTGTAAATTTTGAATTTCATGTACGAATACATCAGCGGAACGGTCGCCGAGGCGACCCCGGCCTATGCGGTCATCGATGCCGGAGGTGTCGGTTACTACCTCCATATCTCGCTCGAAACATTTGCGGCCGTCGAACATGCGCAAAACGCCCGTCTGTACGTGCACTACATCGTGCGTGAGGACGCCCAGATCCTGTACGGTTTCGCAACGAAAGTCGAACGCGAATTCTTCCGCCATCTGATCAGCGTTTCGGGCGTGGGGGGCAATACGGCGCGTATGATCCTTTCGACCTATTCGCCGCGCGAGTTGCAGGGGATCATCACCTCGGGCAATGCCGTACTGCTCAAAAACGTCAAGGGTCTGGGGCTGAAAACCGCCCAGAAAATCATCGTCGAACTGAGCGGCAAGCTCACCGGACTGGCCGAGGGCGATACTCAGGCGATCCCGTCCGCAGGCGGGGAGTCGCTCGACGAGGCGCTTTCGGCGCTGGTCATGCTGGGATTCGCCAAGGCTCCGGCCGAGAAGGCGTTGCGCGGCATCATGCGTGATAATCCGGCCGTTTCGGTCGAGGATTTGGTGCGAATGGCCTTAAAAATCCTATGAAAAAGCTTTTTTTATCAATAAAAGTGTAAAAAATCCCCCCCCCACAATTTGGCAGGGCAGATTATTTGCTATACATTTGCGGCATCGTATTTTTATACGCCGTAATATTTGTTAAACTTGCTTGCTAAATGGAAGAGGCGCTCCCACTTGGATTTATTATCCTCTTGCTCTGCATCGTTTGTGGTGCCGTCGCCGTCGCAATAGGGATCTATGTACTGAAGCAACGGCGGCTCCAGCGGCTTAAAAACCCGCGGAAAGACTATTACCGCTGATTGCAGAAAGAGATTTATGACGGCTGAAGCCGTCTTTTTTTTGTCCCCGGCACGCTAACCGGGGCTTTTTTTACGTTTCATGCTTTGAAATCGGATTGTTTTTGTAAATTTGCACGATAATACGACGATGAAAAGACTATTGATCATATGCCTATCCGCTGCGCTCGTGTCGCTGGCCGGCTGTTCCGACGACGAAGACATCCAGCCCGCGCAGAAGGAGAAGATAGTCTCTTTCCTGACCGGGACGCACGCCCCCCGGCTCGTCGCCGAGGAGAACCTGGAGGAGGGCAGCAACCAGCCCTACTACACGGTTTCAGGCGATGCCGTATACCGCTACATTACCGATATCTACAATCCCGACCGGGTCAACTGGCCGGAGGTAACCCCGACCTCGACCGTGAAGATTACCTTCCGCGCCTATGTCTTCACCTATGCGAATATCGTGACGACGGGTTCGGAAAATAACTGGACCGTACCTTATTATACGAACGATGCCGCCCTGAAAAGTTTTCTGGAAGGGCGGGGGCTCAATACCGAATGGTGGACGTTCGAGCCGCTGACGGTGGATATGCGACACCCCGGTATAATAAAAGGGATGGCCGATGCGTTACTTGGTTGCCGCGAGGGCGATGCCGTCGAGGTGTATATGACATACAATATGGCCTATGGCGACGACTATTTCGGCATTATCCCGAAGGAGAGTCCCATAGCCTGGTTTTTTACGGTGGATGCAGTGGATCCGGTCGACCCGGTCGACCCGGAGAATCCGGGCGGCCCCGTGGAACCGGCGAATTAAATGTTGAGTAAAATACAAACCGAACATATGAAATTTATCGCTCGTTTTCTGTACGTGCCGCTCGCCGGCCTACTGGTGCTGACGTCCTGCGCGAAAGAAGAAACGGAATCTTACGACAAATTCGAGAACCAGGCGCTCGAGGCATGGATGACCCAGCACCGCAGCGACCTGGTGGAGAACCTCCAGTCCGAAGGGCTGTACTATATCGACCTGCTCGATGCGGGCGACCTTGCGTCCGATCCGATCAACACCGAGGACATCTGGGTGTCTTTCGATTTTTCGGGGCGCGATTTGAGCGGCAACATCATCCTCACGCGCAATGCCGACGATGCCGTGCTGGCCGGGTCTTTCTCCAAGTATACCCACTATGTGCCTTTCTACCGCTACTGCGGCTCGGAAAACTCAGGACTGATGGAAGGGACGTGGCTGGCCATGCGCCGTACGCTGACGCTCGGCGATACCTATTTCCGGAATAACAAAGACCGGCTGGGCATCACCTCCCCCGAGGTGACGCTGCGCTACGGCTCGAAAATCCGGCTCTACATGCCTTCGTCGGTGGTCGGCAACGGCGTCGAGGGTACGGGCGGATATGAGGGGCAGGAAGGTTATTCGCTCAGTTCCAAACGCCCGTTCATCGTGACCATGGAGATCCGCGACACGGTCAGCAACCCGCTCGAACGCGAGGGTACCGATGTGGATGACTTCTGCGAACTGAACGGCGGCCTGCAGATTTACAGCAAGGGCGACGACGACACGCCCGCCACGGAGGTGCCGGAAGACCCCGAGGATCCCGAACACCCCTACAGCGAGACTTCCAAGCGCTGGGTCAGCGCCTGCGACTCGATCCCCCAGGTCTATGTCAACGTGCGCTACAACCCGGCCGAGCCCGGGGATCAGCTCTCCTTCCCTGCGCCTTACCACGTGGGCTACGAGCCCTATGTCAGCGAAGCTTCGGTCAGGGATATCGACATGCAGATCGCCGAGGCACTTAAAAAACGTTTCCACGGCGAGGGCGACGATTACGAGAAGTATGAGGGGGTCAAGAAACTCGAAGCCGACTCCGTGACGCTCGAAGGCACGGCCAAAATCTGGTATATCGGCCGTTTCCTCGACGGGTTCATCTTCGACACGAACATCGACGAGGTGAAGAAGATCATCTACGGCGAGGTCGCGCAAACGGGTACGGCGCTCGAATACACCCCGTCGAGCGGCGGGATGATCCAGGCGTTCTACTACGCCATCCCCAACCTCAAGTTCGGCCAGTGGGCGGAGCTCATCACCACGTCGACCAACGCCTACGGTTCGTCGGGCAAGAGCGGCTCGTCGAGTTCGTCCACTTCGGGGTCGAGCGGTTATTCGTCGAGCTACCTCGATTATCTCAACTACCTCAATTACGCCAATAGCTACTACGGCAGCGGCGGATACTACGGCGGTTACTACGGCGGCTATTACGGCAGCTACTACGGCGGTTACTACGACAGCATGTACGGCTCCGGCTACGACAGTTCCAGCACGGGTACCACCGTGACGACCATCACCACCGAGATCCCGTCGTTCACGCCCCTTATTTTCCAGCTTTACATCGAACCGGAAGATTGATCCGGCTTCGCTGCCGGTGTGGAAAAACCGTCCTTTCGCAATAGAAGGGGCGGTTTTATTTATGTTCCGTTCTTGTTACGTTTTTATTTCACTTTTTAAGGCAGAAATTTTGCAGTTCCGCAAAATTGTATTAACTTAGTGATGCAGAACTTCAACTTAAAATTCAACGGATATGATTATCACATTTAACGAGTTGCGCCGTATCAAGGACAGGTTGCCCAGCGGCAGCTCGCAACGCATTGCAGATGAACTGGGACTCGACGTAGAAACCGTCCGCAATTATTTCGGGGGCAAGCACGAGGCTAAGGAGTGCGTGGGGGTTCATTTCGAACCGGGCCCGGACGGTGGAGTCGTTACACTGGACGACACGACGATCCTCGATGTTGCAATGCGTATCCTTGGCGACCAGAACAAATAGTTGTTAAGAGTTAGTCCGGCCTTCGGGCCGGGTCGTAGGGCCTGCGAAAACGCAGGCCTGTTTTTTTCGCTCTATTTTCCGGCGCCCCTTGTTTTTCCGGTAACCCTTGTTTTTCCGGCGCCCCTTGTTTTTCCGGCAACCCTTTCTTTCCCCGACTGCCCTTCTTTTCCCGGCTGTTCCTTTCCCCGTCCCTGTCCGACGCCCCTGCTGATTGCCCGTGTCGCTGCCGTATGCCTTCGTCCGCTGCCCGGTTGCTTGCCTTCCTGCTTTGCACCTCCCGTTCCTCCCCGGCCTTTCTGCCAAAATAACACCCTGGGCGCAGTTGCCGGGACGGTCGCACGGGGAAATTCTGCCATTATGCTGACAATTTGGCAGGGATTGCTGTTTGGTACAACCTTTGTTCGATCTACTGGCGTGACCGGCAACCGGAACCGCAGGGCGAAGGGGCGGGGCACAGGGCAACGTAAAAAATATCATTAAACTTATATACGATTATGGCAAAAATTATTGGTATTGACTTAGGTACTACGAACTCCTGCGTAGCAGTGATGGAGGGCAACGAGCCCGTGGTTATTCCCAACTCCGAGGGACACCGCACGACCCCGTCTGTGGTGGCTTTCACGGCGGACGGCGAGCGTAAGGTGGGTGACCCGGCTAAGCGTCAGGCCATCACCAACCCCAAACGTACGGTCTTTTCGATCAAGCGTTTCATGGGCGAGCGCTACGATCAGGTTACGGCCGATATAGAGCGTGCCCCCTATTCGATCGTCAAGGGTGACAACAACACCCCGCGCGTCGATATCGACGGCCGCCAGTATACGCCGCAGGAGATTTCGGCCATCATCCTGCAGAAGATGAAGAAAACGGCCGAAGACTACCTCGGACAGGAGGTTACGGAAGCCGTCATCACGGTTCCCGCCTATTTCTCCGACTCGCAGCGCCAGGCTACGAAGGAGGCTGGCGAGATCGCCGGGCTGAAGGTGCGCCGTATCATCAACGAGCCTACCGCAGCCGCACTGGCCTACGGTATGGACAAGAAGAGCAGCGATATGAAGATCGCCGTGTATGACCTCGGCGGCGGTACGTTCGATATTTCGATCCTCGAGCTGGGCGACGGCGTCTTCGAAGTGAAGTCGACCAACGGCGATACCCACCTGGGCGGCGACGACTTCGACCACGTGCTGATCGACTACATGGCCGAGGCGTTCAAGGCCGAGCACCAGATCGACCTGCGCCAGGATCCGATGGCCTTGCAGCGTCTGAAGGAAGCTGCCGAGAAGGCGAAGATCGAACTTTCGTCCTCGACCTCCACGGAGATCAACCTGCCGTACATCATGCCCGTCAACGGCATTCCGCAGCACCTCGTTATGTCGCTCACGCGTGCCAAGTTCGAGCAGCTGTGCGACCACCTGATCCGCAAGACCATCGAGCCCTGCAAACTCGCTTTGCGCGACGCGGGCCTCGACGCTTCGCAGATCAACGAGGTGATCCTCGTCGGCGGTTCGACCCGTATCCCCGCGATCCAGAAGATCGTCGAAGAGTTCTTCGGCCGCACGCCCAACAAGAGCGTGAACCCCGACGAAGTGGTGGCCGTAGGCGCCGCGATCCAGGGCGGTGTGCTCACGGGCGAGGTGAAGGACGTGCTGCTGCTCGACGTTACGCCGCTGTCGCTGGGTATCGAGACCTTGGGCGGTGTGATGACCAAGCTCATTGACGCCAACACCACGATCCCGACCCGCAAGTCGGAGACCTTCTCCACGGCTGCCGATAACCAGCCTTCGGTCGAGATCAACGTCTGCCAGGGCGAACGTCCGCTGGCCCGCGACAACAAGTCGATCGGCCGCTTCCACCTGGACGGCATTCCCGCCGCTCCGCGCGGTGTGCCGCAGATCGAGGTGACGTTCGATATCGACGCCAACGGTATTCTGAACGTCTCGGCCAAGGACAAGGGTACGGGCAAGGAACAGAAGATCCGTATCGAGGCTTCTTCGGGCCTTACCGAGCAGGAGATCCAGCGTATGCGCGACGAGGCCAAGGCCAACGAGGCCAAGGACAAGGAGGAGAAGGAGCGTATCGACAAGATCAACGCCGCCGACTCGAATATCTTTGCCACGGAGAAGCAGCTCAAGGAGTATGGCGACAAGCTCCCCGCAGACAAGAAGTCCGCGATCGAGGGCGCGCTGGCCAAGCTGAAGGAGGCACACAAGAACGCCGACGTGGCGGCCATCGACACGGCCATCGCCGAGCTGAACGCCGCATGGCAGGCTGCATCGCAGGACATCTACGCACAGCAGCAGGCGCAGGGCGCACAGCCCGGGGCCGATGCCGGCCAGTCGCAGTCGCAGGCCAATGCCGGCGGCGCGTCGAATGGCGGCGACAGCTCTCAGCCCGAGGACGTTGAGTTCGAAGAGGTGAAGTAATACGCGAAGTGTTCGGGACACTTCAGCCGCAAGGCTTTCCTATAAATTCCCAGGGGTGCGATCCGGTTTTCCGGGTCGCACCTTTTTTTGCCTATCCCCGTTCCGCCCGCCACATGCCGTAGAGGATCAGTGCCGCGCCTGCCAGTGCCGCGGGGGTGATGCGCTCGCCGATGCAGGCCGCCGCCGTGATGATCGTCACCAACGGGTTGAAATAGATGTA
This sequence comes from Alistipes sp. AM16-43, assembly GCF_003435745.1. Taxonomy (NCBI): domain Bacteria; kingdom Pseudomonadati; phylum Bacteroidota; class Bacteroidia; order Bacteroidales; family Rikenellaceae; genus Alistipes; species Alistipes sp. AM16-43. The sequence continues at coordinate 59,570 of NZ_QTUQ01000008.1, forward strand.
GTTGGTCGTGCGCACGGCTCCCAGCCTGTGCATCGCGGCGTTCCACAGGACATAGCAGAGCATCGAGGCTACGATCCCCAGGAACAGCAGGTTGCCCCACACGGCGGGGCGGGCCAACACCTCTGAAGTGATCGAAAAAGGCTGGAAAACGAATACCGGCAGGATGGTCAGCAGCCCGTAGAAGAATACCTTGCGGGTGATGAATACGGCAGGGTAGCGGCCGCCGATGCGTTTGATGACCAGCGAATAGACCATCCACAGCAGCGCCGCCGACAATGCCAGCATGTCGCCTCGGGGTGAGAGCCGGAGCACGAAGCGTCCGTTGAGGACGACCAGCACCATGCCTGCGAACGCCAGCGCAGAACCCATGGCCTGCCGCCGCGTCATCCGTTCGCCGCGGTAGAGCAGGCTCAGCAGTACGGCCGTCCATACGGGCGCCGTGCAGACGATCAGCGAGACGTTCGACGCCGGGGCGTATTCCAGCGCCATGTTTTCGGTCAGGAAATAGAGCGAGCCGCCCGTGATCCCCGCTACTGCCAGCGTCATTTCGTCACGCCATCCCGATGCCCACAACCGCCTGCCGGACAGGGGCCAGATGCAGATGTAGGCCATGGCGAACCGCAGCAGGAATATCTCCGCCGGGGTCAGCGAATTGGCGATGAGTACCTTCGTCGAAACGAACGTCGCTCCCCATACTGCCACGCTGAAGAGCGCCGCAAGGTGGTACTTGTACTCCGTATATTTTATCATACGGCTTCAAAATTACAGTTTTTTTATCTTCCCGACGCAAATCTTAATTCGTTATTTCCGATTTTCAATTCTTTTTTCCTATCTTTGCGTGCTATTATGCGTAATGACAATAATTACAACAGATAATAACAAAATTTTTCAACTCAAATGCAAAGTAAAGGTGCTATTAAATTACTCGCAGTCCTTTTGGCGCTTGCGTGTGTTTACCAGCTCTCCTTCACGTTCAAGACGCGGAGCGTAGAGAAGAAGGCGTCGGAGTACGCCGCGCAGTTCCCCCTCGACCAGCAGGGCGAGGCCGAACAGCATTACCTCGATTCGGTTCAGAATCTGGGTGTTTATAACCTCGGGTTCAAGAAGTTCACCTACAAGGAGTGCAAGGAGAAGGAACTGAACCTGGGTCTCGATCTCAAGGGCGGTATGAACGTCATGCTGGAGGTGCAGGTCGAGGATGTCGTCAAGGCGCTCGCCGGCGACAGCCAGAACGATCCCGCCTTCGTCGGCGCCATCGCCGAGGCCAACGCGGCCCTGAAGGACGGCACCTCGAAAGACTATATTTCCGACTTCGTGAAGGCCTACCAGCGCCTTTCGAACGGCGGTTCGCTGGCTGCGATCTTTGTCAGCCCCGACCGCAAGGACATCACGCTCGAAAGTTCCGATGCCGACGTCGAGAAAATCCTCAAGAAGGAAACCGATGCCGCCATCGCCGCTTCGTTCAACGTCCTGCGCAGCCGTATCGACCATTTCGGCGTTACGCAGCCCAACATCATGCGTCTGCCCAACTCGCACCGCATCCTGGTCGAGCTGCCGGGCGTGAAGGAGCCGCAGCGTGTGCGCGACCTGTTGCAGGGTACCGCGTCGCTCGAATTCTGGCTGACCTACGATGCCCGCGAGGTGCTTCCCGCACTGGCTGCCGCCGATAAGCTCATCAAGGCCGAGTTGGCCGAGCTTCCTGCCGCCACGCAGCCCGAGACCGCATCGGCCGAAGCCGAGGCCGTCGGTGAGCAGACCGCTTCCGGCGACGCCGCAGGCCTGATCGCCGAGATCGGCGCCGATTCCGTTGCCGCTGCCGGGCAGGTGGACGCAGGCCGCTACGACCGTACGCAGAACCCGCTGCTGGCCGTGCTCGACCCGAATGAGGCGGGTGGTGCCGCCATCGGTGCCGCCTATAAGGCCGACATGGCCGCCGTCAACGAATACCTGGCGAACCCCGCGGTGCGCGAGCTCTTCCCGGCCGACATCGACTTCAAGTGGGGTGTCAAGGGCGACGATAAGATCGACGGCCGCTACTACCTCTATGCCATCAAGGTTTCCACGCCCGACGGCAAGGCTCCGCTGGACGGGTCGGTCGTGACGAGCGCCACCGAGCAGTACGCCCAGCGCGGCGCTACGGCCGAGGTGTCGATGACCATGAACGGCGAGGGTACGCAGGAGTGGGCGCGCCTGACGGGCGAGAACATCGGCAAATGCATCGCCATCGTCCTCGACGGGTACGTATATTCCGCACCCCGCGTGAACACCAAGATCGACAAGGGTTCCTCGCAGATCACGGGCGACTTCACGATTCAGGAGGCGAAAGACCTTGCCAACGTACTCAACTCGGGTAAGGTTCCCGCTCCGGCCAAGATCATCCAGGATACCGTCGTGGGCCCCTCGCTGGGTCAGGAGTCGATCAACGCGGGTATGCTCTCGTTCGTGATCGCCTTCATCCTCGTGCTGCTCTACATGGGCCTGTTCTACAAGACCGCAGGCTGGATGTCCGACGTCGCCCTGCTGACCAACGTCTTCCTGCTGATGGGCGTCTTGGTGTCGTTCGGCGCCGTGTTGACGCTGCCGGGTATCGCGGGTATCGTCCTGACGATGGGTATGGCCGTCGATGCCAACGTCATCATCTACGAACGTATCAAGGAGGAGCTGCGCGGCGGCAAGGGGCTCTCGCTGGCCATCAAGGACGGTTTCTCGAAAGCCTACTCGGCCATCATCGACGGTAACCTGACGACCATCATCACCGGTATCGTGCTCTTCATCTTCGGTAACGGCCCCGTACAGGGCTTCGCCACGACCCTTATCATCGGTATCATCACTTCGTTCTTCAGCGCCGTGTTCATTACGCGCCTGCTGATCGAGTGGATCGTCGCCAGGTGGGGACATATCTCCTTCTCGCGCAAGTGGTCGGAGAACTTCCTGAACAACACGCATTTCGATTTCATCCGCGTGCGCAAGGTGGGTTATACGATCGCCGTGGTGCTGATCGCCCTTTCGTGCATCTCGTTCGTGGCCCGCGGCCTGAACCTCGGTGCCGAGTTCACCGGCGGCCGTGCCTATGTGATCCGCTTCGACAAGGCCGTTTCGGCCGAGGAGGTGCGCCAGAACCTTGGCGAGGCGTTCTCGCAGCACGCCGGTGCCGACGCTTCGGCGATCAGCTTCGAGGTGAAGCAGTACGGCAACGAGAATCAGATGCGCATCGTGACGCAGTACCGTTACGACGACACGTCGGACGAGGCTACCGCCGAAGTGGAGCAGATCATCTTCGATGCCCTGAAGCCGCTCTATTCGTACGACATCTCCTTCGAGCAGTTCCGTAATACCCAGACCGACGTCAACGGTATCCTCACTGCCGACAAGATCGGCCCTTCGATCGCCAAGGACATGACCTGGAACGCCATCTACTCGGTGTTGTTCTCGCTCATCGCCATCGGCCTCTACATCACGTTCCGCTTCAAGCGCTGGCAGTGGGCATCGGGCGCCACGCTCGCACTGGCCGTCAACGCGCTGTTCATCATCGGCCTCTTCTCGATGCTCTACGGTTTCGTGCCCTTCAACCTGGAGGTCAACCAGGCGTTCATCGCCGCGATCCTTACGATCATCGGCTATGCCATCAACGATACGGTGGTCGTCTTCGACCGTATCCGCGAGTATCTGGGCCTCTATCCCAAGCGCAACCTCAAGGATAACGTGAACAACGCCATCAACTCGACGCTGTCGCGTACGATCAACACCTCGGGTACGACGCTCGTGACGCTGCTCGCCATCTTCTTCTTCGGCGGCGAGACCATCCGCGGCTTCATCTTCGCCCTGACGGTCGGCGTCATCGTGGGTACGGTGGCTACGATTTTCATCGCTACGCCGGTCGCTTACGACCTGATGGCCAAGCGTGCCAAGATCGACAAGGAGTAATACACCTATTTCTTATACGTAAATAAAATGGATTGCACGGTTGGTGCAGTCCATTTTATTTTTAACTTTGCGTCATGGAACTCCAACGTGCAATAGATAGTTTGCTGAAGTGGATGCACCGCTATGTCTCGCCGGTCTTTTTGGCGCTGCTCATGGCGTCGTTCATCCTGTGGTATATCGCCAAACTGAGTTATATCTACACCACCGAACAGAAGGTGCGTGTGGATGTCGACGGGCAGGTTTTCGATGTGACGTGTACCGTCGAGGGAGTCGGTACCAACCTGTTCGGTTACCAGGTCTACATGAACAAGACGCTGCGCATCCCGCTCTCGGCGCTCAAGTACAAGCGCTCGCGCGAGGAGGGGCACGAGGGGCGGATCATCATCGACCCGCAGTCGTTGCAGAATGCGATTTCCGTGAAATTCAGCGATATTAAGATAACCTCTATCGACGCGGTTCCCGAGATAGATTTTCCCGACGGACAGGAATGATGAAAGTAGGAGTTACGGGCGGCATCGGCAGCGGCAAGAGCACTGTCTGCCGCCTTTTTGCACAGAAGGGCATTGCGGTTTACGATTCGGACGCTGCGGCCAAAAGGCTGATGCAGGAGGATGGGGCGCTGCGGCGGCAGCTTGCCGGTCGCTTCGGCGAGGGGACTTTCCGCGACGGGCAGCTCGACCGGGCTTACCTCGCGGGCATCGTCTTTGCCGACCCGCAGGCGCTGGCTGACCTCAATGCATTGGTGCATCCGGTCGTTATGCGTGATTTCGATGCCTGGGCGGCGCGGCAGGAGGGTAGCTACGTGATCCTCGAAAGCGCCATCCTGTTCGAAGCCGGGCTCGAGGGCAGTGTCGACAAGACGGTCGCCGTCCTCGCGCCGCGCGAACTGCGCATCGAGCGCACCTGCCGCCGCGACGGGTGCGGGGCCGACCAGGTCGTGCGCCGCATCGCCGCTCAGCTCGACGATGATGCGCTGAGCGCCCGCGCAGACTATGTGGTGGTCAATATCTTCGAGGAAGACCTCGAACCCGCAGTTGTTAAACTCGACCGGATTTTCAGCCATGGCAGCAAATAACCCCTTGTTCGATTTCTCACAGCCCCGGGTGATGGCGATCCTGAACGTCACCCCCGACTCGTTTTTCGCCGGCAGCCGTATGCCCGATGCGCCGCATGTCGAGCGCCGCGTGCGCGAGGCCGTAGCCGAAGGGGCGTCGATCATCGACGTCGGCGGCTACTCGTCGCGTCCCGGGGCGGACGAAGTATCCCCCGGGGAGGAGTGGCGGCGCGTGGAGCTGGGCGTGGAGGCCGTGCGGCGGCTGGCTCCCGGCATGGCCGTTTCGGTCGATACGTTCCGCAGCGAGGTCGCTGCCCGGGCGATCGAAAGGTTCGGCCCCCTGATCATCAACGACATTTCTGCCGGGGAACTCGACCCCGCCATGCCTGCCGTCGCTGCGAAATACGGGGTGCCCTACATCGCCATGCACATGAAGGGCGACCCTAAGACCATGCAGTCGCTCACGGACTACAAACGCGACATCACGGCCGAGGTCGTCGCCTATTTCGAGGCCAGGGTTGCCGCGCTGCTCGCCGCCGGGATCGCACGCGAGCATCTCGTCCTCGACCCCGGTTTCGGTTTCGCCAAGACCACGGAACAGAATTATGAACTGCTCGCCGGGCTTCACCGCCTCTGTGTGCTGGGCTATCCCGTACTGGCGGGGCTCTCGCGCAAGTCGATGATCTACCGTGTGCTCGGCGTCACCCCTGCCCAGTCCCTTGCGGGTACCGTAGCCCTGGGGTGGGAGTGCCTGCGCCAGGGCGCCGCGATCCTGCGCGTCCACGACGTGCGGGAAGCCGTCGATACGGTGAGGATCTTCAACGCATACGTACAAAACAGCGGAGAGATATGCCAAATGAAAAAATAACGGGGAATCCGGCGGAGAAGCCTGCGGAAAAGGTGTCGGAAAACGGGGCGGAAAAACCTGCCGGGCGTCGTGACGGACGACGGGGAAGGCCGCAGGGCGGACAGCAAAACCGATCGCAGCAGGGCGCACAGCGGGACAAGCAGCATGATAGCCCGCAGAACAAGCCGCAGGCCGAAACGCAAAGCGGGCCGGGCAGGCAGTCCGAGGTGCGGGAGTGTCCGGGCGGCGAGCACCGCGGCGCAAGGCAATCCGCGTCCCGGGGCGGACGATCCGGTGAACGCCAAAACCTCCGCACGGCAGACAGCCGTAGCGGGAATTACGGCCGCTCCGGGAGTTCCCGTCCGGCGGACGGGACGGCGGTCGGGAAGCCCGCTTTCAACTGGACATGGCGCGACTATGCGCTGCAACTCTCGGTGGTCATCATCGGCATCGTCGTTACGTTCGCCGGCTCGGGTCTGATCGAACGCTGGCGCGTGGCGCGCGAGGTGCGTGCGACAATGCTGCTGGTACATGCCGAACTGGAAACCAACCGCGCGGATTTCATGCAGGTCTGGGACTATCAGCAATGGGAGATGCGTGCCTGCAAGCGCTTGACGGACAACCGCCGTGACCTGAAACGGATACCGTCCGATACGCTGGCCTCTTTCGATCCGGTTTACGGGCGGATCCATTTCTTCCATCCGCGCAGGGATGCTTTCGAGGTGCTGAAGAATTCCGGCCTGATGTCTTCGGTGTCCGACAAGGACTTCCTGCTGGCCGTCACGCAGGGATACGCCGTGCTGGCCGATTTGGAGGAGAATATCTCGATGTACTACCAGTTAAAACTCACTGCCCAGAACGACATGTCCAAGGACTTCAGCGAGAAACAGCGGGAGCGTTTCTATACCGGGGACATGTACGAGCGGTGGGAGTGTATTTTCTCGGTGCCGTGTTTTGCCGAATTCATGCTGACAGCGCCCTATTATTTCCCGGAGGGATATATCGAAGGATTGTTGGCGGACGTCGATCGGTCGATACGGGCGATCGAAGCGAAGTACAAACGGGATAAAAAAACGACCGATGATTAAAGTTACCGATATACACAAGCGCTTCGGCGACCTCGAAGTGCTGAAAGGCGTTTCGCTCGACGTCGCCCGGGGCGAGGTCGTTTCGATCGTCGGTGCCAGCGGCGCCGGCAAGACCACGCTGTTGCAGATCGTGGGTACGCTTTCGCGGCCCGACGGCGGACGGGTCGAAATCGACGGGCAGGATGTTTTTTCGCTGGGCGATAAGACGTTGTCCCGATTCCGCAACGGACGCATCGGTTTCGTGTTCCAGTTCCACCACCTGCTGCCCGAGTTCACGGCCTTCGAGAACGTCTGCATCCCGGGGCTGATCGGCAAACACCCCCGTGCGGAGGTCGAACGCCGCGCCGCGGAGCTGCTGGAAATGATGGGTCTCGCCGGGCGCCGCGACCATAAGCCCGGCCAGCTTTCCGGCGGCGAGCAGCAGCGCGTGGCCATCGCCCGGGCCCTGATCAATTCCCCCGCCGTGCTGCTGGCCGACGAACCCTCGGGCAACCTCGATTCGCACAACCGCGACGAGATACACCGTCTTTTTTTCGAGTTGCGCGACCGGCTGGGGCAGACCATCGTGATCGTGACCCACGACGAACACCTCGCCGCCATGGCCGACCGCCGCATCACGATGTCCGACGGCCGGATTCTGTAAGGCTGCGTCCGGTGGGCGGTTCGCGTTGCCGTACGGGTTCCCCGGGTGCCCTGCCGTCTGACATTGCTTCCGGTATCCGGCGGTTTTCCCGGCGTTCCGGGGGTGCTTCGGGCTGTTCCCGAAGCCGTCCGGGGTTGCGGATCATTGCATAAATACAGTTGTATTATGGATACAGAACTCAGGGAGCTGCTCGAACGGCTCCACGACAAATACAACCGTCCCGAGTTTATCGAGTGCGACCCCATCTCGGTGCCGCACCGCTATGAGGGGCGTGCCGACCGGGAGATCGCGGGATTTTTCGCCGCCACGATCGCCTGGGGCAACCGCAAGGCGATCGTGGCGAACGGCCACCGGATGATGCGCTGCATGGACGACGCTCCGGCTGATTTCGTGCGCAACGCCTCGGAGAAGGAGCTGGCTTCGCTTTCGTCCTATGCCCATCGCACGTTCAACGGCGGCGACCTGCGTGACTTCGTGCTGGCGCTGCGTCGTATGGAGGAGCTTCACGGCGGCATCGGTAGTTTCTTCGAGACCCGCTACGAGGCGACGCGGAGCATCCCGGCGGTCTTTGCCGAATTCCGGCGCGAATTCTTCGGCTGCGACCATGCTCCGCGTTGCGAAAAACATCTTTCGTCCATCGAGAAGGGCGCCGCCTGCAAACGGCTCTGCATGTACCTGCGCTGGATGGTGCGCCGTGACGGGCGGGGCGTGGATTTCGGCGAGTGGACGCGCATCCCGATGTCGGCGCTCTATATCCCGCTCGACGTCCATACCGGCAATATGTCCCGTGCGCTGGGGCTGCTCACACGCCGCCAGAACGACTGGCGTGCCGTCGAGCAGACCACCGCTTCGCTCCGCATGTTCGATCCCGCCGATCCTGTGCGTTACGATTTCTCGCTCTTCGGGGCGGGTATCGACGGTTACCTCAAAGTATAGAGACGATGTTCCGCTTCAAACAATTCGCCATACGCCAGGATCGCTGCCCGATGAAGGTCGGGACGGACGGCGTGCTGCTGGGCGCCTGGGTCTCGGTGCGTCCGTCGGACAGGCGCATCCTCGATATCGGTACCGGTACGGGGCTTATCGCACTGATGATGGCACAACGTGTCCCCGGGGCCCGGATCACGGGTGTCGACGTGGAAGACATTTCGCAGGCGCGGGAGAATGCCGATGCCTCGCCGTGGGGCGGCAGGGTAGCGTTCGTGCAATGCCCCGTCCAGGAGTTCGCGCCGCAGGAGCGGTTCGATCTGGTCGTCTCCAACCCGCCGTTCTTTGTCGGTTCGCTCACCTGTCCCGACGCGGGGCGTACCACGGCCCGCCATGCCGTGCGGCTGCCGTTCGGCGACCTGCGCGACGCCGTCGTGCGTCTGCTCTCCGACGAGGGGCACTTCGCCGTGGTCTTGCCTGCGGACGAGGCCGCCCGTTTCATCGGCATCTGCCGGGACGTGTTGCTTCCGGGGCGCCGTACCGACGTGCGCACGACGCCCCGCCACGCAGCCAAACGGGTGCTGCTCGAATTCGTCCGTACGCCTTCCGGCGACGTTTTTCCGCCCGCCGCCGCTTCGCCTCCCTCCGGTTTTTCCGCCGCGGGTTCCGGCCTTCGTTCCGATGACCCGGCGGCCCTGTCGGATGCCGTCCCCCTCTTTTCTGTGCCTTCCGTCCCGGCCCCCGATCGCACCGAGCTGGTTATCGGCACGGGTGTGCACGAGCAGTATACCCCCGAATACCGCGCCCTGACGCGCGATTTTTACCTGAAATTTTGATAGCACGGCAAAATAAGTTACATTTGCGTTAGCGATTAAAAAATTCGAACCCATGAAACTCAGACTTCTGGCGCTCGCCCTCGTCGTATGCGGCGGCGCCGCGGCGCAAAACCCATACATAGCCCTGCAAGGGGCCGACGAAACATCCGGCGGCATCGTCGTGTCGCAGCCCCGCACGGTACTGGCTGTCGACGTCACGGCCGAGCGCGACGTGACCCTCAGCGGCCCCTATGCGCGCTATGCGCAGAAATTCCTCGGCGTCCGCGCCCCGCTGACCGACAAGATGTCATGGGCCGTTACGGGGGCTTCGGTCGCCCTGCTCGACCCCAAGGCGTGCCTCGACGCGCCCGCCCCGGCCCAGCCTTCGCGCACGGTGATGTCCCATGCCACGTCCGAGGACGAATTTTCGCGCCTCCAGGCCGACAAGAACGACATGGCGGTGCTGGCGTTGGAGGACGCCGCCCGCGAAGCCGCCAACACGATCTTTTCGCTTCGCAGGCACCGTATCGAGCTCATCACGGGCGAAGCGGGCGAAAATGTCTTCGGTGAGGGGCTGAAAGCCGCCCTGGCCGAGATCGAACGCCTCGAACAGAGCTATCTGGAGCTCTTCCTGGGCAAGCGTGTCGTCACCACCGAGACCCGCCGCTATGTGGTCTATCCGCAATCCGACAAGAAGCAGTATATCGTCTGCCGTTTCAGCGCCGCCGCCGGGCTGCTCCCCGAGAGCGACCTTTCGGGCGACATGGTGCTGCTGCAGATCGAACCCTCGGGCAATACGGCTACCGCCGTCGAGGCTTCGGCCAAGGAGTCCAATACCGTGACCTGCCGTGTGGCCGACCCGTCGGTCTGCACGGTCATCGCGGGCGGACGCGAGTATGCCCGCGCGGTGCTTCCGCTGTTCGAGTTCGGCCGTACGATCAACGTCGCGCTTCCCCGCCGCAAATAGCTTCTGACGATGGATTACACGTCGCGTATGGTGGCGCTGCTCAGGGAGTTGCGCCGCGAGCGTAACGGTGCCGTAGCCGATTCGATGCGCTATTACGGTGCGCCCTACGGCCTGAATTACGGGGTGAGCCTGCCCACATTGCGCCGGATAGCGCGTGCGGAGGCGCCCGACCACGCTTTCGCCCGTTACCTCTACCGGCAGGATGTCCGTGAACTGCGCCTTGCGGCGCTGCATATTGCATGTCCGGCGAGCCTTACGCCGGAGGAGTTCCCCGCATGGGCCGCCGGCATCGTCAATTCCGAAATCGCCGAGGAAGCCGCTTTTGCCCTGCTGAGCCGAGCCGAGGCGTTCCCCGCGCTGTTCTCGGCGTGGATCGCCTCGCCCGATGCGTTGTTGCAGTATGCCGCCCTGCTCGCCGCCGCGCGCAGTCCCCGCCTTACGGCCTCATGGGTTGCTCCGGCCGTCGAAGCCGTGCACCGCAATGCAACGGCCGAGGCGACGGTCGAAACGCCGGCCGAAGCGACGACCGAGGCGACCTCCGCCGCAATTTCCGCCGCTGCGGATACCTCTGTTGCACCGGGTGCCTTTGTCTTTGATACGTCTGTTACGGAGGCCTCTTCTCCGGAAGTTGCCACGCTTGCTCCCGGCGATTCTTCCGTTGGCGACACCCCTTCCGCCGCAACTGCCTCAGCAGCCGCAGGCGCTTCTCCGGCCTCAGACCCGCATGTCGCCTCCCCGTGTGCTGCCGGGCAGCAGGTTTCCTGCCGGCCTCTGGCGCAGCATCCCGTCCCCGCCGCCCGCCTTACGGCTCAGGGTGCGGTGGCGCTGCTCGCGGCCGTCGCGGCGCAAAACGAGGAGAACCGGCAGGCGGTACTCCGCGCAGCCGGTTCTCTGGGTAAGCTCCCTGCCGAAGACTACGTCCACGAGGAGCTCGCCTGGCGTCTGGAGGCATAGGCCTCCCTTTCTCTCGTTGTTTTTTTCGCGCGGGTGTTCATCGCTGTGCCACATGTTCGCGCTTTTCCAGCTCCCGCAGCACGTTTACCAGGTGGTCGTAACTCGCAAGTCCGCTCTCGCGCCACAGCACTTCGCCCCGGCGGAAGAACATGAGCGTCGGTACCGACATGATGTTGTAGCGGTGCACTGCGTCCAGCATTCCGCGGTCGTCGATATCCACCTTGTATACATCCACGCGGCCGTTCATCTCCCGCTGGAACTTGTCGATGGCGGGGTGCATCATCTGGCATGGCCCGCACCATGTGGCGAAAAAGTCCACGAACGTCAGCGCGTCCCGCCAGATGATCTTGTCAAAATCCGTTGTTGTCATTCTGTCTTCCCTTTTTAGTTCATCTCCGCCCATGTGACCCCGGCGTAGGCCTTGTCCGCCAACTCCTTTTCCGCATAGCTGATCGTGCGGCGCAGCCCTTCTGCGAGCGGTGTCCGGGGCATCCAGCCCAGCTCCCTGCGTGCTGCCGAGATGTCGGGTGCACGCCGCCTTGCGTCGTCGGCCCGTGCCGCCGTGTGTACGATCCGCGAGCGGCTCCCGGTCAGCGCGACGATCTTCTCCGCCAGCGCCCGGATGGAGATTTCATGGTTGCTGCCCAGGTTCACCGTGCGTACCGCCCCGGCCGACGGCGGTGTTTCCATCAGCCTGACGAGTCCGTCCACTATGTCTTCGACCCAGCAGAACGTGCGCAACTGTTCTCCGCTGCCGTTGACGACGATGTCGCGGTTCTGCAGGGCCGCCACGACCATCTTTATCACCACGCGCTGATCCATCGGGTCGGCGCCGCTGCCGTAGGTGTTGAATATGCGGGCAATGCGTGCGTCGACGTCGTATTCACTGTTGTATGCCCTGTGCAGCGCTTCGGCGGCGCGCTTGCCTTCGTAGAGGATGTAGTGTGTCGAACAGAAGTTACCCGGCTCGCTTGCCGGATCGCGGTGCCCGATGCCGTAGATGTTTCCCGCCGAGGCGAAGACCACCCGCGCATGTTCGCTACGGGCTGTCTCGAGCGTGTTTATGGCACCCAGCACGCTCACGCGGAGCGTCTCCACCGGGAGCGCCTTGTTGTAGCGTACGCGCGACGGCGACGCGAGGTTGTATATCTCGTCGCAGCGGATGCTGAAGCCGTTGATGATGTTGTGGTGTACATACCGGAACAGGGGATGCTGTAACACGCCCCGCAGCAGGGGCGAGTTGACCGCATCGCGGATATCGACACAGAAAACCTCGTGCCCTTCCTCCAGAAGGCGCAGGCAGAGGTGCGTGCCGATAAATCCCACCCCGCCGAGAACGACTATTCTTTTTTGCATCTCTTACTCCTTTTTACGGGTGTAAGAGCAAAATCTATTCCACAAAAAGGGCCCGTGGCAGTTGGTCTACGCTGTTTATCGTCACGACCTCGATCCCTTTGGGGCGTTTGGCGCCCTTGCCCAGATACCCCGATACGACGATGCGTTTGAATCCCAGGCGTGCGGCCTCGCTGATGCGCTGCTCGGTGCGGGGCGCCGGGCGCACTTCGCCCGATAGTCCGATCTCGCCCGCGCAGCAGACCCCCTCGGCGACGGGGCGGTCGTAGTACGACGAGATCACCGCCGCGACCACGGCCAGGTCTAATCCCGGGTCGGCGACCTTGAACCCGCCGGCGAAATTCAGGAAGACGTCCTTCTGGAACATCTTCATTCCTACGCGTTTTTCCAGCACGGCCAGCAGCATGTTCATGCGCTTGGTGTCGTAGCCCGTCGTCGAACGCTGGGGCGTACCGTATGCCGCGCCGCTCACCAGTGCCTGCACCTCGATCAGGTAGGGGCGCACGCCGTCGGCCGAAGCGCCCACGGCGATGCCGCTCAGCGGCTCCTCGTAGTGCGTCAGCAGGATCTCGGACGGGTTGTCCACGCTCCGCAGGCCGCTGTCCAGCATCTCGAACACCCCGATTTCGAACGTCGCGCCGAAACGGTTCTTTATGCCGCGCAGGATGCGGTAGATATTGTTGCTGTCGCCTTCGAATTGCAGGACGACGTCGACGATGTGTTCCAGGATCTTGGGCCCGGCGATGCTTCCGTCCTTGGTGATGTGGCCGATGATGAAGATCGACGTCCCGGTCGACTTGGCATACTTGAGCAGCGTCGCGGCGCATTCGCGTATCTGCGACACGCTTCCCGCCGACGAGTCCAGCAGGTCGGTATAGATGGTCTGTATCGAGTCGATCACCACCAGGTCGGGCCTGTGTTCGCCGATCTGGTTGACGATATTTTCGAGCAGCGTCTCGGGATAGATCAGGCATTCGTCGTTCCCGATGCCGAGGCGGGCCGCACGCATCTTGATCTGTTCGGCCGACTCCTCGCCCGAGACATAGAGCGTTTTCAGTCCGTTCGCCGCCAGTGCGATCTGCAGCGAGAGGGTCGACTTGCCGATGCCCGGCTCCCCGCCCAGGAGGATCAGCGACCCCGGTACCATCCCGCCGCCCAGCACGCGGTTCACTTCGCTGTTGCCCACGTCTATGCGGCGGTGTTCGCTTTCGCGGATGTCGCCTACGCGCTGGGGCTTCGCCGCGGGCAGCGGCCCAGCGACGGTGGCCGCCACGGAACCGCTTTCGCGGGCTATGATCTCCTCCGTAAAGGTGTTCCACTCGCCGCACGAGGGGCAGCGCCCCAGCCATTTGGGGGCTTCGAACCCGCAGTTCTTGCAGAAAAAGGCCTTTTTGACTTTTGCCATCGGTGTGTTGTCGGTTTGTAAAGGGTCTTCGCAGCCCTTAGAAGGGGTGCGTCGTGTATTCCAGCCTCTCGACCTTCGTGATGCCGGCCGTGGGGTAGAGCGCCTGGTATTTGGCCGTGAGGTCTACGGTCAGCAGCGTGAGGCTCTTGCCCTCCTCCGAATAGTAGGAAACCGCATAGGTGTAGTCGGCGTCCTCGTAGAAGAACCGCAGCTGGTCGGGTTTGTCGGGTTCCTTGTTGAACGACCCGGTGATCGGCGCGGCGTCCGGCGCGGGTGTGATGTAGAGCCATCCGCTGTTGTGGTAGAGGAATTCGAGCACGTAACCGCCCCCGGCCTGCACCGGGGCTTCGGCCAGCACGTCCGCGCGTATGGCCTCGATTATCGGGTCGGGTTCAGGTTCCGGCTCGGGCTCGGGTTCCGGCTCGGGCTCGTCTTCGGCCGTTGCCGTTGCTGCTGCGCCGAGCGTGACGGTGGCTTCGACCCGGCTCACCGGATAGCTTGTCGTGTAGTACGGTTCCGATTTCTCCCCGCAGGCCGCGAGTGCCGCCGCGAGGATCAGTATGGCTATGTATCTTATGGCTTTCATCCTTCCGGTATTTGTCAAAGTCCCAGTTCCTGATCTATCAGCACGACCAGCACGCGCCCTGCGGGCCAGCACCGCATCATCTCCATACGCGTGTTGCACACGCGGTCGGGCGAGTTGCAGTCCGAGCATACGCCCGTCCGGGCGCACGGCGTGCGGAACCCCGGGTGCCGTGCGACGTTTTGCGGTGCGGCGATCGTGCGGATGCGCTCCTCGGCCTGGGCACGGTCGGCGACGATCTTGTTGCGTCCGGCCACGATGACCACCTTGCGGGGCCCGAACGCCACCGGGGCGATGCGGTTGCCCACCTTGTCGAGCCAGTGGAGCGAGCCTTCCATGCTGATGGCGTTGACCCCCGTGATGAAGAGGTCGGACATCAGCGCCTGCCGGCGTATCTCCAACCGTTCGGGATAGCTCATCGCGGGGTCGAACCCGTCGAGCAGCTTCCAGCGTCCGTCGCCGCGCAGCCACCCGACGATGCCCGTGGCGTGCATCGTTTCCGAGTCGCCGAACGATACTATTTCCGGCCGTTCCCGCTCCGCGATGGCTTTCAGCACCGCGAACGCCTCGGTGATGTCCTTCACCGTTTCAACCTCAAAATGGTGTCGCCGTAATGCTTCGGCGCAGTTTGCCAGTTTCATCTGTTTCGAATTGTCCGCCCCCGAGGAATCCCTCAGGGCTATAATTAAGGTACGAAATTATAAGGTAAATCGCCGCCCCGAGTGCCAGGATTACCACGATCCATCCGATGACTCGCTTTCTGCGTCGTTCCCGGCGGGTCTCTTCCCGGATCTCGGCTTTGACGCGTTCGACCGTTTCGGGCGGGAGTTCTTCCCGACGCGTCGGATGACCGGCCCTATCCCTGCCCAGCAGGTCGAGCATCTTCTCTTTCTTGCTGCGGGGCTGCCGTTCGCGGCGGTTGGCCGCGAGCCGTTGGATCATGTCCTGTACATGCCCCAGCAACATATGCCTACTTGATAAAGAACCTGTATATGTCGTTTCCGTTGGCGTACAGCAACAGGAACAGGATGATGACCAGCCCGACGTACTGCGCGCCTTCCAGCACCTTGTCGCTCACCTTGCGTCCCGTGACCATCTCCCAGAACGTGAAGATCGCATGCCCGCCGTCCAGGCCCGGTATGGGCAGGATGTTCATCACCGCGAGGATGATCGACAGGAACGCCGTCTTCAACCAGAAATCCTCCCAGTTCCAGTCCCCGGGGAAAATACTGCCGATGGCGATGAACCCGCCCAGCTCCTCGTACATCTTGGTCTTGGGCTGCACGATCATCTTCAACTGTTCCCAGTAGGACGAAATGACTTTCCCGGCCTTTTCGATGCCTGCCGGGATCGACTGCCAGAAGGTGTACTCCTGTGTGCGCAGCGTATAGGGATTGCGTGCTATCACGCCCAGCTTGCCCTCGTCGGACACCGGGACGGCGATCTGCAGCAGCATGTCGCCTTCGCGCTTCACCGTCAGGGTCACCTCCCCGCCCGCCCGGGTCTTGAGGTATTGCTGGTAGCCGGAGTATTCCAGCCCCCGTGCGTCGTCGATGGCCACGATCTCGTCGCCGCGCCTGAGCGCCGCCGCCGATTCGTACACCGCACTGTCGATCAGGAACGGCACACGCAGCGTAAAGAGATCTTCGTAACCTTTGGCCTGGCGCATCTCGATCAGCTCGTCCAGCGGCAACGTCAGCTCCACGTGCTTCCCGCCGCGCTCGACGACGACCTTCCGCTCGCCTTCGGTGATGAGCAGCGAATTGAGTATCTTGTTGATATCGTCGACCGGCTCGCCGTCGATGGTCACGAACTTGTCGCCGTCCTCGAAGCCGAGCTTGTGCCCCGCCTCGTTGAAGTTGTACCCCCATTTGGCGTCCTCGTTCGAGAAGTAGTTGTCGCCCCACACGTAGCAGACGCCGCAGTAGATGACGATCGCCAGCAGGACGTTCATCACCACGCCCGCGATCATCACCAAAAAACGCTGCCATGCGGGTTTGGTGCGGAATTCGTCGGGCTTGGGGGGCTGTTTCATCTGCTCCTTGTCCATCGACTCGTCGATCATGCCGGCGATCTTGCAGTATCCGCCCAGCGGCAGCCAGCCCAGCCCGTACTCGGTGTCGCCGCGCTTGAACTTGAAGATCGAAAACCACGGGTCGAAGAAGATATAGAACTTGTCGACGCGGATCCTGAAAACCCGCGCCATGAGGAAGTGCCCCAATTCGTGGATGCCCACCAGGATGGTAAAGCAGAGGAAAAACTGAATGATCTTGATGATTATATCCATGTCTGTCTTTTGGTTACAACGCTAAGTATTCCGCGGCCAGCCGCCGGGCCTCGTCGTTCGCTTCGGCGTAGTCCCCGAGGGTGGGGGCGGCGGCGAACGAGGCGCGCCCCAGGGCGTACTCGATGGCACGCACGATATCCAGCCATGCGCACTTGCGGCCGAGGAACGCCGCGACGGCCACCTCGTTGGCGCCGTTCATCGTGCAGGCCGCCGTGCCGCTGCGGCGCAGGCACTCGCAGGCGATCTCCAGCGCCGGGTATTTCGCCCGGTCGACCCCGGCGAATGTCAGCTGCGGATGCGCCATGAAGTCGAACCGCTCGCCGGGGCGGGTCGCCCGCCGGGGGTACATCAGCGCGAAGCTGATCGGCATACGCATGTCGGGCGTGCCCAGCTGTGCCTTGATCGCCCCGTCCTCGAACTCCACCATCGAGTGTACGATCGACTGCGGGTGCAGCAGCACCGTTATTTTCTCCACCGGGGTGCCGAACAGCCAGTGTGCCTCGATCACCTCGAAGCCTTTGTTCACCAGCGTCGACGAGTCTATCGTGATCTTTGCGCCCATCTCCCACTGGGGGTGGCGCAGCGCCTGTTCCACGGTCACGTCGGCCAGTTTTTCGCAGGGCAGGTCGCGGAATGCGCCGCCGCTGCACGTGATGATGAGCCTCCGTATGGGCGACTGCTCGCCCACCAGGCACTGGAAGATGGCCGAATGCTCCGAGTCGATCGGCAGGATCGGGGCACGCTTTTCGGCCGCCAGCCGCATCACGTATTCGCCGCCCACCACGAGCGACTCCTTGTTGGCCAGCGCCAGTTTCTTCCCGGCGCCGAGCGCGGCCACCGTCGGCGCCAGCCCGGCGTAGCCTACCAGCGCGTTGACCACCACGTCCGTATCGCCGCCCGCCGCGACCTGAGCCACGGCATCCTCTCCGGCGTAAACCTTCACATCGGTGCCGGCCAGCGCATCGCGCAGCTGCCCGTAATAGCGTTCGTCGGCGATGACCGCCGTGTCCGCGTCGAATTCCCGTGCCTGTGCCGCGAGCCGCTGCCAGTTGCGGTTGGCCGTCAGCACGCGCACTTCGAACAGGGAGGGGTTCTCACGCACGATGTCGAGCGTCTGCACGCCGATCGAGCCCGTCGAACCCAGTATTGCAAGTCGTTGTTTCATGCCTGTGCGTCAGAATACGATGTACCCTTCTGGGTCTACGGGCTTGCCGTTGTTCCAGAGTTCGAATTCGAAAAGCCGCACCTCGCCCTCTTCCGCCTCGGCGTTGTAGCCGACCATCTCGCCCGCGCGGATGGTCTGCCCCGTGGTGACGAGCGACTGCGAAAGCCCCTTGTAGACCGAGAGGAGGTTGTTCGCATGCTGCAGCTCGACCATGTAACCCGTCTCGGGCGTCCAGAGGCTCAGCACCACCGTGCCGTTGTCGATGGCCGTGATGCGGTCGCTGGCCGCCGCCGCGATGCGTACCCCGAAATTGCCGTTGCGGATGTCGAAGCGGTCGGTGATGATCCCCTCCACGGGTTTGGCCAGCTCGATCGCCTCGCGTACCGAACGCCGCGACCCGCCGCTGCGGCCCGCGATGGCGTACGGGCCGTCGCCCTCCATCTGCGCCCGCAGGAGCGAGTCCTCGGGCGAGGGCATCACCAGCACTTTGCTGGTGCGGGTACTGTCCGACGTGGCGAGCGTGCGCGCCACGGGGGTTTTGCCTTCCATGATCAGCGCGATATGCTGGTTGTAGGTGAGCATGTCGTTCATCATGCGCTCCATCGAGTCGAGCCGGATGATGTTCTGCACGAGGCTTTCGCGCGAACGGTCTGCCTCGGTGCGGTATCCCGGCAGCAGTTCCAGGATCGGGGAGTAGGCCACCAGCGACAGGATGAGGATGAACAGCAGCAGCACGAACGACAGGAAGGCCGTGAAGATGCTGGCCGGCGAGAGGTGCATGTGCCACTCCTCGCTGTTGTCCGTGGCATTGAGCATGTTGAAACGGCGTTTGCGGAAAAGCCCGCGCCACCATGCCCGTATGGATTTGAAAAATCTCATCGGTTTATGACATTATGAATGCAAAGATAACCAATTTCATAGAAAACCTTTGCGGAACGCGCCGAATTTTTTAACTTTGTGATCGTTTAGAATCAACGCAAAAAACAGCTGAAAAGTATGGTAAAACCTACATTACTCGTCCTCGCCGCAGGTATGGGCTCCCGTTACGGTTCGCTCAAGCAGATGGACGGGGTCGGCCCCAACAACGAGGCCATCATAGATTATTCGGTCTACGACGCCATCCGCGCTGGCTTCGGCAAGGTCGTATTCGTCATCCGCCACTCCTTCGAAAAGGAGTTCCGCGAGGTCTTCTCCGCGGAGCGTTTCGGCGGCCGCATCGCCGTGGAGTTCGTGTTCCAGGAGCTGGACTACCTGCCCGAAGGGGCTGCCGTTCCCGAAGGTCGCGTCAAGCCGTGGGGCACCAACCATGCCGTGATGATGGCGGCCGATGCCGTCCACGAGCCTTTCGCCGTAATCAATGCCGACGATTTCTACGGTGCCGAGGCCTACAAGACCATCGGGGACTACCTTTCGCAGTTGGGTGAGAGCCGGAACCGCTACTGCATGGTCGCCTACGACCTCGACAAGACTCTTTCGGACAACGGTACCGTTTCGCGCGGCGTCTGCGGCGTGGATGCTGCGGGCAACCTCACCTCGATGGTCGAGCGCACGCAGATCGAGCGTATGCCCGACGGCAGGATCGTCTTCCACGACGGCGGCGCCGACGAAGTACTGGCCGGGGACACGCCGGTGTCGATGAACCTTTTTGGCTTCACCCCCGATTTCTTTACCTATTCCAGGGAGTATTTCAAGACGTGGCTCGCCCGCAACAAGGAGAACCTCAAGGCCGAGTTCTACATCCCGACGATGGTCAACAAACTCATCGGCGAAGGTACGGCCTCGTTGCGTGTGCTCCGCTCGGCGGCGCAGTGGCACGGCGTCACCTACAAGGAGGACAAACCCGCGCTGGTGGCCTCGATCGAGAAGATGATCGCCGAGGGCAAATATCCCCGCAACCTCTGGGCATAATTGCCGGTTGCGGCATCGCATATGCAAAAGGGCGGATGTTTTCATCCGCCCTTTGCTTGTTATTTGTGGGGTGCCGCTTGGCGACCGGATTCGGAAAGCCTGATTTGCCTTCGGTTTGGCCGGCTTCCGCGGCGGCTCAGTCCAGGAAACCTTCCCTGACCAACTGCTCCCGGATGCGCGTCCAGTCCGCTACGGGGCGTTTCACACCGTCCACGAACCGGATCGGGCAGCCGAGGCTGCTGTCGTCGATGTAGAGGTCGGCGTGGACTTTCGGCGAGGATGTCCAGCGCTGCTGCGAGGGGTTCTCGTTCACGGCGTAGAGCGGGATTCCCCGCTCGCGGAACCACCGGATCGCGTCGTCGAGCAGCTTGCCGTGGCGCATCGTGTAAAGTATCAGGCGGCAACCGTTGTCCGTAAGTTCTTTCAGTACGGGAACCGCCCCGGCGTCGTCGCCGATTTCGGGATATGCGTGTGTCACGACCGTTCCGTCGAAATCGACGGCGATCAATGCATTGCGTATAGCCATTTATTCCTTGTTCCTTATTCTACGTCCGATTTTGCTGAAGAAAAGTTTCAGGCGCTTGCGGTAGCTGGTCTCCTTGTAATCGTCGTAACCATACCCGTATCCGTACCCGTAACCATATCCGTACCCATATCCGTACCCGTATCCGTGGCGGCGGGTGCGCGTGCCGTTGAGTACGACGCACATGTTGCGGAATTTCTTCTCGCGGTAAAGCCGTTCGATGTCGGGTAGCTGCCGGCGGTCGAGTACGCCTTCGCGCACGATATAAATGCAGAGGTCAGCCAGCCGGTCGGTGATGACTGCGTCAGCGACCGACATGGCCGGGGTGCTGTCGATGAATACATAGTCGTAGCTCTCCCGCAGCTCTGCGATCAGTTTGTCCAGACGATCCGAAAGCAGCATCTCCGTGGGGTTGGGCGGCTGGATGCCGGCGCAGATCACGTCGAGGTTCTTGTGTACGTCCATCGGCGTAATCAGTTCGCCGATGTCGGTGATTGTCCCTGCCAGGTAGCTGGTAATACCTTTTTTGCTGTTGCTGCGGCCCAGCGTCGTGGAGAGCGCGTGGCGGCGCAGGTCGAGGTCGATCAGTACGACCCGCTTCCCGGCCGTGGCGAGCGTCATCGCCAGGTTCATCGCCACGAACGTCTTGC
The DNA here is from genome assembly GCF_003435745.1 of Alistipes sp. AM16-43. Lineage (NCBI taxonomy): Bacteria > Pseudomonadati > Bacteroidota > Bacteroidia > Bacteroidales > Rikenellaceae > Alistipes > Alistipes sp. AM16-43. Next base: position 80,663 of record NZ_QTUQ01000008.1, read on the forward strand.
CCGCATGGGGGTCGGACGAAGTGAAGAGCACGCACTTGATCTCCTTGCCCGACGACACGTTCATGAAGGTCATGTTCGAACGCAGGATGCGGAAAGCCTCGGACAATGCGTCGCGGCCGGTTTCCCGGACGACGATGCCGCCCTTGTTCTCGCCTTCGAGGAAGGGAATGTCCCCCAGGAACGGGGCGCTGATGTTCTCTTCGATGTCCTTGCGGCCGCGGATGGTCGTGTCGAGCATGCCGATCAGGTAGATGATGCCGAAGGGGATCGCAAGGCCGGCCAGCAGGCTGATGCCCAGGATGATCATCGAACGGGGCGACACGGGCCTGGGGCTGCCGTATGCCTGGTCGATCGTACGCGAATTGCTTTCGGCGACGGCATAGTTGAGCTGCGTCTCCTCCTGTTTGTTGAGCAGGTAGAGGAACAGCTCCTCCTTGATCTTCTGCTGGCGCATGATGTCTAACAGGACTTTCTCCTGCGACGGCATGGTGGATATGCGGTGGTTGGCCAGCGCCTCCTCCTTGCGCATGTTCGAAAGCTGTATTTCGAGCGTCGAGACGTGCGAGTTGAGCGAAGCGATGATCGAGCGGCGCACGGCAGCCAGCACGTTGTCCATGTCCTGGATCACGGGGCTGCGTTCCGAACTGTTTTCGAGCAGTTTCTGGCGGCGCAGGATGGCGTCGTTATATTCGGTGATCTGGGCGACGATCCCGTTGTTGGTCAGCGAGGCGACCATCGGGATCAGATCCCCCGCGTGCGACGGGTCGTCGAGGTAGTCGCGGATGTAGTTGGCGACGCTGATCTGGTTTTCGATCGAAAGCCCTTCGACCTTGAATTTGCTGCTCTCTGTGATGGATCGGGTAGCCTCCGAGGTGATGTCGATCATCTGGTTGCTCTTTTTGATCCCCTCGATTTCGCTGTCCACGACGCCCAGTTCCCGCCCGATGGCCAGCATACGCTCCTTGATAAAGGCGTTCGTCACGACCGATACCTGCCGCTTGTCGGCGATGGCGTCCTCTTCGTACACGGCGATCAGCGTGTTGATCACGTCCTCGGCACGCTTGGGCACGGAGCTGTTCATCGAGATGGTGACGATCGACGCCTGTTTGTTGGCCACGTCGCTCTTTACGGTGGCGCGGTAGGCGTTCGTCGTGACCATCGGCGAACTCTTGGTGACGGTGATGGGCCTGTCCACGTAGGTCGAGTCCATGAACGGCGTCTTGTGTACGACCATCTGCCCCAGCGGGGTGGGGATCGTGTCGCCGTACTGGGCGCGGATGACCCTGCGCTTCTCCTGCTTGGTGAGGTACTTGTCGTCGAAGTCCGCCAGCTTGATCCGGCCGTCCTCGAGTTCGGTCACCTCCAGCGAAAGGCGCTGGTTGTCGTCGTCGATGAAATCGACTTCGATGGGCGAGCGGCCGTAGAGGTCGAGCGTCCGCAGCCCGTCCCGTACGGAGTAGTTGACCGTCAGGTGGAGGCGCTTTACCACCTCGGACATCAGCCTGTGCGACTGGAGGATGTAGACCTCGTTGTCGACGTTGCGGCGGTTCTGGAAACCTACCAGGTCGCTGAAAGCGCCCAGCTCCATGTCGCCGCCCTTGCGGCTGTCCTTTACGAGGATGGTGGCCGTACGGCTGTATATCTTCGGGGTGCTGGCCAGGTAGTAATAGGCCACGCCGAGGCAGATGAGCACCGACAAGGCGAACCAGTACCAGTTGGCCAGAACCATCTGTAACAGGTCGTGCAGCGTGAGGCCGCTGCCGTTTTCGTTCTCGTCGTTCTGCAGGTGTTGCTGCTGGTTGTTGTATTCGGTCATGGCCCGGCTTATTTGGTTAAGGTTATGATAAGCGTCGCCACGGAGATGGCCGTACCTACGAGCGAGAGGTAGAAGTTGCGGTTCTGGCTGATCTCACCGGCCTGTGCCTTGTATTTATTGGGCTTGACATAGATCACGTCGTTCTGCTGGATGTAGAACGCCGGCGAGTTGAAGAGGTCTTTCGATGTGAGGTCGAGGTATTCGATCGTGCGTACGCCGTCCACTTCGCGGGCCACGGCCACGTCCGTACGGATGCCGTAGATCGTCAGGTCGCCGGCCATGGCCAGGGCGTCGAAGATCGAGATCTTGTCGCGCGTGACGTCGTACTGTCCCGGGCGGGCTACTTCGCCGACGACCGAAATCTTCATGTCGGCGAACTGCACGTTGACCGACGGGTCGTTGATATACCCGCCCTCGACGATCTTGTCGGCGATGAGCTGCGCCAGTTCGCTGCGGGTTTTTCCCTTGCAGTCGATCTTCCCGATCACGGGCATGTCGAGCATGCCGTTCTCGTCCACCGTGCGGATCTGCAGCGACTGGTTGGTCGCCGAACTGTACGAGGCGACTCCCGTCACGGAACTCAGCGAGGTCGACGAGTTGAACGGCACTGCCAGTTCGGGGTCTTTGCTGTTGACCACGATCGTCAGCCGGTCGAGGGGCTTGATCCGTATCTGGCCGCTTTCGGCGATTTGTTCGGGCGTAAACGGGTTCGCGTCCTGCAGGTACCAGGCACGTTTCTGCGAGGCGCAGGACGAGACCAGCAGGGCCAGGATGGCCGGGACTAAGAGGCGGAAATGCTTCATTTTATTACTTAGAGCGTTTTGTTTTTGTATAAGGCGTTTTATATCGTGCGCAAAGGTAGTAATTTTTTATGAAATAAACATACCCGCCCGCCCAGCTATTTTGTCCCATTTTCACCCGATTCGGCCGCAGCCCGGATTTTTTCCGGAAAAAAACGTACATTTGACGTCCCGGAATCCGGTTACGTATTAAAATTCGCAAATTATGCTGCATCCCGAGTGGAGCTACCAGGCTGTAATCTATGAAATGAACGTGCGCCAGCTGACGCGCGAAGGTACCCTCAGGGCCGCCGCCGCGAAGCTCGGCTTCCTGCGCGACATGGGCATCGACGCCGTATGGCTCATGCCCGTCTATCCGATCGGCGCCGAGGGGCGCAAGGGCTCGCTGGGCTCTTACTATTCGATCCGCGACTATTGCGCCGTCGACCCCGGGCTGGGGACGATGGGGGATTTCGATGCGTTTGTCGCCGAGGCGCACCGCCTGGGCATGAAGGTGCTGCTGGACTGGGTCGCCAACCATACGGCGCGCGACGCCCGCTGGGTCGGCGAGAAGCCTGCCGACTGGTATGAGCGCGATGCCGCGGGGGCGCCCGCCGTGCCCTGGGACTGGACGGACACCGCCAAACTCAACTACGCGAACCGCGACGTATGGCGGGCCGAGGCCGACGCCATGGAGTTCTGGGTGCGCCGGCACGCCGTCGACGGCTTCCGCTGCGACATGGCGATGCTCGTGCCCGTGGAGTTCTGGAATGAGACTGCCCGCCGCCTGCGGAAGGTAAACCCCGGCCTGTTCCTGCTGGCCGAGGCCGAGGAGCCTTACCTCTTCGAAGCGGGTGCCTTCGACGCCTGCTATGCCTGGGAGATGCACCACCTGATGAACGACGTGGCGCAGCAGAAGGTGCGCGTGACCGCCCTGCGCGACTACATTTATGCCGACCGTAACCGTTACCCGCAGTCCGCCATGCGCCTGGTGTTCACCTCCAACCACGACGAGAATTCGTGGAACGGCTCGGAGTTCACGCGCATGGGCGGCGCCCGCGAGATCATGGCCGCCTTCACGTTCGTCGTGCCGCGCGGCCTGCCGCTGGTCTATACCGGGCAGGAGATCGGCTACGACCATTCGTTCGCCTTCTTCGACCGCGACCCGATCCCCTCCTACGCGGCCAATTCGTTCACGGATTTCTACCGCCGCCTGGCCGGGCTCCGGCATGCCAACCCTGCGCTCGCCGCCGGGGAGGCGGGCGGCGAGATGGTTGAGATACGCAACAACGCCGAGGATTGCCTGATGACCTTCGTGCGCGAAGTGAAGGGCAACCGCGTCGTCGCCGTGATGAACCTCTCGCCCTACGCCATCCATGCCGATTATTACACGGGCATCTATGCCGGCATGTACACCGATGCCATGACGGGCGTTGCCTGCGAACTGCGCGGGCATGTCGAGGAGGACATGGCGCCGTGGAGCTACCGCATCCTGACGCGCTGACCCCTGCGGCCGCGGAGGCAGCGGCCGCATCCCCGCCCGATCCCTGCCCGATGCCCGCCCGATGCCTGGCTGCTTCCCCGCCCGATGCCCGGCTGCGGCCTGCAAACCCGGCCCGGGGCGCCCGCTCGGGGCCGGCGTGCCGTTTTTATCCACCGCGGATACGAATCCTTGCCCGGACGCGTTTCTTTATTATGGAATTTTTTCTATTTTTGCCTGTGGTTATGAAACGTTTTTTTCTCCTCTGCCTGCTGTGCGTCCCGTACCTCGCGGTACAGGCGGGAACCTACCGCGCCGAAGACATCCCCAATGTTCAGCGCGCCGACCGCACGCGTTACGTCTCGAACCCCGACGGGATACTCTCGGACGAAGCCGTGGCGCGTATCGACCGCCTGTGCGCGGCGCTGCGCGACCGGGCCGTCGCCCAGGTCGCCGTGGTCGCCGTCGATGACATCGCAGGCGGCGACGTCTTCGACTTCGCCATCGACCTCTTCTCCGCCTGGGGCGTAGGGCAGGCCCGCAACGACAACGGGCTGGGTATCCTGTTGGTCAAAGACCGCCGCGAGATCCGTTTCGTCACGGGCGGCGGGCTGGAGGGCGTGCTGCCCGATGCGATCTGCAAGCGCATCCAGCTCAAATACATGCTCCCGGCGTTCCGCGAAGGCGATTACAGTCTCGGTATGGTGCAGGGGGTCGAAGCCGTGTCGCAGCTGCTCGAGGGGAGCGAACTGGATCTGGGCGGCACAGATACGGCCGGCGACGAGCTGCCTGCCTGGGCGGTTTTCCTGATCGTCACCGGGTTCGTCGTGGTGCCGATGGGCGTGATCCTGCTGGGTTACTACGCCCGCAAGCGTTGCCCGAAATGCCATAAACTGACACTCCGGCAGCAGTCGAGCGACATCCTGAAGGTGACGCACAACTATCGGCTGGTCGAATATACCTACGTCTGCTCGAATTGTGGCGCCGTGGTCAAACGGCAGGCCAAAAACCTGCGCGACGACAATTTCGGCGGCGGCACGGGCGGCGGTATGATTATCGGGGGACGTGGTTTCGGCGGCTTCGGCGGCGGGTCGCGCGGCGGTGGTTTCGGCGGCGGCTCGTTCGGTGGCGGCGGTGCTGGGTCGCGCTGGTAAAGGCCGCAGGGCGTGCCGGATGGCGTTGCCGTTCGTTCGGTGGCGGGCGGCTGTTTGCCGGACAAAGGCTGGCCCTGAGGGCGGCCGGGATGCCTTTCCGGTTCGGAGGGGATAAGATTGGAACGAATTTAAAACACGATATTATGAAGAAATGGATTTGGATTGGAGTCGTCGCCGTCGTGGTGATCTTCTTCTACGCAACGTACAACGGATTTGTCAATAAGGAGGAGGGGCTGAAGACCGCGTGGTCGAACGTCGAAACGCAGTACCAGCGCCGTGCCGACCTGATTCCCAACCTGGTGAACACGGTCAAGGGCTATGCCGCACACGAGTCGCAGACTTTCGAGGCCGTAACCGAGGCCCGTGCGAAAGCCACCTCGATCAACCTTTCGGCCGACGACCTCACGCCCGGGAAGCTCGCCGAGTTCCAGCAGGCGCAGGCGCAGGTGCGCTCGGCGCTGGGGCGCCTGATCGCCGTGTCGGAGAGTTATCCCGACCTGAAGGCCAACCAGAATTTCCTCGAACTGCAAGCGCAGCTCGAAGGCACCGAGAACCGTATTTCAGTGGCCCGCAAGGAGTTCAACGAAGTGGCCAAGACCTACAACGTCGCCGTGCGCCGCTTCCCGGCCAATCTGGTGGCCAAGTTGTTCGGGTTCGGGCAGAAGCCCTACTTCGAGGCTGCCGAAGGCACCGAAACCGCACCCCGGGTGCAGTTTTAGCCCGGCTCCGGGGTAGAAAGCAAAGGGACGGGACGCGCCAGCGTATCCCGTCCCTTTTGTGTTGTCGGTGCCTGACTACTTGCGGCTTCCGAGAATCCGGAGCAGGTAGAGGAACAGGTTGATGAAGTCCAGGTAGAGGGTCAGCGATCCCAGCAGTGCGATTTTCTGCGTCGATTCGTCCACGACCTCGGCGTTCATCACCATCTTCTTGATCTTCTGTGTGTCATAGGCCGTGAGGGCGACGAACACCAGTACGCCGATGTAGGTTATCACCCACATCATCGTTTCGCTGCGCAGGAAAAGGTTCACCACCGTTGCGATGATGATGCCGATAAGCGCCATGTAACCCATGTTCCCGATGCCCGAGAGGTCGCGCTTGGTGAAATACCCGAACAGCGCCATGGCGCCGAACGTGCCGGCCGTCACGAAGAAGGTCGATGCGATGGACGATGCGGTGTAGAGCAGGAAGATCGAAGCCAGCGTCGCGCCGTTGAGGATCGAGTAGGCGATGAACATCAGCGTTGCCGTGAGGAACGACATGCGGAAGATGAACGACGAGAGGATGATGACCAGCGCCAGTTCGGCGATGATCAGGCCGAAGAATGCGACTTTGCTGCCGAAGATGGCATTGAGCAGCGTCGGCGAGTCGGAGACCGTCAGGGCCGTTGCGCCCGTGATGAAGAGGGCCATCGTCATCCATAGGTAGACGTTGCGGAACAGGGTGGTGTTCTCGGACTTGTCAGCCCTGCGCACGCCGGCTGTCTTGCTGTAATTGGTGCTTGTTTCCATAAAGTTTTCCTGTGTATACCTGAAATTACGTTTCGTTGCGGTTTTTCCGCTGTCGGCGCAAAGGTAACGATTAAATCGGAGTTTTCGGGCAAAGCCGCGTAAATTTCACGGCCGGCCGCCGGGGATGCGGTGCGGCTACATCCCTTTTTTTATGCCGGCCCGGATCAGGAGGATATTTACGGGCAGCGCCACGAGGAACCCGCATGCCATGGCGACCTGCATCGTGAACCAGAATACGAACGAGGTGCGGGGCATTGCCTCACCGCCGTTGAGCGCGAAGATCGCCACGGCCATCCAGCCGTACATGCCGGCCTGCCATGCCGTGAGCGAGAGTATGTCGGCTTTGGCGGCACGGCGTATCGCTTCACCGCGCGGGAGCGTGCGTTCCATGCCCCGGATCGCGGCGTACTGGAACCCGATGCCGAATGCCAGGGCCAGGAGGTAATCCACGACCCATGTCCCAGCCAGTATGCTTCCGCCGATGGCTACCGGGACGAAGAAGAGGAACCATTCGCCGACGATATCGGCCAGCGTACACCCCGCCCCGCAGTGGAGCGTCGACAAGACGACCGGCTGCCACCGCGGCCGCCCTTTCATCCCCGGCATATCACTCATCCCGTCCATGCCTTCCATACCCCGGGGCCCGGCCGTCCCGGACATCTTCGTCCCGTTTGTCATCCCGGGCATGTCCGTCCCGTCTGCCATTCCCGGCATGCTCGCTCCGTTTGCCATGTCCGGTATGCCCGCCTCATCTGCCATGCCCGCTTTGAGCGCCGTCCCTTTCATTCCGGGCATATCTTCCGCCCCGTCCGCTCCTGTCGTGGTTCCGTTCTCCATCTGCATCCCGGTCATCGCCGGTTCCGGCATGTTCATGGCCGGTTCCGGCTCCGAGACCTTCCATGGATCCGTCCCCGCTACGGACAGGTCTTTCCGTCGGCCCGTGCCGGGCTTTCTGTTCTCCGTTTCCTGCCCGGCGCTGCCGACCTTCCGTTCGTTTCCGTTTTCCCCGATGCCGCCGCCTTTTGCCGGCTCGCTGATTTTCACTGAGCCTTTCTGCTTTCCGGTGCCGTCGTTTTGCGCGGGCATGTGCCGTGCGGCGCGTCCGAAGGCGAAATAGGCCCATAGCCCGAAAAAACTGGCCCAGAGGGCGGTAAGTACCCATACGCTTTCCATAATGCGCATCGGTTGCCGGCGGGTGCGCAGGTCGGCCGCGACGATGAGCGCCGAGCCGATGCCGCCCGCTACGAACAGGACTGCCAGATAATAGAATTGCTGCATGACGAGATGTTTTTTTCCGTCATACAGCAATTTATATACCGCACCGCGCTTCTGTCCTTCCGTCGAAGCCGGGCGGGGAATTCAGCCGGGTCGGCTTGGGCTGGAACCGAAATATTGGTTTCGTAGACCCCGAACTGGGTGCGCTCGAATAACTCAGGGCATCAAATCCAATGTGACGATCACCGGATTGGCATAGCCGGTTTCCTCCCGTTGGCCGAACAATGCCGCTTGCATGCCGGGGGATAACCTGGCTTCGTCGAGCACACCTGTAATCCGGTTCCCGGCCACGTCTACCGGGCCGTTCATTACCGTGGCGAACAGTCCGTTCATGTCTGGCTCGTTTTTCCCGAACGTGATACCGACCAGTCCCGTTATGGTTCGGTATTTGTAGGTAAAGAGAAGCGCAGGAAAGAGTAAATATCATGTTTACAGGTATTTAATTCCCTGTTCTGCATCTGTTCCGAGCAATAAAAAAGCAGAATCGGGCAGGTTTAACGGTGAGTTATGTTACTTATCCGTTACCTGCCCGAAATGCTTTGGTTTGCATTTAAGACAGTTGTTTTCAGTGTGTTGCATCGAATTTCCGCATAACAAATAACTTGACTAAACGTTTAACAAATCCTCAAAGTTCAGGTTATTATGCAACGCAGCACTTTCAAAGTCCTTTTCTACGTAAAAAGGCAGTCTGAGAAATTGGGTCAGGTTCCCGTCATGGGCCGTATCACGATCAACGGCACGATGTCGCAGTTCAGCTGCAAACTCTCGGTTCGTTCTTCTCTCTGGGATGCCAAAGCGAACAAAGCCGCAGGCAGAAGCCTCGAATCGCAGCGCATCAACGAGAAGCTGGAGAATATCAAGACCAATATCGGCAAGCAGTACCAGCGTCTCTGCGACCGGGATTCGTATGTTACGGCCGAAAAAGTCCGTAACGCCTTTCTGGGTATGGGGGACGACTGCCGCCTGCTGTTACAGACTTTCGACGAATACCTTGCAGGCTTCCTCGAACGCGTGGGCAAAGACCGCGCCTATTCGAGCTATGACAATTACCGCAAACGCCGTAACCGCCTTGCCTCTTTCCTCGAATACGAATACCACGTCAAGGATATTGCGTTCAAAGAGCTGAAGCGGGAGTTCGTGGAAAAGTTCGTCGTCTACCTCTCCACGGTAAAGGGTCTTGCTTCCGGGACGATCCATTCTACACTCAAGAAGCTGAAGCTGATGACCTACACGGCGTATAAGAACGGCTGGATTCCCGCCGATCCTTTCGCGGGGTTCTATGTCAAAGCGGAATACTCGGAACGTCGCTACCTCTCGGCTTCGGAATTGCAGGCTGTCATGGATGTCAGGCTCCCCAACTATCGGACAGGCATCAACCGGGATGCCTTCGTCTTCTGCGCCTTCACGGGCCTGAGCCATGCGGACGTGGTGAAACTTACCCACGCAGATATTTATACGGACGATAACGGGGATCGGTGGATTATCGACAGGCGCCAGAAAACGGGTACGCAGTTCCGGGTCAAACTGCTTCCCGTCGCCGCAATGCTCTACGACCGTTATAAGGACATGCATCTCTCGGGAGACCGGGTCTTCCCGCTCAAAGGCACCTATAATACGTTGAACATGTCATTACGGCATGTTGCCAGACACGCCGGTCTGTCATTCAACCCGACGATCCACATGGCCCGGCATACCTTTGCCACGACGGTCACGCTTACGCAAGGCGTGCCTCTGGAAACGGTCAGCAAGATGCTGGGGCACAAACGGATCACCACGACCCAAATCTACGCTAAAATCACCAATGACAAGATCGGACAGGATATGAAGGCATTGAGCGAGAAACTCAGCAGCGTCTTCAAGGTCGCACAGTAACCCGGCGCGATCCCGGAATAGCGCATATCTAATATCTTCGGAATTTATTTCCGCCGGCAGGGAATTAAACGCCGGAGATGGAAATACGCAAGGCCATGCGAATCGCCCGAGGGGCGAGCCTTGCGTATTTCCATCCCCGGCGTTTTGCTGAACGCATGTAGATTTGCAGCGTGATGTAATCACAGGTTATTTTGATATGGAGTCGCAGTGAACCGGGGCTGGACGTAAGCTTTGAGGCTTGGCGGTAGATTTGGACTGCGACTCCATTAACCAGAG
>NZ_QTUQ01000009.1:0-75958 GCF_003435745.1 Alistipes sp. AM16-43
AAAATGTTTATCTTTAATTATCAATCACTGTAAACCTTTTTCAGGACGGGACAATCTCCAGACGGTTGTAATATTGCACCGGGAAAGACCCGCCCTCGGAGGCTTTTCAAAGTTTTCACAAAAAATTTTCCGCCGCGGATTTTGTTATCGCCAGATAACAGCGAGCTGTACCTTTGTATGCCGAAAAATTTTTCGGCATACAAAGGTGCTCGCTCTGCGAGGCCGGGTGGCGTTCCCGAGTCACGCCACTTAAACTACCAGCTTGATGACAACCACGAAAAAGAGGATCGGACGCCCGACAACGACAGATCCCAGAGTCCACAGGTATAATTTCAAACTCACCACCGAAGAGAATATCCGCTTTAAGCAGATGCTTTGTGAGGCAGGATTGGAGCATAACCGTAGCCGTTTTATCGTCAAAAGGCTCTTTGCCGAGGAGTTTGTCGTCATCAAACGCGATCCGTCGAAGACGCAATTCGTCGCCCGGCTGAATGATTTTTATTTCCAATTCCAGAAACTTGCGAACAACTACAACCAGATTGTAAAGGCTGTCAATTCGCACTTTTCCAACGTTGCTATCCCGCATCAGATCGCTGCATTGGAGCAACGGACCCGCGAGCTGAAAGCCCTGAGTATCGAGATTCTCAACCTCGCAAAACAGGCTAAGGAATGGTTGCGAATATAAGATCGGGCTCCTCGCCCGGCGGAGCCTTGTACTACAACAAGGAGAAAGTGGATAAGAATGAGGCCGAAGTGCTCCTCTGGCAGAAGATGCTCGAACCCTTCAATAAACACGGGCGAATGGATATCGATGCCTGCATGGAGAGCTTCCGGCCCTACCTCGAAGCTAACAGAAGGACGACCAATACGGTCTTCCATGTCTCGCTGAATCCTTCGCCGGAAGACAGACTGACAGACGAACGGCTCCGGGACATTGCCCGCGAGTACATGGAGCGCATGGGTTACGGCGAACAGCCCTATATCGTTTTCAAGCACAAGGACATTTCCAGAGAGCATCTCCATATCGTGTCGCTGCGGGTCGATGAGCAGGGCCGCAAACTCCCGCACGATTTCGAGGCCCGGCGCTCGATGGAAATTCTGCGTGATTTGGAGCGGAAATACGGTCTGCATCCGAGTATCAAAGGCGAGGAACAAGCAGACAGGCTCGGCTTGCGCAAAGTAAACTATAAAGAGGGCAATGTCAAACAGCAGATATCGTCCGTCGTGCGGTCGTGCTTGTGCAATTACAAATGTTCGTCCTACGGAGAGTTTCGCACCCTGCTGGAACGTTTCAATGTCTCAGTTGAAGAACGTACGGGAACCATCGACGGCAGGGATTATGCCGGAGTGATCTACGGGCCCTGACCGATGACGGCTATGGCATCGGTACTCCGTTTAAATCGAGCCGTATCGGCCGGGATGTCGGCTACAAGGCTCTTCAAAAGTATTACGAGCGGTCGAAGAGTGCGCTGAAGCAGGACGGAACGCTCGACCGACTTCGGCAAACAGTCAAAGACGCCATGAGCCCACACAATACACGGGACGAGTTCCGGCGACTGCTCAAAGCGGAGAATATCGACACGATTTTCCGCATTAACCCGGTCGGCAGAATCTATGGTGTGACTTTCATTGACCATAACGACGGCATCGTTGCCCGCAGGTCGGTACTGGGAAAAGAGTTTTCGGCAAATGTTTTCAATGAACTCTATCCGGCACCGAAAAACGACAAGCAGGTTCCAGAACAACACACAGCACCGTAACACGAAATACAAAACCATATCGCCAATCCTATTTCTGGCATTGTCGATACGCTATTGGACCTGACCGACACGCAGGCCTATGAAGAACAGCAGCGGCAGATGCAACGATTTCGAAAGAGGAGGTGACATTTTTTTGATATGAAGACTGATACTTACTGTACGAAGGATCTTTCGCGGGTGGGAAGATGTTTGATTCATAGGACATTATGTTGCTTTTCAGATAAGAAGTATATCGCTTATAGAGTAAAAAACGTAATTGTAAACGAGGTTTCGGTGTCCAAAGCGTTACCTCGTTGACTTTTGCTTAGAAATTGTGTATTGTGTTGAATTAGATCATGTTAATGCGTTGTTCGTCTTGGCGGCCGACTCTGCCGAAATTATTTTTGTAACCCTCAAGAGGCGTGTGCAGTATGTTGACGCTGTGGCATGTTGTCAGACAAGACGAACTGTTTATAGAGTGATTCTCTGGCCGACTATAATATTTATAACAAAAGTCCTATGTTCGTATATAGGACTTTTGTCATTTTGTACATTCAAGCGTATAGATGTCATCCGGAAATGTCGCAATTCGGTTTCCGTTCAGGTATTCAGCCGTGCATGGTCTGCGAGGAACTTCTCCAGCCCGCTGTTCGTCATCGGATGTCTGAGCAACCCTTCGATTGCCGCAAGGGGGCATGTCGCCACATCGGCTCCCGCATCGAGGCACTGGATAATATGCTGCGTATGACGGATCGAAGCGGCCAGCACCTGCGTTTTGTAACCATAGGTGCGGTAGACCTTCACGATGTGGGCTACCAATGCCACGCCGTCTTCGGAGATGTCGTCGAGACGTCCCACGAACGGAGACACGTAGGTCGCTCCGGCCTTTGCGGCGAGCAACGCCTGTCCCACGGAGAATACCAGCGTGCAGTTCGTCCGGATATCCTTGGCGGCAAAATATTTTACGGCCCGGATTCCTGCGGCCGTGCAGGGCAGTTTCACGACGATGCGGGGATGCAGCGCCGCCAGCGCCTCACCCTCTCGCACCATTCCTTCGAAGTCTGTGGCTATGACCTCGGCGCTCACGTCTGCAGATTTCAACATAATGACGGTTGCAGTTTTCCGTACCCCGGATGTTCTCTTTGGCCATCAGCGATGGGTTGGTCGTTACGCCGTCCAGGACGCCCAGTTCATGCGCCTTGCGGATTTGTTCCAGATTGGCCGTGTCGATAAAGAATTTCATGGCTCAAATAGTTTTTACGGTTTCTTAAAGATACGAAGAAAATTCCAGACTACAGAAATCGTAGAGCGAATAACGTTAGAGTGTTGTCAGTTATGATCTATCAGCTTTGCTCGGTTGTGGGATTCGTAAAGGAGGCCGTCAAAAAAAAATCATGTTGTTCTGCCAAGTATAGGTGTCGGTGCAACTGCCTCGGTATGCGTTGGCAGAGTAGCCTTTTAATTGACGCTAAAAGAGGTATTTTACAGAATACTTGACTTTAAAGCATATTAAAATTTTTGGTTTTGATATGCTTTGATGAGTTTTTGTGCTATCTTTGGATATTCATTTAATATAGAATTTGCCTCTTCTTTGAAAAAAAGAAAGGTAGATAAGCATTGTAAATACCCGGGCTAAATTTTTACTCGCAGATGATAAAAAAACTGTTTTTTACATTGCTTTGCACTGCTGTCTGCCGAACGATATCGGCACAGGTGGTTGATCCTTATGTCCCGGCGCCCGAAAACCTTCGGGCTCGGACGGAGTTTCAGGATGCCAAATTCGGCATTTTCCTTCATTGGGGGCTCTACTCGCTGCTCGGCACGGGCGAATGGACTATGACCAACCGCAATATCAATTATCAGGAGTACGCCAAGCTGGCCAATGCGTTTTATCCACATGATTTCGATGCCGCGGAGTGGGTCTCGGCCATCAAATCCTCGGGTGCGGGGTACGTCTGCTTCACGACGCGCCACCACGACGGCTTTTCGATGTGGGACACCGCGCAGACGGACTACGACATCGTGGACGCCACGCCGTATAAACAGGATGTCGTGAAAGCGCTCTCCGACGAGTGCTCCCGTCAGGGCATCCGCCTGCACCTCTATTATTCGCTGATCGACTGGTACCGCGACGACTGCCCGCGCGGGCGGACGGGGCTTGGGACGGGGCGTCCCGGCACGGCGATCAGCTACGAGCGTTACTACGATTTTATGAAACGCCAGCTCACGGAACTGCTGACGGGTTACGGTTCGGTGGGCGCCGTGTGGTTCGACGGGGTGTGGGATCAGGATCAGAACCCGGATTTCGACTGGAAACTCCGCGGGCTGTACGACCATATCCATGCCATCAGGCCGGCCTGTCTGGTGGGTAACAACCACCACCTGGTTCCGTTCGAAGGCGAGGACATCCAGATTTTCGAACGCGACCTTCCGGGCGAGAACACCGCCGGACTTTCGGGGCAGGAGATCGGCCGCCTGCCGCTCGAAACGTGCCAGACGATGAACGGCATGTGGGGCTACAAGATCACCGACCTCGACTACAAATCGTCGAAGACGCTGATCCACTACCTCGTGCGGGCTGCGGGCCGCAACGGAAACCTGCTGCTCAACATCGGTCCCCAACCCGACGGAAAACTGCCTGCGACGGCCGTCGAACGGCTGCGGGAGATGGGCGAATGGCTCGCCCGGTACGGCGAAAGCATCTACGGAACCCGCGGCGGCGACATCCCGCCCCACGACTGGGGCGTGACGACGCGCAAGGGCGACAAACTTTACGTGCATGTGCTCGATTTGCAGGACGATGCGCTGTACCTGCCGCTTGCGGAAAAAGTCGGGGAAGCCCGGTGCCTGAACAACGGCGAGCGGGTGAAGTTCGACACGCTCCGGGGAAAAGGGATCGTCCTGAATCTGGAGCATGTTCCCGAGGATACCGACCGAATCATAGAACTCACTTTACGATGAAAAAAACGACACAGCTATTCGCCGGCCTGCTTATGCTCACGGGCGTGTTGTCGGCGTGCTCCCCGGCCGGCAACGAGGGTTTCATGCGGCGCGTGGAGACCGATTTCCGGCACAAACAGGAGCTGCTCCCCCGGGGCGATCTGTTCGGGATATTCGACGAACCGATGACGCCGCAGGAACGCGATGCAATGACGTTTCTCTATGCCTATATGCCCGTGGGGGACATTACCGACTATCTGGGCGATTTTTATCTGGAAAACGTGCGCTGTGCGCTGTCTGTCCGGCAGGAGATGCCTTGGGGCAGGAGCGTCTCCGACGAGTTGTTCCGGCATTTCGTGCTGCCCGTGCGGGTCAACAACGAGTGTCTCGATGATTCGCGCCGGGTATTTCACGATGAACTCAAACCCCGCGTCGAGGGGCTGTCGATGTATGACGCCATCCTCGAAGTGAACCACTGGTGTCACGAGAAGGCCAACTACCAGCCGTCGGATGCGCGAACTAGTTCGCCGCTGGCCACCGTGCGCACGGCTTACGGCCGCTGCGGCGAGGAGTCCACGCTGCTCGTTGCGGCCCTGCGGTCGGTGGGCATCCCGGCCCGGCAGGTCTACACGCCCCGCTGGGCGCACACCGACGACAACCACGCCTGGGTAGAGGCCTGGGCCGACGGACGGTGGCATTTCCTCGGGGCCTGCGAGCCGGAACCGGTGCTCGACCTGGGGTGGTTCAACGCCCCGGCCAGCCGCGGGATGCTGATGCATACCAAGGTCTTCGGCTATTACGACGGTTCGGAGGAGGTGATGAAAACCACGGCCAACTACACCGAGATCAATGTGATCTCGAACTATGCCGCGTGCGCCCCGCTCACCGTGACGGTCACCGACACGGCGGGCAGTCCCGTGGAGGGTGCGACCGTGGAGTTCAAACTTTACAATTACGCCGAGTTCTACACCGTATCGCGCAAAACGACCGACGTCCGGGGGCGGGCGTCGCTGTCGGCGGGTCTGGGCGATATGCTTGTCACGGCTGTCTGTGATGGCCGGTTTGGGGTTCGGAAGGTTTCTTTCGGGAGGGAGACGGAGGCGACGGTGGTGCTGGAGCATGCGATCGGCGACGAATTCTCCTTCCCCGTCGACATCGTTCCTCCGGCCGAGAGCGCGAATTTGCCGGAGGTGACGGCCGCTCAGCGTGCGGAGAACGACCGTCGCTTCAACCGCGAAGACTCCATCCGCAACGCCTATATCGCCACGTTCCCGGCGAAACCCGCCGTTGCGGAGTTTGCACGTTCTGTCGGCATGAAGCCGGACGATGTGGCCGGATTTATCGCCGCTTCGAGAGGCAATCACGCCGAAATTATGGATTTCCTGCGCGGCGCGAGCCGGAAAGGATGCACCGGGCGGGCGCTGCAACTGCTCGCCACGCTGTCGGAAAAGGATCTGCGCGATACGCCGTCGGCGGTGCTCGCGGATCATCTTTATAATACGGACAAGAATGCCGACGCCGCGACCGTGCTGGCCCCGCGTGTGGCCGATGAGATGCTCACGCCCTACCGGTCGTTCCTGCAGCGGGAAATTCCGGCCGCCGATGCCGCCGCGTTCCGCCGTGACCCGCAGCGTCTGGTGGCGTGGTGCCGCGACAGCTTGACCCTGCGTCCGGAACTCTGCACCGTCTCCACGACCATCTCGCCCGAAGGCGTGTGGCGTAGCCGGACGGCCGACAAACTCTCGCGGGCTATCTTCTTCGTTGCCGCGGCTCGTTCGCTCGGCATCCCGGCGTGGATCGACCGCGTGACGGGCAACCTCTTCTACCGCCATGCCGGGAAGGATGTGCCCGTCGATTTCGACGCGGCCGGGAACCGGGAACTGGAGACCGGGCGGCTGCAATTGAACTATGCGCCGATTCCGCGTCTCGACGATCCGGAGTATTTCCGGCACTTCTCCCTTTCGCGCTTCGACGGGCAGTCGTTCTCCCTGCTGAACTATCCTGATTTCGAGCGGTGGAGCGAGCTGTTCCGGGCTCCCGCCGATCTGGAAACCGGTTATTATATGCTTGTGACGGGCAGCCGGCTCGCCAGCGGCAGCGTGCTGGGGAACGTGTCGTTCTTCAACGTCCGTCCGGACAGTACGACCGAAACGAACCTGACGATGCGCGACAATTCGGAGGCGGTTCGCGTGATCGGGAGTTTCGATTCGGAGTCGAAATTCACTGACGCCGCGACGGGAGCCGAAACGTCGGTCCTCACGACTGCGGGACGTGGTTATTTCGTGATCGGATTGCTGTGCGTCGGACAGGAGCCTACAGATCATGCGCTGAAGGACATCGCGGCCAAAGCCGCGGAGCTTGAAGCGTGGGGACGCTCGCTGATCCTGCTCTTCCCCGACGAGGGGGCGTACCGGAAATACACGGCGTCGCCCGCGGCCCCGCTGCCGGCGACCGTCACCTTTGGCATCGACCGCGACGGCTCGGTTCGCAGGCGGATTCTCGAAGCGATGCAGCTGCCGGGGAACGTTTCGCTTCCGGTCTTTCTGATCGGCGATACGTTCAACCGTGTCGTGTTCGAATCCCACGGCTATACGATTGGCCTCGGCGACCGTCTTTTGTACACCATACACCAATTATGACCGGAATTTATGACGACTGAACTTTGCGCCTATACCTGCGATGCGTGCGATATAGCCCGGCGGACAGGCGTCACGCGCATCGAGCTTTGTGCCGCGCCCTTCGAAGGGGGTACGACCCCTTCCGCCGGGCTGATCCGCTACGCCCGGAGTCTACCGGGCCTGCGGCTGAGCGTGATGATACGCCCTCGGGGCGGGGATTTTTGCTATACGGATGCCGAAACGGCGCTGATGGCCGAAGAGATTCGCTTCGCCCGTGCCTGCGGAGCCGACGGGGTGGTCCTCGGCGTGCTGACCCCCGACGGAGAGGTGGACGAGACGCGCACGGCGCAGCTTGTCCGCGAGGCTGAGGGGATGGAGGTGACGTTCCACCGCGCGTTCGACATGACGCGCGATCCCCGGCAGGCGCTCGAAGCGGTCATCCGCACCGGATGCCGCCGGGTGCTCACCTCCGGAGGCCGCAATACGGCGCAGGAGGGTGTCGGGACGCTGCGAGCCTTGGCGGCGCAGGCGGCCGGCCGCATCGAAATCATGGCCGGAAGCGGCGTCAATCCGTCGAACGCCCGCCTGCTGGCCGCCACAGGGGTCGATGCCCTGCACTTCAGCGCCCGCCGGGAACGCGAAAGCGGTATGCGCTTCCGTAATCCGCAGGTCTCGATGGGCGGGTGCGCCGGCGTTCCCGAATACACCCTGACCGATGCCGACGAAGCATTCGTCCGGCAACTGTTGGCCAAGCTGGAATAACAACGATTGATTTCAGCTCGGAGGGTGTGGTGCTCGGATGTGGCAGCCAGACGGTTGTCACTGTGTATATTTCACCCCGACTATCGGGATAAGGTAATGTGAGGTTTGCAGGACGCGGGCGTGGTATATCCACTCATCTGGAAAGAGATCATATTTATATATAGTATATTTTATTCCATCCTTGTTTTTGGTTTGGCGGAGCAGTTTCGAAGCGGTTGCCCTGCCCGATTTCGCCGTCGGTCTGAAGTGCGAATCTGTTCTTAAAATGCGCATTTTGCAAGACTTTTTTATGCATTTAGAGCGTAATTGCTGATGATTTTTTTGCGAAAAATTAATTAGGATAAAATCTTTTTATTATTTTTGCGACAAAGAGAATCCTCTTTCCTCGTCAAATTGCGAGGGGGGGGGATTTTTCCTTGGCGCCGTTCTCGTGTCAAGTCGATAAAATCCCGAAAACTCGATAAGTAATTTTTCTGGAATCCGTTCAGGGTTTCATTTTGTAGATTGTATCGACTGTTTTAAGTATGGCATTTCATTATGCTTATCACATCCGAAAGCCAAACCGGGAAGCCGGTTCATTAAATCTCATCCTATGAAAAAGTTGTACCTATCCTTTCTGGCCATGCTTTGCATGGCAGGAGCGTCCGTACTGAATTCATGTTCGGACGACGATTCCACTTCATCCGGCAACCCCGACATGCCAGAAAGCGGGAATGCCCTGATCTGCAACGGTGTCGTACGGGAAATCAAATCCGCCGTCTACTCGGTCGAGACACCCGGAAACGGCGAAAAGGCAGATGCTTCGGAAGCTGCCTCCGTCTATACGATCTATCTCTCGCCGACGGCAGGGCTTGTGGATGTGGACGGCATGCTGATCGCCGACGATGCCGTCAAAATTACCGTCAAACAACCTTCCGGAGCCGTCGATTTTGCGGTTGCCGGCAACGGAATCGCCTATGGGGAGATCGACGTAAACTCCTCGAACGTCGGAGAAGCCTCGAAAGCGGATCTCTCGGTCGAGTTCCTCTCGGCCCGCGTCGCTCGTATTTCCGCCGAAATCGAAACCGGCGGAAAAACGCTGACGGTTGCCTATTACGGACTGTGCAAGAATTCCGACGCTTCGGAGGTGGGAGATGACGCAGACAAGGTGTTGCTGGATAAAGTTCCGCTGTCGTGGTACCTCGGCCCGGTCAAGGGCGTGGAGTCGCACAACTATTATATGGCCTTCACGGATGCCGAGCATACCGTATCCAAAGGGCGGGTGACGCTCAAAGAGGCGGGTTACCTTTTCGTGGCCGACCTCTATGCGGTTCCGGGCGAAGATGCCTACACGCTTCCCGAGGGTGAATATATGGCCAGCCAGCTCAACGAGGATCACACGTTCACGGCCCAATATACCGGCGTTCAGTATATCGACGCCGAAGGCAATAAGACCCAGTTGTCGCTGGTTTCGGGAGAGCCGTTGAAAGTCACCCGCGAAGGCGACATCTGGATCATTTCGCTTCGTTTCGTCGATACGGACGGTTCCGAAAAGAGCATCGTCTATGAGGGACAGCTCCAGATCGTCGACCAGCCGGAGGACGGCGGTTTCTACCTGCCACAGATCGGACGCGACGTGGACGTGGTCGGAGTCAGCGCCACCGCGACCTATTACGGCAACATGCTCGAAGCAGGTACCGGCATGATGCAGATCAACATTTACGACGAAACCTACGACACGGAGGAGGGGCAGGGCGGTCTCGCCGCTGCGCTCGTCGTATTCAACGACCTGTTCGGCAATCCGAAGGAAGCCGTGATCAAGCCCCACGAATATCTGGCCAACACCTCGTTCCAATGGGGGTCGTGGATGCCCGCCGTGGAAATTCCGATGGAGGGGCTGGTATTCCCGCTCGGCACTTATGTCCAGTTGGACGACGGAACCTCTTTCGGACAATTTTCCTACGGAAAGGAGGGCATCATCAAGATCGAGGCCGCCGGTACGGCCCAAGGCGAAGACGGCAAAATAGAACCGGTATACAAGATCGAGTTCAACCTTACCTCGAAGGACGGCTTTACCCTCAAGGGCTCGTACACCGGAGTCATTCCGATCACCGACGCATCCGACGACAAGTCCGATGACGACGGCACCTCGACGCTCGAGCGTGACTACGACATGGATCTGTCGAAGATCAAAAAGGCGCATTACTATACTTCGGATCAGGTCTATATCCAAGGCATCGGCTACAAACCGATCAGTTCCTACGGATGCGGTCTGCAATTCATCAATATCGGTATCGAATGGGTAGGAGACCATCTCGAAGACTTCGTGGATCGCGAGCCGGGCGGTGACATCGTCCGTGTGGAACTTACCACCGAGCCGGGCAAGGAGAACGAAATCACTCCGGGAACCTACGAGGTGACCGAACAGCGCTGGCCGGAATTCATCAAGCCCGGCGTCATGATGCGCGGCATCATGCTGAACGGCGCTTTGAGCGGCAGCCGATGGATGCACCAGACTTACTCGACATGGGGAGACGGCAATGTCTTCGAATACATGGACGCACATGCGCTGCTTTACGGCGGTCAGGTTACAATCACCAAAGTCGAGGGCGAAGGCAAGGACAACTGGTACCGATTCGAGGTCGACGGCATCTGCGTGCGCAAGCATCATGTGCGCGGAACGTGGGAGGGCCCTGTCGTAAGCCAAACGGGGCGTGCTGCGGCTGAGAAGGATCATCTCGAACCGCCCAGGCTGCTGCGTCGCCTGCCGGCTCCGTCGGTTCCGATGAGCCGCCTGGCCGAAGAACTGCCGGGCGTCATGTTCCAAAAGGCCGGAATGACCGAATGACAACAGAAAAACCGGATAGCGCGGGGTTTTCCCGAACCCCGCGCTATTAAAAACAATCGTTATGAAAAACTCGACCCATTACAGACTGCGCGCGCTGGCGTGCGCGTTGCTCGCATCGGCAGCCATGCTGGGTGCATGCGATGACGACGATCCCAACGACGACCCCGACCCCGGGAAGAAGCCTCCTGTAACTCTGACCGATCAAATCCAGTACGACGGAGGCGATCTCGTCGGCATCAAGTCGGCAATCTATGTCGCTGAAGAAGACGGCAGCCACACCTTTTATCTCTCGCCGACCGAGGGGCTGATCAATGCCGAGCAGATGAAACAGGCCGACGATTATCTGCGCGTGATGGTGGAGAGCCCCAAGGGCACCGTGAACACGGCCTCCGATCCGTTCGAAATCGAATACAAGGATATTTCGGTGAAAAAGACGACGATGAACGACGTCGCGAGCGTAGAACTCTCCGCCGATCTGGTGACGGAAACCCGGCTCAATCTCTATACCTACGTCGAATTGAAGAGCGGCAAGACGCTGATCGCCCGTTACCAGAATACCTGTACGGAAGAGCGTGACGTCGAACTGACGAACCAATACGAGATCGACAATCGGATCGCCGCCGTCGGAAGCGTCGTCGAGTGGCGCAATGTCCGCGAAGGCAACCGCCGCTTCTGCCTCTACGAGCAAGAGGGCCTGGCCGCTCCCGAGGAGGGGGCTGCGGGCGTGGAGATTCTGCTTGCCGAGGAGCTGTTCGGAACGGAGGAAATCGACCTTGCGACAGCTGATCCCGCGAAGGTGCAGATTCGCTGCGGTGAATTCGCAACGGGCGCCGGGACGACCGGAACGCTGACGGCGAAGTACCTGACGGATAAATTCGGCACGATCGAGGGGCTCATCGTCGCGCTTGACGCTTCGAAAGACGGGAAGCGCCTGCGTGCCGCCTACGAAGGCACGTTCGCCGGAGGCTATGCGGCCACCAATACGATCAAGGTGACGGAGCCGGCAGCCGGAGGCGAGGCTGCGGCCGCAGCCGAGGCCCCGATCGCCGCGCTCTTCTCGCAGGAGCCGCAGGTCGGCAGCTACGTATTCGCTTTGGGCGATGCCGAAACGGCCGCAGCCCCGGCTGATCTTGCCAAAGGTCATTGGGCTGCGTATGTGCGGGTGCTGGCGGCCAAGTTCGACGGCGTGATCGACGTTGCGGCGCAGACCTCCGATTACTGGTTCCGGCTCTACGACCACAAGACCTATCAGACCTACTACGGCGAGGATGCGGGACTGACCGGTACGATCGAGACCCATCCCAATCCCGCTGGCGGCAAGGAGATTTATCTGCGGGTAAATCTGACGCTGAAAAACGGCATCGGGGTCGAAGCCGAATACTACGGTGTGCCGACGGCTGCGACGGCCGACGCAATGGATGAAGAAACATTGAAGCCCGTCAAACCGTTCGAGCCCTATATCAAATTCCTGGACAAGGATAACAAGGACATGCTGTATTGGCCCGTTACGGCGATGGAGGTGCGGCACGACCCGGCTTATCGGGATAGTTATACCGGCGATCTGCTATCGGGATATTGCTTCTATTTCCGGAATGCTTTCACCGAGAGTATCGATGCGGATAATACTACTCCGATGTTTTTCCTGCCGGACAGCTACCTCGACCATGAAGGAGAGATCGACCTGCCTGCGGAAGGCACGAATTGCAAATGGAACCTCAGGTTCCAGTATATGTATCTGTCCTCATATAACGGGTACGGATATTCCGACAAGGCTAAGTACTGCATGCGGTGTCCCGAGAAGGCGGCAGTGACCGTCAAGCAGGAGAACAAGAAGTGGATCTTCAAATTCTCGATGGTCGATTGGGGAGTATTCAGTACATGGAACCCTGATCCGACCGGAACCGGAAACACCTTGATCATCGAATTCCGGGGCAAGGCTGACAAGTATTCGGGCTCGAAGCCGAACGACCTTGCAGACGATTTCTACGAATAGGCTGCGATCCGGCCGGTTCGGTGACCGGACAGGCGGATGACATCCCCCCCCCTCCGGGCTTCCGGAAGGGGAGGAGGAATGTTTCGGCTCCGCGCCGGGACACGAAGACGGCAAATTTTCTACAATCATTTTTTTACCAGCGTTAAAATGGCGCATTTATGACCAAAAAAATCTTTCTATCATTGATGGCTGTTCTCGGCCTGTTCTTGTCCGCCCATGCGCAGGAACGGGAAATTACGGGTTCGGTCAAAGATCATGCGGGGGCCGGCATCGTCGGCGCCACCATTCTGGTCGAAGGCACTACGAAGGGTACGACCTCCGGTGCGGACGGCAGCTTTTCGATCAAAGCCGCACCGGACAATGTGCTGGTCGTATCGTTCATGGGTTATCAGTCCCACACGATCAAGGTGGGAACGCAAACCCGGATCGACGTCGTGCTGAAAGAGAACACACAGGCTATCGACGACGTGATCGTCGTGGCGTTCGGTACGGCAAAAAAGGAGGCTTTCACCGGTTCGGCGACCGTCATCAAATCGGACGACATCGCCAAGTCGCAGCAGTCGAACGTAGCGCAGGCTCTGGCCGGAAAGGTCGCGGGCGTGCAGCTGACCAACACCTCAGGACAGCCGGGAGAGAGTCCGACGATCCGCATCCGCGGTTTCAGTTCGCTCAACGCCGGCAACGATCCGCTCTGGATCGTGGACGGCATGCCTTACTCGGGAGACCTGAACAACCTCAACCCGAGTGACATCGAATCGATGACTGTGTTGAAGGACGCCGCCTCGAACTCGCTGTACGGCGCCCGCGGCGCCAACGGCGTAGTGATGATCACCACCAAAAAGGCCAAGTCGCAGGAGGCTCACGTGACAATCGACGCCAAGTGGGGCGTCAATTCGCGCGCCGTCCAGGATTATGCGTACATTACCAACCCGGCGCAATTTTACGAACTGCATTACAGTGCGCTGAAAAACTACTATGTCAATTCGGGAATGAGTGTCGGCGAGGCCCATTTGCGCGCCAATACGAATTTGACGGCCAATGCGAATGACGGAGGTCTGGGCTATATGGTCTATACGGTTCCTTTCGGGCAGGAGTTCATCGGCATCAACGGTAAGGTCAATCCCGCTGCGACTCTCGGCCGCCGTCTCGTCTATGAGGGCAAGGAGTACTACATCCGTCCCGACGACTGGACCGATGCGGCTTTCCGCTCGTCCCTGCGTCAGGAGTACAACGCTTCGATCTCCGGCCAGACCGGGAACGCCTCGATCTACGGATCGTTCGGCTATTTGAACAACGAAGGTATCGCCTACAACTCGGACATGGATCGTTATACGGCCCGTCTGCGCGTGGACTATCAGGCCAAGAAGTGGCTCAAGTTCAGCGCCAATGCCAACTACACGCATTTCCGCTACAACCAGATCGACGACAGCGGCGCCGGTAACTCGTCGGGCAACGTTTTCGCTTATACGACGGCCGTCGGTCCGATCTATCCGCTCTACATCCGCGACGGCGAGGGTAATGTCATGTACAACGAGGACGGCATCAAGCTCTACGACTACGGCAACGGCGACAATGCCGGTATGGAGCGTTCGCTCTTCCCCAACAGCAACGCCCTCTCGGATTCGCGTCTCAACAAACAGGAAGCCGAAGGCAATGCTTTCAACGGTACGGGATATATCGACGTCACCTTCCTCAAGGATTTCAAATTCACGTTCAACGCCGGCGTTTCGCTCGACGAAACCCGCTCCACCTCGGTTACGAATCCCTGGTTCGGACAGTTCGCCAGCGAAAAAGGCATGGTCTCGAAGGGCCATCAACGGAATTTCGACCTCAACCTACAGCAGATTCTCAACTACACCAAGCAGATAGGCTCGCACAACATCAACGTGATGCTGGGCCACGAGTCCTACCAGAACCGCATTTACACGCTGTCGGCCACGAAAAGCAATATGCTGACGCAGGAAAACGACGAGCTTGCCGGGGCGATCATCGACAAACAGGGAGCCGGCTCTTACCGGGTTGAGTACAACAACGAGGGTTATTTCGCCCGTGTCATGTACGATTACGCAGGCAAATATTTCGCCTCGGCCTCCTACCGCCGCGACGCTTCTTCGCGTTTCCACCCCGACCACCGCTGGGGCAACTTCTGGTCGCTGGGCGGCGCATGGATCATTTCGAAAGAAAATTTCATGGAGAGCACCTATGAATGGCTCGACAATCTCAAGCTGAAGGCCTCGATCGGCTCGCAGGGTAACGACAACATCGGTAACTTCCGCTACACGAACACCTACACGATCGAAAACGCCAACGGAAAGGTCTCGACCGTCTTCAACGCCAAAGGATCCGAGAACATCACCTGGGAGACCAACTCCAACTTCAACGCCGGTGTGGAGTTCAGCTTCCTGCGCGGTACGGTTTCCGGAGGCGTCGAATATTTCCTCCGCAAGACGACCGACATGCTGCTGTCGTTCCCGGTAGCTCCGTCGCTGGGCTATTCGTCCTACTACGCCAACGTGGGCGACATGCGCAACAGCGGCGTCGAAATCGAGCTGAACTTTACGCCGATCCGACGGGAGCATGTCCAGTGGGACATCAACCTCAACATGACGCACCTGCGCAACAAGATCACCATGCTGCCTTCTGAACGACGGACCAAACAGGTCGATGGCTACTCCGGTTACGTGAGCGGCTCCACTTTCTTCGGAGAAGGGCTTCCGATGTACACTTTCTACATGAGGAAATATGCCGGTGTTTCGGACGAGGGCCTTTCGATGTGGTACATGAACGAAACCGACGACAAGGGCAACCCGACGGGCAAGCGCGTTACGACGACTGAATATGCCAAGGCGTCGGACTATCTCTGCGGCGACCCGATTCCCGATCTCTACGGCGGTTTCGGCACGAGTGTCAATTTCCGGGGCTTCGACCTGAGCGTGGCCTTCACCTACCAGATCGGCGGTCTGGCTTACGACTCGGGATACTCCGCGGCGATGTACTCGCCGGCCAACAAGACGACGGGTATGAACTGGCACAAGGACATCCTCAATGCATGGTCGGCGGACAATGCGTCGTCGAACATCCCGCGCCTGCAGTATGAAGACAAGGATCAGAACGGTATGTCTGATCGTTTCCTTACGGACGCCAGCTACCTGAACCTACAGAACATCAACTTCGGCTACACGCTGCCGTCGAATTTCACCAAGAAGGTCGGAATCGAGAAGGTGCGCGTCTACCTTGCCTGCGAGAATGTCTGGTACTGGTCCAAACGTCAGGGATTCGATCCCCGCTACTCTTATTCGGGATCGACGAGCCAGGCCACCTATTCGCCTGTAAGGACGATTTCGGGCGGCATCAACATTCAATTCTAATCGGCCTCAAACACTTTACGACAAACGACATGCATATGAAAAAAGCGACAAACATAACGCTCGCGACGCTGGCGGCAGCTTTGCTGGCAAGCAGCTGCATCAAAGAAGCCGACCCCTATGAAATAGCTACCGAGGATCAGGTCACCCTCGAAACGCTGATAGAAGGCATTCCGGCCTCACTCGTACAGGCCGGTTCCGCAGGCTATGCAAGCGAAGGCCAAGCCTGGGATTTTGCCCTGCCGGCCATCCATATCGCCACGGAATCCATGACGGGCGACGTCGCCATTGGCGGCAATATCGGCTACGATTGGTTCGCACAGTGGGGAACCAACGAAGCGCTCGGCGCCGACTATGCCGTGGGTGCGCTTACGTGGAATAACTACTATGCGTGGATCATGGCGGCCAACAACGTCATCAAACAGATCGACGCCTCGGATTTCGCGACGCTCGACGCCACGCAGAAGTCCTATCTGGGCTTCGCCTACGCCTATCGGGCCATGTTCTACCTCGATCTGGTGCGTCTGTACGAGTTCAAGGAGAACAATTACACTGAAGCGCCCGGGGT
The DNA here is from genome assembly GCF_003435745.1 of Alistipes sp. AM16-43. Lineage (NCBI taxonomy): Bacteria > Pseudomonadati > Bacteroidota > Bacteroidia > Bacteroidales > Rikenellaceae > Alistipes > Alistipes sp. AM16-43. Next base: position 16,813 of record NZ_QTUQ01000009.1, read on the forward strand.
TCTCGGGCTGGGCGTGCCCATCGTACTGCCCGAGACTACCGAGGCCGAGGCCAAGAACAACCCCCGTGCCAAGGTCGACGACATCTACGATCAAGTGATCTTCCCCGACCTGGACAAGGCCGAAGAACTATTGAGCGGCTTTACTGCTCCCGACAAGTATACGATCAGTCCGGCGCTGGTCTACGGCCTGAAAGCCCGGGCCTGGCTTGAGCGCGGTACGGCCAAGAACGACGCCGAAGCCTATGTTTCCGCCGCCGAGTACGCCCGCTTGGCCATTAACGCCAGCGGCTGTACGCCCCTGACGCAGGAGCAGTGGGAAGACCCCTCGAACGGCTTCAACAGCGCCACGGCGAACAATGCCTGGATCTGGGGCCTCGCCCTGCCGAGCGAAAGCGTTGCCAACCTGTTCTGCTTCACGGCGCACATGAGCACGGAGAATGCGTGGAGCGCCTACGGAAACGACGCCTGCCGCTGCATCAACAGCAACCTTTACAACAGTATCGACCTGCGCGACTTCCGCCGCCATTCGTGGCTCGATCCCGACCGCAAAGACCCGGAGAAGGAGTCCTACGACTACAAAAGCTGCCGCAAAGAGGGGAAGGAATACTTCAATGAACTGCCCGATTACGCGAACATCAAGTTCCGTCCGGCGCAGGGCGCTTATGAGGATTTCAAGGTCGGCGGAGCCGCAGACCATCCCTACATGCGCGTCGAGGAGATGTACTTCATCGAGGCCGAGGCCAAGGCGCATGAAAATCTTGGCGAAGGAATTCGGCTGCTCAATGAGTTCATGAACAACTACCGCATTGTGGGCGGAGGTTACGACTGTACGAACATGTCGTCGTCGGTTGAAAATTTCACCAACGAGCTGATGCTTCAGAAGCGCATCGAGTTCTGGGGCGAAGGCATCGTCATGTTCGACATGAAGCGGCTCGACATGTCCACCCGACGGGGCTATGTGGGAACCAACTCTCCTGCCTCGTACCGGCTGAATACGGAAGGCCGTGCACCCTACTGGAACTTCGTGATCTCGCGCGGTGAGACGCAGAACAACCCCGTCATCGCCACGCAGAACAATCCCGATCCTTCGCAAACGGTCAAGCCGTGGAACGGGTGATGACCATCTGCGATCAAGCTGTCAAATCTAAAAGCAAATTACCGTGAAGACATTCAAGCATATATTACCGTTCCTGCTGGCACTTCTTGTCCTTGCCGGCTGCGAGGACGACGTGAACTATACGCAGGGAACCGCGGAGAATCCCGATTGCTACGGTGTCTACTTCCCGAAGAAGCAGGCTACCCGGACCGATCTGGAGTTCGAACCGGGAACCCAGACCGAAGCGACCTATACGGTCAAACGGCGCAACACCGTGGATCCGATCGTCGTTCCGGTCGTCGTGAAGTCCAACGTCGAGGATATTTTCGTCGTCGAGCCGATCGCATTCGATGCCGGAGAGGACGAGACGACCTTTACGATCAGTTTCCCCAAGGCCCAAATGGGCACGACCTACACTTGCGATATCAACATCGAAGATCCGCGCTACGCTTCGATCTACGGTGCCGATAAGGTGAACCTTTCGATATCGCTCGTGCTGGCCAAATGGGAATTGGTCACCGACGAAAAGACCGGTGAGACCAAAGGCCGCTACCGCGACGACATTCTGGGCAACTTCGCGTCGATAGACAACCCCAATGCTAATCCGAACCCCGAAATCGAACTCGAAATCTACGAGCGTTCGGACAAGAAGGGCTATTACCGCATGAAAGCCTACACTCCGGAGCTGATGAACATCTTCGCCGGAGGACAGGTAAACCACGAGAACCGCAACGTCTGGACCTATGTCGATGCCTCGGATCCGAACAAGGTCTATTATCCCTACCAATCGACCGGTCTGACCCTCTTTTCCGATATGGGTGAGTGGTACATCGCATCGCAGACACCGGAAAATTTCGCCATGGACGAATCAGCCGGACAATATGGCACGCTCAATAACGGCGTGATTACCTTCCCGGCGCAGGGTATCGTGCTCGAACCGAGCGAAGGTGAATATGCCGGAAAATTCTTCTATGCCAACGCAAACGGTCTGCAGCGGATCATGCTTCCCGGAGCCAGGGTCTACGATTACTCGGTGGCCCTCACCAAAAGCGAACCCGCAGACGGTGTCGTCGAAATCGGCGCCACCCTCTCCGAGGACACCCGAGAGTTCCGCTATGCGATCTTCACGGGCAATTTGAGCGACGGCGAGGCGAGCCTCAAGGCACAGGAGATGGCCGATGGCAAGATCGCCGCGGAACTCATCAAGACGATCACTGTTTCGGGGACGATTTCCGTTCAGGATCTGGAAGGCGGCACCGGCAAGTACACGCTTGTAGGCTGCATCTACGGTTCGGACGAAGAGGCGAATCCGGAGGGCGGCGAAACGGCGTCGCAGAATCTGAAAATGCAGGGCTACGCCTCCATTTCGTTCGGATATATCGCCAAGGGCGACGAGGACAAGGTTTCCGTCATTCTCAACATCGGGCTCGAAGCCACGAACGAATTCGCGGGACAAGGCATTACGACGGACAATGCGGCGAAATTCTGGGCCTATGGCGAGGGGATTGAATCTATCAAACACGGAGTCTTCAAGACAAAAGACATCCAAGGATTGGACATGACGGCTTTCCTCAAAGAGGAGGGCAAGGATTTCACCAAAGAGCAGCTCGACGCCATCAACGGCGGACATTACAGCGTCATGCTCACGGGGCTGAACGGCGACACGGAGTACACGTTCGCCGGACTGGCTTACAACGGATATGCCAGCAAACTCTTCACGGCATCCATCAAGACCACCGGTGTATACAACCCGGGATTGGAGAGCGAGTTCCTCTACTCGGACTTCCTGCCGCAGAAAGAGCAGCCCTCGAAGGAGTACCTGATTTCGACCGAATGGAACTATTATGCCGTCAACGTCATGGATGAGAAGCCGATGCGACGGAAGATCGGCACGGTGACCATCGAAGACGACCCGGCAGAAAGCAGTTCGGCCGATCTGCTGACCATCACGGGACTCCCCGGGGTCGAGTTCGACGAAGGCGGTCGGATTCCGGCGGTCTACGTTCCCTCCACTGCTCCGCTCGCAGGCATAACCGGCGCTATCTCCCCGCTTCTTTCGCAAACGCCGATCGGTGTCATCAACGGAGAGGACATCCTCGCCGGCTGCGTCTCGGAGGAGAATCCCGAAGCCCTCTATGCGGTCAATTATCCGTTCATCGGAGGCGCCGTGGCCGACGGTTACATCTATTTCGTGCCCACTCCGAACTATGTCGAGCAGGGAGCCACGTTCCGTTATCTGTATACGTTGAGTACGACGACCCCCTATTCGATCCTTACGGACATGTTGCTCGTCGATCCCGCCAAGGATATGGGCGGCATTCCCGAACTGGCCGCAGAGCGGATCGCAGAATTGCGCCGAATGGCCGCAGAGCTCCGGCAGCCGCGGAATTACGTCGAACGGCTCGAATTCTCCGTTTCTACAGAACGCGGTTCCGTCAAAACCGTACCGACCGACTATGCGAAAGGATTCCTGCCCGCATCGGCTCCTGAAGCGAAAGTTGTAAGGGCTACGGTCGGATTCAGCGACGCTGTGCAGCGTGCGAACGGTTCGGGATCGGAACTCCGGTTCCGGAAAACGGCCGCTGCCGAAATCACGCTCAAGTAATATCGGATCGGGAGAGGCCGGTCGTCCGGCAAGTGCCGGCCTCTCCCTTTTTTTCAAGCCAAAAACAACCTGCCGGACTCAAAAATCAGCATGATATATGCATAACAAAACGAAACTCCTGATTTTCGCCTCCCTGCTGCTGGCCGCCTGCTCGACGGATCCCATGCAGGAAATACCGAACCGCGGGGATTCCGCTCCCGAAATCGAGACTTCGGGCAAAATCTGCAATACGTCGGACGACGCCGTGGCCGGTTCGCTCATCGTAAAATTTGGCGAAGAAGCCATTCCCAGTCTCGAACAGAATGCGTTGAATGCGGCCAAGACCCGTTCGGCGCTGACCCGTTCGGGCATCGAATCCGTCGATGACATCCTGAACGACCTGCATGTCACCTCGCTGGAGCGCGTCTTCCCCGAAGCCGGCGAACACGAGGCCCGCACCCGTGCGGCAGGGCTTCACAGATGGTATGTGCTCGGGTTCGCATCGGAAGAGGATCTCGACAAGGCGGCGGAGAGACTCGCGGGTGTCGCCGAAATCTCGAAAGTACAGTTCCGCACCCGTCTCTACCGGGCTTCCGACTGCAAAACCTATCCGTTTCAAGCAACGGCGAACGGCCAGACCCGCGCTTTGGTTACAGCGGATTTCAACGACCCGAATCTTTTCTGGCAGTGGCATTACATCAACAATGCCGACCAGGCCGTTGCCACTACATCGGTGGCCGGAGCCGACATCAATGTGGCCGACGCATGGAAGCTCACGGCAGGTAATCCCGAAGTCATCGTCGCCATCGTGGACGAAGGGGTGAAATACACTCATCCGGATCTGGCGGCCAACATGTGGATCAATCCGAACCCTTCGCCCGAATACAAGAACCAGGACATTCACGGATGGAACTTCGCTGCCGACGGTCCCATTTCATGGGGTCAGAAGGGCGATTCGGGACACGGAACGCACGTTGCGGGCACGGTAGCCGCCGTCAATAACAACGGCATCGGCGTCTGCGGCGTGGCCGGAGGTACGGGCAAGGGAGACGGTGTGCGTCTCATGTCGTGTCAGATCTTCTCGGGAGACCTGACGGGTGACGCCCTCGTGTCGAGCCGTGCCGTAAAATACGCCGCGGATCACGGTGCCTCCATCCTCCAGTGCTCGTGGGGCATCAAGGCGGGAATATACACGTCGGACAACATGTTCATCAAACAATCGCCGATGGATTACGAGGCGCTTCAGTACTTCGCCGCCCAGAAGAACTGCGAGGCCCTCGACGGCGGACTGATCATTTTTTCCGCCGGCAACGAATCGACAGCCATGTCCGGCTATCCGGCAGGCTATCGTGATTATATCTCCGTCACCTCGTTCTCGCCCGACTACCTGCCGGCCAATTATACCAACTACGGTTCCGGCTGTAATATCGCGGCTCCCGGCGGCGAAACGAGCGGTTTGAGCGGTGGGGAGAAAGCCGGCGTCCTTTCGACGCTCTGCTCCGAAACGAGCAACGGAGCGGATTACGGCTACATGCAGGGAACCTCGATGGCTTGCCCGCACGTCTCGGGCGTAGCCGCACTCGGCCTCTCCTATGCCCTGGAGAAAGGGAAGAGATACTCGCTCGACGAATTCAAGACCATGCTGCTCACCTCGGTCAATGAAATCGACTCCCGGCTGGGCGAAGGCTCGAAAGCTACGATCGCCGACGTGTCGATTTACCGCGGCAAAATGGGCACCGGCATTACCGATGCCTATCAGCTGCTCATGCAGATTGAAGGAACGCCTTGTCTGCAGGTCGCATTGGGCGAGGTGCAGCTCATTCCGCTGACGCAGCATTTCGGACAGGGTGCCGAAGACCTTACCTATACCGATATCCAGATGTCGGCCAAGGATATGGAAAAGCTTGGCATCAAGGCGGCTCCCAAAATGTATAATGGAAAACTGATGATCAAATGCACGAAACCCGGATCGGCCAAAATCAAGGTTTCGGCGATAGCCGGCGGTACGAAACCTGGAACGGGCGTCGTGATGGGCGGCATGGTCATCACCAAGGAATTCGCCGTCATCGCCCGTTCGGCCGGCGCAGCAAACGGAGGTTGGTTATAAAAACAGTGCTTGCAATGAAAAAACATCTTTATCATCTGCTCGTTTTCTCCCTGCTCGGCATTTTCGCCGCAAGCTGTTCGGATGACGACGATGCCCCCAACATTCAGTCGGAAATCGTAGGCGAATGGCGCCTTACTTCTTGGTCAGAGAATGCTCCCGAAGGATTTGAGGTATACGTAGAATTCACTTCGGCAGCGACATTCGGACTTTATCAGAAGGTCGAAACATCGAACTACACCAAATACACCGGGCGTTATTCGATCGACGGATCCCGGCTGACCGGAGTGTACGACGACGGCGAGAGCTGGGGCAACGGCTACGATTTCGAGTTGACGAATGGCGGGAACACCCTGACGATGACCACCCGAACCGAGCCGGCCGAAACCAGCGTATATTCCCGGACGATCATTCCGGATGACGTGCGCAATGCCCGAACATCCCGTGCCGAGTTTTCTCTGGAAATGAGGCGAATGCTATAATCTGTAATATTCGTGCCGCTCCGGCATTAAGTGTAAGGTAAGGACAAGAAGATGTGGTTGAAACGCTAATAACGGTCAGACCAGTAACGCTTCAAAGTGTGGAAGGCATTTGTCAACCGACAAATAATTTCGAGTGAAAATCTCTTATCTATAATGTGTTAAAACATTAAAATAAAATGTTCAAAATTACGAGATTGCTCACTGGGATAGGATGGCTAAAACCATCCTATCTTTTTTTAGAATATTTCTACGAGAACTGCAATATAAGCATTCAGACAATTGCATGTTTTAGCAAGATTTATTGAAATTTAATGTTTTAAATGTATCAATCTGAAATAAAAATCTTTGATATTTGAGTGATGATTTACGTTTTCTGCCGACTGGCATATTTGCCCCCGTGGACATTTGTCTGTTGTCCCTGAACGCAATTCCTGTCATGTAATCCCGTAATAATGCACGATCCGCGTCCGGCGGCGCTTGTCGCGCTTTGGGAAGGAGCCGTCTCACATCTGGAATTTGAGATGCGGATGATCCATCTGCGTATCGAGCATTCTGCGGTCATGAACCGGTTGCGGGAACCCGAAAAACCCCGCTCGGCGCTCTATCTGGCCGAGCCGTTCACGCCGACGGATCTCATGGAGCTGATTACGGCGTTGCATACTGCCGGCGTGGGACGGCGTATCGACGGTACCCGTGCCAATGTGGAACAGTTGGTCGAGCTGTTCTCGTGGATGTTCAATGTCCGTATCAACAATCCCATCCAGTGCCGCCGTGGGGTCATCAACCGCAAGTTGCGGCTGACACGGTTTCTGGATCTGCTGCGCAACTCTCTGATTGAAGAGAGCCAGCGATAGGCGTCGGCGCCCCTCATCCGAGGGGCGCTTTTGGCCGAATCCTTTCAGGTATCAAGTAGCCGACGCCAGCCGCTCGCCGAACGCTTCCATCTCGCGGCCGATGACCGTCTCGGAGAATTTGGCGTAGTGGCGCGTCATGTTGGTGTTCGAGTGGCCGAGAATCTTGGCCAGCACATCGATCGGCATGCCGTACTCGACGGCCATGCAGGCGAAGGTGTGGCGTGCGCAGTGGGTGGTCAGCACCTTGTCGATGCCGCACACGGCCGCGATCTCCTTCATGTAGGCGTTCATCTTCTGGTTGCTCGGCGTGGGGAGCACCCGTGATCGTGCGACGCATACTTCGTCGTGCTCGTAGCGGCGCAGGATTTCGAGCGTGGCCGGAAGCAGCGGGATGCGGCTCATCACGGAGGTTTTCTCGCGGGGTTTGTGAATCCACCAGCGCCCCTCGTCGTCCTGCGAGAGGTGCTCGCGCCGCAGGTGGTCGGCGTCGGCGAATGCCAGCCCCGTCAGGCAGCAGAAGACGAAGACGTCGCGGATGCGGGCCAACCGGCGGTCGAGCTCCTTGCGGGTCAGCAGTTCCAGTTCATGCGCCGTGAGGTGCTCTTTGGCCTGCACCTCGTCCTCTTTGAGTTTGTAGTAGCGGAACGGGTTTTTCGTAATCCACTCGTTGCGCAGGCAGTAGAGGACAAAGTTGCGCAGACAGTCCATCACGGCGACCGCCCCGTTGTGGCGGCAGCGGTGGGCGGTTTGCAGGAAGAGGTTGAAGCCGTCCAGAAACTCGTAGTTCATCCGTTCGACGGGAATGTCCTCGGCTTTGCCGCGTTGGGCGAGATACTGTTTGAGATAGCGCAGCAGCCGCTCGTATTTGTCTGCCGTGCGCTGCGTGATGCGCACGCCCACTTCGGCCTGCCGCCGCTTCACATAGTCGGTAAGGCCCGCAATGAGCATCATCGTGTTGCACGTCGGGTTCAGGTAGCGCTGTTTGATCTGCGCGGCATTGGCCGCATAGCCCTCGGCCAGCAGTTTGGAGCGGATGTCCAAAATCTGCACACGGAACTCGTCGAGCATTTCATTGACTTTTTGCGCAAGTCGGCTCGTGCCCATCATGCGTTCCTTTTTCTGGTTCCACAATTCGGGCTTGCCCTCGCAATGGAAATAGAATTCCTGCCGCAGACTGCCCGTGGTGACGCGGGCGTAAACCGACGCCAAGCCGTTCTTTTTCGGTCTTCCTTTTCGCATCAGGAAAAGGATGGTAAAAGTTTCCTGTCTCATAACTCGTGACATTTTAAGGATTGACAAAACGTCTGCAAGGAAACTTTATTGCGGTGTAAAGTGTAGCAAAACAATGCATTGCGGGCTAAAAAGGTGGCAATCCCGTTTTCGGAAGCCCAAATCGGCTCTGCCCACTTTTTTGCCACCCAACGGTTTTCTTCGGCTTGCTTTCCGCTTCCGGTTCGGGGAATCGGTCAAAGCCTTTGCAAAATGATGATATACAGTCGGTTTTCCTCTTTTTGCGCCGGACAGGCAACAAAAAAGGAGCCTCGGAAAAAGGCTCCTTTGTGCGGATAAAGGGACTCGAACCCCCACGCCGGTAAGGCATCAGATCCTAAGTCTGACGTGGCTACCAATTACACCATATCCGCTTGCTATGTGCAAAGGTATATAAAAATTCACAATTCACAATCCGGAGCGGGTGATTATAAGCCTTTTTTATTTACTTTTGTAGGCAATTTATCCGCTTATGCCGCAGAATGTCGCACTCGTTTTAACGCCCCGCCAGGCTGCCGACGCGAAGTATTACACTTCGCTTGCCGCGCGGCGTCTGGGTGTGCCGGAGCACGATATTGCCTTGGTGAGGGTCGTCAAACGCTCGATCGACGCCCGGCAGCGGCAACCGAAGGTCAACCTGACGCTGGAGGTCTATGTCGACCGGGAGCCGCAGCCCGCACCCGTGCATTTCGATTATCCTGATGTGTCGGGACATACCGAGGTCGTAGTCGTGGGGTCGGGCCCGGCAGGGCTTTTCGCGGCGCTGCGGCTGATCGAGCTGGGGCTGAAGCCTGTTATCCTGGAGCGGGGGCGCGACGTTTCAGCGCGCAAGGTCGACATTGCGCGGATCAACCGCAACGGGGCGGTCGATCCCGATTCGAACTACGCTTTCGGCGAGGGCGGTGCGGGGACTTTCTCGGACGGCAAACTCTTCACACGCAGCAAGAAGCGCGGTGATTATAACAAGGCGTTGCAGACGCTGGTGTTCCATGGCGCCACGCCCGAAATCCTCTATGAAGCCCATCCGCATATCGGAACCGACAAGTTGCCGCGCATCATGCAGAATATCCGGCAGACGATCCTTGGCTCGGGCGGCCAGTTCGTGTTCGGTAGCCGCGTTACGGATCTTGAAATCCGCAACGGCCGTATCCGGGGCGTGCGGTGCGGCGACACGTTTGTCGAAGGGGCGGCCGTGGTTTTGGCCACGGGACATTCGGCACGCGATATTTACGAGCTGCTTTACCGCAGGGGCGTGCGCGTCGAGGCGAAGGCCTTTGCCATGGGCGTGCGTATCGAGCATCCGCAGGCGTTGATCGACTCGATCCAGTACCACTGCCCGACGCGGGGCGAATACCTTCCGGCGGCGGCTTATTCGCTGGTGAGCCAGGAGGCCGGCCGCGGGGTCTACTCGTTTTGCATGTGCCCCGGCGGGTTCATCGTTCCGGCCATGACCGATGCCGCGCAGTCGGTGGTCAACGGCATGTCGCCCAGCGGCCGCACGTCGCCCTATGCCAATTCGGGCATGGTGACCGAAGTGCGGCCCGCGGATTTCGAGCACCTGCGTGCGGAATGGGGCGAGCTGGCCGGGTTAAAGTTCCAGCAGCAGTTCGAAGAGCTGGCCCGGCAGCACGGCGGCGAGCATCAGGTCGCCCCGGCGCAGCGCGTCGCCGATTTCGTAGCCGGACGCCCCAGCGCGGTCTTGCCCAAGACCTCCTATATCCCCGGTATTATCCCTTCGCGGCTCGACGAGTGGATGCCCTCGTTTATCGGCGAGGGGCTGCGCCGGGGGATCGCCACCTTCGGGCGGCGGATGCGGGGATTTGTGACGAACGAAGCCATCGTGGTGGGCGTCGAGTCGCGCACCTCGTCGCCCGTCCGGGTTCCGCGCGACCCCGTGACGCTCATGCATCCCCAAACCGCGGGGCTCTTCCCCGCAGGTGAAGGTGCCGGTTACGCCGGGGGCATCATCTCTGCCGCCCTGGACGGCGAACGTATCGCAGAAGCAGTAACAAACTACATAAAATAAATGAACGAATCTTTAAGCAAGTTACCCTCTCCCGAGGTCTCTGTAATCATCCCCGCTTACAATCTGGAAGGGTATCTCGATACGTGCCTGCAATCGGTTTTGGCGCAGACACTCGGGAATTTCGAAGCCATCGTCGTGGACGACGGTTCCACGGATGGTACGCCCGGGCTTCTGCGTCGCTATGCTGAGCGCGATCCGCGGATCATCGTGGTGAGCACCCCGAACCGGGGCGTTGCGCGTGCCCGCGAGACGGGTATTGCCCGGGCGCAGGGAAAATACATCGCTTTCCTCGACGGCGACGATTTTTGGGAACCGCGCATGTTGGAGGAGATGACCGCCTCGATCGGGCAGAATGGCGGGTACGATATCGTATGCTGTAATTTCAAGCGGGTCTGCAAGACCTACCAGGCGATCTACCGTGAATCCCGGACGGAGGATATGGAAGGGCTCGAGTTCCTCGAAGCGACGCTTCGCCATTCGATCTGGGTGACCCTCTGGGGCAAACTCTATCGGCGGGAACTTTTCGATAACGGACTGAACCACCATCCGTTGCGGCTGGGGCAGGATACGATGATCAACATCCAGATCGCCTGCCGCCTTCCCCGCGTTCATTTCATCGATTACGTGGGTTATGATTACGTACAGCGGCCGTCGTCGTCCAATCACCGAAGTTTCGATTTTGATTACTGCTGCTTATTTTGTAGTATTGTGGAACGGGAGTTACAACGGCACGGCGAATCGCTTCGGGGGCAGGCCGAATTTTATGCGCTGCTGAATAAGGTGCGCTGGTATTCGGTCTATGTCTGCAAAAGCCGCAGCCCGTGGGTCGGGAACCGGCCGTTTGTCTGCGACCTGCGCGAATCGGCCGGCCGTTACCGGGACGAGCTCAGGGCGCGCTATTCGCGGGCACGGATGCTGTTGCTGGAGCTCGACCGTTACCGGGCCATGCGCCCGGTCGTCGTCATGCTGACGACAGGATTGCGCTGGCGTACCAGTTTGCGGCGGCGTCTGGCACGATAAAGGAAAATTATACTGAAACATGGATTTTTACGACGGAGCCGGCAGCCGGATCGTGAAAGCGGTAAATTGGATTGCATAGATGGAGGAAAGGGAAAAATCAAAGCCCGTGGTATCGGTCATTATTCCGGTTTACAATCTGGAAAACTATCTCGATACCTGCCTCGATTCGGTCGGACGGCAAACGTACGGGGATTTCGAGGCTATTGTCGTCGATGACGGTTCGACGGATGGTTCGCAGGCCGTGGCGCTCCGCCACGCGGAGCGTGATGCGCGCATCGTCGTCATAAGTACTGTAAACCAGGGGGCTGCCAGGGCCCGTGAGACGGGTATCAGGCATGCGCAGGGCGACTACATCTGTTTTCTCGACGGCGACGACGTCTGGGATTCCCGCATGCTGGAGAAACTGGTGGCGGCCATCGGGGAAAACGGCGGGTACGATATCGTATGCTGCGATTACAAACGTATTTGCAAGACCTACGAAGCGCCCAAGCGCGAAATGCGCACGTCGGACATGCAGGGGCTGGATTTCCTTGTTGCATCGCTCTACCACGCTATTTCCGTGACCGTGTGGGGACGGCTCTATCGCCGGGCGTTGTTCGAAAAGGAACTGCGTCATTATCCGCTGCGGCTGGGGGAAGACAGCCTGCTCAATATCCAGATCGGCTGTCAGCAGCCGCGTGTCCGGTTCGTCGATTATGTGGGTTACGGATATGTGCAGCGCGGCGGGTCGGCCAACCGTTCGCCGCTCGATATCGGCTACTGTGTTAAATTCAGCGAGGCGGTGCATGCCGAGCTGGTGAGGCACAGGGATGTTGTTGGCGACCGGCTGGAGTTCTACCTGCTGCTCAATAAAATGCGCTGGTACCTGGTTTACCTGCGCAAAAGCCATAACCCATGGGCCGGCGACACGGAGTTTGCCCGCGGGATCAATGCGGAGGCGGAACGCTACCGCGCCGAGCTGGAAGGGTTTTTCAGCCGTTGCGACTGGTTGCTGCTGCGGATGGACAGGCGGCGGTGGATGCGCCCCGGGGTGCTCGCCGTCTCGACCCTGATGCGCTGGGGCAAGAGCCTGAAGCGGCGGCTGACACGCTGAATCCGAGTATTGTAACCTAAACCTGGAACGATGAAAAGATACCTGTTGTACGTTACTTTGCCTTATGCCTATTCAATCCTGAGGCCTTTGGAACATGAAATCCGCCGCCGCGGAGGCGAGGCGGCCTGGTTTGTCGAAGAGGGGTGTCCCGTCGTGCTCGAAGAGGACGAGGTGCGGTTGGGGACAATCCGGGAGGCGGTCGCTTATAACCCGGTCGCGGTTTTTGCACCTGGCAACTACATCCCCGATTTTATCCCGGGCGTGAAGGTGGCGCTTTTCCACGGCTATGCGATCCAAAAGCGGATCGAGGCCGTCGACGACCATTTCACGGTGCGCGGATGGTTCGACATCTATTGTACGCAGGGGCCGAGCAGTACGCCTTATTTCAAGGAACTGGAAAAGAAATACGGCTTCTTCCGGGTCTACGAGACCGGCTGGCCCAAAGCCGACACCTATTTCTCGCCCGAAGTGCAGCGTAAACCGCAGAATGACCATCCGGTGGTTCTCTACCCCCCGACCTTCACGCGCAATGTCTGTTCGGCGCCCCATCTGATGGCGGAGATCGACCGTCTGGCCAAAACCCATCCGTGGGACTGGGTCATCACGTTCCATCCCAAGCTGACTGACCCCGGGATCATAGCCGGCTATAAACGTATTGCGGAGGAGAACGAGAACGTCATATTCTATGAGGGTTCCGACAAGATGCCGCTTCTGCAGCAGGCCGACGTGATGTTGTGCGACAGCTCGTCGATCATCCTCGAATTCATGTTCCTCGACAAACCGGTCGTGACGTTCCGCAATTCGCATCCGGGGCCCCATCTGATCGACGTCGATACGCCGGAGGCCGTCGGCCCGGCCATCGAGCGTGCGCTGGCGCGGCCTGAGGGGTTAATGGAGGAGATCCGCAGCTACACCATGCACCATGAACCGCACCGCGACTGCCGCTGTTCGGCGCGGGTGCTCGATGCCGTGGACGATTATATCGTGCGGGGGCATGCGGGGCTGAAACGCAAGCCCCTGAACCTGGTGCGCAAATGGAAACTGCGCCGGCAGTTACATTATTATCCCCTGCTGGAAAAATTCCGCCGCCGATAGAAAACGTGAGTGCCGTCCCGGTCGGGGCGGCACTCACGTTTATGGATGCCGTTTCCTGGGCCGGATGTTTCCGGCCGGGGCTCAATGGCCTGCGCTGGCGGGAACGGGGATTTTCACCTCGGGTTTGGGGGTGCGGGTCTGATCCGTTTCTCCCAAGTGGCGAGTAAGCCCGATTTCGCAGCGGGTGCGGTGTTCTCGGATGGTTTGCTGGTAACGTTCCTCGTTGGCCGAAAGGCTGTTGCGCTCGCATTTGCCGTGGTGGAGGTGGAAGACCACGCCGCGGAACTTCATGCACCGCTGGCGCACGCCGCTGTTGTCGAGGCGGATCGCCAGTTCGGAATCTTCGCGGCCCCAGCCGCAGAACGATTCGTCGTAACCGTTGACGCGGATCAGGTCGTTGCGCCAGAAGGCCATGTTGCAGCCTTTGACGAAGCGGGTGGGACCCAGCGTCCGGTAGAGGAATGCCATGAGCGGGATGCGGATGGCGTTGTTGCTGTTGCGCACGCCCCGCATCAGTGGTGTGAGCGAGGTGATCTCCCCGCTGAGTACCTTGCGGGTGAGCATTTCGGTGATGATGCCGCGCGACCCGGTGACGTAGCAGCCCCGTTGTGCGAAGATCATGTGATCCTGGATGAAGTTACGTTGGAGGATCAGGTCGCCGTCGATCTGTATGATGTATTCGCAACGGCTCGCCGCGATGGCTTTGTTGCGGATCATGGCCAGGCGGAACCCCTTGTCCTCGTGCCAGATGTGCCGGATGGGGACGGGCGACACCGCTTCGAAATGGCGGACGACATCGCGGGTGCTGATACCCGAACCGTCGTCAGCGATCAGGATTTCCGTGGGCATGGCCGTTTGTTGCATTACGCTGTCCAGGCACAGGTAGAGGGCCCGCGGCCAGTTGTAGGTGGAGATGATCAGTGATACCGTCATTGGTAAAAATGTTAGGGTTTTAGGCGTCGTTGTCGCTGCGGCCGTACGCAACCGGCCGCAAAATTCCTGCCGCGGCATCCTGCTGCCGGGATGCTGTATTCTCACGTTCAGGGTAACGCGTAGCTTCTTGTCCATCGTACAAAGGTAGTGATTTATCCCCGCTCAGGGTATGTGCACTCCATTTTTATCGTGTTCCGTTTTATATAAATGTGCGCCGGAGGGGAATACTGCGCAGAATATGAAAAAATATTTTCGATCACCCGGGATAGGCGGTACCCGGCTATCTTGCATGTTTACATGTTATTAGATGACTGAATACATGTGATTTATTAAAAAATATCAAAAAATTCGAAAATTTTTTTAATAAAAACTTGCGCGGCATGTTTTTTCACCTTATCTTTGCAGCGAAGTTTTAAGGTTCATTTAGGTTAGTAGTTTTAGGTTGGTGAGGAAACTGTGGTATTCCATCGGAATACCGGGTTTCCTTTTTTTGTGCCTTTCCGGAATTTTTCTCACGGATAGTTGGTACGGACTTTAGAATTTTGTCATGTGTGCCCGGCATATTTTTCTGCCTGAATATGCTTTTTATCCCCTGTTTTTTTAGTCTCCGAAGATATGCTGTCTCTTTTGACATTTAGCCCGAATGTTCTTCAAAGGCATCTTGAAGCCTTTTTGACGGCCTAATGTTACGAAATTGTTAAATATATTTAATATATTCGTAAAATATTTGCATAATTCAAAAATGACACGTATCTTTGCAGTGAAGTTTTAAGGTTCATTTAGGTTAGTAGTTTTAGGTTGGTTGAGGAAATCGGCAGGTTGTAGCGGCAATCCGTTACTAAGACTCGAAGGGCGGTGCTCGTCCGAAAGTCGAATACCTCCGATTGTACCTCATTTTTGAAGGGGATGGTTCCCCGACAAAAGAAAAAGGTCTGAGTCGTGAGACTCCGGCCTTTTTTCTTTTTACGGCCCTGCGGCCGTCTCTTTTCGGGCAATGTTACAGATTCTCCAGCTCTTCGCGGGTCATCGTCACTTCGACGGCCCCCAGTGCATAGCATCCGAGATCATAAGGGTTGTAATAGAACGTGATCCCTTCGGGCGTAACCTGGAAATTCTCCGTAAGGGAGATGTATTCCGGGAAGAATCCCTGAGCGGCCAGCTCTTCGTCGCTGTCGGCTCCGTATTGCTCGTACAGTTTCTTGCGCAGCAGGGTTTCCATGCCGTGCAGCTGCTGTTCGGAAAACAGGTCTGCCGAGGATAGTTCGTCTCCTCCGGCCAGCGAATAGGTATGACATTCCATGCCGTACATGCCGTGCGCCCCTCCCGTGAAACTCCACCGGCTGATAATATAGGTGACGAGCGAGTCCGTGACCGTAACTTCGGCTTCGGCCGAGATCTCGTAGGTTCCCATCGTCTGTTCGACGCTGTCCGGGAGCATCTCCGCGGCGATCTGGCGGATGGCGGAGTCGACCGCCTGGCGCGCCGTGCCGCCGAAATCTTCCAGTTCGAAGAAATACCCGGCATTGGCCGCTTCGATGGAGCGCAGGGCCGGGGATTTCGCTGCGTTGGCGATCGTGGCGAAACGGAATTCGATCTTGCATCCGTTGGCCGGAGTGCCGATGAGGGTGTCGATCGAGAGCATGCTGAATTCGGGAACGACGGGTTTCCGCGTACAGGCTGCGGTCGCTGCGGCCATGCCTGCGATCAGTATGGCGGTTTTAATGTATTTCATAGGCAAAGCGTACTTTGTATTTATCGTAAAGATAACGAAAATACAGGTATATGCGAAACGGGCCAAAAAAAATCATAGAATTTGCAGGAAAATTTTGCAGTTTTGAAAGAAGGCGTTATCTTTGCACCACAAAACCGATACGGTGGATTCATCTAAGGGTTAGGATACGTGCCTCTCACGCACGACATAGGGGTTCGAATCCCCTATCCACTACAAGGCTTCCGAACGGCCGCACGCAGGTGCGGTCGTTTTCCGTTTCCAGCTGCCGGTGCCGTCCGTCTGCAGTCTTTGGGGGTGGGTAGGAGCGAAACGGAATTGCGTTGCAGAACCGCCCGCCGAGCGATGGGTAAGGAGCCGGGGCGGAAATTGCCGGCAGGATGTTGCCGGGCGGGAATCGTCAGCAGGAACCCGTCAGCCGGAGTGCGCCCGCCACAAACCGCCGGGTGGAAAATTACCGCAGCCGCCTCATGAGGGGCGGCTGCGGCTTCGTTTTAGGTTATCGGTTGGTTGGTGGGTTACTTTTCCAGTTTGCCTTTGAATTTGTCCAGCTGGCGCTTGATGGCGTCGATCGCCTCGTCCACCGATTCCTCGAACGATCTGGACTGGTGGCATGCCACCAGGTCTTCGCCCGGCATATGGAGTGTGACCGTTGCTATCTTGTTTCCCTTTTCAAAGTCTTTATCGAGTCTGAGAATGACCTCGGCACCCGTCGAACGCTCTGCGAAGCGGTCGAGTTTGTCCATCTTGTTCTCGACGAATTCGACCAGCCGTTTGTCGGCGTCGAATTTCACGGATTGAATCTGTACGTTCATAGCCTTACAGTTTATAAAAGTTAATCACTTCCCTCCCTTTTCCCGGGGATGGGCCTTTGCGTATATCTCCCGGAGCCTGGCGATGCTGTTGTGCGTATAGACCTGCGTGGCCTGTAACGAAGCGTGTCCCAGAAGCTCCTGGATCTCGCGCATATCGGCCCCGCCGTTCAGCAGGTGCGTCGCAAACGTATGCCGGAGCACATGGGGGCTCTTCTTGCCCTGTACGCCCGCACGGGTCAGTTCCGCCTGTACCGTGCGATAAACGACGCTCCGCGATATGCGCTTTCCTTTGTGTGTTAAAAATAGTGCTTTTTCCGCAGAATTGCAAATATTTTGCCTCGCAATTAGGTCGAGGTAACTTAAAATCTTTTCGCGTACGAATTCGAGGATCGGTACCATCCGTTGCTTGTCTCCCTTGCCCCGTACCCGCAGCGAGGCGTAGTCGGCCGAGAAGTCGTCGCGGTCGATGCCGACCAGTTCGGCAAGGCGCAGGCCGCAGGCGTAGAACATCAGGATGACGAGCGAATTGCGTGCCGTTTCGAAATCCCCGTCCGCCTCTTCGCATTTGCTGACGATGTCCGTCATGCGGCTCTCGGGGATGAAAGCCGGCAGGCGGCGCGAGGTCTTGAGCGAGGGGATCGTCCGGCAGATGTCTTTTTCGATGGCCCCCGTGCGGAGCAGCCACCGGAAGAGGGTGCGGATCGAGGCGATTTCGCGGTTCATCGACGCCGCGCCGATCTTGCCTTCTTCCGTGCGGTGGATGATCCATTCGCGCACCTGGTCTGCGGTGATGCTGCGCGGGTCGGAGCGCGCCTCGTCGAAATCCAGCCATGCCAGGAACTGCCCGACGTCGTGTTTGTAATTGCGGACGGTGAGCGGGGAGTAACGCCGTTCGGCGCTGAGGTATCGGATGAATTCCGTTAGCATATGGCAAAGATACGTTTTTTTCGTATTTTTGCCTTCACTAAACCCATATACCATGAAACGGATTTTTATTTTTACTTTTTTGCTGTTGCTGGCGGTGCAGGCCGTTTCTGCGGCTACGGTCGATACGCTTGCCGTGCACAGTCCCTCGATGGATCGTGACGTACCCGTCGTGGCGATCGTGCCCGAGGGCGTATCCGCCGCTGAGCCCTGTCCGGTGGTCTACCTGCTGCACGGCTACTCGGGCGATGAGACGGCATGGCTGAAGATCAAGCCTTCGCTGCCCGCAATCGCCGACCGCGAGGGGATCGCCTTCATCTGTCCCGGCGTGGGGAACAGTTGGTACCTCGACAGCAAGGTGCGCGAGAAGAGCCTCTACGAAACCTTCATGACACGCGAGTTGCTGCCCGCCGTCGAAGCGCGTTATCCCGTAGTCCGTGACCGCTCGGGACGCGCGATCACGGGCCTGAGCATGGGCGGTTTCGGGGCCATGTCGCTCGCCATAAAGCACAAGGGGCTGTTCGGTGCCGCAGGCAGCACGAGCGGCGGGCTCGACATACGTCCTTTCCCGCAGAACTGGGAGATCCCGCAGTTGCTGGGCGAGATTACGGAGCATCCCGAAGCCTGGGAAGAGGCTACGCCCATCAACCTCATCCCGCAGCTCGGGAACGGCGACCTGGCGATCGTCTTCGACTGCGGCTACGACGATTTCTTCTTCGAGGTAAACAACGATTTCCACGACGAGTTGCTGCGCCGGGGCATCATGCACGATTTCTATGTACGCCCTGGTGGGCATACCGGTGCCTATTGGGGCAATGCCATCGACTTTCAGATCGTATTCTTCCGCAATTTCTTTGCGAAGGCTAACTGACGCCGCCGATGAAGGAGAGCTGGAAACCCGGGACGCTGATCTATCCGCTGCCGGCTGTGCTGGTGAGCTGCGGTGCGACGCCCGAAGAGTATAACCTGCTGACCGTGGCGTGGACGGGCACGGTATGCACCAACCCGCCGATGTGCTACATTTCGGTACGCCCCGAACGCCACTCCTACGAAATAATCCGCCGCACGAGGGAGTTCGTCATCAACCTCACGACTCGCGACCTGGCCCGCGCCGCCGACTGGTGCGGGGTGCGGTCGGGGCGCGACTACGACAAATTCCGCGAAATGGGGCTCACGCCCGGGAAGGCCTTGCAGGTCGCGGCGCCGATCGTCGAAGAGGCGCCTGTAAGCATCGAGTGCCGCGTGCGGCAGGTGATGCCCCTCGGTTCGCACGATATGTTTCTGGCCGAGGTGGTCGCCGTGCAGGTCGATGCCGCCTATATCGACCCTGCTACGGGGCGTTTCTGCCTCGAACGCGCCTGCCCGATCGTTTACTCCCACGGCGAATATTTCGCCCTGGGCGAGGCCATCGGCCACTTCGGCTGGTCGGTGCGCAGGAAGCCGCGCCGGACGGCGGGCGCTGCCCCCGCAGTCCCTGCACCTGCCGCAGGGAATATCCCGGCTGCGGAAGTTTCCGAAGCACCCGGGGCAGACCCCGGGGACGGGAAGCCCGCCGCAAAACGTGTCCCTGCGCGAAAACCCGTAGCACCTGCCGCCCGCCGTTCCCGCCGCAAACCCGACGCGAAGAAGCCGCGGCGCTGATGCCGGGCGCGGGGCTGTCCGGCGACTCAGGGCACAAGAAATCGCTCCGGTCACAGGTGTCTGTGGCCGGGGCGATGCCGTTTATGAATTCCGATCCGATAAAGGAAGGCCCCTGCCGAAGCAGGGGCCTTACCGGGTTCAGTCGGTTTCGGGTCGGTGGGTGTCGTGTGTCAGGTCGGTGTTGTGTATGCCCAGCACGGCGCGCCCCGACGGTTCGTTCATGTCGCGGAACGCCTTGTCCCAGGCCAGCGCTTCGGCGGTGCTGCACGCTACCGACGGTACCGACGGTACGCACTGCGCTGCCGTATGCGACGGGAAGTGTTCCTCGAAGATCGTACGGTAATAGTACTCCTCCTTGTTGCGGGGCGGGTTGATCGGGAAACGCTCCGCAGCGTGTTCCATCTCGCGGTCGGAGACCGCCTCTGCGGTCAGCTGCTTGAGCGTGTCGATCCAGTTGTAGCCTACGCCGTCGGAGAACTGTTCTTTCTGACGCCATACGATCTCGGAGGGGAGCATGTCCTCGAACGCCTTGCGCAGGATCCATTTTTCGATATGCCCGTCCTTGGCCATTTTCGCCGCCGGGTTGATGCGCATCGCTACGTCGAGGAACTCCTTGTCGAGGAACGGCACGCGCCCCTCGACACCCCATGCCGAGAGCGACTTGTTGGCGCGCAGGCAGTCGTAGAGGTGCAGCTTACTGATCTTGCGCACGGTTTCCTCGTGGAAGGCACGGGCGTCGGGCGCCTTGTGGAAATAGAGGTAGCCGCCGAAAACCTCGTCGGCACCCTCGCCCGAGAGCACCATCTTGATGCCCATCGACTTGATGACGCGCGCCAGCAGGTACATCGGCGTCGAGGCGCGTACGGTCGTCACGTCGTAGGTCTCGATATAATAGATCACGTCGCGCACGGCATCCAGCCCTTCCTGTACGGTGTAGTTGATTTCGTGGTGTACGGTGCCGATATGGTCGGCGACCTTGCGTGCCGCCGCCAGGTCGGGCGCCCCTTTCAGCCCGATGGCGAACGAGTGGAGCTGCGGCCACCAGGCCCGGTCGCGGTCGTTCGATTCGACGCGTCGGTCAGCGTATTTCTTGGCGACGGCCGAGATGATCGACGAGTCGAGGCCGCCCGACAGCAGTACGCCGTAGGGTACGTCCGACATGAGCTGCCGCTTGACGGCCGATTCCAGCGCCTCGCGCAGCGTCGGTATGTCGGCGCCGTTGTCCTTCACGGCGTCGTACTCGAACCAGTCGCGCTTGTACCAGCGCACCATTTTCCCCTCGCGGCTCGACCAGTAGTGCCCGGGCAGGAATGGCCGGATGGTGCTGCATACCCCTTCGAGGGCTTTCTGTTCCGATGCGACGTAGAATTGCTCGTCGCTGTCCCAGCCGATGTAGAGTGGGATGACGCCGACCGGGTCGCGGGCGATCAGGTATTCGTCCTTTTCGATGTCGTACAGCGCGAAGGCGAAGATGCCGCTGATCTTTTCCAGCAGCCCGACGCCCAGCTTGCGGTAGAGAGGCAGGATCACCTCGCAGTCCGAGCCTGTCCGAAAATCGTATTCTCCGGCCAGCTCGGCGCGGATCTCCTGATGGTTGTATATCTCGCCGTTCACGGCCAGCACCTGTTTCCCGTCGCAGCTGAACAGGGGTTGACCGCCCGACTGGGGGTCGACGATAGAAAGCCGCTCGTGCGAAAGGATCGCCCGCTCGCCGCAGTAGACACCTGACCAGTCGGGGCCCCGGTGCCGTATCTGCTTCGACATTTTCAGTACCTGCCCACGCAGCGCATCCGATTTCCGGCGGATGTCAAATAGTCCTACGAAACCACACATAGATTGATTGTTGTTGTATTACGTTACAAAACTGTTAATTGCCGGCCGCCTGTGTCCCGCTGCGGGAATCCCGCCGCGTCGCCGCCTCTCAAGTCCCCGCCGGGGCGGGGGCTCGGGGAAGGCCGGATTTACAAGCGGTGCCGGAGGCGGCGGATACAACCCGCCGGAGCGCGAAACAATCTGAAAAATTGCAAGGCCTCCCGGGGAATCAGTTGTTTTCCGGGCGGAGCTTGCGCACCACGGCGCCTGTCTGCCACATCTCGCTTTCACGCATCTCGCGCAGCTCTTCGTTGAGTTTCTCGCGGTAGTCGGGTTTGCTGTTCAGGTCGATCGAGCGCTGCGCCTCGTTGCCGGCGGCCACTTCGCCGTAAAGCTCTTCGAAGACGGGTTTGGTGGCATCGCGGAAGCGTTTCCACCAGTCCAACGCACCGCGTTGTGCCGTGGTCGAGCAGTTGGCGTACATCCAGTCCATGCCGTTCTCGGCCACCAACGGCATGAG
Organism: Alistipes sp. AM16-43; assembly: GCF_003435745.1. Taxonomy (NCBI): domain Bacteria; kingdom Pseudomonadati; phylum Bacteroidota; class Bacteroidia; order Bacteroidales; family Rikenellaceae; genus Alistipes; species Alistipes sp. AM16-43. The sequence continues at coordinate 38,810 of NZ_QTUQ01000009.1, forward strand.
CGACTGGGTCAGCTCCTCGACCGTTTCGTTGAAAGCCTCCGAAGGGGTGTGCCCGTGGGCGCGCAGCGTGTCGTACTGGGCCGCGAAAATACCCTGGATGGCACCCATCAGCGTGCCGCGCTCGCCCGTCAGGTCGGAGTAAACCTCCCGCTTGAAGTCGGTTTCGAACAGGTAGCCCGAACCTACGCCGATGCCCAGCGCCACCACGCGTTCGAATGCGCGCCCCGTGGCGTCCTGGAATACGGCGTAGCTCGAATTCAGGCCGCGCCCTTCGAGGAACATGCGGCGCAGCGAAGTTCCCGAGCCTTTCGGGGCGATCAGGATCACGTCTACGTCGGCCGGCGGCACGATGCCAGTGCGCTCCTTGTAGGTGATGCCGAAGCCGTGCGAAAAGTAGAGCGCCTTGCCCGGCGCGAGGTATTTCTCGATCGTCGGCCATACGGCGATCTGCCCGGCGTCGGAGAGCAGGTACTGGATGATCGTTGCGCGCCGGGCGGCCTCTTCGATCCCGAAGAGCGTCTCGCCCGGTACCCAGCCGTCGGCGACGGCCTTGTCCCAGCTTTTCGAGCCTTCGCGCTGTCCGACGATGACGTTGAATCCGTTGTCCTTGAGGTTGAGCGACTGCCCCGGCCCCTGTACGCCGTAGCCGATTACGGCGATGGTTTCGTCCCTGAGGACTTCGCGTGCTTTTTCCAGGGGAAACTCTTCGCGGGTAACGACCTTTTCTTCTACTCCGCCGAAATTGATCTGTGCCATAGTTGTATGAGTTTTAAAAGTTAAAATGAATCCGTTCTTTGTCTGTTCCTCTCGAGTTCTTCGAGGTATTCGTTGAGCAGCTCGCGCCGCGATTTGATGATGGCCACCGTGCCGCTGCGCACGAACTGCTGCACGCCGAAGGGTTGCAGCAGGCGAAACAACGCCTGCGTCTCGGCCTTATGGCCGGTTTTCTCGACGACGATGTAGTCGTCGTCGATCTCCAGAATGCGGACATTGTGCTCGCGTACGAGTTTCTCGACGTTGCGGCTGCGCGTGACTTTATAAAGGGCGATCTCCTGCTGCACGACTTCGTCCGAGGTGTAGACGAAGACCTTGAGCACGTCGATCTTCTTCTCGACCTGCCGCGCGAGCTTCTCGACCCGGTCGGGGCCGGTGCGGACGACGATCGTGAATTTATGGATGCCCGTGAGCGCCGACTCGGAAGTCGTCAGGCTTTCGATGTTGACGTTGCGGCACGTGAAGACCGTCGTGATCTGGCTCAGCAGCCCGACCTTGTTCTCCGAAAATACGGTGATGATATACTCTTGTTCCATACCTCGTTCGGTTTATTCGAGCCGGATCGCCGACACGGGGGCGCCGGCCGGCACCATCGGGAATACGTTTTCTTCGCTTTCGACGCGCACCTCCAACAGGTAGGCGCCTTTGCAGGCTTTCATCCCGGCCACCGCACCGGCCAGCTCCTCGCGCCGCTCCACGCAGCGGTAGGCGATGCCGTTGCCGCGGGCAATCAGCCCGAAGTCGGGGTTCGCCAGTTCGGTGAACGAGTAGCGGCGGTCGTAGAAGAGTTCCTGCCACTGCCGTACCATGCCCAGATAGGAGTTGTTGAGCAATACGATCTTAATGGCGACCTGCGACTGGAAGATCGTCCCCAGCTCCTGGATGGTCATCTGCAGCCCGCCGTCGCCGGCGAAGAGGCAGACCTCGCGGTCGGGGGCGCCCAGCTTGGCGCCGATGGCGGCCGGAAGCCCGAAGCCCATCGTGCCCAGGCCGCCCGAAGTTACCAGGCTGCGGCTGCGGCGGAACCCGAAATAGCGCGCCGCGAACATCTGCTGCTGCCCGACGTCGGTCACCAGCACCGCGTCGTTGTCGTAGGCATGCGCTACGGTGTCTACGACCTCGCCCATGCGGATGCGGCCGCCTTCCGGGCGGATCGCCTTGCGGACGACCGCTTCGTATTCGACTTTGTCGCAGGCGCGGAACCCTTCGATCCAGGCCTTGTGCCCGGCGGAGCGGATCCTTTGGGTGAGCAGCGGGAGCGTTTGTTTCACATCGCCGATGACGGCCACGTCGGCGTGTACGATCTTGTCGATTTCGGCGGGGTCGATCTCCAGGTGGATGACCTTGGCGTTCGCCCCGAAACATTTCGGGTTGCCCGTCACGCGGTCGTCGAAACGCATCCCCACGGCGATGAGCAGGTCGCACTCCTGGTTGCGGATGTTGGGGCCGTAGTTGCCGTGCATGCCCAGCATACCGACATACTGCGGCGAGGAGGTCGGCACGGCCGACAGCCCCAGCAAGGTCGAGGCGACCGGTATGCCGCTCTTTGCGAGGAAGGCCTGCAATTCTTCTTCGGCGTTTCCGAGCATCACGCCCTGTCCCGCCATCAGCAGCGGCCGTTGTGCGGCGTCGATCAGCCGTACCGCCTCGGCGATGCACTCCGCGGCGGGCGCGGGTGCGGGGACGTAGCTGCGGATGGACGTCAGCCTTTCGTAGCGGAACGGGGCCGTCCCGCACTGGGCGTCCTTGGTGATGTCCACCACCACAGGGCCCGGACGCCCCGAACGGGCGATATAGAACGCCTTGGCAATCGCCCCGGGAATGTCTTCGGTACGCTTGACCTGGCAGTTCCATTTGGTTACGGCCTGCGTGATGCCCACGAAGTTGGTTTCCTGGAAGGCGTCGGTACCCAGCAACGACGAACCCACCTGCCCGGTCACCAGTACCAGCGGCGTGGAGTCCATCAGCGCGTCGGCCAGTCCGGTCACGGTGTTTGTCGCCCCCGGGCCCGAGGTGACGAGGCAAACCCCTACGCGGCCGCTGACGCGGGCGTAGCCCTGTGCGGCATGTACGGCGCCCTGTTCATGGCGGACAAGGATGTGGCGCAGCCGGTCGCGGTAGTCGAAAAGCGCATCGTAAACGGGGATGATGGCTCCTCCGGGATACCCGAAAAGCGTGTCCACGCCCTCGCGCAGGAACGATTCGAGCAGGGCCTGCGACCCTGTGATACAAGGGCCGGGCTGTTGTCCTTCGGTTCTGGTTGTCGTGTTCGTATTCATGGTGTTGTCCGGTTTTATTCTTCTTCGACGATGCGTACGGCCCCTTTGTCGGCCGAGCTGACCAGCTTGGCATAGGCCCTTAGCGACGCGGGTATGCGGCGGTCGCGTGCCGCGGGGCGGAAATGCTGCTGTGCGGCCATGCGCGCGGCGATTTCCTCGTCGCCGGCCATGAGGCGGATCGAGCGCCGCGGGATGTCGATCTCGATCTCGTCGCCCGTGCGGATGACGGCGATCTCCCCGCCCGAAGCCGCTTCGGGCGAAACGTGACCGATCGACAACCCCGACGTTCCGCCCGAGAAGCGGCCGTCGGTAATCAGCGCGCAGGCTTTGTCGAGGTGTCTGGATTTGAGGTACGACGTGGGGTAGAGCATCTCCTGCATGCCGGGGCCGCCCTTGGGGCCTTCATAACGGATGACGACCACGTCGCCGGCCTGCACCTCGCCGCCGAGGATGCCGCCGATGGCCTGTTCCTGCGATTCGTAGACGCGGGCGCGCCCGCGGAAGACGAACAGCGACGTGTCGACGCCGGCTGTCTTGACGATGCAGCCCCGGCGGGCGATGTTACCTGTCAGTACGGCCAGCCCGCCGTCGCGGAAGTAGGCGTGTTCCATGTCGCGGATGCAGCCTGCCGTGCGGTCGGTGTCCGGTGTGTCGTAATAAGTCCGTTGTGTGCCCAGTTCCCGGCTGTAAAGGCCGCCAGGGGCGCTCAAGTAGCGCTGTTTGGCTTCGCTGCTCGCCGTTTCGCTCCGCAGGTCGAAGACCGCGATGGCCTGGCCGAGCGTGCGCCCGTCGACCCTCCCGGCCGAGGTGTCGAGCAATCCGCCGCGGGCGAGTTCGCCCAGGATCGAGAGGATGCCGCCCGCACGGTTGACATCCTGGATATGGTAATGCGAGTTGGGGGCGACCTTGCACAGCACGGGCACCCGGCGCGAAAGGCGGTCGATATCCTGCATCGTGAAATCCACCCCGGCCTCGTGGGCTACGGCCAGCAGGTGCAGCACCGTGTTGGTCGAGCCGCCCATGGCGATGTCGAGCGACATGGCATTCTCGAAGGCTGCCTTCGTGGCCACCGAGCGCGGGAGCACCGAGTCGTCGCCCTCGAAGTAATAGCGTTCGGCATTGCGGACGATCAGCGCTGCGGCCTCTTCGAACAGGCGGCGGCGGTTGACATGCGTGGCCACGACGGTGCCGTTGCCCGGGAGCGAGAGCCCGAGCGCTTCGGTCAGGCAGTTCATCGAGTTGGCGGTGAACATCCCCGAGCACGAACCGCAGCCGGGGCATGCGGCGCGTTCGACGCGCGCCACCTGTTCGTCGCTGCAATTTTCGTCGGCAGCCATTACCATGGCGTCGATCAGGTCGAGCGCCCGCTCGCCGAGATGCCCCGCCTCCATCGGCCCGCCCGATACGAAGACGGTCGGGATGTCGAGCCGCATGGCGGCCATCAGCATGCCCGGGGTGATCTTGTCGCAGTTCGAGATGCAGACCAGTGCGTCGACCCTGTGGGCATTGGCCATATATTCGACGCTGTCGGCAATGATCTCGCGCGAGGGCAGCGAATAGAGCATGCCGTCGTGTCCCATGGCGATGCCGTCGTCGATGGCGATGGTGTTGAATTCCGCGGCGAAACAGCCGAGCGCTTCGATCCGCTGCTTGACGTATTGTCCGATTTCGTGCAGGTGCACGTGTCCCGGAACCAGCTGGGTGAACGAGTTGGCGATGCCGATGACCGGGCGGCCGAACTGCTCTTCGCGCATGCCGTTGGCACGCCACAGGCTCCTGGCTCCGGCCATACGCCGGCCCGTCGTCGTGACGGCACTTCTGAGTGGGTGTTTCATCTTTTTCTTGTTTTCTGCGTATTGCGCCTTTGCCATCTGCCCGGATAATAAAAAACCTTTCTCCATCGGGAGAAAGGCCTTTTTATCATCTTTCGGATATACACATCACCTTTCTCCCGTTATCTTGCCAAAGACGACGAGCAGCAGATTAATGACGTTATTATTCGAATGGTTCTGGGCGTTCATGGCCGGAATTTGCGTGTTTGTTCCGTTTCAAAGATAGGGATATAAAATCGTTTCGTCAAAATAATTTTGCAAAAAATTTAATAATGTGATAGTCCGGAACCTATATCCCCTCTTGCGCTTTATGAAGACCCGGATAGAAGCCTTTTATATTACAGTTTGAAACCGTATTTTTTGGGCCTTTTAACCGCTTTTCGCCCGATTCGGAGGAAAGCAGGCCTTCCGGGAACCCCTAATATCTTACGGTTTGTCGTCAAGTTCGGTATTTTCAGCCTTTCAGGACTACTCCTATTATATATAAAGCGGCCGCCGGTGCTTTTTAGGGCGTCTTACGATTTGTTACCCGAATTTGGATATTAAATTTTTTTGTTTTATATTTGTCCCCGATGGATATGAAACGGAACCATACGATGACCGGGGGATGCGGGGTAGCCTGCAGCCCGGTGGCGTGCGCCGTTTCTTTCACCGTCCTTATCTCCGCTACTACCACTACGACAACCCCTGTGGGGGTGTAGTTGTTATTTTTCCGTCACGAGCATACCCGTTATGCATTTTCCGGCCAAGGCTGCCGGAACGGAAAGCCCGGTTCGATCAAAGGTAGTTTCATTCAAAAGGAGATTTTTATCATGCGATATATCAAAGTTTTCGCCCCGGGAACGGTGGCGAACCTGGGTTGCGGCTTCGATGTGATGGGGCTGACGCTCGACGGCGTGGGCGACCTGTTGGAGGTCGGCATCGAAGAAGGTGCCGGGGAGCTCGTTATCCGCAACCGCAGCGGGAAGGAACTTCCCGCCAAAAACGAGGACAACGTGATTACCCCGGCGGTGATGGCACTGCTCGGGGCATACGGAAAACCCGTGCGGGTCGAAGTTACGATCCTCGAAAAGATCGCTCCCGGCAGCGGTATCGGATCGAGTGCGGCTTCGTCGGCCGCAGCGGTCTGGGGTGTGAACGAACTGTTGGGACGTCCCTTTTCAGGGGAGCGGCTCGTGGAATTTGCGATGATGGGCGAGGCGCTTATCGGCGGTACGCCCCATGCCGACAACGTGGGCCCTGCCGTGCTGGGCGGCGTGGTGCTGATCCGGGGGTACGAACCGCTGGACATTGTGCGCCTGCCCGTCCCCGAGGGCTTTTTCTACGCCGTGGTGCATCCCGACATCGTGGTCAGTACCAAGCAGGCGCGCGAAGTGCTTCCCCGCGAGGTACCCCTGCACGATGCCGTGACGCAGTGGGGCAATGTCGGCGGGCTGGTGGCCGGGTTCGCCCTGGGCGACGTGGCGCTGATCGGCCGGTCGATGCACGACGTGGTGGCGGAGCCTTACCGCAAGGGGTTCATTCCGGGTTACGACCAACTGAAGGAAGGGGTGCTCGCCGAAGGCGCCCTGGCGATGAACATTGCCGGGTCGGGGCCTTCGATCTTCGCCCTGGCTGCCGATGAGGCCGTCGCGCAGCGGGTCGCGCAGCGGATGCAGGCGCATTTCGCCCGCCCCGGTATCGGCTGCAAAATATATGCGGGCCGCGTGTCGAACTGCGGGGCAAGGATTGTGGAATAGTATAAAACGACAAACAGATGAAATATTACAGCACGAAAGACAAAACATGCGCACACGCCTTTTCGCTTCGCGAGGCCGTGCAGGCGGGGCTGGCACCCGACGGCGGGTTGTTCGTCCCGGAACGTATCCCGCAGGCCGATATGGCCGTTGCGGAGCGGCTGGCTGGGGAGTCCTATGCCGCGCTGGCCGGATACCTGGCGGAACTTTTTTTCGGTGACGACATCGACCTCGGCCTCCTGCGGCGGGAGATGGAGCGGATCTACGACTTTCCGCTGCCGCTCCGCCGGGTCGGCAGCCGCTATACGCTGGAGCTGTTCCACGGCCCGACGTTCGCATTCAAGGACTACGGGGCGGGCTTCATGGGGCGCATGGTCGGCTTGCTGGGCGGTGCCGGCGAAAAACTGGTGATCCTGACGGCTACGTCGGGCGACACGGGTAGCGCCGTGGCACACGGGTTTTACGGCGTGCCGGGCGTCGAGGTGGTGCTGCTCTATCCCGAAGGGAAGATCAGCCGGCTGCAGGAGTGCCAGATGACCACGCTCGGCGGCAATATCCACCCGCTGCGTGTGGCCGGGACGTTCGACGATTGTCAGCGGCTGGTCAAGGAGCTGTTTGCCGACGCAAAATTCCGTGCGGGGCACCGCGTGTCGTCGGCCAATTCGATCAACCTGCTGCGCTGGATACCGCAGGCATTCTATTATTTCTACGGCTATTGCCTGTGGCGGCAGCAGACGGGCGGCGGGCGGCCTGTGGTCGTGGTGCCGAGCGGTAACTACGGAAACCTCTCGGCCGGGATGCTCGCCCGCCGCATGGGGCTCCCCCTCGGCGGATTCGTCGCGGCTTCGAACCGTAACGACGTGGTGCCCGAATTCCTGCGCAGCGGCGAGTACCGTCCGAGGCCGTCGGTGCGGACACCGGCCAATGCGATGGACGTCGGGGCGCCGAGCAATTTCGAACGTATGCTGTGGCTCTGCGGCGGTGAGCCGGATGCCCTGCGTGATGAACTGGAGGGATTCCGCTGCGACGATGCCATGATTCGCCGCACGATTGACGGGCTGCACCGCAATTACGGATACCTTTCCGACCCGCACAGCGCCATCGGATATGCCGCTTCCGTAGCGTGCGGGAAACCGGGATTTTACCTCTCTACGGCGCATCCCGCCAAATTCGGGGAGGTCATCTTCCCCGTCACGGGGGCTGCGGTTCCGCTGCCGCCGCTGCTGGCCCGGCTCGCCCGCCTGCCCCGGGTTTCGGAGCCGATGGCGGCCGACCTGGGGGCACTCGAGCAATTCGTGGCCGGGATATAAACCGGCTGCCGGGCCGTGGGGGCGTTGCTGTCCGGGCGGGGTGCGCCTCGTGGCCTGAACGGAAAAAGGGGTTGCAACCGCAAAGGTTGCAACCCCTTTTTTGCGGATAGGAGCCCCCGGAGCGGGGCGTGCCTAAATATGCGCGGCGATGAAGTCCCCGACCTCGGAGGTCGAGTAGCGGCGTTCGCCCTGTGCGGCGAGGTCTTCGGTGACGACGCCTTCGGTGAGCGCCCGGTCTACGGCGGCCCGCACGGCGCTGCCCTCCGTGTCGAGCCCCAGGTGTTCGAGCAGCATGGCGGCCGAGAGGATCGTGGCCATCGGGTTGGCGATGTTCTTCCCCGCAGCCTGCGGATAGGAGCCGTGGATCGGCTCGAAGAGCGCCACTTCCGACCCGACGCTCGCCGAGGGGAGCATGCCGAGCGAGCCGCTGATGACGCTGGCCTCATCGGTGAGGATGTCGCCGAACATGTTCTCGGTGACGATCACGTCGAAATGGGTCGGCTGGCGTACGATCTGCATCGCGGCGTTGTCCACGAACATGAATTCCAGCTCCACTTCGGGGTACCGGGGTGCCATATCCTGCGCGACCTCCCGCCACAGGCGCGAGGTTTCGAGCACGTTGGCCTTGTCCACGACCGTCAGGCGCCGCCGGCGGCTCATGGCGAGCCGGAATGCGACGTCCAGCACACGCTCGATCTCCGTGCGCGTGTAGGTGCAGGTGTCGAAAGCCTCCGTCCCGGCTTCGTTACGCCCCTGCGGTCGGCCGAAATAGATGCCGCTCGTCAGTTCGCGCACGCAAATGAAATCGGTGCCGCGCACCACCTCTGCCTTGAGCGGCGAGCGGTCGGCCAGCGTGTCGAACAATGCGATGGGGCGCAGGTTGGCGAACAGTCCCAGCGATTTGCGCATGCGCAGCAGTCCCTGCTCGGGACGTACCGGGGCCTTGGGGTCGTTGTCGTACTTGGGGTCGCCGATGGCACCGAACAATACGGCGTCGGCAGCCTGGCAGATGGCGTGCGTCTGGTCGGGATAGGGGTCGCCCGTGGCGTCGATGGCGCAGGCGCCCACTAACGCCTCGCGGTAGTCGAATCGGTGTCCGAATTTCGCCGCCACGCGGTCGAGTACTTTCGTGGCCTCGGCAATGATTTCGGGGCCGATGCCGTCGCCGGCTAAAAGAGCTATGTTAACATCCATGGTCGTTGTATGTTGGTTCTATTATGTTCAGCATTTTGATCGTCGCCTTGATGGCGGCTTCGGTCTGGTCGGCATCCAGCCCGCGGGTCTTGAACTCCTTGCCGCCCGTCTCCCACGTGATGATCGTCTGCACGAAGGCATCGGTTCGTCCGCCGGGCGGGATCGAGACGGTGTAGTTGCGCAGCATCGGGAACTCGCGGCCGAGCTGGTGCTTGTAGATCTGCCTGAGCGCCCGCATGAAGGCGTCGTACTGGCCGTCGCCGACCGAGGTCTGCTCGTATTCGCAGCCGTTGATCTCGATCTTGAGCGTAGCGGCCGGGTGCAGCCCCTGTGCCAGCGACAGGCTGTAATTGAGTATCCGCACGGGGTTTTCGACCTGGTCGTAGCGCAGTACGTCGGCGATGATGTAGGGCAGGTCTTCGGCCGTCACCAGCTCCTTCTTGTCGCTCAGCTCGACCACCCGTTCGGTCACCTTGCGCATCGAGGCTTCGTCGAGCTCGATGCCCAGCGCTTCGAGGTTCTTCAAGATGTTGGCCTTGCCCGAGGTCTTGCCCAGGGCGTATTCGCGTACGCGCCCGAAGCGTTCGGGCAGCAGCTCGTTGAAATAGAGGTTGTTCTTGTTGTCGCCGTCGGCATGGATGCCGGCACACTGCGTAAAGACGTTCTCGCCGACGATCGGGCGGTTGCCCGGGATACGGATGCCCGTGTAGGTCTCGACCATGCGGCTGACGTGGTTGATCTTCGTTTCGTCGATGCCCGTGAGGCAGTGCAGCCGGTCGTGCAGCACGGCCACCGTGCTCGACAGGGGTGCGTTTCCTGCGCGTTCGCCCAGCCCGTTTATGGTTACGTGAACCCCGTGGAACCCGGCTTTCACCGCAGCTGCGGTGTTGGCCACGGCCAGGTCGTAATCGTTATGGGCATGGAAGTCGAACCTAAGCTGCGGATAGCGTGTCACCATGTCGCGGCAAAACCGTTCGGTGACATAGGGGTCGAGGATGCCCAGCGTGTCGGGGCACATGAAGCGCTGCACGGGGGCGTCGGCAAGCCCGTCGAGTATCGTGTAGACGTACCCGGGCGAATCCTGCATACCGTTCGACCAGTCTTCGAGGTAGACGTTCACCTTCATGCCCCGTGCGACGGCCCCGCCGATCGTGGCGCGGATGTCGCAGAGGTGCTCCTGCGGGGTGCGGCGCAACTGTTCGCGGCAGTGTTTGAGCGACCCCTTCGCCAGCAGGTTCACCACGCGGCACCCGGCCTGGCCGAGCCAGTCGAGCGACACGCCGCCGTCGATGAATCCCAACGCCTCGATGCGGTCGGTATAACCCTTCGCGGCAGCCCATTCGGCGATGCGGCGCACGGCCTCCTGCTCGCCCTGCGAAACCCGCGCCGAGGCGATCTCGATGCGGCTCACGCACAGTTCTTCCAGCAACAGCCGGGCGATGGAGAGTTTTTCGCGGGCGTTGAACGAAACCCCCGACGTCTGCTCGCCGTCGCGCAGCGTAGTATCCATTATCTCTACGCGGGGATACATTGCGCTGCTATTTATGCGCCTGTTCGAACGCTTCGATCTGGGGCGCGATGCTGCGCAGGTAGTCCACGTCGTCGTAGCCGTTCAGCAGGCACCGCTTTTTGTATGCGTCGATCTCGAAGCGCTCGCTGCGGCCCGTGGCGCAGATCGTCAGCGTCTGGTTGTCCAGGTCTACGGTGAATTGCGTCGCAGGGTCGCCGTCGATCGCCGCGAAGACCGCCGCGAGGAACTCCCCGCTTACCGTGATCGGCAGCAGCCCGTTGTTGAGGGCATTGTTGCGGAAGATGTCGGCGAAGAAGCTCGACACCACGACGCGGAACCCGTAGTCGGCGATGGCCCATGCGGCGTGCTCGCGCGAACTGCCGCAGCCGAAGTTGCGGCCTGCGACGAGGATTTTGCCCCCATAACGGCTGTCGTTGAGCGGGAACGAGGCGATCCGCTGCCCCCGGGCGTCGTAGCGCCAGTCGCGGAAGAGGTTGTCGCCGAATCCTTTGCGCTGGGTGGCTTTCAGGAAACGTGCCGGGATGATCTGGTCGGTATCTATGTTCTCCGTGCTCACGGGCACGGCCCCCGAGGTGAAGGTTTCGAATTTGGGTATGGACATATTGGTTTTGTTTTTTCCGGCATTCGGCAGCGGCCATTTTGCCGCAAAGCGGCATGTAAGCCCCTGCCTGAGGCGGGGGGTTGGGGGTGGGCCGGAATTATAAACGACGCCGAAGGCGGCGGCAACGACCGGCCGATCCAAACCGAAGTTAAAAATTTTTACATTTCAAACACCTTGCGCGGATCCTCGATCCTGCCGCATACCGCGGCCGCGGCGGCTACCGCAATGCCTGCAAGCATGGTGCGCGCACCGGGCCCCTGGCGCCCTTCGAAGTTGCGGTTCGAGGTCGAAACGCTGTATTTGCCTGCCGGGATCTTGTCGGCGTTCATCGCCAGGCACGCCGAGCAGCCCGGCTGCCGGAGCTCGAACCCGGCGGCGGCGAGCACTTTGTCGAGCCCTTCGGCCCGTGCGGCGGCTTCGACGCCTTTCGAACCGGGGACGATCCATGCCGTCACGCCCTGGGCCTTGCGCCGGCCTTCGACCAGCTTGGCGAAGCGCCGCAGGTCTTCGATGCGGCCGTTGGTGCAGCTGCCCACGAAGACATAGTCGACGGGTTTGCCGAGCAGCTTTTCCCCGGCTTTGAATCCCATGTACTCCAATGCCTTGGGGTCGGCCTCGGCCGGGATCTGCGCATCGACGGCCATGCCCATGCCGGGGTTGGTGCCGTAGGTAATCATCGGGGCGATGTCGGCAGCATCGAACCGGTACTCCTTGTCGAATACGGCGTCGGCATCGCTGTAAAGCGCCTCCCAGCGGGCGACGGCCTGGTCGAACGCCGCTCCCTGCGGCGCACGTTCGCGCCCGCGCAGGTAGTCGAACGTCGTCCGGTCGGGTGCGATCATGCCGCCCCGCGCCCCGCACTCGATGCTCATGTTGCAGACGGTCATGCGCCCTTCCATCGAGAGCGAACGGATCGCTTCGCCGGCGAACTCGATGAAATAGCCCGTGCCGCCCGAGGCGGTGAGTTGCGAGATGATGTAGAGCACGACATCCTTGGCTTCGACGCCCGGGCGCAGTGTCCCGTCGACCGTGATGCGCATGCTCCGCGGCTTGGACTGGATGATGCACTGGCTGGCGAAGACCATCTCGACCTCTGAGGTGCCGACGCCGAATGCCACGGCGCCCAGTGCCCCGTGCGTCGAGGTGTGGCTGTCGCCGCAGACGATGGTCATGCCCGGCTGTGTGAATCCCAGTTCGGGGCCGATGATGTGCACGATGCCCTGGCGCGGGTTTCCCACGCCGAAATGTTCGATGCCGAATTTGGCGCAGTTGGCCTCCAGCGCCTCGACCTGGCGCCGTGATTCGGCCTCGGCGATCGGCAGGTGCTGGTCGACGGTCGGGATGTTGTGGTCGGCCGTGGCGGTGATTTGTGCCGGGCGTGCCACGCCGATGCCGCGCCGTTCCAGGCCTGCGAAAGCCACGGGCGACGTCACCTCGTGGATGTACTGGCGGTCGATGTAGAGCACCGAGCGTCCGCCGTCTTCGGTGCGCACGGTGTGCGCATCCCATATCTTGTCCAGAAGTGTCCTGCCCATCTTACTCCTCCTTTTCCTTGCGTTCGGTTACGTTCAGTACGCGCAGCGCGTCGAGGAACGCCTCGATCGACGCCCGTGTGGTGTCGGTGTGTGCGGCGAAGCCGTGGACGGTGCGGCTGCCGCACTGTACCTGTACGTGTACGCGCCCCACGTCGTTCGAACCGCGGGTGATGGCCTGCATGAGGAACTCCATGAGCACGACCTTCTCGTTGATCAGGGTCTTGATCGCCGACACGGCGGCATCCACCGGGCCGTTGCCCGTGGCGATCGCCATGCGCTCGTGGTCGCCGAACTTCAGCACCACGGTCGCCGTCGGGACGAGCGTGCCTGTGGTCACCTGCAGGAATTTGAGCGATACGGACTGCTGTTTCATGCGGTCGATGTCGCCCACCAGGTATAACAGGTCGTAGTCGTGGATCTCCTTTTTCTTGTCGGCAAGCTCGAGGAACTTGCCGTATGTGTCGTCCAGCTCTTCCTGCGTGAGGTCGTAGCCGAGCAGTTCGAGCCTGTGTACGAGCGCCGCGCGGCCGCTGCGGGCCGTCAGGGCGATGACCGACTCGTTGAGGCCGATGTCCTGCGGGTCGATGATCTCGTAGGTCTGGCGGTCTTTCAGTACGCCGTCCTGGTGGATGCCCGAGGAGTGGGCGAAGGCGTTGCGGCCGACGATCGCCTTGTTGGGCTGCACGGGCATGTTCATCAGGCTCGACACCAGGTGCGAGGCTTTGGTGATCAGGCGTGCGTCGATGCCGGTGTCGACGGCGATCTCCTTGTGGCAGCGCAGCGTCATCACCACCTCTTCGAGCGAGGTGTTGCCCGCGCGTTCGCCGATGCCGTTGATCGTCACCTCGGCCTGCCGCGCACCGTTGAGGATGCCGCTCAGGGTATTGGCCGTAGCCATGCCCAGGTCGTTGTGGCAGTGGGTCGAGATGATCGCCTTGTCGATGTTGGATACGTGGTCGACCAGGTATTTGATCTTCGCGCCGTATTCGTGGGGCAGGCAGTAGCCCGTGGTGTCGGGGATGTTGACCACCGTAGCCCCGGCCGCAATGGCGGCCTCGACCACGCGGGCGAGGTATGCCGGATCGGCACGTCCGGCGTCTTCGGCGTAGAACTCCACGTCCTCGACATAGCTTTTGGCGTATTTCACCGCCTCGACGGCCTGTTCGAGGATTTTCTCGGGCGTCGAGCGCAGTTTGTCGTAAATGTGCTGGGGTGAAACGCCTATACCCGTGTGGATGCGCTTGTGCCTGGCCAGTCGCAGGGCATCGGCGGCGACGTCGATGTCTTTTTTCACGGCGCGGGTCAGCGCACAAATCGTCGGGGCCGAAACGGCCTTCGAAATCTCGAGTACGGAGTTGAAGTCTCCGGGGCTGGAAATCGGGAACCCCGCTTCGATGACGTCCACGCCGAGGCTTTCCAGCAACTTGGCGACTTCGATCTTCTCAGTGGTGTTCAATTGGCAGCCCGGCACCTGCTCGCCATCACGGAGCGTGGTGTCGAAAATAAACAGTTTCTCGCACATAATATGACTAATCTAACTAACCTTGGCAACAAATATATTAAAAATATTTTCCAAATTCCTATTTTACCGGAGGAAACTGTCTCTCCTACCCGAATTTAGCGGCGTTTTCCCTCCGGGAGTACGAATCCGGAAATAAAAACGGCTCCGGATGCCCGAAGCCGTTTTGCCATATATTTTCAGGTGTTGCCGGAACCTGTTGCCGGTTGCGCTGTGTTTTCCCGGCTGACGGGGCGGCATTATTCGACCACCTCGACCCACTGTCCCTTTTTCAGGGCGCGGACGGCGTTGTCGTACATCGCTTCGCAGTAGACCGAAGGCAGATAGTAGCGCCCCTTGTAGGTTGCCGTCAGCTTGACGGGTATCTCCTTGCTTTCGCCCCGGCTCAGGTCGAAGTAGCTCAGCACCCGGTCGTCGCGGATATCCTGGTAGGTGAGCGACGACAAGTCCCGTTCGGAGGTGATCTCCCATCCTGCCGGGAAGATGTGGGTCAGCGCAAGATCGGCGTACCGTTCGTGGCCGCTGGTGTTAGAGACGGTCACGATGGCGTAAAAATCGGTCGATACCCGGATCGAGGCCGGGTCGATGGCCTCACCGTCCATATTCGTGTAACGCACGTCGATCCGGATGCCGTTCGCAGCTTCGGTTTCCTCGCCCTTGCCGGGGGTATAACTCTGGCTGACGACCGCATAGAGGCTGCCCGAACCATTGTTCCTCACCTCGGTCGGTGCGGCCAGGGGCATGCTCGCGATGGATTTGTCGGTCTTGACGAGCTCCCTGCCCGCAGTGGCGTCGATGCCGTTCTGTCCCGCTACGGCGAAATTGGAAAGGGTGCTGAGCATCCATGCCGTCGACTGGGTGCTTAGCCACCTGTCCTTCTTGAGGATGTCCGACATCTTCAGCGCCGTGCGGAAAGCCTCTTCGCGGCGTCCGAGTATCGTGAGCGTTATGAGCGAGATCGACATCCGGCGTTCGTCGCTGTTGTAGGTGCCGTCGTAGGGGTTGGCCTTTTCCGCGTTGTCCACGCAGAGCGAGATCAGCTCCTCGGCGACCTTCCGGTTGCCGTCCAGTGCGTATGCTGCCGCCAGCAGCCACTTGGCGTCGCCGCTCAGCGAGGCGGCCTTTTCCCGGAGCTGGTTCATGGCACCCCGGGTCGGAGTCCCGTTCAGCGCCAGCACATACTGGGTGTAGGCCTGGGTCAGGTAGTAGTCTGAGGGGTTGCCGCGCAGGTATTTGAGCGCCCGGTCGAGCATCGCCCTGTCCACGCCGTAGCCGTGTTTCGCAGCCTCGATCAGGAAGTGCGTCGCGTAAACCGTCCCCCATTCCGACCTCGACGTATTGCCGCTCCAGTAGGCGAATGCGCCGTCGGAGAGCTGGTAGCTGCCCAGGCGCGAAAGCACGCTCTTGACGTTGCGGTCGATATCCTGCAACATGTTCGCGTCGCACTCCACGACCGAAGGCAGGTAGAGTTGCGGGAAGGCGCCCGAGGTGATCTGCTCGATGCAGCCGTGGGGATATCTCACCAGGTATTCGAGGCGCCGAGAAAGGTCTATGGGCGGGATCGACGAAAGTTCCAGCTTCGCCTTGCCGTTCTCCTTGAGCGGTTTTACCGCCATTGTCTTGCCCGGGTCGATGACATAGTCCTTCGACAGGGTCACATAGGGGTTCGGTTCCCGGACGTCCAGCTCGATTTCCGACGCGGAGCTGTCGCCCGACGACGCAGCCGTGACCCGTACCTTCCCGATGCCGGTTCTGGTGTTGACCTTCAGGCGGAACGATACGACCTCCTCGCCGCTCCGGCCGAGCGTGATGCTCTTGCTGGACGGCCCGACGGGCGAGAACGATTCGTTCGCGGCGATTTTCACGTCGACTTTCCCGACCCCGTCTTCGAGGGCGAAGACCGTGACCGGAACCTCGACCTCTTCGTCGGTGGAAACTACGCGGGGCATGGTAGCCTGTACCAGCAGCGGTTTTTTCACCGCGACATCCTTCTCCGCGGCGCCGAACGCCCGGCCGTTCGAGGCGATGACCATCACCCGAACCTCGCCGAAGTAGGGCGGGAGCGTGATTTTATGCGTGTTCGTCTTCCCGGCGCCCAGTTTCTGTGCGTCGATGAATCGTACGACGGGCTTGAACCGCTGTGCCTTGAGCGCCCCCGTGTTCGGCTGCTCGGCGTCGCCGCCGATGGCGAACATCTGTTCGATCCTGCCGCCATAGGCGCCGATGACATAGTCGAACATGTCCCACGTGCGGACGCCCAGTGCCTCGGTCGCGTTGAAATAACCGTAGGGATCGGGGGTCTTGAAGCGTGTCAGCCCCAGCAGTCCCTCGTCGACGAGCGCCAGCACGTAGCTCATTTTCCGGCCGTTTTTCTCCCGGACTTTTATCGTCACCTCCGATTCGGGTTTTACTGTTTCGGGCATCTCGATCACGGGGGTGAGCCTTCGCGCGGCATCCTCGACGTCGAGCCGCGTAACGCCGAACAGGCGGATCGGCGCGTCGTTGAGCGTCGAGTTGTGGGGCTGGACGAGTGTTACCGAGACATAGATGTTGGGGGCCATCCCCTCCTTGACGGGGATTTCGATGTCGGTTTGCTTGCCGGTGCACTCCACCCAGAAGCTTTCCCGCACGACGCTGCCGCTTTCGATGCCGACCAGCGCCCGTGCGCCCGGCGATGAGGGGATGGTGACCCTGGCCTTGTCCCCCGGGACGTATTTGGCCTTGTCGCGGGAGAGGGCGAGTCGCGTGGCGGCATCCGTCACCGAAGTGACGTCGCCCCGCCAGTCGGATGAGGACACACATACGATCCGGGTCGCCGAGTGTGCCCGGTTCGGGCTCGTGACGCGGATCATGTAATAGCCGTAATCGCCCGTGCTCCAGCGCATCGTGGCCTGTCCCGTGCCGTTCGAAAGGGTTGCCTGGAGGGTCTTGTAATTCGAATTGAGCGCATTTTTGGCGTAGTGCGCCTGGGAATTGGGCGTTGAGGCGTCCCACCACCAGTAGGAATCCATTTTATAGACCGATACGAGCACGTTTTCACTGCCGGGTTCGGGCTTGCCCTTCGAGTCGAGCATCACGATCTTTATGATATGCTCCTTCCTGCTGTCGAGGTATTCGTCGCCCCAGTCGCTTTTCTGGGTGGCGACTCCGATCCCGAAGTAGGTGTCATAGGGCGATATGGTCGCAACCTGCTGGTCGACGCTGAAGTCGCCGCTCTTTTCGAAGACCTTTACCGTGAATCTGCCGCTCAGCATACCGGGGCTCAACCCCTCCAGCGAGGAGAGCTCGTCGGTCGAAAGTGCCAGTGACCCCTGGGCGTCGGTGGTGCCGGTGACGATTTCCCGCTCTTCGGTGCCAAAGTATTTCGAGGCGTCGTCGAACGAGTAGCCCTCGTAGCCCTTGAAGCGTGTGGCGATTTGCGACAACTGTGCCTGGAGCACCGCCTTGGCGTCGGCCGCAGGGGTGCCGTGCAGCCACCGGGCGGTCAGGCTGCCCGTGAAATGCGCGGCGTCGACCAGTTGCCCGTCCCCGAGTTTTAGCTCGATTTTCATCCGGTTGGGCTTGATCGCGTCCACCCGGACGGATTTTTCGAACTGTGCGCCGCCGAAGGTGATCTTGGCCCGCCATAGCCCTGTCGGCGACGCCGGCGTCGTCCCCAGGCTGAACGTGTAGATGCCGTCCGAGGAGCTGTTGTTTACGAGCGACTGCACCAGCTGCCCGTTCGGGTTGAAGAATTCCAGCGATGCCGGGTGGCTTTCGGGCAGCGGATTATCCGAGGTGACGATGAACGTGAGGTGTATGTCGTCGCCCGGGCGCCATACGCCGCGTTCGCCGAAGATATAGCCTTTTATCCCCTTGGGATTTGCCGTGCCGCCCACGTCGAAATTACTCAGCGACAGGGCTGTGCCCGGTTCTACCTTTACGAAGGTGACATCCCCTCCGGCTTCGGCCGTGACGATGTAAGGCTCGTCCTTCGTCTTCAGCACGGCCCGCCCTTCGGAATCGGTGCTCGCTTCGGCCAGCATCTGGTTCTGCCGGTCGTAGGCCCTGACTTTGCAGCCCCCTTTGGGGCGGGCGGAGACCAGGTCGGTCGTGTAGACGACGTACTGGTCGCTGCCGCTGCTCTTGCAGATGATGCCGATGTCGGACTGCACGACCACTTTCGACCGCTCCTTGTAAGTCCTGTAATCCCCGAAATAATAGTCGTAGTCGTATTCGTCGTCGACGGGCGTAAGCGGGTCGACACCCCGGATTTCGAGCAGGTACATCGACTTGCGGCTGTCGGTGATCAGGCGGCTGAGGTCGAGCGAATAGGTGTTGCCCTGGTCGAGCCTGGTCGAAGACTTGGCCCCCAGGTCGATGGTCGTGTCGCGGACGACGCGCGACACGTAACCCATGGATGAATAGTACTGGTCGTCGTAGTAGTTCTGCTGGAAGAATTGCAGCAGGTTGTTGGCGAATATCTTTCGTACCCGCACCCGGGCTTTCTGGTAATTCACCGCCTCGAACAGCAGCGACATGTCGTTCGACGAGGGAAGGATCGAGCCTTTGCCCGTGAAGCGGATCGAGGGGGTGCGCGACGGCAGCGTGGCCATGAACGAATAGCTCTCCTTGAGCTTCTGCCCGTTCTTGCTCACTACGTCGCGGCCGATCGTGACGCTATGTGCTCCCGAGGGGCGTGCTTCGGGGTAGATGTAGAGCCTGTTTTTGTCGACCGAAGTCCGGAACTTGGTGTCGAAGCGGATCAGGTTTTTCAGATCCTGGTTTTGCCGGATCGGTTCGGAGAAGGTGACTACGATGGCGAGCGGATCCGGATTCACACTGTGGTCGATGACCGCGTATTCGTCCTTGCGGGGGACTTCCACCTGCACGGTTTGCTTTTCGTCGTAATTGAAATCGAGCGTCAGCGTATAGCCCTCATCGCCCCGGGGGGCGATGTTGCCCACGGTGTATCGGTGCGTGAGCCCGTCTTCCGAATGCGTCCATTTGACGTCGGTACCCGTCGTGCCGCTTATTTTGAGGTTCCGTTCCATGTAGCTGCCGTCGGCATAGTCCGAAGAGACGATCTCGCCGATGAGCACATAGCCGGTCATCTCGTCGTTCTGCTGCAGCCAGCTGTCGTTGTAGGTAAACCGCAGTTTGGGGGTCGCAAACCTGAATTCTGCGATGCCTTTGTGCTGCCGGCCGGTGAGTTTCGCGGCGTCGATAGCCACCTTGTACTGCGTGTCGTATTGCAGCGGGGATTTGGGGACGATGCGGATCATGCGCATCCCCGACAGGTAGGCGTCGAAACCGACGGCCGGGGAGATCGATATGGCATCCTGCATGGCGCTTTCCTCGACTTGCACGTTTTCGACGAACGTCACGTGGAGCGGCATCCTGACACCCGTCACTCCGTTTGTCGACCATTCGATGATGTCGGATGTCTGCTTGCTGCACGAGGCGATGAGCAGGGCGGTCAGCGCAAACAAAGCATGGCATGTTGTTTTCATAATATTGGGTTTTTTGGTAACTTTGCCAAAGATACGTAAAAATATGGCAAAAAAACCGGCCAAAAAGAGAATATGTTTTTTCGCGATGCTGGTCGTTGCCATGCTCGCCGCGGGGTATTGCGTCATCCTGCCCCGGACGCTTTTCGACGAGCCTTTCTCAGCCACCGTGTGGAGCCGCGACGGCCGCCTGATGTCGGCCAAGGTCGCCTCCGACGGCCAGTGGCGTTTCTTTCCCACGGACAGCGTCCCCGAAAAGTTCCGGGTCGCTATCACGACCTACGAGGACAAGCGTTTTTACCGCCATTTCGGGGTGGATCCGCTGGCGCTGGGGCGTGCCGTGGGGCAGAACCTTGCGGCCGGGCGGATCACGAGCGGGGCGAGCACGCTCACCATGCAGACCATTCGCCTGAGCCGCGGCGGGAAACCCCGCACGTTCCGGGAAAAGTTCGTCGAGATGGTGCTCGCCACGCGCCTCGAACTGCGTTGCAGCAAGGATGAAATCCTGGCCCTCTATGCCTCCCATGCGCCTTTCGGAGGTAATGTGGTCGGGCTGGAAAGTGCCGCGTGGTACTATTTCGGCCGCAGTGCGGCACAGCTTTCGTGGGCCGAATGCGCCATGCTCGCCGTGTTGCCCAACTCCCCTTCGCTGATCCATATCCGCCGCAACCGCGAACGGCTGCGGGAGAAACGCGACGGGCTGCTCGACCGGATTTGGCACGACGGCCGTATCGACTCGCTGACATGCGCCCTCGCCAAACAGGAGCATCTGCCCGACGCCCCAGAACCGATGCCGATGGAGGCGATGTACCTGCTGGGTAAAATGCGCGAAGGGTCGCTCCGCTCGACGCTCGACTACGACCTGCAAAGCCGGGTCAACGACCTCGCCCGGCGTTACAACAAGCGTTACCGGGGTAATAAGATCAACAACATGGCCATCGTCGTCATGGACGTGGGGAGCGGCGAAGTGCTTGCCTACGTAGGGAACGTGTACGACCCCGCCGACCGCACCGAGGGTACGAGCGTCGATGTGATTCCCGCCCCGCGCAGCAGCGGCAGCGTGCTCAAGCCCCTGCTCTACGCTGCGATGCTGGACAACGGGACGGCATTGCCCGCGATGCTTTTCCCCGACGTGCCGACCTATTACAGGGACTTCACACCCCATAATTACAACCGAACCTTCGACGGGGCGGTGCCTGCCAACCGGGTGGTCGAGCGTTCGCTCAACGTCCCTTCGGTGAGGATGCTCGACAAGTACGGGCGGGAGAATTTCCTCGCGCTGGTGCGTGCCCTGGGCTTCGGGACGATCAACCGCAGCGCCGGCCACTACGGGCTTTCGCTGATTCTGGGCGGCGCAGAGATTTCGTTGTGGGATCTGACCTCGGCCTACATGAAGATGGCGGCCAAACTCAACGGTCGGCAGACGATACGCACCCCGCATTACGACCCCGGCGGCGGCACGGAGGTCGATGCCGGGGATATTCCCCTCTCGCGGGGCGCGATATGGCTGATGGCCAATTCGATAAGCCACGTGGCCCGTCCCGAGGAGGAGGGCGAATGGCAGTATTTCTCGTCGTCGAAGAAGATAGGCTGGAAGACGGGTACCAGCTACGGCAACCGCGATGCGTGGGCCGTAGGTATGACCCCGGACTATGCCGTCGGGGTCTGGGTCGGGAACTGCACGGGTGAGGGGCGCCCGCTGATGACGGGCGTGGGGTATGCCGCGCCTGTCCTGTTCGAGGTCTTCGGCCTGCTGCCCAAAGGGGAGTGGTTCGCGGAGCCCGTCGGCGACCTGGAACCCGCTGTGGTCTGCCGCCAGAGCGGCTATCTGGCTTCGCATATCTGTCCCGACCGCGATACGGTGATGATTCCCCGTGCAGCCGCCGTCGGGGAGGTGTGCCCCTACCACCGGATCGTCAACCTGAGCGCCGACCTGAAATACCGTGTGACGGCGGATTGCTACGACCCGGCCAGGATCGTCCGCATGCCGATGTTTATCCTCCCGCCTGCGCAGGAGTGGTATTACCGCCGGCAGCATCCCGACTACCGTCCGCTGCCCCCGCTGCATCCCGGCCTGCCGGGTAACCAAGCCGAAAACAACCCCATCGACATCATCTATCCGCAGCCGGGGCGTGTGCTGGTCGCCCCGAGGTCGCTCGAAGGGGAGCAGCAAAGCCTTGTCTTTACGGCCGTGCACCGCGACCGCAATGCCGTGCTGTTCTGGCATATCGACGACGACTACGTCGGTTCGACCTCTTTCGAACACAAAATCTCCGTCCGCCCGGCGCCGGGGAAGCACCGCCTGACCGTGATCGACGAACACGGCGCTTCGCAGAGCGTCGTGTTCAGCTGCCGCTGACCCCTCCCGGCACCGGATTGCCCGGGCCTGCCTTTGTCCGGCTGCTTCTCCGTCTATCCGTAGCCGTGTGTCCGGGGTGCTTTCCGCATTCCTGTTTTTGTTGTCCGGACATGGCTCCTCCGTTTTTGCCGGATGCCCCGCAGCCCCGTTTTTGTGCCGGGAGAACGAAATATCCGGGTTATTCGTGCATTTTTACGAATTATGTCAAAAGATCATACTAATATGTCATTTAAAAATATTTTTTGCGGGGCGTTTCCGGCTAATTTTGAAACCCGATACGGATATAAATTCTTTAACCCAGAAATAGTCTAAACCAACCAGCCCATGAAACGAATTTTATTATTGTTCCTGTCTGTGCTGATCTCAGCACATGTCTTTTCACAGAATAGCCCCAAAGCTTATTTAGTATCCAATGCGCATTTTGATTCCCAGTGGAACTGGGACGTGCAGCGTTCGATCCGGGAGTACATCCCGAAGACGCTGGATCAAAACCTGTTTCTCCTTGGCACCTACCCCGATTACGTGTTCAACTTTGAGGGCGGCATCAAGTACCAGTGGATGAAGGAGTACTACCCGCACCAGTACGAGCTGATCAAGCGTTACATCCGCGAGGGTCGCTGGCATGTCACGGGCAGCACGTGGGACGCCACCGACCCGAATATCCCGTCCGCGGAGTCCTTCACGCGCAATATCCTGTACGGACAGCACTTCTATCGCCGCGAATTCGGGGTCGAAGGCACGGACATCTTCCTTCCGGACTGCTTCGGTTTCGGGTGGACGCTTCCGACGATCGCCGCACACAGCGGCCTTATCGGCTTCTCGACGCAGAAACTCATGTGGCGCCACCGCTCGTTCCACGGCGCGAGCAAGATTCCGTTCGAGATCGGCTTGTGGCAGGGCGTGGACGGTTCGCGTATCATGGCCGTGATGGACGCCCACAACTATACGACCAAGTGGCGTTACGAAGACCTCAGCCATAGCAAGTACCTGCAAGGCATCGCCGAGGGCAACCCTCTGAATGCCGTTTACCACTATTACGGTACGGGCGACACGGGCGGCGCCCCGACCATCGAGTCGGTGCGGGCTTTGGAACTGGGATTGCAGGGTGACGGGCCCGTGAAGATCATCAGCGCCACGAGCGACCGCCTCTACAAGGACTACCTTCCCTATTCCGCCCACCCGGAGCTTCCGGTGTGGAACGGGGAGTTGCTGATGGACGTGCATGCCACGGGTTGCTATACCTCGCAGGCTGCGATGAAGCTCTACAACCGCCGCAACGAACAGCTTGCGGACGCTGCCGAGCGCAGCGCCGTTGCCGCCGACTGGCTCGGGGCCGTGCCCTACCCGCGCGAGGTTCTCACCGAGGCCTGGAAACGCTTTATCTGGCACCAGTTCCACGACGACCTTACGGGTACGAGCATCCCCCGTGCCTACGAGTTCTCGTGGAACGACGAGCTGATCTCGCTCAAACAGTTCGCGGACGTACTCACGACCTCGGTTGGCGCGGTTTCGCGGGGTCTGGATACCGATGTCAAAGGGCTCCCCGTGGTGCTCTACAACGCTGCGGGGTTCGAGGTCTCGGACGTGGTGGAAGTTACGCTTCCGCTCGAAGGCAGCAAGTTCACGGTCTACGACGACAAGGGCGTCCGGGTTCCCTCGCAGGTGCTGGGCACGCAGCAGGGGCAGACGCGGCTGCTGGTCGAGGCCACCGTCCCGGCTGCGGGGTATGCCGTCTACGACATCCGCAAGGGCGGGCAGCCGAAGGCCCCGGCGATAAAGGCCGGCGCATGGGGGCTGGAGAACAGCGTCTATAAACTTACGCTGGACGCCAACGGCGACATCTCGTCGATCGTCGACAAGCGTCATGGCCGCGAGCTGGTGGCCGCCGGCAAGTCCATCCGCCTTGCGTTCTTCCCGCAGAACGAGTCTTACAGCTGGCCGGCCTGGGAGATCCTCAAGAAGACCGTGGACGCATCGCCGCAGGCCATCACGGGCGAGGTGAAGGTCACCGTGGCCGAAGAGGGGCCCCTGCGCGCCTCGGTATGCGTGGAACGCACGCTGGGGGCTTCCCGCTTTCGGCAGTGGATCACGCTGCGCGAAGGCGCCCAGGCCGACAGGATCGACCTTGTGAACGACATCGACTGGCAGTCGTCCAATGCGCTGCTGAAGGCCGAGTTCCCGCTTTCGGTCTCTAACCCCGAGGCGGTCTATGACCTTGGCGTGGGCTCCGTGGCGCGGGGCAACAACACCGCGACCGCCTACGAGGTCTATGCGCAGCAGTGGGCCGACCTCACCGACGCGGACGGCAGCTACGGGGTCTCGGTGCTCAACGACAGCAAGTACGGCTGGGACAAACCCGCGGACAACACGCTGCGCCTTACGCTGCTGCATACGCCTGCGACCAAGGGCGGCTACGCATACCAGAACAAGCAGGACTTCGGACACCATACGTTCACCTACTCGATCGTAGGGCACGCGGGCGATTACCGCGCGGGAGGTGCCGTGCGCAAGGCCGAGGTGCTCAACCAGCCGCTTCGGGCATTCGTCGCGCCCCGCCACGGCGGGGTGCTGGGCCGCAGCTTCTCGCTGGTCGCCTCGCAGAACCCCAATGTGGCGCTGCGGGCGCTCAAACAGGCCGAGGATTCGGACGAATATGTGGTTCGTTTCTACGAGACCTCGGGGCTCGGGTCGCAGCAGGCCGTGGCGAGCTTCGCGGCTCAGATCGTCGACGCCCGGGAGCTCAACGGCGTGGAGGACGTCGTGGGCGACGCGGAGTTCAGCGGCCGCGAGCTGCGCTTCGAGGTCGGGCCCTTCGGCATGAAGACTTTCCGCGTGAAACTCGCCAGGCCCGTCCGGGCGCTCACGCCCGCCGCGGAGGCGGCTGTGGAGCTGCCTTACAACGTCAAGACGGCCTCTTACAACCCGTTCCGCTCGGACTCCAACTTCGACGGCAAGGGCAACTCCTACGCCGCCGAGCTGATGCCGTCCCGCATCGTGTACGGGGGTGTCGGTTTCGAGATCGGGGATCCCGCCGCGCAGAACGGTGTCAAATGCCGCCGCGACACCATCGACTTGCCCCGCGGGCGCTACGGCAAGCTCTACCTGCTGGCCGCCTCGACCATGTACGACACGCAGGCCGTATTCACCGTCGACGGAAAGGAGCACACGGCACTGGTACCCTATTATGGCGGCTTCATCGGACAGTGGGGCCATACGGGGCATACCGAGCCCTACCTCAAGGATGCGCAGGTGGCCTTCGTGGGCACGCACAAGCATGATATGATTCGCAACGAGGACAGACCCTACGAATTCACCTACATGTTCCGCATCGGCCTCGACATCCCCGAGGGGGCGCGGCAGCTGGTACTGCCCGACGACCCGCGCATCGTGGTGTTCGCGGCGACGGTGGCCGAAGATCCTGCCGGAGGTATCGGCGCGGCCTGCGATCTGCTGCGCGTGCAGCTGCCCGTGAAAGGCGCCGACGCCTCGCAGGCCGGGCGCAGGAACCTGCTCTATGGCAAACCCGTCGTGGAAAGGTCGGGGGAGGTCAACGCCTCCGAGAGGGCCGAGTGCGCCACCGACGAGGATGTGTCCACCAAGTGGTGCGATTACAGCGATGCCAAACCCAAACTGCTGGGGGTAGACCTCGGCCGGGAGACCACGATCCGGGGATGGTATGTCATGCATGCTGCGCTCGAATCCCTGGACTACATTACAAAGGAGTACTCGCTGCAGGTGCGCCAAAGCCCCGGCGAGGAGTGGAAAACGGTGGACACGGTCTATGACAACACGGCTTTCGAAACCGACAGGATCCTTCCAGAACCCATAATCGCCCGATACGTGAGGCTCGTGGTCTCAAAACCTGACCAAAGCGAAGGAAATACCGCCAGAATCTATGAATTCGAGGTGTATTGACGGATGACGGTAAGATTGCGCGGGGCGGAGGCTGTAAAGGCTCCGCCCCTGCTTTTTCCGGGCGGAACACCGGATCCCGCTTCCGGCAACTTCTCTTCCGGGAATCTATGCCCCGGAAATCCGGCATATGGGGCGCTTACCGGATTCCGATAAGTCCGTCCGATCAAAATATAGACTAAAAATCAATTTATCCGCCTGCCGTTTTGAAAATAAGGTGCAATTTTGTAATCCAGAAAAAACGGTTCTCGATGCAAGGCCTGCGTCCGATTATTTCAGTGTATACGCAACCACGATCGGGTTGTCGCTCTCCTTCGAACACTCCAGCAGGCTTTTGATCTTAGGGCTTAGGTTTTTCCTGTATTCTTCGGGGATTTGCGGAGAACAGGTGCCGAAAAACGTATCGCCGTAGACGGCTATCGGTTGTCGGATAATTTCATGGACAATTGCATCTTCATCCACATTGGCAGTATCCCATGCAAACACTATGTCGGTTCTTTTATCCCAAAAATAAGGTCTGGGGGTAATATATTCCTCCCATTTGTGGGCTATTTCAAAAGAAGCATAACTTTCCCCATCAAGAAATTTACCCGCATATCTTGTGTAGTTGTTCTGCTTGATTAACTTATCTACTTCCAGCGGGGGTATTTTTTTGTTATAAAGATTCCATATGCTCTTCTTTTGGTGGATCACATATTTAGGTGATACTATGGATATAGACATAAATTGGTAAACAGTATCGGAGTAGACTGGAGTAAACAAAAGCTTTCCATCTCAGTCATAAGTAAAGCTATTGTTAATAAAATTATCATTCTGAAGTGGCGTTGGTTCGAAGCCCTTGTAGAGAATGGAGTCTTTGTCGGAAACGAGAATCGCCCAATTCTCATTGTCGTTAAAATCCTGTTCTGGGGCTTGATAATTTATATACAAACTGTCGATATGCGCCAGATAACAGTTCGCCACTCCCGTTTCCTTACGGAGAAACGCTCCGTCATCGGTGGAGAAATAAAGATAGGAGCGAGCCAACGCGTCATTTACAAGTATTTCATTCCGGATGGTGTCGACCTGCATATCTCTGATGCTCTGATATTCTTTCGGCCCCCGGCCTTTATTTTTGATACGGTATAACAGCTTGCCCATTTTACTAAATACGAAGATCTGTTGGGCAACATAGGCATCCAGTATGAATATTTTATCTTTTGTTACGATCATTTTGTTGATTACACCGACGGGCTCGGATGAATCCAGTTTTATGTAGTCGATTGATTTGACCCTATCGAGCATTTCATCCATGCCGATAATTCTGGCATTATCGGCCCGAATCGGGTGCGGAGTGTCGTGGGTGATTTTAATAATTTTCGTGTCGGACAGTACTAATGCCCTGCTGTCGTTTTGTGGCGAGGTTCCGCAGGCAGCGCAGAATAGGGCGGTTATAATTGTGGTTGTTAGTTGCTTCATATGCTTTCTTATTTGGTCTTCTGTCCGGGCGTTTTTACGATTATTTCAACGTATACGCAACCACGATCGGGTTGTCGCTCTCCTTCGAACACTCCAGCAGGCTTTTGATCTTAGGGCTCAGGTTTTCCCTGTATTCTTCGGGGATTTGCGGCGAACAGGTGCTGAAAAACGTATCGCCGTAGACGGCTATCGGTTGTCGGATAATCTCCCCTATATCCGGATATTCGCTCCACCCTTTTGAACTCCATGCGTAAACCATATCAGTTTGCTTGTTCCAAAAACAGGAGATGGGGACAACATATTCATCTTCCTCACGGCCGATTTCGAAATATGCGTATTTTTCCATATCGTAAAATTTTCCGCCATATCTGGTATAGTTATTTTCTAAAATTAATTTTTTCACCTCTTGGTAAGATATTTTTTCGTCATGACGTCTCCACACACTCTTTTCCTGACAAATCACATATTCCGGTTCTACGACGCAGACCGAAGAGAACCGGTAAACCGTGTCTGAATAAACTGGAGTATATAAAAGATTTCCATTACGATCGTAAGTAAAACTATTGATAATAAAATCGTCATTTTGAAGCGGTGTAGGCTCAAACCCCTTGAAAAGAACAGAATCTTTATCCGAGATTATAATCGCCCAATTCTCGTTGTCGTTAAAATCCTGTCCGACTCCGGTGAGGTTAATATATAGGCTGTCGATACGTGCCAAATAGCAGTTCGCTATTCCCTTTTCCCGCCGTAGGAATGTCCCATCATCCGTGGAATAATAAAGGTAGGAGCGGGCCAGCGCGTCATTTACAAGTATTTCATTCCGGATGGTGTCGACTTGCATATCCCAGATACTAATGTATTCTTTGGGCCCCCTGCCTTTATTCTTGATCCGGTATAACAGTTTGCCTGTTTTGTCAAATACAAAAATTTGCTGAGCCGCAAAAGAATCCATTATGAAGATTTTATCGTTTGTTACGACCATTTTGTTAATTGGCCCCATCGGTTCGGACGAATCCAGTTTTATGTAATCGATCGATTGAATCATATCCAGTAATTTCTTTGTGTCGATGGTTTTGGCCATGTCGGCTCTTATCAAATGTGGGGAACCTGGATTGATTTTAATTATTTCAGTATCGGACAGTACTAATGCCATGCTATTGTTTTGTGGCGAGGTGCCGCAAGCACAGAATAGTAAGGAGAATATAATAATTGTGATCAGTTGTTTCATGGGAGATTTATTTGGGTTGTTAAATGAGATGGTATAATGTAACGGTTGATGTATTTGTAAAGTTCAACTATAATTACATCAACCGTTACAAATTAATAATGACTAAATGCAGTCAGTGCCATCATAGCAATTTCCATCGCCGGTGTTACATTTAACCATCTGTCCCCAGTAGGTGGCATTCCCTCTGGTTCCAGTGCATTCTACTACTTCAGGCTTCCAGTTCGATCCGACCCAATGCGTGTCGTTCTCATTCCAAGATTGACCGCCGAATTCAAACTCAGCCAATGCATCCACATTGGCCTGGATCATTGCGGACAGGTCGTCCTTGGCAATGCTCTTCATAAATACGGCCGAGGCTGCCACCATGGCGAATGCCACCAAGCCGAACGTAATTTTCTTTTTCATAGCGTTTTTCTTTTTCTGTTCGTTCACAGTTTACTCGATGCGTTGTGTCTATCCTTTCAACAACGGCGAACCCGCTTGGGGTTTGGGATCAATTGACTATTTTTGCACAACCTCCTTTCCTTTTCCGGGATTTGGCGGCCGGGCGGAGAAAACGTGTCTTTTCCCGAGGCAATTCTCCGCCCTCGTTTTTCCCGATAATTATTCCTCTACCATACCGATGATCTTCAGCGAAGTGCTGCCGGCGGCCGTATTGCAGAAGACCCGCAATGTCTTGTCGAAAGCCCCGGCCTTGTCGGGGATTATCTCCACTTTGATTTCGGATTTCTCTCCGGGCATGACGGGGCTCCGGTTCCATGACGGTTTCGTACACCCGCAGGAGGCGTCGATGTGGGTTATTACCAGCGGTTTGTCCCCTATGTTTTCCAGGACGAAGGCCGCCTGTGCCGTGCTGCCGATCCTCAAATTCGGAACCTCGATTTCCGGTCGGGCGATACGTATGTCGGTCGTGGGAACCCTGTCCGCCTTCTTCCCGGATATTATCTCCTTATACAACTCCCAAAGCCGCGGCTTATGCGTCGGGTTACCGACCAGTAAAACCTTGTTGGTGCTGTCGAGGAGAAAACATTGGCAGGCCTGGTTCTTCGGAAAGCTATTCAGCCTGTCGATTTCATTTTCACGGTCGATATAAAACGGCAGTTCGAACCCGTCGGCCCGTAATATCAACCCGAGTTCGCGTTCGTTTTGCGGGTGGAAATAGAACAGGAAATCGACCTTGTCGGCCAGCGTCGTGTCGATTTCCCTCACATAAGCGTTCCAGGTCAACAATTTCAGCTTGCAGGAGGTGCAGCCTATCGAGTCTGTGAAATTCAGTATCCTGAATGGTTTTTTCGATTTCGCGGGGTCGCAAACCGTGTCGCAGGAATACGAAGTCGGTTGTATATCCTGCGGCAGCAGTACCGTTTTCCCGATCCATTCCTTTACGATCTTCTGGATTTCTTTCCTGGGATTATTGTCATTGCACGAGGCGCACCACAGCGGGATGATGATGATTCCGGTCATCAAATAGCAGAATTTGGCCATATAATTTTATTTTAAGAACACAAAATAAAGACGCAATCATTATATAGTTAATCAAGATATTTGATTATTTACTACAAAATAAAACAAAAATATTAATATTGGTTCAAAATAATGTAAAAATATTTTGTTTTTGATGTTTTAAAAAGTAACTTCACAGAAGATATCACCCCGCTTGATCAATCTTGTTATGATAACAGCTTCGCCGATTGCCGTATTGAAAAACATGGCAATCGTTGACTGGATAAATAAAATCCGGGATGGGTTGCGGGGATGCCCCCCCCCATCCGGGGTGGATAGTAACTGGAAGGGAAGAATAGATGTAAAAGTGTTTCGATTATGAAAAATTTTGACCGTACTGCCGTCAGGCTGATCTTATCGTTCGGTTTGGCATGGATATGCGCCGGTTGTGAATCCCGGCTGGAGGCGGCTTTGGAACTTGCGGGCGAAAACCGTCCGGAACTGGAAGCGGTTCTGCAACATTACAGCACGGACAAGGCCGATTCGCTGAAATACCGGGCGGCCCGGTTCCTGATCGAGAACCTTCCGCTCCATTACGGCTATGCGGGAAAGGGACTGGAGGATTTCAAATGCGATTATGATTCCCTTTTCTGTGATAAGGATATCCCCAGGCAGGTGCTGAGGGGCAGGGCGAAGAATTATAATCCCGATTTTACGAACGTACATCCGGCATTCGACCTTTCAGAACTCAGCCGCGATTTTTTGATCCGGCATATCGACAATGCTTTTGCGACGCTGGACTACCCGTGGACAAAGGGGCTGTCGTTCGGCGATTTCTGTGAATATGTCCTGCCTTACCGGATCGAGAACGAACTGGCGGAGGACTGGATGCCTCATTACAGGGATTTCCTCGCTGAAATAATCCGCCCCCTGCAGCAGGCCGGGGCGGATCGTTACATTGCGGCCAGGACGATCCAGGACAGCCTGCGCAGGATGGATTACGAGGTCATCGACGAATCGGTCATGAGGATGGCATTGAGGCCGTCGGATTATCTGCGGGCGGCAGGCGGTGCATGCCCCGAGATCACGAGCCTGATGTGGTATGCGCTGAGGTGCGTCGGGCTGCCTGTAAATTACGACTACATTATCCAGTGGGCCAACCGGAGCCAGTCGCACAGCTGGAATTCGCTGCGGGTCGATAGCGTGCTCTACTCTTTCGGGATGAGCGACCCGGAATTCGGCAAGCATTTCGAATCCCGGCCGCAGGAGCGTGTCGGGAAGGTTTACCGCAAGATGTTCAGTTTCCAGCCCCAGAGCCTGCCCAACCAAAGGGGAGCCCTGGCGGAGGGAATTCCGCCGGCCTTCCGATCCCCCTTCATAAAGGACGTTTCGGAATCGTATTTCGACGGCATCGACCTTGCCATGAAACTGACGATCCCGATCGCGGCCAAAAAGAAATTCGCCTACCTGGTCGTTTTCGACAACCGGAACTGGGTGCCTGTCGCCTGGAGCCGGATAAAGCGCGGGCGGGTTGCGTTCGATCATGTCGAAAAGGGCTGCGCCTATATGGTCATGTATTATGACCGGGGGCTCCTCCTTCCGGCAACGGATCCGTTTACGGTCTCGAAAGAGGGCGGGGTGGCGGTGCGTAAACCCGACGGGGCCGAGGTTTCCGTCACACTGAAGCGGAAATACCCGGTTTTCTTTGAGCTGGAGTTTATCCTCAACCGGGTGAAAAACGGCCGGTTCCAGGTTGCGGACAGTCCCGATTTCCGGGATGCCCGGACTGTCTACGTTACGCCCGAGGTGCCGGAAGCCAGGCCGTATTACGCGCAACTGGGGGACAGCATAACCTTCCGGTATATACGTTATCTCTCCCCGAGCGGTGCATTCGTGAATATGGCCGAGGTCGGGTTCTATGCCCCGTCGGGGGAAAAGCTCGTCGGGGAGATAATCGGAACCGAAGGCAGCTACGGGAATTCGGGCGACGACAAATACAAATTATTCGACGGGGATCCGCTCACCTATTTCAATGCCCCGCAGGAATCCCGCTGCTGGGGCGGCATGGCTTTCGACCGGCCTCAGACCCTGGGTAGCGTGATGTTCCTGCCGCGCAATGACGATAATTTCATACAGGCGGACGAGCTTTACGAGTTGTTCTATTGCCGCGATGGCCGGTTCGTATCCCTCGGCAGGCGCATCGGGGATCGGACGCATGTTTTACACTACGACAATGTCCCCGGGAATGCCCTGTTGCTTTTGAGGAACCATACCAAGGGCAAGGAGGAACGTATTTTTACGTACGAGAACGACGAACAAGTATGGTGGTAGCCGTGCCGTGCCGGCAAACTGAGATTCAGGGAACGAAAAGGGCGGGGGCGCTGCCGAATCGTGCAAATTCATGCGCAGCGATCTCCGCCCCGGGCTCCCTTCAAAAAGAAAGTAGGTGCTGTCTATTTATGTAAGACAACGGATGTAGACCGAAGACTATTGCCTTCCCACTGTTTAGTAGGCTGGCCCGTCCTGACGGGCGACAAACTGGATTCGGAAATAACGCCGACGGAGCGTTGCCGGATCGCAGGTACCAATCGAGAATTTAAAAAACAAAAACATGAAAAAATTTATTTTTATACTCTGTGCTGCATTTCTGACATTTGCCTTGGTGCTGGGGTTTATCACTTACAATAAAACTACCCAGGCATTGCTGTCTGTCAATATCGAAGCTTTGGCGAAGAATGAAAATGAAGAGACAAGTAACAATGAAGGAGACGGCTCGATATATCATTATGAGCACTTATTGGGGCAACCTCAATCATGCGTCATGTATCGTAATGTAGGTGTAAACGGAGAGGTATCTTATTCAAATGAAAAGTTATCTGGAAGTTTAGGGTGGACGTCTGTAAAAGTGACTGGGATTATTGAGACTTGTCCTAGAAAAGGTTCCGGGTGCACTGTCTATTCGTGCCAGATGACATATAAATTTATTTCCTCCCTACTACATAGGCTAAGTGGTAGGGAGGTAAAAAAATATGATTATGAAATATTTTAATTTTATCATTGTTTGCTTGATTGGGCAATTTTCAATGACTGCCTGTTCGAATGAGGAGGAAATTCCTGACAATATAAAAAGCATTGTTTTCGATTCGAGGGAAAATGTGACGGAGATCGATTTAGATAAAATTCTCAATACCACCTTCCGGATCGTCCCCCTTGCGACGAAAGACGAGTGCCTAATATCCAATATCGATAAATTGGAAATCGTGGACGGAAAGTTTTATATCATGGATCATATGTCGCAGTCGGTCTATGTTTTCAATCCGGACGGGAGTTATGCCGGAAAAATCCATAAGCACGGGCGCGGCCCGGGTGAGTATACCAATCTATCCTTTATGACGGTTACAGATCGTAGTATTATTGTAATAGACCATTTTGCAGGAAAACAGATATTCTATGACCGTCTGACCTTACAACCAGTTTCGGATAATTATGATTTATTTAAACAAATCTGGTGTACAGAATTATTTGCAATTGGGGATATTACTTATTATATGAACGATTGGAGTAATTCTGCGGTTGGTAAATACCGGCTTTTTTCGAACGCTCGGGATGGGGATGGCTATTCCAAATATCTGCCTTTTAAAAAAGATCCCTATGCTCTGGGAATAAACGGCCCCCAATACGGAATAGCAGGAAACGAAGCCCTGGTGATTTATTCGGGAGACGATCATATCTATAAGGTTTCCAATGACAGTGTCTGTGTGCAATACCGTATGGAGTTCAAAGACCCCAAAGCCAAATACACTTCGGGACGTCCGGAAAAAGTTTTCGAGGATAACCGGGGGCGGAATGCCGTATTGGGGATAAACCGGATTCAGCAATCGGAACGGTATATTTTTGCGGAGGTGACCTTTACGGGTGAAAAGGATTATTATTTCTTATATGACAAGGAGGACGATAAAATATCGATCTATGAATATGCTATCGATAGTAATTTTTCGGATAAATTCTCCTTCTGCATAGACGGTGTGATCGGCAACAAGTTAATATGCTGGATCGACGCAAATATGCTCGGCTCCAGTTATGAATCCATGACGGAGAGGATACCGAAAACCGGGTTTGAAAAAGAGTTGTACGGATTGCTGGATAAACTGTCCGAGAACGATAACCCGGTATTGTTCGTATTCGACATAAAACAGGAGGAATAGCCATGCCCAAACAGAAGCCGCATATCCTCCTGCTTTCAGTGGGTTTGGTGCTCCTTTTCGGGTTCACGGCCTGTGTCATGGCAAAAACATATATCGCCTATTCGAAGCAGTTGAACAGAATGGCGGTAATTCAGACCGCATTCGAGAATATGGCTTTTTGCAGGCCCTATGAGCTCTCCTCGGAAGGGTTTTGCCTTTTCCCCCCCCCACGACGGTGCTGACTGACGCGGAGGGCAATAAGTTGCCTTTGTCGGAGGTCGTGTCCGCGCATGGCAGAACGCTGGTCTATCGTTTCAGCAGAATGAATTGCCTGTCCTGTATTGCGATGCACTTCAAGCTGTTGAAATCGATCCTCGATGACCGTGCCCAAATGGGGCTGATCATACTGTGCGATTATCACAATGCAAGGGACTTGAGGATACTCAGGAACACGTATGAAGTCTCCTGCGGGCTGTATAGCGTTGACCGACTCGGAATTCCGATAGAAGATGTCAACAATCCCTATTTCTTTATCCTTACACAAGATATGAGATGCGAGGGTTTCTTTACCGCATTTAAAGAAACATCGCAGCAAACTGAAAATTTCCTTCGGGCGCTGCTGGAAAAATTGTAGCTTCTCTATGACCCGATATTGAAGCTGTCCTGTGGTTTCGTTCATCAATAAAATGGGGCTCTGTCGAAGATGGATAAAAAAAATAGCCAGGTATTCAGTGCGGTCGCGGTGCCGATGTCCGTAGCCGTAGCCGTGGTCGTGGTTGTGGCCGCGGGAATCATGTGCTTCGTGGCAAATGGCGGAGAGGGGGCGGCCGACGGGCTGCTACCCACTCCGGCACTGATCGGTACGGATCGGGAACACGCCGGCCTTGCCGGCAGCGATACGCTTTTCCGGTTCGAATCCCGGGTTGCAGACCTGGGGCGGATAAGGGTGGGGCATAAGAAAAAAGTCGTCTTCCGCTTCACCAACGTCAGTTCGTGCCCTGTCGTAATCACCAAAGTAATGACCACCTGCGAATGCACTTCGGCTGTCTGGGACAAGGCGCCTCTGCTGCCCGGCCGGTGGTCGCGGATTGAAGTGACCTATGAAGCCGAACGGGATGGAGTGTTCTTCCGGAAGTTGTTTATCTACCATGCGGGCGCCGCTTCGCCTTTCGAGATCGCGATTGAGGGAGTGGGCGAGGAATAGCTTCGACCGGTCGGGCATGCATTGCGGGGTGCGGGAGCGTTCGGTGCGGAATCGCTGTTTTGTCCCGTGTCCGATCCCGGGCAGTGCTTTTGCATGGGTGTGGAGGACGGTTATACTGAAAACTAAAAAAGCCCCGTAATCAAAGATTACGAGGCTTAACCAAGTGCCCAGGACAGGAATCGAACCTGCACGCCTTGCGGCACACGCACCTGAAACGTGCGCGTCTACCTATTCCGCCACCTGGGCTTTTGGAAATTGTGGTGTGCAAAAGTAATACTTTTTTCTCATTCACCAACTATTTTTACGAAAAAAATCTACTTGCTCAGGAATTTGTACTGAAACAGAAGCAGATAGATGACGGCGACGGAGATATAGGCATCGGCCAGGTTGAAGATGGCCCCGAAAAAGTAGTTGTTGCTGTCCACCAGGAAGTTCAGGAACCGCGGTACGCCGTTCCACTGGAAGAGCGGGAAATAGAACATGTCGACGACCTTGCCCATCATGAACCCGGCGTAGTGTCCGCCGAAATGTGCGACCGTATAGGGCGTCGACTCCGAGAAGAGCAGCCCGTAGAACGCGCTGTCGATGATGTTGCCGAGCGCTCCCGCCATGACCAGCGCCAGGCCGACGATGACTCCCTTGGGGGTGTCTTTGCGTTTGTTGAGGAGGTGGTGCATCAGCCAGCCGATGACCCCGACCATCACGATCCGGAAAATCCCGAGCAGGAGTTTCCCCCAGTCGAACCCGCCTTTGGTGGCGATGTGCATCCCGAAGGCCGCGCCGTTATTCTCGATGAAGCGCAATTGGAACCAGTCCGGGAAGACGACGATCGATTCGTCGAGGTGCATGTGGGTCTTGACCCAGATCTTGAGTGCCTGATCCGCGATGAGCAGGATCAGCACGAGCAGTGATATTTTTCTGAAATTCATATCGGTCGGATAATCTGACGCAAAAATAGTAAAAAATCTCAGTTTTGCAGGACTCGACCCGAATTTACTCGCTGCGGTCTTTTCCGTGGAAGCCCTCGGCCCCGCAGGTCGGCTTCCCGGTTGCGGCGATGTGCGGCCCGGGCTTCATAAGGGCTGGCCGACTAATTCTTCTCTAATAAAATATAGGTGTATACCTCAGATTTGAAGAATTTTTAACTTTTATGCAAAAAATATGCGAAAATATTTGCAGGTTCGAAAAAAGTCGCTACCTTTGCATCCGCGTTTGAGAAAAACGGTTGTTCTTACGAAGGCTGAAAGTTTACAATAAAGGAGCTCAAAGTTCTGTGTAAGCCCGATTTCCCGAGACGCGAAGTTCTTAAAAAGTTTTTTGAAAAAAGATTTGCAGGATTCAAAAAGTTACTCTATCTTTGCAGTCCTTTCGCATCGTAAATGCGATTTTTCAAACTGGTTCTTTGAATTACTGGTTATATTTTGAGAGAAAAGAAATGTAGTATTTATCTGTCAATTTCCTTTTATAAAGGATAAACGAATAGTCAGGACTCTAACAAAACATTTATAATTTTATACAATGGAGAGTTTGATCCTGGCTCAGGATGAACGCTAGCGGCAGG